>NZ_JALJVY010000001.1 GCF_024168485.1 Sphingobium sp. OAS761
ATCGCCGACATCGACCGCGACCTCACCCTGACCTCCGCCGACCTGGTGGTGGAATTCGCCCCCGGCACGGTCGCCGACATCCAGATGTCCGACTTTGTGAACGATCCGTTCCGCCGCATTGTCGGGACGCCGCAGGACAATGTCTTCGTCGATACCGACGACAGCCACATTTATTACGGCGTCGACGGCAACGACACGATCAGCGGCAACGGTGGCAACGATCAACTGTTCGGCGGCGCAGGAAACGACCTGATCACCGGCGGGCAGGGCAACGACTATCTGAACGGGGGCGAAGGCGACGACGACCTGTCGGGCGGCGCGGGAACCGATACGCTGTACGGCGAAGGCGGCAATGACATCATCCGCGGCGGCGACGACGCCGACTCCATCTACGGCGGCCTGGGCAATGACGAATTGCGCGGCGAATTCGGCGCGGACTGGATCAACGGAGAAGCCGGCGACGACCGCATCTATGGCGGCGCAGACAATGACACGCTGAACGGCGACGCGGGCAACGACTATATCGACGGCGGCGACGGCAACGACACCGTTTACGGCGGCGGCGACGATGACGAGATCGTCGGTGGCGCGGGCGACGATAATCTGAACGGCGATGCCGGCGATGACATATTGCAGGGTGGTGAGGGCAACGACACGCTTACCGGCTCGGACGGGTATGACGTCGCCAGTTACGTCGGCGGCAACACTGCGATCAGCATCGATCTGAATGCAGCGTCCAACGTCTACACGCTGGGCGGCAATATGGGCACTGATACGCTGTTGACTATCGAAGGCGTTATAGGCACGGCCTATAATGACACGCTGCTGGGCACATCCGGCACCAACATCTTCGAAGGCGGTGCCGGCAACGACGTGATGGACGGTCGCGGCGGCGTCGACACATTGAGCTATGCGCGTGCGACAGCCGGGATCACCGTGTCGCTGGCGGTAACGGCGGCGCAGAATACCGGCGGAGCGGGTGTCGATACGATCAGCAATTTCGAAAATGTGACCGGGTCTGCTTATAATGACGCCATAACCGGATCGTCGGCGAACAACCTGCTGGTCGGCGGCCTGGGCAATGACAGCCTGTCCGGCGGCAATGGCGAGGATATATTGCGGGGCGGCGAGGGCGCTGACACGCTGAACGGCGATGGCGGCGACGACACGCTGTACGGCGACGCTGGTAATGACACGCTGAACGGCGGAGCGGGCATCGACATCCTCTATGGCGGCGCCGGCGCGGACAGCATCAGCGGCGGATCCGAAGACGATCGCGTCTATGGCGAGGCGGGCGACGACATTATCGATGGCGGCGACGGCAACGACATCATCCTGGGCGGCGAGGGCAACGATTATATCGACGGCGGCATCGGCGCGGACGACATGGCCGGCGGCCTGGGCGACGATGTCTACATTGTCACCAGCGTTAACGACATCGTCAGCGAAGCCGCTGATGAGGGCACTGACGAGGTGCGCACCAACCTGGTCACCTATGCGCTGGGCGTATATGTCGAAAAGCTGACCGGTATGCGGATTGCAGGGCAGACGCTGACCGGAAATGGCCTGGATAACGTCATTACCGGTGAGGCGGGCAATGATGTCATCAACGGCGGCGGCGGTGCCGACAGGATGATAGGTGGTGGGGGCGACGATCTCTACTATGTCAATGATGCCGGGGACCTGGTGGTCGAGCTTGGAAACGGCGGCACCGATACCGTCAACGCCTCCATCAGCTATGCAATTCTGGGCACCTATGTCGAGAATCTCACGCTGACGGGCACGGCCAACATCGACGGAACCGGCAACAGCCTGGCCAACATCGTTAAGGGTAACAACGGCAACAATGTGCTGACCGGCGGGGCAGGGGACGACACGCTGATCGGTGGTTTGGGCAACGACACGCTGGACGGCGGCGCAGGCGTCGACACCATGAACGGCGGCGCGGGCCATGACATCTATATCGTCGATAACATCAATGACGTGGTCGTCGAAGGCGCCAACCAGGGCACGGACGAGGTACGCACGTCGCTGAGCACCTATACACTGGGCAATAATCTGGAGAAGTTGACCGCGATCACCAACGCAGGGCAGGTGCTGATCGGCAACGGCGTCGCCAACCGCATGACCGGCGGCGACGGCAATGACACGCTGGACGGCAAGGCCGGTGCCGACGTCATGATTGGCGGTAAGGGCAACGATACCTACGTCGTAGATCATGTCAGCGAAACAGTGACGGAACTGGCCGGCGAAGGTATCGATACGGTTCAGACCGCACTCGCCAGCTATGTGCTCGCGGATAATGTCGAAAATCTGGTGGGAACCGGCAATGCAGGACAAGGCCTGACAGGTAACGGGCTGGCCAACGACATTAGCGGCGGCTCTGGCAATGACACGATCGACGGGGGTGCCGGCATCGACACGATGCGTGGTGGATTGGGCGATGATATTTACGTCATTGACGATAGCGCTGACATTATCATCGAAACCAATATCGGTGGCATCGATCTGGCACAGGCGTCCGTCAGTTATAGTCTTGCCGGTGTCTATGTCGAAAACCTTACGCTGACGGGTAGCGCGAACATCAACGGCACCGGCAACGGCCTGGCCAATATCCTGACCGGCAACAGCGGTAACAATGTTCTAAACGGGGGAAGCGGTGCGGACAATATGAGCGGCGGCGCCGGCGATGACCTCTACATCGTCGACAATGGCGGCGATGTGATCATTGAAACGGCCGGTAACGGCAACGATACCATCAACGCGTCGGTGACATATTCGTTGGGCGGCATCTATGTCGAAAACCTGACGCTGACCGGATCCGCGAATATCAACGGGACGGGCAACAGCCTCGACAATATCCTGATCGGCAATAACGGCGCCAACATGCTGAATGGCGGCACCGGCAACGACATCATCAGCGGCGGCGGCGGCAACGATACGTTGACCGGCGCCGCGGGGCAGGACATCTTCCGCTTCGACACGGCGACTGGCGCTGGCAATGTCGACACGATCACCGATTTCAAAGTGATCGACGACACGATCGAACTGGCTTCGTCGATCTTCACCGCGGCTGGTCCGGCAGGAACGCTGGCAGCCGGTGCGTTCCGGATCGGATCGGCGGCGTTGGATGCGGATGACCGGATCCTCTACAACAGCGCGACAGGCGACTTGTTTTATGATGCCAACGGCAACGCGGCGGGCGGATCGGTGCTGATCGCGCACATGGCCACCGGCCTTGCGCTGACCAACGCGGATTTCGTGATCGGGTGATCGCACAAAGGCCGGCGGATCACCATCCTCCGGACCATGACGCTGAGCCGGCCTGTCCCTTGTCAGGCCGGCTCTTTGTCGTTGTGACTCTTGCGCGGCGTCGACTTTCGGGGGGCCGGGGCGGAAAGGGGTGCGGATTGGCAGCGCTCGTTCGTCTAGCTGACCGGGAGCCCGTGACAACATGGCTCTTCTGACAGGATCCGCCGAAGAGAGGCATGGTTTAACGACATGGTCGACATCACTTCATCCACCGCCTTGACCATTCAGGGCGAAAGCAACAGCATGGCCGCCGGTCCGGCGCTGGAACGGGAGGCGCGCTAATGCACGGCGATGTCATGACCTGGCTTGTTCCACTCGTAGGGATGCTCTGCGCGGGCCTGTTCGCCGGCTTCGCCGCCGGCATCTTCGGCATCGGCGGCGGCTTTGTCGTCGTGCCGGCGCTGTTCGTCGTGCTGCCATTGCTGGGCGGCACGCATGAAGCCGTAGCGCATGTGGCCATCGGCACGTCGGCGGCAACCATCATCGTCACCTCCATCCGGTCGCTGCTGGCCCACGCCAAGCGCGGGGCGGTGGAGTTCGAGGTGCTCAAGGCCTGGGCGCCATGGATCATCCTGGGCGACGGGCTGGGCGTGCTGCTCGCCGGCCATGTCGACGGCCATATCCTCACCATGATCTTCGCCGTCGGCGTGTTCCTGATGTCGCTCAACTTCCTGCTGCCCAAGGTCGGCGGCAAGGTGATCAGCGACACCATGCCTTCGGGTATCGCCCGCGTCGGCATCGCCGGCGGGCTGGGCACCTTTTCCGCGTTGCTGGGTATCGGCGGCGGGACCATCGCCATCATGGTCATGACCCTGTGCGGCCGTTCGATCCACCGGGCGATCGCCACGGCGTCGGGCATCGGCACGCTGATCGCCATCCCGAGCGCCATCGGCTTCGCGATCATCGGCATCGGCGAAGCCGGCCTGCCATGGGGCTCGCTCGGCTATGTCAACGTGCCCGCCACGCTGGCGATCGCGTCCATGTCGATCCTGACCGCCCCGCTCGGCGTCGCAGTGGCCCACGCCATGCCGGCCGCGCCGCTCAAGAAGGTCTTCGGCGTTTATCTGGTCGTCATCGCCTTCGTGATGTTCCGCAACGCGATGAAGGTGTAACCGGCGCGGCCACCCCCCGTTCCATGACGGGCCGCCAGTGCGAGGCTTAACAGGCTTTGTCACTGGCGGCCTTTGCCATTATCGCTATGTCGGGGGGCAAGATGGCGCAGACTGACCGGATTTCCGTATTGCTCGTGGAAGACGATGTCGCAGCGCGCGCGACCATTCTGGAAATATTGGCCGGCGCCGGAATGGCGGTGGAGGATGTGGGCGACGGCGCGGCGGGTCTGCATCGCGCGGGCAGCGGGGACCACGACGTCATCATCCTGGACAGGATGCTGCCCCAATTGTCGGGCATTGAGATCGTCACCAAGATGCGCATGGCGGGCGTGGGTGCGCCGGTGCTGATGCTGTCGGCGCTGGGCCGTAGCGAACATCGGGTCGAGGGTCTGGAAAGCGGCGTCGACGATTATCTGGCCAAGCCGTTCGAACCTGAGGAACTGGTCGCGCGCGTTCGCGCGCTGTGGCGGCGCGCCAGCAGCCGCAGCCATGAGCCTGTCCTGTTGTTCGGCGACCTGGAATGCCATGTGAAGGCGCGCACCGCGTTTCGGCAGGGCCGGCATCTGGCGCTGTCGCCCAAGGAATTCGACCTGTTCCGCTATCTGATGGACCATGCCGGTGAAGTGGTCACGCGCGAGATGCTGCTGCGTCACGTGTGGAAGCTCAGCTTCGATCCGCAAACCAATGTGGTCGACGTCAATGTCGGCCGCCTGCGGCGCAAGCTGGAGGAAGGGTTCGACACGCCAGTCCTGGAAACCGTGTGGGGCACCGGTTACCGGCTGATCGCCCGGAATGCGCGGGGCGGTGGTTAAACCCGGCCTTTTACGGTCCGTCTTCGGTCGGGTAACGCTGTCGGCACTGCTGGTCAGCCTGCTGTCCACCCTGGCCCTGTTCCTGGTGGTGCGGCAGATCGTTGCCGAGGACGGGCGCGCCCGCCTCGCGCGGGAGGTCGACACCGACCTTGCCGGGTTGGCGGATATCTATGTAAGCGGCGGCGACCACGAGTTGCGTGCCCGCATAGCCGACCGCCTTGGCGTCGAGCGGGAGGATGGCGAGCGAAGCTGGTATATGCTTGTCGATGGGCAGGGACATGTCCTGGCGGGCAATCTGAAGCGGTGGCCCGCCGTATCGCCGCAACGGTCGGAAACCGGTTTCGTCGTCCTGCCGGGCGGTGAACGGATGTTCGCGCGGGCGACGCGGCTCGGTCCCGGCGCAAGACTGGTCGTGGGACGCAGCGACGATCGGGGACAGGCTTTGCTGGAACGGCTGGCCGCCGCATTCGCCGTGGCGGGCGCCGTCATCGCGCTGTTCAGCCTTGCCGCCGGTCATTTTGCCGCGCGGCGCCTGCGCGAACGGGTGGAGGCGGTCAACGCCACCTTCGCGACGGTGCGGGCCGGACAGATAGGCGCGCGCGCCGCCGGGGCGGGCCAGGGCGATGAACTGGCTGAACTGGCGGCCAATACCAACAGCATGCTCGATCAGGTCGAACGCCTGATCGAGGCGCAGCGGGCGATATCGGATCAGACGGCCCATGAAATCCGGACGCCGCTGATGCATCTGGACACGCGGTTGCTCAAGGCGATGGAAACGACCGGCGACGGCATGTTGCTGGCGATGCTCGGCCAGTCGCGCGCGGAACTGCGCGGCGTGGTGCGTCTGCTCGATTCGCTGCTCGACATCGCGGGTACGCAGGCCTTGCGCGGCGATCGCCGGGGGCTGGGCGAGATCGACCTGAGCGACATCGCCGAGAGGATGGCCGACCTTTACGGTGCCAGCGCCGAGGAACTGGGTATCGGCTTTCACGCCCGGATCGCCCCCCGCGTGATGTTGCGCGCCGATCCCATGCAGATGACCCGGCTGCTGACCAACCTGCTCGACAATGCCTTCAAATATGTGCCCAGCGGCGGGTCGGTGCTGCTGGAACTGTCGGCGGGTCCGCAGATCGTGGTGCAGGATGACGGAGCGGGCATTCCCCCGACCGACCGGAAGCGGGTTTTCGAGCGCTATGTGCGACTGGACAATGGCGCGGGAACGGGGCATGGACTGGGCCTTGCTCTTGCCATGGCCATCGCGCAGCGGCATGAGCTGTCGCTTCATGTCGAGGATGCCGCGCCCGGCGCGCGCTTCGTTATCCGGCCCGAGAGGGGATCATGATCGGTTCGATGCTGTCCGCTCTCATGCTCGCCGCGTCGCCGCCCGTTCCGGCCCGGAACGCCGTGCCGGCCGACCCGGTTTTGCGTACCCTGCTTCACGGGGACGTCGCGCAGGCCAGCGGCGATCATGCGGCCCTGCTCGACACCGCGCAACTGCTCGCTACATTGGGCGCGACACCGCTGGAGGGTCAGCCGGACCTGGCTGCGGTCTGGACGCAGGAGGCGAATGTCCATGGCGTGAAGCGGGCCGCGCTCGCATTCAGGGGGCGTGCCCTGGGGCCGGCCTACCGGCGCGGATCGCTCGTTCCGGGCGGAACCCTGTCCATGTTTCAACTCTTCCTGGGCGGCCAGCGCGCGCGCATCTCGATTGCGCCGGCGGGCGACAACAGCAAGCTGTCGATAAGGGTGCAGGGGCAAAGCGGTGAAACGCTGTGTGACAAGCCGGTCGAAACCGCGCAGGCGGATTGCGCCTGGATGCCGACATTTACGGATCGCTACACGATCACCATCGAAAATGGCGGCGAAGCGGCGGCAAGCTTCTTCCTTGTCCTTAGATGATCACAAGATACTGATTCTAAATAATAATATATAAAAATTGAGCGCAATCGCTGCTCGGTCCGTCGCTCTGCGCGCTCGTCCCATCCATTCTGCACATCCGTTCAGGCGAAAAAGCCATGGGTCGGTGCGTTGATGCGCCATGGTTCAGATCAGCAAAGAGGAGAAGAACCCATGTTTCATTCGAAGCTTTGTGTCGCCGCCCTTGTCGCCGGACTCACGCCTGTCGCGGCGTTCGCGCAAACTGATGCCGGGCCGGAAAGCTATGAAGAGCAACTGGCCCATGTCGAGGACCAGCTCGTCTATCAGGCTCCCATCGCCGGGGTCGAGAATGACTATTGGTTCAATTATCAGACCGACCTTGCCGAGGCCCGCAAGGAACTGACCAAGGACTTGCGCCGGTCGACCGACGCGGAGGATAATCGCGACGCGTGGGAGGAATATCGGTCCGAACTGGCCGATGCGCGGGGCGATTATGCCAAGGAGATGGCCGAAAAGGGCTATCCCATCGGCGAGGTTCGCGTGGTTGGTACCGGTCGCTGACATAATGCGGTGCGGGGACGACGTTCGCGACGTCCCCGTCAGTCGCTGTCGGGATCGCGGAAGTTGAGGCGCCGGGTCACAGTATAGTCCAGCACCCCGACCAGCAGGTAGCTGATCCATCGTTTCAGCAGGACCAGCGGTGTCCGTTCGGCATTATGGGCCTCCGGCGTCACGCGCCGGCTTTCCCGCGCCTCCCCGTCGATGAACTGCCGAACAGTGCGGGCCAGAGCGGCATCCTCGATACGCAGCATGACTTCCAGATTCAGAAACAGGCTGCGCATATCGAAATTGGCCGATCCGATGAAGACCGCATCGTCGATCACGAACAGCTTCATGTGCAGCTTGCAGGGCTGATATTCGTAAATTTCGACGCCGCGCCGCAGCAGCGGTCCATAAAGCAGGCGGGCGGCCGCGACGGTCGCGCCATTGTCCGACCTGACCGGCAGGATGATCCGCGCGCCATCGCGTCGAGCGGCCCGCGCGATGCGGCGAAGCATGCCGGCACCCGGAGAGAAATAGGCCGCGATCATGTCCAGCCGCTGCGCCCTTTCCAGATCATGCTTGACCACCTGCGCCCAGGGGCTCAGCCGCCTTGTCGGCCCGCCGATAAGCCAGCGAAACGGCCCGGCCGGTTCGTGGTGAAGCGAAGGGTTCCAGCTTCGCACCATGCGGCGCAGGGTCCGGAACCGCTGCCTTCTGGTCGACACCCAGCGCCATAGCTGCCCATACCAGCGGGTCATCGCCTCCACCTGATCGCCTTCGATCCACAGGCCGATGTCGCGCCAGCAATCTTCGGGTGGCACCCCGAAATAGCCGTCCTCCACATTGAACCCGCCCATCAGCATCCGATGGTCGTCGGCGATTGCCATCTTCTGGTGATTGCGGATCAGGTACCGGGTGGACCGCCGCGCGCCGAACCGGCCGAACTGGCCGCCGGCATCCACCAGGGGAGAGAAGAAATCGTCGGGCGTCCGGCTCGATCCGAAAGCGTCGATCATCAGCGTGACCGCGACGCCCCGCCGGCGTGCCGCGATCAGGGCGTCGCGCACCAACCGTCCGCTTTCGTCGGCGGCGAAGATATAATAATAGAGTTTCAGGCTGTTCCGCGCCTGTTCGATCAGGTCGATCAGCGCATTGCGCAGATCCACCCCCCGGGTGATCAGGCGCAGGCGATTGCCCGCCAGCGTCGTGCTGGCGCCATCGCTCCGTTCGATCGCCGCTGTTGTCGGCTCGCTGTCCGCCATCGGTCCTTCATGCCCGTTCCCGACCTGCCTGGCCACGACTTTGTGGCCTTTTCATTGACTCCGGGGGGCATCGCTGCTAGGCGGCCGGTTCACGATTATCCATTCGTACAGTCAGGAGGCCCTGTTGGCCCGCGTTACCGTCGAAGATTGCGTCGACAAGGTTACCAACCGCTTTGATCTCGTCCTTCTCGCCGCCCAGCGCGCGCGGGAGATTTCCGGCGGCGCCGAGCTGACCGTCGATCGCGACCGTGACAAGAATCCGGTCGTGGCGCTGCGCGAGATCGCCGACGAGACCGTTCTGCCTGACGAACTCCACGATTCGCTTGTCGGGTCGTTGCAGAAGGTGCAGGTTGACGACGACGATACGCCTGACGAAATCGGCTCGATCGCCCAGTCGGCGGAGGCGCTGCGCCTGACCGCCGCGGCACCGCCGCGTAACCAGAATATCGGCGGCGACTACGACGGCTGATTGCCGGATCAGTTTGGAGAGGGAATGAGGCCCGGCCTGCTCACGCAGGACCGGGCCTCGATATATTCGGCCGCTGCCTTCATTCGAGGGGCGGCAGCGCCCAGTCTATCGTGCCGCGCCCATTTTCCTCCAGAAAGGCGTTGGCGCGCGAGAAATGACGGCAGCCCAGAAAGCCGTTATGCGCCGACAGCGGCGAGGGATGAGCCGCCTTGAGCACCAGATGCCGGCCCTGTTCGACGAAACCCGCCTTTCGCCGCGCATGGGCGCCCCATAGCAGGAACACGACCGGATCCGTCTTTTGCGCGACCAGCCTGACGACGGCGTCGGTGAACGGTTCCCATCCCTTGCCCTGATGCGAAGCGGCGCGACCCATTTCCACCGTCAGGACGCTGTTGAGCAGCAGCACGCCCTGTCGTGCCCAATGGTCCAGAAAGCCGTGGCGCGGCCGCGCTATGCCCAGGTCGGCGTTCAGTTCCTTGAAGATATTGACGAGCGACGGCGGGGTGCGGACGCCGGGCTGCACCGAAAAGCACAGGCCATGCGCCTGCCCTTCGCCATGATAGGGGTCCTGCCCCAGAATCACGGCCCTGACCTGGTCCAGCGGCGTCAGGTCGAGCGCGCGGAAATATTCGCTGCCTTTGGGAAAGACGCGCTTGCCGGCCGCTTTCTCCGCCGCGAGAAAGGTCTTGAGCGCGCGCATGTGCGGCGCGGTAAACTGGTCGGCCAGGGGCCCGCGCCAGCTTTCGTGCAATGTGACGGTTCCGCTCATCCGGGCAGATGGCGCGTGTCGCCGCATGCTGTCAACGACGCTTGCCCGATGGGGGCAAACGGACTTGCCTCCGGCTGCGCGATCCGCGAAGACAGGTCATGCTCCTGATGCGTATTGTTCATGCCCTCGCCGCCGTCGGCCTGTTCCTCGCGCCCCTGCCCAGCGCCGATGCCTTCGGGCCGCCGCCCAGGAGCATGGTGCAGCAACATGCCGAAGACCGGTTGCTGGGCGAGTTCGCGCGTTTCGCGGCCTTGTCGGACGGCACCGTAGGCATTGCGGTGCGCGATCTTCAGACCGGAGAAACGCAATCGCTGAACGGCGACATGCTGTTCCCCATGGCGAGCGCCTACAAGGTCGCCGTTGCGGGCCGCATATTGTCTCTGGTCGACAAGGGGGAGTTGCGGCTGGACGAGGAACTGGTGCTGGACCCCGCGCTGGCGAGCGAGGGCGGCATCGCATGGATGTTCGCGCGACCGGGCGCCACCCTGCCGGTCGAACGACTGCTCGTCCTGATGCTGACGCGCAGCGACAATAACGCCACGGACGTGCTCGTGGCGCGGGCCGGCGGGCCGCAGGCGGTCAGCGCGTTCGTGGCGGGGCTGGGCGTCACCGGGATGCGGGTGGACAGCGATACCGCCCATCTTCTGTATCGCGCCATGGGGATCAGCCCGCTGTCGGGCAGTTTCCGCCAGAATGCCGAAGCGGCACGTCGCGCCGACCCGTCCATCCGTCTGCGCGACATGCGCGACCTGCCCAATGAAGACTTCGCGCTCGACCCGCGCGACACGTCGACGCCGGTAGCGATGCTGGATCTGCTGACGGCCTATGAGTCGGGCCGCGCGCTATCGGCGTCGAGCACCGAAAAGCTGTTCAGCATCATGATCGCGTGCGAGACCGGCAAGGCGCGACTGGCCGGCATGTTGCCGCCCGGCACGATCCTGGCGCACAAGACGGGGTCGCTCAACGGCATCGGCAACGATGTGGGCGTCGTGCGGCTTCCCGACGGCCGGATGTTCGCGATCAGCGTTTTCGTGATGAAAGACAGCAAGGGTCATGTGCAGCGCGATCGTATCATCGCCGAAGCCGCGCGTGCGGCCTATGATTATTTCCAGTTCGCGCCGCGCCGCGCGACGTCCTGACATAAGACGCTTAACTTATGTCAATTGTCGCGCTATTAAGCGCGACTGTGAGGTAGCCTGTGAAAGTCGTGACCCGATTTCGTGATTTCTGGCCCTATTATTTGCAGGAACATGCGCGCCCCGGCACGCGTGCGCTGCATTATGCGGGAACCAGCCTGGTCGTCGGCCTGCTGGCGCTCCTGCCGGCGGCGGGCCACTGGTGGCTGGCGATCGCGCTGCCGCTGGCCGGATATGGCTTCGCCTGGGCCGGACATGGGCTGATCGAACGGAACCGGCCGGCGACCTTTCGCTATCCCCTCTGGTCGCTGAGGGCCGATTTCGTGATGTGGCAGCGGTTTATGACAGGCCATATCGGGCGAGATCTGGCGCGTGCCGGCGTGCGCGGCGACGGCACCGTCGATCCCGCCAGACGCATTTCCATCTGACGCGATCGCTTGACCGCGCCCGGCGCTCTGCCACAAGGGGGCGCGATGGCCCTGACCGCGACCTTTTCCCTGCTGCCCGACCGCGCGTCGCTGGCACGCCGCTGGAAGGCGGTCGAATCGGCGGCGTATGCATCCTTTTTCCTGGGCTGGACCTGGACCGGTGCCTGGCTCGACAGCTACGGCGTTGCGCCCGAATTGCTGGCGGTCGTCGACGGGGAGGGCAGGGACGTCGCGCTTGCGCTGTTCGGCCGGGCGATGAAGCCGCGCCTGCTGGGCCGGGTCGCGACGCTCAGCCTGAACCAGTCGGGCGATCCGGTCGCCGACCGGCCCTATGTCGAATATAACGGCCTTTTGGCCGTCACCGGGCGGGAAGCGGAATGCGAAGCCGCGATGATCGCCGCGCTGGACCGTCGTCGCGACTGGCGCGCGCTGCGGCTGAGCGGTGTCCGTCCCGGCACGTCGATGACAGGCCTGCCGGCGCGCCGCCGCATACGCACCGACATCTCGCCCGTCTACCAGGCCGATCTGGATGCCGTCCGCGCGGCCAGGGGCGACTATCTGTCGCTGCTGAGCGCCAATACGCGCAGCCAGATCCGCCGTGCGATGAAGGATCATGGCGGCGCGTTGCCGGCCGTGGCGGTCGCCGGCCTGGACGATATCGACCCGTGGCTTGCCGAAATGGCGGCGCTCAATCAGGGGCGCCACGCCGACAATGCCTGGGATGACGAGGGGTTTCGCCGTTTCGTTGCGACGATCGCGGCGCGCGGCCTGCCCACGGGCGAGGTCGAACTGCTGCGCTTTGCCGACGAGGGCGGCGTGGCGGGTTTGCTCGTCAACTTCATCCATCGCGACGTGGCGATGAACTACCAGTCCGCCTTCGCCGATCCGCGCGGCGGCAAGGACAAGCCGGGCTTGCTGTGCCATGCGGCGGCGGTCGGTCATTATGCCGGACGGGGCCTGTCCCGCTATTCGCTGCTTGCGGGCAAGGACCGCTACAAGCAGAGCCTCGCCACCTGCGAGGAGGCGCTGGAATGGTGGCTGGTCGAACGGTTCGCGCCCCGGCTGGAACTGGAGGCGCTGGCCCGGCGCCTGCTCAGGCGCCCAGCTTCCGCATGACGCGATAGACGAAGCGGCGAACCCCCTGCGCTTCGGGCCGCTGTCCGACCGTGCCCACCGGCAGCCCACGCCGTCGCAGCAGCGCGTTGAAGCTGTGGAGTTCGCCTTCCGCCACGGATCGTTCCGATCGCCAGGTTACGGAAAGGCTGACCGAAACGGCCGGGCCGTTCTCCACGAAATGCGGCGCCTTGACCGGGACGTGGATGGCATCGCCCGGCGCCAGCGGCCAGGCTGTCCCGCGCGACTTGAACCCGTCCTGCCATGTCAGGTTGCGATGCCCGCCATTGTGGAAATCCTCGCTTTTGCGGGCGGGAACCAGATTCTCGTCGCGGGCAGGAAAGACGGTCATCGTCTTCGTTCCCATGATCTGGAGCAGGATATTATGCTCCGGGTCCATGTGGAACGGCGTCACGCTGCCGGGCGACGTCAGAAATATGAAGGCCTCGCGGTGCAGCATCGGGCCCGTCGCCTTCGCGACGATCGGTTCCAGCTCCGCGAGTGCCGCATCCAGCAGCGCGCCATAGGCGGCATCCCGCTCGACATTCTTCAGGACAGCCCAACTGCCGTTGATTTCGATCGTGCGGATGGTTTCGCCCAGCGTCAGCCCGTTGGAGGGCGTATCCTCCGGCCGCACTCCCAGCGGCAGCTTGCCCAGATTATATTCGACCGAGGATGACGGCATCCGTTCGGCCAGCGCGGCGAGCGCGTCCAGGCCCAGCAGCGGATGGCCGACAAGTTCGTGGGTCAGCCGCACCGGCTGGTCGGGATAGGCCGCGGCGAAAGTCGCGCGCGCGCTGTCCGGGAAAGTGGACGCCCCGGCGGGCGCTATGGGGCTATGGGCAGTCATCCCTGTCCTTTCAGCAGGCTGGCAAGCGCCTCGATTCCGTTGGCGGCGTGGAAGGCGGCGGCGCGGCGAAGTCGGACCATGCCCGATCCGCGCAGCGCGATACGATATTGGACGATGCTGCGCCGCTCGGCCCACAGGCTGTCGATCATCGGATGATCGGGGGCGGCGCAACTGTCCATCCAGCCGATCGCGGGATCGGATTGCACGGCGTGAAGATTGGCGATCTCTATCAGGACGCCAGGGGAAAATCGGCCCAGTTCCTCATCGATCGCGATCTTGAAGGAAAAGGCACCGTTGCCATGGCGGAAATTGACCAGCATGGCGATTGCCCGGCCGTCAAGATCGAGCCGCAGGAAGTGCAGCCGCCCATGGTCGAGCGCGGATGCGCAGGCGGCGCGGAAGAAGGCGGCGTCGGACGGCTTGCACGACAGGGCGGTGCCCTGCCGGCCTTTCCAGCCGGACGCTTCCAGCGCCAGGAAATCGCCGCACCAGCGCGCCAGTTCCGTCCGGTCGGCCAGCAATCGGGTTTCGACCGTCCCCATGTCGGCAAGCCGTTTCTGCAAGCGCCGCAATTCCTTGCGTTTCTTGGCGCGGACATGGGTTTCCCAATATTGGTCGGCGTCGAGGTCGGATCGCAGCATGGCGCGGTCGTAGCGATGGATTTCGCGCCAGCCGCGCCGCTGTTCCACGCACAGCGCCTCGATCGCGGCGGCATTGGCGCCGGCCGCGTCGATGCTTTCGAGGTGAAGAAAGCCCCGTGCCCACGGCGCTGCGTCCAGTTGCGCCAGGAAATCCCGCCAGGCTGCGATCTCCGAGCCCCGCTGCACGATCGGAGCGCCGAAAAAACAATGATCGTGCATCCAGTTTGCGGTGCAGGCCAGCGGCAGGCGTCCGTGACGCGGCTGAAGAATGATGGGCAGAACGCCGATCAGCGATCCGCCCGCGTGCGCCTCCACCATCCGGATGGTCGTGCCGTTCGCCAGATGATCGAGCGCCGCGCCCAGCATGTCGGGCGCGTAGAAGGCGTTGGCTTCGGCGGCATCCCGGGCCAGTTGCGCCCAGCGCGAACGGGCGGGCGCGCCGGGGGCCGGCGACGTCGGATGGGATGCCATGTCCATGCCGCCGATCTAACCGGTAAAGATTAGGGAAAGCCTAAGCATTGCCCGTCATGGGGACCGGGTCTTTACATCGGCCATGCTATCGTCACACAGGTGGGGCAGGGCAGCGCCGGCGCGGGAGAAGATGCGATGACGATTTTGGTTACCGGCGCAGCGGGATTTATCGGCATGCATGTTGCCGACCGACTGATGGCGCAGGGGCGCGCGGTGGTCGGGATCGACAATCTGAACGATTATTACCCCGTTTCGCTCAAGCAGGCGCGGCTCGACCGGCTGGCGCAGACGCATGGCCGGCTCTTCACCTTCCATCATCTCGATTTCGCCGACATGGACGCGCTTGGCGCCGCGCTCGACGATCAGGTGATCGAGGCGATCGTGCATCTGGGCGCGCAGGCAGGCGTGCGCTATTCGCTGATCAATCCGCACGCCTATGTCCGGTCCAATCTGGCAGGTCATGTCAACATGCTGGAACTGGCACGCGACCGCCGGGTCCGCCATCTGGTCTACGCCTCTTCTTCGTCGGTCTATGGCGGCAATGACAGCCTGCCCTTCCGTGTCGAGGACCGCGCCGACCATCCGGTGTCGCTCTATGCCGCGACCAAGCGCGCCGATGAACTGATGAGCGAGACCTACGCCCATCTGTTTCGCATACCGATGACCGGCCTGCGCTTCTTCACCGTATATGGCCCGTGGGGCAGGCCCGACATGGCGATGTGGATATTCACATCCAAGATCCTTGCCGGTCAGCCCATTCCCGTATTCAACCACGGCCGGATGCAGCGCGATTTCACCTATATCGACGACATCGTGACCGGCATAGTGGGCTGCCTCGACCATCCCCCTGCCGATGACGGCGCGCCCAAGGCCGGTGGCAGCCGTGCGCCGCACCGGCTCTACAATATCGGGAATAATCAGCCCGAGGAACTGATGCATCTCATCGCCGTTCTGGAAGAGGCGATCGGCATCAAGGCACAGGTGGATTTTCAGCCGATGCAGCCAGGCGACGTCCACGCGACCTATGCCGACATAAGCGCCATTGCGCATGATATCGGCTTTGCGCCCACGACGGGCATCGAGTCGGGCGTGCCGCGATTCGTGCAATGGTATCGCGATTACCACCGCAGCCGCTAACAGGCGCACGCACGAGAAGGAAAAAGGCTGCGCAGATCGTCGTGATTTATATGCGTTCTGTCGCGCGATTATCCTGATTTAATGACATGCGTCTCTGTGAAATCTCTTTCGCACCTGCAAAATAGATTGCCATAAGTGGCTGAAAGGGCGTAGACAGTTCATCCATACCGGATGCAAGGCCGGTCGGGGGTCGCTGAACGAGGAAGACTTTGCGTCGTTAAACGGCGATCGGTCGACGCTTGCGCGCACGGATCAAGGGCCGGCGCAAAAGCGTAGAAAAGGGTAAGCGCGTGTCGACAATTGCATCCAAGATCGTCCCCTTCGGTTCGGGCGGGCGCATCATCGATACCGCATGCCGCAGCCTGTCGGTTGCCGCCAGCGGTCTTGCTGCGCTGGAAGCCCGCTTCGCAGAACGGGATTTCTCCGCAAACTTCCTGCGTCTGGTGGGCGTGATGATGGGCGTTCGCGGACGCGTCATCGTGACCGGCATCGGCAAGAGCGGTATCGTCGCCCGCAAGATGACGGCGACACTGACATCGACCGGAACTCCGGCCATCTTTCTGCATCCCGCCGACGCCGGGCATGGCGACCTTGGCATGGTCACGCCCGACGACGTCGTGCTGATGCTGTCCCATTCGGGCGAATCCACCGAACTCGGCCCGATCATCCAATATTGCAAACGCTTCGCCATTCCCCTGCTTGCAATGACGGCGCGCGCGCACAGCACCGTGGCGCAGGCGGCCGACATCTGCATCCTGATGCCCGACGTGCAGGAAGCCTGCCCCAATGCGCTGGCGCCCACGACGTCGACGACCGTGCAAATGGCGTTCGGCGATTCGCTGGCCATCGCGCTGATGGAAATGCGGGGATTTTCGGCGGACGATTTTCACAAATTCCATCCCAACGGCCGGCTGGGCGCGCAACTGGTCAAGGTGCGCGAACTGATGGCGACCGGGCAGGACGTGCCCATGGTGCGCGAGGATGCGTCCTTGCTGGACGCCACTATCGAAATGACGCGCGCGCGGCTGGGCGGGACCGCCATCATCGACCATCATGGCCACCTGATCGGTGCGTTCACCGACGGTGACCTGCGCCGCACGGTGACGGGCAAGCAAAACCTGACAGAGTCCGTCGGCCGTTTCATGACGACGACGCCGCAGGCGGTCAGCCCGGACGAACTTGCATCCGAAGCGCTGCATCTGATGCATGAGCGTAACATCATGCTGCTGTTCGTATGCGACAAGCAGCGGCTGGTCGGGGCGCTGCACATGCATGACCTGCTGCACGCCGGCGTCGCCTGACCCTTCTCGTCGTCATTCCCGCACGGGCCGGGTCGACCCGGTTGCCGCGCAAGCCTCTTCGCCTTATCGCCGGGCGCAGCCTGCTCCATCGCACCATCGCCATGGCCCGCGCTGCCATCGGCACCCGTCCGGCAGTCGCCCTGACGGTCGCGACGGACGACGGCGAAATTGCAGACCATGCCCGCTCTGCCGGTTGCGACGCGGTGATGACCGACAGCGCGATCGGGACCGGGTCCGGCCGCGCGCTCGCCGCCGCCTTGGCGCAGGCCGAACCGCCGCGCCTGGTCGTCAATCTACAGGGCGATTCCCCATTCCAGCCCGAAGGCGCGCTTGCCGCGGTGATCGGCGCGCTGGAGCAGGGCGCCCAGGTCGCCACGCCGGTCATCGCCCTGGATTGGACGGCGCTGGACGCGCTGCGCGACCACAAGACACGGTCCCCCTTCAGCGGGACGAGCTGCGTGCGCGGACCGGACGGGCGGGCATATTGGTTTTCAAAGGCGATCATCCCCGCGATCCGCGATGAGGAGCTGTTGCGCGCCGCCGGTCCGATTTCGCCGATATGGCGCCATGTCGGCCTGTACGGCTATGCATTGGACGCGCTGCGCCGGTTCGAGGCCAGCGCGCCGACCGATCTGGAACGGCTGGAGGGGCTGGAGCAGCTTCGCCTGATCGAACTGGGCATTCCGATCGACACCGTCGCGGTGCCGTCGCCGCTGTTCGACAGTTCGGGCATCGACACCGAAGCCGACATTGCGCGCGTCGAACGCCTGATCGCCGCGCATGGCGATCCGACGCCGCCATTATAGCGCCGATGCGTCGCGCCTTCGTCATTCGCCACGGCAACACGTTCGCCAGCAGCGCGGAGGCACGCCGCGTCGGGGCACGCACCGACATCCCGCTGGTCGAAAGCGGCCATGCGCAGGCGCGGGCGCTGGCCGACTGGTTCGCCGTCCAGGCCCTGCCGGTGCGACGGCTGCTGGTCAGCCCGCTGTTGCGTGCGCGCCAGACGGCGGCGCCGGTCGCGGCGGCACTTGGCCTGCCGTCGCCGCGGGAGGCCGGGTGGCTGGCGGAGATTGATCATGGTCCGGACGAAAACCGCCCCGAGGCCGAAGTGCTGGCCCGGATCGGTGCGTTGGCGCTTGCGGACTGGGAGGAACGCGGGATCGCGCCCGACGGCTGGACCGTCGATGGCGACGCGCGGCTGGCGGCCTGGCGCGCCTTTTTCGCCGAGCCGGGGGAGGGGGTCGACCTGCTGTTCACAAGCAACGGCGCGGCGCGCTATGCGCTGATGGCGCTGGAGCGGCCGCCCGCCAAGCTGCGCACCGGCGCATTCGGTGAACTGACCATCGCCGACGGCAATGCCCGGGTCGAGCGCTGGGACGTGCGCCCTGAAAAACCCTAGCTGACAGCCGGTTCAAGCAGCCTGAGCGTGCCGGCCTGCGCGTCCATTTCCGCGCGGATGCCGATGGGCAGGCTGAACTGGCTGGCAACATGGCCGAACTGGGCGCCCTGAAATGCAGGGATGCCCAGCGGTTCGAGATGCTGTTGCAGCACTTCCGACAGGGTGAAGCCGCCATAGCTTTCCCCACCCGGCGCGCAGTCGGTACACTGGCCGAAAACCACGCCCGCCAACCGCGGCAATATACCGGCCTGGCCCAATTGGGTCAGCATCCGGTCGATCCGGTATGGCTGTTCTCCGATATCCTCGATGAACAGGATCGCGCCCGTGAAATCGGGCAGCCACGGTGTTCCCGCCAGGGCCGACAGCACGGTCAGGTTGCCGCCCAGCAGCCGTCCCGTCGCCTTGCCGGGATGGAAGCAGATGGTCCGTCCGATGCGCTGGACCAGCCGATCCTGCGTGCCCACGGGATTATGATATTCGGCCGCCTGCGCATCGAACGCGACGGCGCGGAAACTGTCCCGGGAAAAGCTGTCCCATCCACTCGACGCCACGGGACCGTGAATGGTGGTGAAGCCGGCCCGGGCGGCAAAGGCCATGTGGAGCGCGGTGATGTCGGAATAGCCGACCAGCAGCTTGGGGTTCGCGCGAATGATGCGGAAATCGAGATGCGGCAGGATGCGGGCGCATCCCCATCCGCCGCGCACGGCGAAAACGGCCTTCACTACGGGATCGGCGTACATCGCGGTTACATCGGCGGCGCGGTCGGCATCCTTGCCCGCCAGATATCCGTAACGGTCCAGCAGATGCGGCGCGCGCCGGGGCGTCAGGCCCATGGCGCGGACGGTATCTTCCACCAGCGCGATGTCGAACGCGTCGTCCGCGAATCCGGCCGGCTGGATCAGCCCGACCGTATCCCCGGCGCGCAGTCGCTGGGGCTTGATCCATGCAGGCGCGACGGCCTGCGCCGCCCGCGTCCTGCTTGCCGCCAGCATCGCACCGGCACCCGCGATCAGGGCGCGCCGATCGATCCGCATGTCAGAAATCGCTTCCATCCGTGCGTCGGTAGCTTCCCCCCGTCCAGACCATGTCGATGTCCGCATAATGGCAATCGCCCAACGGCGGCCGGCCGAACGCCAGGAACAGGCAGTCGGCGTCGCTTTCGTTGACCAGGTGGTGACCGTTGGGCTCTCCCTTGGGAAAGGCGGCCATGTCTCCCGGTCGCATGGCTGTGCGGCTCCCATCCTCCACCAGCACTGCCTCCCCCGCCAGCATCACGACGAATTCGTCCTCATCCTCGTGCCAGTGGCGCTGGGAGGATGCCGCGCCGGGTTTCAGCATCACCTGGCTGACGCCGAAGTCGCTCAGGCCGGCGGCCTGCCCCAGCCGCCGGACCCATCGCCCGCCGACCAGGGCGGCGTGGGCGGGCGGATAGCCTGTACTGTTGGTCTGGGCGATGGTGTTCGCTTCGATTCGGGGCATGGCCTTCTCCTGCTGTCGCTGGCCAACGGGCATGGCTTTCGCTAACGCGACGCGATGAGCAATGCCAGCCCCAATGACGATGTTGTGGACCTGACCCGGCGCCTGCTGGCCTGTCCATCCGTAACACCCGCTATTGGCGACGTTTTTACGGCGCTGGAAGCCATGCTAACCCCATTGGGCTTCACCGTCGACCGTTTCGTGGCGGGCGGGCCGCCCGACGGTCCGGTCGAAAATCTGCTGGCCTGGCGCACGACCGGCGCGGGTCCGCATTTCGCCTTCGCAGGCCATCTGGACGTGGTGCCTCCGGGACCGGGGTGGACCAGCGATCCTTTCGTGCCCGATGTGCGCGGCGACCTGCTCTACGGTCGCGGCGCGGTCGATATGAAGGGGGCCATCGCCGCGTTCGTTGCCGCGCTCGCCGATGTGCCGGCCGACCTGCCGGGCACGATAAGCCTGATCATCACCGGCGACGAGGAAGGACCGGCGGTGCACGGGACGCTGGCGCTGATGGAGCGGATGGCGGCGCGCGGTCTGCGTCCGGACCTGTGCCTGGTCGGCGAACCCACATCTGCGGCGCGACTGGGCGACGTCGTCAAGATCGGGCGTCGGGGGTCGGTCAATATGTGGATCCGCGTCGCGGGCGTGCAGGGCCACGTCGCCTACCCTCATCTGGCCGACAACCCGATTCCCCGGCTGGTGCGCATTCTTTCGGCGATCGAGGCGGAGGTGCTGGACGAGGGGACCGACTGGTTTCAGCCCAGCAACATCGAGATCACCGACCTGGATGTCGGCAATGCGGCCCATAATGTCATTCCCGGCGCGGCCACGGCGCGCATTTCCATCCGTTTCAACGACCGGCATAGCGGTGCGTCCCTGATCGATCGGATCGCGGCCATCGCGGCGCGGGATGGGGGCACGGTCGAAGCGAAGATCAGCGGCGAATCCTTCCTGACCCAGCCGGGTCCGCTGTCGGGCATGGTGCAGCAGGCAATCCATGAGGTGACGGGGCTCGACGCCGAATTGTCGACGACCGGCGGGACATCCGATGCCCGCTTCCTGTCGCGACTGTGCCCGGTGGTCGAATTCGGCCTCAACAATGCGACCATGCACAAGCTGGACGAGGCGGTGGCGCTGGCCGACCTGCACGATCTGCGGCGGATCTACCGCCTGATCGTGGAAAGGGCGCTGGCGGATTGATTTTGCCATGTGCATTCTCCGGCGGCTTGGATGGGTCCGCCAACGTCAAAATCGCAAAATCCACCGGAATCAGATATTTTCAGTGGTCCGAAGAGGCTCTGACATTCGGGGAGACTTGGCGTCGAACCGTATCGAATGTCAGCATCGGACCGTCCGTGCGCTGAACGCCGACCAGGTTCAGACGCTGCGCCGCTCGCGCTGGCCGGGTGCGGCAAAGCGGGCCAGATACTCCGCCTCGCGGGATGGCATGGCAAGATGATAGCCCTGGAACATCGTGCAACCGATCACGCGCAGCACATCGATCTGGGCGCCGCTTTCGATACCCTCGATCACCACCTCCATCCCCAGTCCCTGGATCAGGCCCACGACCGCGCTGCAAATGGTGCGCGCTTCCGCCGACGTCGCAATGTCGCGGACGAGGCTGCGGTCGATCTTGACCCGGTCTACCGGCAGTTCCTTCAGCCGGGCGAGGTTGGAATAGCCCGTGCCGAAATCGTCGATGGCGACGCTGACGCCGTCCCGGCGCAGCGCGCGCAATTGATCCAGAACGCGCGCGTCCATGTCCATGGCGAGCGATTCGGTGATTTCCAGCTCCAGCATCGTGGCGGGCGCATGATGGATGGCCATGGTGTGACGCAGGCGCAGGAAGAAATCCGGTTGCCCCAGTTCCCGCATCGAAATGTTCATGGCGATGCGCTGGTCGATACCCTCGCGCGTCCAACGCGCGGCGGTTTCGCAAACCTTGCCCATCACCCAGTCGCCCAGCGCCACGATCGCGCCGCTTTCCTCCGCGATCGGCACGAACGCGCCGGGCATGATCAGGTCGCGTCGGGGATGGGCCCATCGGACCAGCGCTTCCGCCGTGACGGAGCGGCCGGTTGCAATGTCGATCTGCGGCTGGAATTCCAGCAGAAATTCGTCCCGCTCCAGCGCCCGTGCCAGATCCTCTTCCAGTTCGGCGCGGTCGGACGCTTCCAGGGCCAGTTGCGCGGAATAGATTTCCGACCGTCCGCGTCCCTGGTGCTTAGCGTGATACATGGCGACGTCGGCGGCCCGCAACAGGGCGGGAAGCGTATCGCCATGGTCGGGATAGCAGGCGATGCCGATCGACGCGCCCAGTTCGATATGCTGGCTGCCAAGGTCAAATCGCTCGCCCAGCGCGAACTGGATCGCGCGGGCGATACGCGCGGCGGCATTTTCGCCGGACAATATCGGGAAGAACAGGGTGAATTCGTCGCCGGCCAGACGCCCGATGACCGCGTCGCCAACGCCGCCGCTCACCTGGGCCATCACCACTTCGCATAGGCGCCCGGCGACACGCGCCAGCAACTGGTCGCCGGCCGCGTGACCCAGCGTGTCGTTGACATGCTTGAACCCGTCGAGGTCGATGAAGAACAGCGCCGCCGATCCGCCTTCGATCCGCTGGTCCAGGTGGCGTTCCACCTGCCGGCAAAAGCTGGTGCGGTTGGCGAGACCCGTCACCTGATCGATCAGGGCCAGCGCCTGCACATGGTCCAGATTGGTGCGCACCTGGCTGAACAGGCTTTCCATCGCGACCGACAGGTCGGGCAGTTCGGCGGCGATTTCCCCCGGGACGGGCGATTGCAAATCGCCATGCGCGGCGCCCAGCAGCCGCTCCGTCGTCGCGTCGATCGCGCTGGCGGTGGCGGCCATCGATCGGCTGGCCGATGCCCAACTCATCGTGCCGCACAATATGGCGATGATGAGCGATCGGCCGATCTGGGTCAGGTCGTCGCCCTGGCCCTCCGAATAGCCCAGAACGAGGGACAGGGTGAATACCATTGCCCCGGCCGCGCAGGCGAACGCAGTGGCGCGGCTTTTCAACGTCACCCCCTGCATTGCTTCTCCACCCGATCAAACCGCCCCCGTCAGCGGAGCCCGATCAGCCGGATATGAAGGACGGTGGTTAAGAAAGGGTCAGCGAAGGCGTCCCGCGCCAGCTATTTTTTGCGTCGCAGGATCAGGTAGAGCGCCCCGTCTCCGCCATGTCGGGGATGGGCGACGCGCACGCTCGCAATCCGGTCGGCATGGGGGCTTGTTTCCAGCCAGTGGCCGATTTCGCGGCGAATGGCGCCGCGCCGGGCATCCGCGCCCATGCCACCCGTTTTCCGCGGTTTGCCAGTCACGACGAGCAGGACACGGGCGTCCCGCGACAGCGCCGCGCCCAAGACCTGGTTCAATCGCACATGGGCCGCCGAAAGCGTGTGGCCGTGCAGATCGACGCTCATGTCGGGAATGATATTGCCGCCGCGGATGTGCTTTTCCCAGCTGTTGTCGAGAACCGGCGTCGGCATGCGCGGGGCGGCCTCGACGGGGCGGGCAGGCTGCGCGGTCGTTAACCCTTTTTCCCGCGGAGCCTGCATCGGCGGCGACGCCAACGGAGGGGCGGATATGGGCTGCGCGCGCAATGGCCGGACCGACCGGGTCAGAGCGTTCCAGAGCGCCCGTTCCTCGTTCGACAGCAGCCTCCGGACCATCGCCCGCGTGCCGTCAGGGTCGGGTCAGGCGCGCCGCCGATCCGATCGGCAGCAGGATGAGGGCGCTGCCGCGCGCCGACATGCCGCCAGCTATGCCGCGCGCGCGGGCACCCGCGCCCCAGAAGCTGTCGAAGCGGTTGGCGCCCTTGATCGCGCCGCCGGTGTCCTGCGCGATCCATATGCCATTGGGCTCGGCGCGATCGAGCGACAGCAGCACCGGCGCACCGAGCGGGACGAATTTGGGGTCGGCCGCCACCGTCGCTTCGGGGGTCACGGCCACGCCCATGGCGCCGATCGGCCCCGCGCCGGTGAGTTCGCGGAAAAAGACGAAGCTCCTGTTCTCGTTCATGATCGCCGCGCCTTCGGCGGGATGGGACCGCAGATAGCCCATGATATCCTGCATTGATCCGGCCTTGATCAGCCCGCGATCCTTCATCAGCTTGCCGATGCCGGTATAGTCGCGGCCGTTCTGGCCGTCATAGCCGATACGCATGATGCCGCCGTCGGGCAGCGTCAGTCGGCCCGAACCCTGTACCTGAAGGAAGAAGAATTCGACCGGGTCCGCCGCCCAGGCCAGTTCAAGCCCGCGCCCGGCGAGCGAGCCGCCGACGATCTGGCCGCGGTCGTCGAAGGGCACCAGTTTCGTTCCGTCCACCTTGCCCCGGATCGTGCGGCCCTTCAGGCTGTCGCTGAACTGGCCCAGATCGACGTCGACCAGGTTGGGCGGGCGGCGATAGACAGGCACGTCATAGCCCGGCTGACGCACGCGGGAACCGGCGATTTCCGGTTCATAATAACCGGTGACGAAGGCAGCACCGTCGCCCACCTGAACCGCTTCGAAATAACGGGAGAAGAATTCGCTGGCGCTCGCTTCGGGCCAGCTCGACGCGGCGGCGCAGGCATTGTTCCAGTCCGACCCGCGCGTCAGGCCGCTCGGATCGGGTCGACGCATCAGGCTGGGGCAGGACAGGCGGAACGCCTGGAGCGCCAGCCGAGACCGCTCGCCCGACGGGATCAGGGCGCCAATGTCGGGGCCGGGTCGCACGCCCAGACCGGCGGCGGTGGTCACGTCCAGGGTCAGGTCGTCAGGATTGAGCACCGGCAAGGCGGGGCGCGGCGTCGCCGGGACGGGGCGGGTCGCGATCTCGCCGGACTGCGACGGCCCGCCCGATGCGGGTCTTGCGGGGGCAGGACCGCCCGCCGACGGCGGAATGACGCCCCCGGCGCAAGCCGACAGCAGCGCCAGCGCCGCCAGCAGCGCGCTGCCCGATGTCCAGCGGATCATGCCTCGTCGGTTTCGCTGAGCTTCCAGTTGGGGTCCGCGCTGCGGATGTCGCGGGTGAAAGTCCAGATGTCGCGCGTGCCGATCGCGTCGGTCATCGATCCGGCGACCACCGTGCCGTCCTTGTCGCGGGTGATGGCGGCGATGTCGGCTTCAAAGCGCAACGACAACTCGGCGATACGGCCGTTCAGCGCGGCTGAGACAATCTGCGCCTTCTCGATCCGCACCAGACGATTGTCCAGCACATGGCCCTCCGCCTCGCGCGCGGCGATCGCGTCTTCGAACGATGCAAGCACGTCGGTGTCGCACAACCATGCCAGTTCGTCCCGGTCGCCGCGCCAGAAGGCTTCGAGCACCATCTTGTAGGCGCTCTTGGCGCCTTCTACGAACTGCGGAACGTCGAAATTCCGATCCGCGCCGATCAGCGCCCTTACGCCCGCTTCGGCACCGGGGCCGACCAGGCCTTCGGACAGCCGCACCGAATCGCCGGCCGTTTCGACCGAGGTGCGGGGTTGCAGCACGGTCACCTTCGCGCGCTCCTCGGCCGGGCGCGGCGCGGGTTCCTGCTCGTGGCCGGTGCGCTTGCCGAGCACCGAATAGAGCCGCAGGGCCAGAAAGCCGGCGATCATGGCGAGGATCACGATAACGTACACGGGGGATAATACCCTTTGCTCAAACTCAGGTTCCATGGGCAACATAGGCATGTTTCCACACAACTTCAAATAGCGGCTTTGTCCCGGTGCCATTGCCCTGTGCGCCCGCCCCTGCTAAGCGCGCGGGTCATTGGTCGCGGGGGCGTGCCGCCGCCGGACAAAAGGGGTTTAAGGACAGAATATGGCCGAAGAAGGCGATCATATCACCACCATCAACACCGGCGCCAACGGTGTCGACACGTCGCCGCAGATCGCGTTGATCAGTCAGTATGTGAAGGATTTGTCGTTCGAGAACCCGAACGCCCCGGCCGTCTACCAGTGGCAGGACCAGCCGCAGATCGACGTGCAGTTCAACATCGGCGCGGACAAGGTGAGCGACGATGTGGTCGAGGTCGCGCTGAAGATAGAGGTCAAGGCGGTCGCGCCGCAGGGCACCGCCTTTGCCGTGGAACTGCTTTACGCGGCGCTGTTCGGCATGCGCAACGTTCCTGAGGATCAGGTCCAACCCTTCATGCTGGCCGAAGCGCCGCGCCTCATCTTTCCCTTCGCCCGCCGCGTGCTGGCCGATGCGATCCGCGACGGCGGCTTTCCGCCGCTGCTGCTGGACCCGATCGATTTCGGCACGCTGTACATGCAGCAGGCCGAAGCGATGCAGACCACGGCTGGCGAACCGGCAGGCCACGCCTGACGGCCATATGCGCCTGATCGCGGGTCGCCCGGGGGCAGCGATCGGCCCGGCCCGAACGGAACAGGGGGGCGTGCCATGAACCTTGCCAAGGCGCTGGGTTCCGTCGGCGGGCTGACGCTGGCCAGCCGCGTGCTGGCGCTGGTGCGCGATTCGCTGGCGGCGCGCTATGTCGGCGCGGGCTTCGCGTCGGACGCCTTCAACGGTGTCGCCTTCCGCCTGCCCAACATGTTTCGCGCGCTGTTCGCGGAAGGGGCCTTTTCCGCTGCCTTCATCCCGCTGTTCAACCGCAAGGCGGCGGGCGAGGGCGGATTGGCTGCGGCGCATGATTTCGCCGAGCGGGCGCTTGCGGTGCTGTTTCCCGTCCTTGTCCTCTTCACCCTGGCGCTCATCGTCGCGGCGTGGCCGGTGACATGGGCGCTGTCCGGGGGTTTCTCGCGACAGAATCCGACCGACGACCAGTTCGCCTTCGCCGTCACCCTGTCGCGCATCACCATCCCCTATCTGGCGCTCATTTCGCTGGCTTCGCTGCTGGGCGGCATCCTGAATTCGCTCGACCGCTTCTGGGTCAACGCGGCCGCGCCGATTCTGCTCAACCTGGCGATGATCCTGGGCCTGTGGCTGTTCCATGGCGCCGACGAATATGAAACCGCGCGGGTGCAGGCGATGTCGGTGACGGTCGGCGGCGCGCTGCAATTGCTGTGGCTGGTGCTGGCTTGCCGCGGAGCGGGGGTCAAGTTGCGCCTGCGCCGGCCGCGCTTCGACGGGGATGTGCGCGAACTGCTGCGGCTGATCATCCCGGCCGCCGCCGGAGCCGGCGCGCAGCAGGTCAACCTGCTGGTATCGACTGCCCTGTCGGGATGGTTGCTGACGTCGGGTTCCATCACCTACATCTATTATGCCGACCGGCTGAACCAGTTGCCGCTGGGCCTGATCGGCATCGGTCTTGGCACCATATTGCTGCCTACCATTTCACGCATGCTGTCCAGGGGCGAGGAACAGGCGGCGATGGAAACGCAGAACCGGGGTATCGAACTGGCGCTGTTCCTGACGCTGCCGGCAACGGTCGCCTTCCTGACGGTGGCCGAACCGATCGTGCGCGGCCTGTTCCAATATGGTCGTTTCACCGCGGAGGATGCGCAGCGGTGCGGCTGGGCGCTGTCCGCCTTCTCGATCGGGCTGCCCGCCTATGTGCTCGTGAAGGTGCTGACGCCCGGCTATTACGCCCGGGGCGATACGAAGACGCCGGTGCGCTATGCGATGCTGTCGATCCTGATCAACATTGCCGGCAACATCGCGCTGATCCCGACGCTGGGCCATGTCGGCCCGCCGCTGGCGACGGCCCTGTCCTCGACGGTCAATGTCGGCCTCTTGTACCTGACGCTGGTTCGGCGAGGCCATTTCGCCGCCGACGCGGGGCTGCGCGGGCGCCTGCCGCGCCTGGCCGTCGCCGCCCTGCTGATGGGCGCGGCGCTGTGGGCGGGGGAGGGGCTGCTGGACCCTTGGCTGTCGGGCGCGATGATCCAGCGTTATGTCGCGCTCGCGGTGCTTGTCGGCGCGGGTGTCGCGCTGTACGGGCTGGCCTGTTTCGTGACCGGCGCCTACCGGCTTTCCGACCTGCGGGCGCTGATGCGCCGGCGCGGCGCCCCCGCAACTGACAAGAATGGATAGAAGAATGCGCGTCCTTTCCGGCATCCAGCCTACCGGCAATCTGCACCTTGGCAACTACCTCGGTGCGATCCGCAACTGGGTGCGGATGCAGGACGACATGAGCGGCGATTCGCGCTGCTTCTTCTTTCTGGCCGACCTGCATTCGATCAGCGTGCACGAAGGGCGGGAACAGCGTCTGGCCAATGTCCGCGACATGACTGCCGCGCTGATCGCCTGCGGGATCGATCCGGACCGGTCGGTCCTGTTCAACCAGGCGCGCGTGCCCGCCCATGCCGAACTGTGCTGGCTGCTGAACGGCACCGCGCGGATCGGCTGGCTGAACCGCATGACCCAGTTCAAGGACAAGGCTGGCAAGAATCGCGAGAGCGCGAGCGTGGGCCTCTATGTCTATCCGGTGCTTCAGGCCGCCGACGTGCTGCTCTATCAGGCGACCCATGTGCCGGTGGGGGAGGACCAGAAGCAGCATCTGGAACTGACCCGCGATGTCGCGCTCAAGTTCAACACCGATTTCGGCGTCGACCTGTTCACCCTGCCCGAACCCTATATTCCCAAGGAATCGGCGCGGATCATGTCGTTGCGCGACGGATCGGCGAAAATGTCCAAGTCCGACCCCAGCGACATGAGCCGGATCAACCTGTCCGACGACGACGACATGCTGGCGCAAAAGATCCGCAAGGCCAAGACCGATCCCGAACCGCTGCCGGGCGAGGCGGCCGGCCTGGAAGGTCGGCCCGAGGCGCAGAATCTGATCGGCATCTACGCGACCCTGGCCGACATGACGCCCGATGCGGTCTGCGCGCAGTTCGGCGGGCAGGGTTTCGGCGCGTTCAAGCCCGCCATGGCCGATCTGGTGGTGGCGAAGATCGGGCCGATCCGCGACCGCTATGTGGCGTTGCGCGACGACCATGCCGCGCTCGACGCGATCCTGGAAAAGGGCGCGGCCAAGGCGGCGGAAGCGGCGGCACCAACCTTGCGCGGGGCCTATGATGCGATGGGCCTGATGCGCTGACCCCCAGCGTGCGTTGAACGTCATGACGGTTTGACGCGTCCGGCGGCGTCCTAGCGCTGACGGAACATGGTTTTTGCGCCCGTTCGGGCAGTTCGCGCGTTCAAACGATGTTCAGTTGCCATTTGCTATTGCAAGCGGCAAGATGAACCTAGGCGCAATGCCTGTCACAGGACGCAAAAAATGACCCGTTTCAACAAGATCGGCCTGATCGCGGCGCCAGCGCTGGCGTTGATGGCGCTGTCCGGCTGTGCCACGCCGTTCAAGGCCGATGTCGCCCGTTTCCAGCAATTGCCCGCCCCCGCCGGGCAGAGTTTCGCCGTCGTCGCCGACGATCCGAAGCTGGCAGGCGGGCTGGAGTTCTCCCATTATGCCGATCTTGTCGGCCAGCGCTTGTCGCAGACCGGCTACGTCGCCGCCACCGACCCGGCCAGCGCCGACCTGATCGTGCGCGTCGCCTATGATGTCGACAATGGCCGGGAAAAGGTGCGCTCGACCGGTTACGGCGGACCCGACCCCTTCTATAGCGGCTTTTACGGCGGCTGGGGCTGGCGCGGCCGCTGGGCGCGCCCCTGGGGCTATGGCTTCTACGATCCGTGGCTGTTCGGGCCGGGCGGCTACAGCGACGTGACCAGCTATACGGTCTACACCAGCGATCTCAGCATGAAGATTGACCGCGCGGCCGACAATCGCCGCCTGTTCGAGGGCAAGGCGAGCGCCCAGTCGCTGTCGAACAAGCTGACCTATCTGGTCCCGAATCTGATTGACGCGATGTTCACGAATTTTCCCGGCCAGAACGGGGAAAGCGTGAAGATCACCTTGCCGCCCGAAAAGAAGGGCTGATCAGGACAGGCTTCGGGTCGGCTTCCGGCACGACCCCGCCAGGCCCGGCCGTCCGCAGGGATGCGCCGGGCTTTCCTGTATGGACGCGGTGCATTTCGGCCCGTCCCGGCCCCGGTCAGTTGTTCCGTTGCGGCACGGTGAAGGTGCCCGACACGCGGCCGCTGGGGCTGGTGCCCGCGCCCGTTCCGCCGGAAGACCGTCCGTCGACCGTCGTGCGACCGCTGTTGAGATCCATGACCAGTCGCCCGCCGGTCAGCCGGTTCGAACCCTGGGTCAGCGCGACATTGCCGAGCATGGTGATAAGCTTGGCATTGAGGTCGTAGATGGCGACATTGCCGCGCGCGGTCTGGTCGGCCTTGGTGACGACGACGTTGCCCGACGCATCGATCCGGTCGATCTGGATACCGCTGGTGTCCGACCCGCCAGGCTGGTTGCGGTATGCGACCGTCATGCGGGCGGCGTTCAGTGTCATGCCCGCCTGCGTTACCACGACATTGCCGGACACGACGACTCGGTCGGCGCGGTCCTGCACCTCGATCCGGTCGGCGGTGAAGTTCACCGGGGCGTTGCTGTCATGATTGCGGAATACCTGGGCGTCCGCGCCGGCGATCATCACGCCGGCGGCGCCGGCGATTCCGGTGGTCAGCAGGATGAGGGTGCGTTTCATCAGTTCCGCCCTTTGAGGCCATTTTGTTCGATGCGCAAGCGGGCGCGACCATTGAGCGTCACCGTCCGCGCATTCATGTCCGCTTCCAGATGGTCGGCGCTGAACGTGCCGATCGGGATGCGCCCGTCGACACGGCCCGCGCTTCGCATTCGCCGGCTGGTGAGGTCAACGCCCACGTCGCGGGTCGTCAGGCGATAGCCGCCCGCCGCCTGGAACTGGACCGGTCCGTCGATCGCCACCTTCTCGCTGTCCATGTCATAGCGGCCCTTCTGCGCGGTCAGCACGGCTGGGCCGTCCGACATCAGGATGCGGGCGGACATGTCGTTAAGGTCGACGATCGGCTCACGCGAGCTTTTCTGCACCGCCGAACCCGCGCGCAGCGAAAAGGGCTGTCCCTTGCTGTCCTCGCCGCGATACAGCGCCTCGCTCACGCGCATCCGTTCCTTCGCCACCTCGACCTTGTTCTTGTCCAGCACGAAGCTGACCTTGTCGCCGTTAGTGAAGGGCGCCATCGCCAGCAACGCGCTGAGCACGCCGACCGCCACGGGCAGCCAGTTCTTGAGCAGCGCGACCAGCCGGTCATGGCTGCCCCCCGGCCGCGCCCAGTGGCGGCGCGCATGGCGTTGCTGATCGGCCTGGACGGACATGGCTGCTCGGTCGGTCCTCTACCTGCTCACATATGCGCGAAGATGTCGATCTCCGGCCATCCCGCCAGATCCAGTTCGGCGCGGTGCGGCAGGAAATCGAAACAGGCCTGTGCCAGTTCCATGCGACCTTCGCGCAGAAGGCGCTTGTCCAGTTCGGCCTTCAGCTGGTGCAGGAAGCGCACGTCCGACGCGGCGTAATCCTTCTGCGCGTCCGACAGGACAGGGCTGCCCCAGTCGCTCGATTGCTGCTGCTTGCTGATGTCCTGTCCCAACAATTCGCGCACCAGTTCCTTCAGGCCATGCCGGTCGGTATAGGTGCGCACCAGCCGGGAGGCGATCTTGGTGCAATATACGGGCGCGGCGACGACGCCCAGATAATGTTTGATAGCGGCAATGTCGAAACGGCCGAAATGATAGAGCTTCAGCCGTTCGGGATCGGCGAGCACGGCTTTCAGGTTCGGCGCGGCATAATCGCTGCCCGGACTGAAACGGACCAGATGCTCGTCGCCCTTGCCGTCGCTGATCTGGACGACGCACAGGCGGTCGCGGGGCGTGATCAACCCCATGGTTTCGGTATCGACGGCGATCGGACCTGGCGCAAGCACGCCGGCGGGCAGATCTTCTTCATGAAAATGGACGGTCATGATCCTCCCTCTATGGCCAAACGGCGTGCGCCGCAATCTGGCCTTTGCAGGCGCGCAAATAAGCGACGAACATCGCTGGAAATGCGTCGATCGGGGAAAAGGAACGGAACATGACCGTTGCCATGAAAATCATTCGCGCTGCCTTGAAAAGTTGTTATAGTGAGTCCCAAACCGCGGCTTTGGCGGTGGATTCTGCATGTCATTCGCCCGACATGTTTGTCCGACTCAAATTGGGGCGAAGCGAAAGTGACTAACAGGGCATGAGTTTTGACAGAGGGCGCCGCGGCGGGCGCGGCAAGGACAAGCGCGACAGTTTCGGCGACGAAGGTTTCTACGATCAGGGCGGCCGTGGTGGCTTTGGCGGTGGCTTCGAAGGCGGTGGCTTTGGAGGCGGTGATCGCGGCGGCTTCGGCGGTGGCGGCGGTGACCGCGGCGGCTTTGGCGGCGGCAACCGGGGCGGTGGCTTCGGCGGCGGCGGTGGTGGCGGCGGCTTTGGCGGCGGCAACCGGGGCGGCGGCTTTGGCGGCGGCGGTGGTGGCGGCGGCTTCGGCGGCGGTCGCGGCATGCCTGCGCAGGTCGTCGGCGAAGGCCAGGGCGTCGTCAAATTCTTCAATGGCCAGAAGGGTTTTGGCTTTATCGTCCGTGACGATGGCGGCGAAGACGTGTTCGTACACATCAGCGCGGTCGAGCAGGCCGGCCTGACCGGTCTTGCCGAAGGGCAGCCGCTCGGCTTCACCCTCGTGGATCGCGGCGGCAAGGTGTCGGCGACCGACCTCAAGATCGAGGGCGAACCGCTCCCCGTCACCGATCGCGCGCCCCCGCGCGAACCGCGCGGCGGCGGCTTCGGTGCTCCGGGCGGCGATCGCGGCCCGCAGCGCCAGCTGACCGGCGAGCGCGCCAGCGGCACGGTCAAGTTCTTCAACGCCATGAAGGGCTTCGGCTTCATTCAGCGCGATGACGGCCAGCCTGACGCGTTCGTGCACATCAGCGCGGTCGAGCGGGCGGGCATGGCGGCCCTGAACGAAGGCGACCGCCTTGACTTCGAACTGGAAGTCGATCGCCGCGGTAAATATGCGGCGGTCAATCTCCAGTCGAAAGCCGACTGACGCAAAGCCGGAATCATCCCTGTTCAGGGGAGAGGATGAAAAGGGTCGCCCCCACGGGGCGGCCCTTTTTGCTGGCCGCGATTCATGACCGGCTTTGTAAGTACACCCTCTCGCGACCGTACATTAGCCTGGGAAGCGTTCAGTTTTTTCCTTGGGGGGGCGAGCGTGAAATATGGGAAATTATTTTGCCTGATTATTTTTCTTCTCAACGCGGGCTGCGGACCTGTGCTGCGGGAAGTCAGATATAGCGGCGGGTATCCAGGCTATATTCTCGACAAGCGGACGTTCAACGCGTCCCGGTCCAAGAGCCTGACACTTCTTCGTGCGACGATCATCCTGGCCATGGCCGCCGACATGGGCCGATCCACCGTCAGCGGTCAGGATGGTGACGGTTTTGCCCGGCTGCTCGCCAGTGCAACGAAGGAAATCAATTATGCGGCCGCCGATATTTACGGGCCGGTGACGGAGGCTTGCCCGGTCGGCAATCCTGCGGCGCCGTATCCGGGCGACGCGGGTTGCAAGGGTTTCAAGGAGAATTTCGAAGCGAATATTCCCCTCATCGAAGCCCGGATCGTCAAGGTCATGCTCGCGGCCTTGCCCACCGACAAAGCGCGGAAATTTCTGGACGACGCGCTCAAGGGCGATGTCATGGGCGCCGCCTGGAATGCTCTGGGCGCGGTAGCGACGACCGTTGGCGGTCTCCATGTGGCGTTTGCGCGCTATCGGTCGGGGCTGGAGACGGTGGCGGGAAGTCTGCCGGCCTGTGCGGACGGAAAGACACAATATGATCCTGCCAAACATACCGTCCATCATGCGGCGAAATGCCTGGGTCTTTCGGAAAACGACCTGTTCTTAAATCCCGACGAAGCCAGGCCGGACCTGCTTGCATCGGCTACGGTAAGTCCGCGCGCCTTCTTCATGCTGATGCGGGGGATCGCCGCCGATTGCGTCAGCCTGGATTATGGCGGGAAGGGTGAAGATCTTGATGCGAGCAAAATCCTCAGGAAAAAGGCCTGCAACTCCATCGGATTCCAACCCGAGGTGCGGCCGTTCCGATTAGATAGCGGGCACGGCGAAACCGCGCCGATCGCAACGGATTCGGCGCCGGCCGATTGACGCGTAGTTGAACGGTCGCACGTCTGACAAGGCTATCAAACCCGCCTGAACGGAAAGGGCGCGGCGGTCCGTTCATAGCTGTGCATGTCCAGCGCCCGCGTGACGGGGGGCAGGGCGCGGTCGGCGCAGTCGCGGCGGTCGCACAGGGGGCAGGTCGGCCCCACGGCCGTTGCCTGCCCCTTGTCCGGGTCCAGGCCGTCGGCATGGACGATGCGCGGCGCGTGCTTCGCCTCGCACCCGATCGCGATCACCTGCCGCCCCCGCGCTCCGGGCACGCGCGGCAGGGCAAGGGCAAAGGTGACGAAGCGCCGTCCGTCCGGTGTCTCGATCAACTGGCTCGATACGGTATCGCCTTCGCGCGCGTCGCACGCGTCCCAGCGCGGGCACAGGCCGCCATAGCGGGCAAAGGGCCAGGCCTCGCCGTCGAACCGCTTGGACAGGATCCCCGCCCGGTCGATCTTCGCCATGAAAAAGGGGATGCCGCGCGCGCCCGTCCGTCCCAGGCTGGTGAGCCGGTGCGCCAGTTGTTCCGCCGACACGCCGAAGCGGCGCATCAGCAGCGGCAGGTCGTGGCGGCTCTGCTCGGTGGACCGGCGGAAGCGGTCATAGGGCATGATCAGCGCGGCGGCGGCATGGTTGGTCAGGGCGATGGTGGCCAGGCGCCGGCTGTCCTCGTCCGGCGGGGTAGCGCGGGCAACCTGCGCGGCGATGGCTTCGGCCAGTTCCTGCGTGCAGAGTTGATAGGCGGCGGCGAACAATCGTCCGGGCTCCGGCAGGCCCTCACTCAGCATCAGGCGGCGGCGATGCATGTCATAATGGCGCAGCGTCCCTGCCAGTATCTCCGCGCGCACCACCTGCACCGTCATGCCGTGCCGATCCTTCAGCCGCGTCCGCAGCGCTGTCTGGAGCAGGGCCGGGTCCTCGGGCAATTGTGCGGCAATCGCCTCGGCGCCCGCGTCGATCTCGGCGAAATGATTGCCCGCCCGCGCGACCGTCTCGCGCAGCCAGTCGAGGGGCGCGACCAGCGTCGTGCCGCTGCCCGCGCCGCCACGGCCAGTGGCCGCCATGTCGCCCGGCAACTGGCGCAGGTCGGTGAGCGCACGATAGAATCGCGCGACCGCTTCGCTGACACCGGGATAATTTTCCGCGACTTCCAATATCTCGTCGCGGGCGATGCCGATGTCGCGCACCAGCGCGTCGGACAGGATTTCCGCCAGCTGGCCGGGGCCGCCCTCGGCCGGCGTTGCGGTGAAATCGCGTATGTCGATGTCGTAGGTATTGGCCAGCCGCAGCAGCATCTGGGCGGTCAGCGGCCGCTGGTTGCGTTCCAGATGGTTGAGATAGCTTGGCGATACGCCAAGTTCTTCCGCCATCTGCGTCTGGTTCAATCCCAGTTCGCGCCGAAGCACCCGCAATTTGGGGCCGAGATAGAGTTTGCGGTCGGTCAATTCCGGCATAAGGTCATTATGTCATAAAATGACATAATGACAAATAGAAATCATGACTGGGCGTCATTCACCGTCCTTTCGCCGCGCGCACTTTCGCCCGATAAAGCCGTCATCGGCCGCCAGGCGGCCCCTCGAAAGGATCGACACATGACCACCGACACGATCGAACAGCCCCAGCCCGCCCGTTCGCGCGCGGTCTTCAGCCAGGAGGATTTCAGCCTCATCCGTACCGCCATCGCACATTATCTGCGGGAGGTTCAGGACCAGCCGGAATCGGTCAAATATGCCAATCTCTATCATCGCCTGGGCCGCGTGGCCTGAACGATCCGCGCATGGAGAGGGGGCGGGCGTGGCGGGAGCGATCCGGCCGCGCCCGTCCTGCGTTCAGAACAGCTGCGTCAGCCCGTAGAATAACGCACCGATGGCCGCGGCCGCAGGCAGGGTTACGACCCAGGCGACGATGATGCTCGACGCCACGTTCCAGCGCACGGCCGAAAGCCGCCGCGATGCCCCGACGCCGACGATGGAGCCGGTGATGGTGTGGGTGGTCGACACCGGCACGCCCAGATGGGTCGCCATGAACAAGGTGATGGCGCCGCCCGTTTCCGCGCAGAAACCCTGCGCCGGAGTCAGCCGGGTGATTTTCGATCCCATGGTGTGCACGATCTTCCACCCGCCCAGCAAAGTGCCCAGCCCCATTGCCGCCTGACAGGAAATGACCACCCAGAAAGGCACGTGAAAATCCCCTTCCAGCATATTTTGCGAATAGAGCAGGACGGCAATGATCCCCATTGTCTTCTGCGCGTCATTGCCGCCATGGCCAAGGGAGTAGAGCGATGCGGACACCAGCTGGAGCTTGCGAAAGACCCGGTCGGCGCCCTGCGGCGTGAACCGGCGGAATATCCAGCTGATGAGGAGGACCAGCAACAGCGCGAGGAGCAGCCCGACGGCGGGCGATATGACGATCGCCGCGCTGGTCTTGAACACGCCGCTCCATACCACCGCGCTCAGCCCCGCCTTGGATATGCCCGCGCCCAGCAGGCCGCCGATCAGCGCATGGCTGGATGAGGAAGGGATGCCGAGTCCCCAGGTGATCAGGTTCCAGGCGATCGCGCCCATCAGGGCGCCGAAGATGACCTGCGGGTCGATGATCCCCGCATCGACGATGCCCTTGCCCACCGTTGTCGCGACATGCAGACCGAAGAACAGGAAGGCGATGAAGTTGAAGAAAGCGGCCCAGGCTACCGCATATTGCGGTTTCAGCACGCGGGTCGACACGATGGTTGCGATGGAGTTGGCGGCGTCGTGCAGCCCGTTGAGAAAGTCGAAGGCCAGGGCGACGGCGATCAGCGCGATCAGCAGCGGAAGGGCGATGGGGTCCATGTGCGGTGACGATCAGGCGTGATCGATGACCAGGCCGGAAATCTCGTTGGCCACGTCCTCGAAACGGTCGGTCACCTTTTCGAGATGGCCGTAAATTTCCTTGCCGACGATGAAATCGATGGGGTTGCCGTGGCGCGATGCCTCGAACAACGCCTTCAGCCCCGCCTCGTGCAACAGGTCGGCATGTCCTTCCAGCGTGACCAGCCGCTCGGTAAGGTCGTGCAGGCGTGTGGCATTGAGGTTCAGTGAGCGCAACAACGGCATCGCTTCGGCCGTGATCCGGGCGCATTCGACGATCAGCGCGCTCATGTCCTGCATCTGCGGGGCGAACTGTCGGACTTCGTAAAGGGCGACGGCCTTGGCTGTCTGGTTCATCTGGTCGATCGCGTCGTCCATCACGCCGATCAGCCCGGTGATGGCGCTGCGATCGAACGGTGTCACGAAGATGCGGCGAACGTCGCGCAGCACGTCGCGGATGATGTCGTCGGCCTCATGTTCCTGGTCGGAAATGATCCGGATCTGCTCCGCCATGTCCGGCCCGCCCTTCAGCAGCCGCGCGAGCGCGTCGGCGCCGGCCACCAATGTCGTCGCGTGATCTTCGAACTGTTCGAAGAAACGCCCCTGCTTGGGCATCAAGGCGTGAAACCAGCGCAACATTCCAGTCCTTTCGCTTTGCCTGTCGCGGATCGCGAGCAACAGGCGGAAAAACCAGCCGGGATCGGCCGGCGGTTCCCGGAAGGCGGCGATCATCGACCGCAATTCGGGCTCGTCGACCGCGCGCGCGGCCTCTGCGACGGCGAACCAGCGCAGGTCGCGCTGGCCCTGTTCGGGCCATTGTGTCAGGTGGCCGGTAACGGCAAGAGGAAAGACCTCGACCGTGGCCTCGCGCGATCCGCCCTTGCGGCGGCGCTTGTCATAGCGGTAGCGGCCGATCGGCGCCGGGCAGGCAATGCCGTGAATGCCCGCTTCCTCATAGGCTTCCAGTTCGGCCGCACGGTGGCTGGCCAACCCCTTTATGCGATTGCCCTTGGGAATGACCCACCGACCTGTGTCGCGTGACGTGATCAGCAGAATCTGCATCGACCCGTCTGCGGCGGTGGAATAGGGAAGGGCGGCGATCTGGCGCATGGCGGCGGCGCCTTGTAACGAAATTGTCACAAAGCGCAATCGCCTGCTCTGCCTGCGACCGTCAGGCCCGGACCGGACCCGACGGCCGCCGCAGCCGCATCAGAGCGAGAATCGTGCCGTCAGGCGGATGTCGCGCCCGGCCAGCGGAGCGTAATCCTTTAGGAAGCTGGCATGGCGCCGCGCTTCCACGTCGAAGATATTGTTTGCCGACAGCATCAGCGTGGTACGGTCGTTGCCCGGCAGCGGCTTGAACGACAGGGATGCGTTGACCATCGTAAAGCCGTCGGTCGGCGTTTCGAAATCGCTCACCCGGTCCTGGTCGAACACATGCTCCACCTCGGCACGGGCGGTCAGCCGGTCGCCCTGCGCCTCGATGCCGCCCAGCAGGCGCAGCGGCGGGATGCGGGGCGCCGGCCCGTCGCCCTTGATCGTCGCGCGGACATAATCGGCCAGCCCGTCGAGGTTGACCTTGTACCCGCCCAGCTTTCCCAGCGTGACCGTGCCTTCCGCTTCGAAGCCATAATAGCGCGCGTCCGCCTGGGAAAAGGCATAGCAGGGAAATTCCAGGTCCACGCCGCCATTGGCCGCCTGGCACACGCTGTCGTCGACGATGCTTTCGTAGATATAGCCGCTGAACCAGTTGTGATAACCGGCCAGGCTGAAGCTGTATCCTTCGCCCGAACCGCGTAGCGTGGCTTCCACGCCCCAGCTTTTTTCCAGGCCGAAATCGGCATTGCCCAGTTCGAAGGCCTGCGTGCCCGCATGGTTGCCACGCGCGAACAGTTCCTCGGCTGACGGCGCGCGCTCGCTGCGGGACAGGTTGAGCCCGACGCGCCATCCCGGCAGGACCGCCTGGCTGATGCCCAGCGATCCCGATATCGCGTCGAAGCTGCGGCTGCGGCCCGCGAAATAGAGGCTGTCATCCGCATCCGCCTTCAGGTCGCTATGCTCGAAGCGCGCGCCGGCCTCGATCCGCGTGGCGCCCAGGTCGAGCGACTGGAGCGTGAAGATCCCGATCTGGTCGGTGATGTTCTTGGGCAGGAATTTCTCCTCGCCATCGACGGAAAAGCGGCGCGTGAAGAATTGCGCGCCGACCGCGCCGTCCCATCCGCCGCGCTTGGCCTGGACCAGTTCCAGCCGGCTTTCCATCGACTGATTGTAGAACGTCGTGCCGACCTCGCCCGTGTCCTCGATTTCCTGATGCTGGTAGTCGGCATAGCCGGCGCGCAGCCGGATGCTGTCGATCCAGCTTCCGTTGACGGCGATTTCGCCACGCAGGTCGGCGCGGTCCTGTTTCATGTGCAGCCGCACATCTTCGGCCGGGGCGTCGGGGTCGAGCGAATAGCGTACCGGCACGCCGTAGAAATTGTCGGTGTGGGCAACCGATATGCCCAGATTGCCGCCGTCGTCGATGAACGCGGCGCCGCCCGCGACCTCCCACATACGCCCGGCGCTGTTGGGCAACGTGCCCCGCAGCGTCGCCAGGTCCCGTATCTCGGCATCGCCGCTCGCGGCCGCCTGACGGCGCAGTGCCGGGGTCAGGATATAGCTGCCGGTGTCGAGATCGCCGGTCTTGGAATAGGTCCCGTCCAGATGGACGACGAACCGGTCGGACAGCGGCACTTCGACCTCGCCCGATCCGCTGCGCTCGTTCGCTGCGCTTCCATAAGTGGCGAGCGCATCGATATGCACCGGCTCATCGGGCACGCGGCGCGGGATCCGACTGTCGATCACGTTCACCACCCCGCCGATGGCCGACGATCCGTAGATCAGCGCGGACGGCCCGCGCAATATCTCGATCCGGTCGGCGGTCAGCGGATTGATGGCCACCGCATGATCGACCGATGTGTTGGATACGTCGAAACTGCCGATGCCGTCGGTCAGGATGCGCACGCGTTCGCCCTGGAAGCCACGCAGGATCGGCCGGGACGCATTGGGGCCGAAGGATGTCGACGAAACACCCGGCTGTCGCGCAAGCGTCTCGCCGATGCTGGGTCGCAATTCCCGCGTCAGCTGCTCTCCGGTGACGACCGACGTGCCGGCCAATATGTCGCCCTGCCGGCGCGGGATCAGCGCGGTGACGACGATATTGGCCTGGTTGTCGTGATAATCCGGCTTTGTCGGGGGTGTCTGCGGGCTTGTCTGGGCCAGCGCGGCGATGGGCGAAAGACACAGGACGGACAGGGCGGTGCCGGCCAGGAGCGGCGCGTGTCGAAGCATGGAAAATCCTTTTTGGGGCGACGATGAGACCCTGTATCTGTGGTGATACAACATATCAATAGCGGTTCATCGCGTTTCTGCTGCGATGCGTCATTTTGTCGCGCAAAGGTCAGAGGAACAGGAATTCCGACAAGGCGTCCACACCGGGCTTGCGGCTGGCTTGCGCGCTGACCGCCTGCCGGATCTCGATGGCCGGTAACGGCATGTCCAGCGCCAGCCGCCTGATGTCGGGCATGCGGCCCAGGTCGCGCGCCAGCGGACCGAAGGCGGCGAAGATGCCCTTACCGTTTCTCAGCGCCCCGATGATGGCGGTCATGTCGTCGGTTTCGACCGTCGGCGCACCCAGCGTCGCGCGGCCGCGCTCCAGTGCGCTTTCCAGCAAGGCGCGCATCGGATTGTCCCGGTCCAGCATCAGGGCGGGCGTGCGCGCCAGTGCCTCGCGCGACACGGATGCCTCCGTCGCCAGTGGATGATCGGTCCCGGCGTAAAGGTTGAGCTGTTCCGACCAGCCGTAACGCGACGGCAGGCCGGGCGATTCCCCCAGCGCGTAGAAATAGGCGATGTCGGCACGCCCGTCGCGTAGCGCGGCGGCGGCGTCCGCCGCAGACTGGACATGCAGGTCAAGCGCGATGGCGACATCGTCGTTCGCCGCTTCGAAGGTCGATAGCGCCTCCTGCAAATGGCCGAACACCGGTGCCGGGGCTGCCAGCAGGATGGTCGGACGGGGCGGCGCGGCGGGGGGTGGCGCGACGATGTCCGGGGCAGGGCGCGGCGCGGGGGCATCATGGGCCAGCAGCGCCATGGCCTGCGCCGTCTTGTGCCCGGCGGGCGTCAGCCGGGCGGCGCCCTCCAGATCCTCGAACAGGGGATAGCCCAGCCGCAATTCCAGTGCCGCAAGTTCGGCGGCGATGTCCGCAGCCGCCAGCCCCAGTTCGTTCGCGCAACGATCCAGGCTGCCTGCGGCGACCATCTGCGCGAAGAGATCAAGCTGGCGCAGGGAGGGGCGGTGCATCGCCGGACGATAGAGGAATTGACCGCGTGGGGTAAGGGTCATCTTGACGTATCCGGATCGAAATGGCAGGGCGCTCGTCTGCCGGGCGGGTATAGCTCAATGGTAGAGCACTAGCCTTCCAAGCTTGTGATGCGGGTTCGATCCCCGCTACCCGCTCCAGCATTCCCGTCGATCTTCGCCTTTGGACGCGCCGGGTTTGCCGCGGCCGGTTCGGCGCAGGAAACGCTGCGAAAATCCGGAGGCGCTTAGACCCGGTCCGCCTGCACCACGATGTCGAGCGCGCGGAGCGCCGACAATATGCGCATCAGATGCTGGGCGTCGGCGACTTCCAGGTCGATGACGTCGGTATGGAACGGGCCTTCGCGATTCACCAGTTGCAGGTTGAGGATGTTCGCCTTGGTCGCGCCGAAGACATTGGCGACGGCGGCGAGCGCGCCGGGCTGGTTTTTCACGATCACCTGAAGCCGGGCGGTGCCGCCCTTCGACCTGCTGTCCCAGTTGAGGTCGACCCAGTCCGCATCCTGGCCGGCTTCCAGCGTGCGGCAATCGATGGTGTGGACCTCGATCGGTTCGCCGGTGCGGCGCAGGCCGACGATGCGATCGCCGGGAACGGGGTGGCAGCATTCGCCCAGATTATAGGCGATGCCGGGGGTAAGACCGCGAATGGACACCGGCGCGTGTTGGCGCGGATGCGCTTCCTCCATGCCTTCGGCGCTGGTCGACCCGGGCACCAGCGCCTCCATCACCTCTGAATCGAGCACGCGATGGGTGGCGATGGCGGCCATCAGCGCGGCCCGGTCGTCCAGCTTCAGCCGCTTGAGCGCGGCGTTGAGCGCCTTGTCGCCCAGTTCGCTGGCGAGATCGGGCGGAAAGCGGCCGACGATTTCCTCGTACAGTTTCTCGCCCAGCTTCACTTCCTCGCCGCGCTGCTTCTGGCGAATGAAACGGCGGATGGCGGCGCGCGCCTTGCCGGTGATGGCGAAGGTCAGCCAGCCCGGTTGCGGTTCCTGTCCCTCGGACTTCAGGATTTCGACCTGGTCGCCATTGTCCAGGCTGGTGCGCAACGGCACGACGCGGCCGTTGACCTTTGCCCCCACGGTCTGGTTGCCGAGCGAGGTGTGCACCGCATAGGCGAAATCCACCGGTGTCGATCCCTTGGGCAACTGATGCAACTCGCCCTTGGGGCTGAAGGCGAAGATGCGGTCCTGATACATCGCCATGCGGGTATGTTCGAGCAGCTCGTCCGCGTCCTGACTCTGTTCCAGTATCTCCACCAGGTCGCGCAGCCATGGCGCCTTTTCCTCGCCGGCCGCGACGCTGCGTTGCTTGTAGGCCCAATGCGCGGCGACGCCCAGTTCGGCGTCATGATGCATTTCACGGCTGCGGATCTGGACTTCGATCCGGGCATTGTCCTGATGCACCACCGTCGTGTGGATGGACCGATAGCCGTTGCGCTTGGGGGTGGATATGTAATCCTTGAAACGGCCCGGCACCATCTTGAAGGTGCCGTGGATGACGCCCAGCGCGCGATAGCAATCCTCGACGCTGTCGGTGATGACGCGGAATGCCATGACGTCGGTCAGCTGCTCGAAGCTGATGTGCCGTTCCTGCATCTTCTTCCAGATGGAATAGGGATGTTTTTCACGGCCCGAAACGGTGACGGGCAGGTTGTTGCTTCCCAGCAACAGTTGCAGTTCCGCGCCGATCCGGTCGACCTTGTCATGGCCGCCTTCCTTCAATTGCTCCAGCCGCCGGGTGATGCTGCCATAGGCTTCCGGCTCGATCTCGCGAAAGGCGAGCAGCTGCATTTCGCGCATGAAATCATACATGCCGATCCGCTCCGCCAGCGGGGCATAGATGTCCATCGTCTCGCGGGCGATTCGCCGCCGCTTGCCCTCATTCTTGATGAAGTGCAGCGTGCGCATATTGTGCAGCCGGTCCGCCAGCTTCACCAGCAGCACCCGAATGTCGTCCGACATGGCGAGCAGGAATTTGCGCAGATTCTCTGCCGCCCGCTCATTTTCGGACATGGCCTCGATCTTGCTGAGTTTGGTCACGCCGTCGACCATGCGCGCGACATCGGGGCCGAATGCGCTCTCGATCTCGTCGTAGGTGACCAGCGTATCTTCGATCGTGTCATGCAGCAGGGCCGTCACGATGGTCTGGTCGTCCAGGTTGAAATCGGTCAAAATACCTGCGACTTCAATTGGATGACTGAAATAGGGGTCGCCACTGGCGCGCTTTTGCGACCCGTGCTTCTGGACCGAAAAGACATAGGCGCGGTTGATCATCGCTTCGTCCGCGTCCGGGTCGTAGCGTTTGACCCTTTCAACAAGTTCATACTGGCGTAGCATCGTTGCCCGATTGTGTTGGAACACCCTTGTCGTGCAACAAAAAAATCCCATCTGCGAAGATATGACGGCAATTTTGCAACAGCCGCTGCTTTAGGCTATGCATTCAGGCGATGACACATAATCTTGCCCAGGATCTGGAAAACTGCGCGCTGCCCAGCGCTCTGGAGATGATGGGCGAACGCTGGTCCTTCCTGCTTCTGCGGGGCGCCCTGTCGGGCATCCGCCATTTCGAGGAATTCCAGTCCACCCTCGGCATCGCCCGGAATATCCTGGCCAACCGCCTGGCCCGGCTGGTGGAAAACGGCATCATGGTGCGACAGCCGATGCAATGCGACCGGCGCAAGGTCGAATATCGCCTGACGGACAAGGGACTGGAACTGGCGCCGGCGATGATCGCGCTGCGGCAGTGGGGCGAAAAATGGGGCTGCGGCACGCCCCGGTGCCAGGTGCTTGCCGACAAGCGGGATCGCCAGCCGATCCGCCGGATCGCCATTCAGGCGCATGACGGGCGAACGTTGGACCTGGCCGATCTCATCTGGTTGTGCGTGGATGAAGTCACGCCCATGGCCCAGGAGCCCTCTCAGGCTGCCTGACCCGGCTTCACGGCCGACGCGAAACCCTCTACGCTGTGCCTAATGTCCCCGCATCGCATCCAGCCTGAACCCTTTTTCGCGGACAAGAACCGTGCCTTCTGGAACCTGCAGTCGCTGGGCTGGGCTGGCGCCTTCCTGCTGCGCGGGTCCTCGACCATCGCGAACGGTCAGCCCTTCTCCAGCCTGGTCCCGGTGCTGATTTCCACCGTCACCGGCTATTCCGTCACCTTGCTGATCGCGGTGATGTTCCGTTTCCTGCTGAAGCAGAGGCCGATCGTGACGTGGGGCGCGTCGATCGTGACGGTGGTCACGGCCGCCGCGCTGGTGGCGTTCATCGACGCCTGGGTCTTTTCCACGCAGAACCGGGCCAGCGAGACGGCAGGTCTGCAACTGTTCCTGGGGGCTTTCTACCTGTCGGTGACGCTGATCGGCGCCTGGTCGGCGCTCTATTACGCGATCAACTTCTACCTGACGGTGGAGGAGCAGGCCGACCAGTTGCTGCGGCTGGAAAATCAGGCGGCCAATGCCCAGCTCGCGATGCTGCGCTACCAGCTCAATCCGCATTTCCTGTTCAACACGCTCAACAGCATATCGACGCTGGTCCTGCTCAAGCAGACGGACCGGGCGAACGCGATGCTGTCGCGCCTGTCGTCCTTCCTGCGCTACACCTTGATCAACGAGCCGACCGCGCAGGTCACGATAGAACAGGAGGTCGAGACGCTGAAGCTCTATCTGGAAATCGAGAAGATGCGTTTCGAGGACCGGCTGCGTCCCGCCTTTTCGATCGATCCGGCGGTGGGGAAGGCGCGGCTGCCCTCGCTGCTGCTCCAGCCGCTGGTGGAAAATGCGATCAAATATGCCGTGACTCCCAAGGAGGAAGGGGCCGACATATCCGTCAGCGCGCAGCCTGCCGGTCAAAATGTCCGGATCATCGTATCGGACACCGGCCCGGGATTGAATGATGGCGCTATCAAGCCGCACATTCCGATGAGCGAGGGAACGGGCGTGGGCCTGCCGAATATCCGGGACCGATTGATTCAGGCCTTCGGGGAACGACAGAGCTTCGAAACGCGTTCCACGCCAGGCGGATTTTCGGTCGTCATCGAAATTCCGCTTAACCTGGATGAACCATCGAAAGTGGCCGCATGACCATCAGAACGATCCTCGTCGACGACGAAAGCCTGGCTATTCAAGGCCTTGCGCTCCGTCTCCAAGCGCATGAGGATGTCGAAATCGTCGAAACCTGTACCAATGGCCGCGAAGCGATCCGTGCCATCAAGACGCACAAACCCGATCTGGTGTTCCTTGATATCCAGATGCCCGGCTTCGACGGTTTTTCCGTCGTGCAGGGCATGATGGAAGTCGAACCGCCGCTGTTCATCTTTGTCACCGCCTATAGCGACCATGCCATCCGCGCGTTCGAGACTCAGGCGGTCGACTATCTGATGAAGCCGGTGGAGGAAGGGCGGCTGGCCGATGCGCTGGACCGCGTGCGCCAGCGGTTGAACGAGAAGCGGCAGGTGCAGGAAGCCGAAAAGCTGCGCGAGGTGCTGGCCGAAGTCGCGCCCGAGGCGATGAGCGGCCTGTCTTCGGACGAGGATGCGCCGGCATCCAATCGCTTCGAAAAGCTCATCAACATCAAGGATCGCGGGCAGATATTCCGCGTCGACGTCGACACGATCGAACGGATCGACGCGGCGGGCGACTATATGTGCATCTATACCGCCGACAACAGCCTGATCCTGCGCGAGACGATGAAGGATCTGGAAAAGCGCCTGGATCCGCGCAATTTCCAGCGTGTGCACCGCTCTACCATCGTTAATCTCAGCCAGGTGCGGCAGGTGAAGCCCCATACCAATGGCGAATGCTTCCTGGTGCTGGAAAGCGGCGCGCAGGTGAAGGTCAGCCGTTCCTATCGCGATGTGGTGGCCCGCTTCGTGCACTGACGTGCGGCGAACGGCGATGTGACGCAAGGACGGGATGCCGGCGGTCGCTGGCGTCCCGCTTTGCCGGGTCGTTCAATGCGCCGCGCCCCAGCTTGGCCCCGTGCCGATCTCCACGCCCAGCGGGACCGACAATTTCACGATCGGTTCTGCGGCGCTTTCCATTACCCGGCGGATAACCGCCCCGGCCGCGTCCGCATCGCCCTCGGGCACTTCGAACACCAGTTCGTCATGCACCTGGAGCAGCATCCGGACACCGGGCAATCCCGCCTCCGCCAGCGCCGGCTCCATGCGCGCCATCGCGCGCTTGATGATGTCGGCGCTGGTGCCCTGGATCGGGGCGTTGATCGCGGCGCGTTCGGCGCCTTGCCGTTCATGCTGGATCGCCGCCTTGATGCGCGGGAACCAGGTCTTGCGGCCGAACAGCGTCTCGGTATAGCCCCGCTCGCGCGCCTTCTCGATCGTCTCGTTGATGTAGATGCTGATGCCGGGGAAGCGCTCATAATAGCGGCTGATCATGTCCTGCGCCTCGTCGGCGCCGATCTCCAGCCGCCCGGCCAGCCCCCAGCGGGAAATGCCGTAGAGGATCGCGAAATTGATCGTCTTGGCCCGGCCGCGCGTGTCGCGATTGACCTCGCCGAACAATTGCATCGCGGTGGCGGCGTGAATATCCTCGCCGTTCGCGAACGCCTCCTTCAGCGCGGGGACGTCGGCCATGTGCGCGGCGAGGCGCAGTTCGATCTGGCTATAGTCCGCCGCCAGGATGACATGGCCCGGTTCGGCGACGAAGGCGTGGCGGATCTGGCGGCCGACTTCAGTGCGGATGGGGATATTCTGAAGGTTCGGATCGGTCGAGGACAGGCGGCCGGTCTGCGCGCCGGTCAGCGAATAGCTGGTATGGACGCGGCCCGTATCCTTGTTGATCTGTGCCTGGAGCGCGTCGGTATAGGTGGATTTGAGCTTCGAGAGCTGGCGCCAGTCCAGTATCTTTCCCGCAATCGGCGCACCCTGCGCCTTGAGCTGTTCCAAAATGGTGACGTCGGTGGAATAGGCGCCCGACTTGCCCTTCTTGCCGCCCTTATATCCCAATTTGTCGAACAGGATCGCGCCCAGTTGCTGGGTCGATCCGATGGCGAAGGGCTGACCGGCGATCTCGTGGATTTCGGTTTCCAGAGCGGCGATGCCGGCGGTGAATTCGGCCGACAGGCGGGACAGTGCCTCGCGGTCGACCTTGATGCCCTGATGCTCCATGCGGGCGATCACGCCGACCAGCGGGCGGTCGACCAGTTCATAGACGCGGTTGGCGCCTTCATTGGCGACGCGCGTCTTGAACCGCCTCCACAGGCGCAGCGTGACGTCGGCATCCTCGGCCGCATATTCCGTGGCGCGATCGAGCGGGACTTCGGCGAAGCTGATCTGGCTCTTGCCGGTGCCGACCACCTCCTTGAAGCTGATGCATTCATGGCCAAGATGGACCCGCGCAGCCTCATCCATGCCGTGACCCGCCAGGCTCTGGCCGGCGTCGAGGTCGAAACTCATGACGATCGTGTCGTCATAGGGCGCGATTTCGATCCCGTGGCGGCGCAGCACGGTCAGGTCATATTTGAGGTTCTGGCCAATCTTGAGGACGGAGTCGTCCTCCAGCAGAGGCTTCAGCTTCGCGAGCACCAGCGCCTTGTCGAGCTGCTGCGGGCGCTCGGCGAACATGTCGGTGCCGCCATGGCCGACCGGTATGTAGCAGGCCTTGTTCGGGCCGGTGGCCAGGCTGATGCCGACCAGCGCGCAGGACACGCAGTCGAGCATGTCGGTTTCGGTGTCGACCGCGACCAGCCCTTCTGCCTGCGCGGCGGCGATCCAGCGATCCAGCGCCTCTTGCGTCACCACCGTTTCATAAAGGCTGCGGTCGATCGCGGGCTCTTCCGCCGGGGCGGGCGGCGGGGGCGGGGCATTGTCCGTCGCGACCGCGGCGCCGGCGGCCACCGCCACGGCGACGGCGGGCGCGCCCAGGCGGTTGAGCAGCGTCTTGAAGCCGTGGTGCGACAGGAATTCTTGCAACGGATCCTTGGGAATGCCTTTCAGCGTCAGTTCGTCGAGCGGTTCAGGCAGGTCCATGCTGTCGTGGAGCGCCACCAGACGCCGAGAGAGCCGCGCCATGTCGGCATGGGCGATCAGATTTTCCTGCATCTTCGACTTCTTCATCGCGGGCGCAGCCTCCAGTGCCGCCTCCAGCCCGCCATATTCGGTGATGAGTTTCGCCGCCGTCTTGGGGCCGATGCCCGGCACGCCGGGGACGTTATCCACGCTGTCGCCCATCAGCGCCAGCACATCGCCCAGCTGTTCGGGCTGCACGCCGAACTTGCCGACCACATAATCTGCGCCGCGCCGCTCATTCTTCATCGTGTCGTACATGTCGACGCCGGGCTGTATCAGTTGCATCAGATCCTTGTCGGAACTGACGATGGTGACGTGCCAGCCCGCTGCGACCGCCGCCTTCGTGTAACTGGCGATGATGTCGTCCGCCTCGAATCCCTCCTCCTCGATGCAGGGCAGCGAAAAGGCGCGGGTCGCGTCGCGGATCATCGGAAACTGGGGCACCAGGTCCTCGGGCGCGGGCGGCCGGTTCGCCTTATACTGATCGTACATGTCGTTGCGGAAGGTGTGCGACCCCTTGTCCAGAATCACGGCCAGATGCGTCGGCCCTTCCGCCTTGCCCAGCTCCTCGGCCAGTTTCCACAGCATCGTCGTATAGCCATAGACCGCGCCGACCGGTTGCCCATGCTGGTTGGTAAGCGGCGGAAGCTGGTGATAGGCGCGGAAAATATAGCCCGAGCCGTCGACGAGATAGAGGTGATTCTGGGTCATGGCGCATGGGATAGCCGCTAACCGCCCGGCTTGGAAACAGCGTCCGACCTGCGATAGGGGGGAAACAGTTTCCGCCCGGTTCGTTCCGTTTCCGTTTACCCGATCAGGCAGACCGACATTTGCTGATAACCAGCTGGATCATGGTCGTGGGCGCTATCGTCGTCGCGGCCATCACCCTATCGCCCCGCCTGCTGCGCAACCGGTCGTGGCGGGCGACCGTCACGCCGCTGGCGTCCATCATCGGATCGGGCTTTCTGGTCGCGGCGCCGGTCCTGGGGCAATCGGCCGGGCGCTTCGCGCTGTTCGCGATGCTGGGGCTGTGCGCCATCGCCTGGCTGTTCGGATCGGCCATCCGCCACAATATCCGCGTCGCGGAACCGCTGATCGAACCGGACGGGTCGCCGCTCTGGCTGGAACGCATCGACAAGGCGTCCGACCTCAGCCTCGCGGTCGCCTACTTCATTTCCGTCGCCTATTATCTCAATCTGTTCGCGGCCTTCGCGCTGCGCAATTTCGGCATCACCGACCTCGCGTCGGTCCAGTGGCTTTCGGTGTCCGTCATCGCACTGATCGGCCTGATCGGCACGCTTCGGGGGCTGCGCTGGCTGGAAAATATCGAACTGCCCGCCGTCGGCCTGAAGCTGGCGCTGATCGCCGGCCTGATCCTGGCCCTGGGCTGGGCTGTGGGTGACATGACGCTGGGCGGCGACCTGGCCTTGCCGGTGATAGATCATCCTGCCGGCATGCGCGAACTGGGCATATTGCTGGGCCTGGTCATCATGGTGCAGGGGTTCGAAACGTCCCGTTATCTGGGACATGCCTATGATGCCGCCCTGCGCATCCGCACCATGCGCCGGGCGCAGATCATCGCCACGATCATCTATGGGGCGTTCATCGCGCTGATGACGCCGTTCTTCGGCGCGGGGGTCGGTGACGGGCCGATCGAGGAAACGGCGATCATCGACATGCTCAGGCCGCTGGGCTGGGCAGTGGTGCCGCTGGTCACGATCACGGCGCTGGCGTCGCAGCTGTCGGCGGCGGTCGCCGACATGAACGGCGCGGGCGGGCTCGTGCGGTCGGCCAGCAGCAACCGCGTTTCGGTCAAATGGGGCTATGCCGCGACCGCGGGCGTCGCGATCGCCATCACGCTGGCCGCCGACCTGTTCCAGATCATCGTCTACGCGTCCAAGGCGTTCGTGCTCTATTATGGCCTGCAAAGCGCGACGGCGGCGATCCTGTGCTTTACGCAGGATCGCCGGCAACCCGTGCGGGGGCTGGTCTACGGCGTGGGCGTCGCCATCGCGCTGGCCGTCATGCTGCTGGGCATCCCGGCCGAAGGCGCGGGCTGACGTTCAGCGCGGCAGGTGGTTCGCCGCCACGGTCCTCGCCACGCCCTGCATCAGCTCCCACCGCTGCGGGATCGGCACGGTGGTCGACCCGATCATGACCGCCACCGCATAGCTGGTGCCGTCCGGGGCCGTCATGATGCCGATATCGTTATAGCCGGTGGACCGCGGCGCCAGATCCTGCCCGGTCCCGGTCTTGTGCAGATAGGACCATCCCGGCGGCACGCCGCCCTTGATCCGCTGCGGCCCGGTCTTGGCTTCTTCCATGATCGACAGCAGCAGGCGGGACGATGTGGCCGACAGCATGGTGCCTTCCTTCAGCTTCGCGAGCGCCGCGACGATGGATGAAGGGGCCGCACCGTCCGGCGGGTTGGCCAGATAATTGTCCAGCGCCTTTTCCCGGACCGCCATGGGCAGCTTCGCGCGGGCGGCATAGAAATTCCGGCCGACCGAATAATCCTGTCGCCAGTCCAGCCCCGCCGTAGCCGATTGCAGCAGCCGCTCGCCCGGACCGAAGCGTATGTCCCGGATCATCCGCCGCGCCAGGAAGCCGCGCACCGCGTCCGGTCCGCCCACGGCGCGCAACAGCGTGTCGTTGGCAGTATTGTCGCTCTGGGTCATGGCCCGCCGCATCAGGTCGGAATAGCTGGTCGTCCATGCCCCGTTCTTCGCCACCATCGCCGCGCTGGGCTGGTGAAACAGGGTCAGGTCGTTGCGGGTGATGGTGGTCGTGTCGGTCAGGCGCAGCTTGCCGCGATCGACCGCATCGAGGAAGGTCATCGACACCCACAGCTTCGACACGCTCTGCTGGGGAAAGAGCGCGGTGCCGTTCCAGGCAACGGTCCAGTCTGCATCGATACGCCGCACCGCAATGCCGACCTTGCCCCGGAAATTCTGGCCCAGTGTCGCGATAGCGCTGACCAGCGCGGGCGGCGGCGCATCGTCGCGATCGACGGCGCGATAGGGCAGGGACGGCGTGGTGGCGTTGCGGATCGGCCAGGTGGGATTGGCGGACCGGGCGGGCGGCAGCGGTTGTACCTTGGCCCGGGCCGGCGGCGCACTGGCCGCCGCATGGGCTGCGCCCGGCGGTTCCGGTGCGCTGACGCAGGCCGACAATGCCGCCATCAGCAGGACGAAGCGTGCAGGCACGCTCCGGCGTTCTTTCAGATTCATTCATGACCCCGCATATTCTTCGCCCATAAGGCAGGGCGGGGGTGCCCATGGGCAAGGCGGATGCGACGAATGATTCAACAAATGCGATATAAGGATGGGGCGGACCGGAACTGTTTGATCCTGCGCAGAAAGGATCAGTTGAGGTTCATCGGCGGCGGGCGATAAGAACGGCCATGACGACCAGATTGATCGACAGGCGCGCGCTGCTCGGCGGCGCTGCCGCTGCCGCCGGCCTGTGCCGATGGCCGGGGGCCGCATTCGCCGCCACCCCGTTCGCGTCGCGGCGCATTGCCGTCACCGTGCGTGGGGAGGGGCGCGACCTGCTGCTCATTCCCGGTCTCGCCAGTGGTCCTGCCATCTGGAACGATGTGGTGACTGGCCTGCCGGGTTATCGCGTCCATCTGATCCATGTGCGCGGCTTTGCCGGACTGGCGGCGCAGGCCAATGCCGACGGACCGCTGCTGCGTCCGCTCGCCGATGAGATCGCGCGCTATGTTTCGGAGGCGCGGCTGGGCCGTCCGGCGGTGGTCGGGCATTCGATGGGCGGCATGCTGGCCATGATGCTGGGGCTGCGCGGCGTGCCCGGACGGGTCATGGTCGTGGACATGCTGCCCGCGGGCGCGGCCATGGTGGGCGGCACCGCCAGCGGTCTGGGCTTTCTGGCCGATCAGCTGAGCGGCTATCTGACCGGGACGGTGGCGGGGCGGCGCTATCTGGCGACCATGGTGGCGCAGGCACCGGGCGCGCGCGACAGCGACCCGGACGTCATCGCGCTGGCGCTGCGCGATCTTGCCAACATGGACCTCGGGCCGGACCTGCGGCGGCTGTCCGTGCCGCTGGAGGTCGTCTACGCGATCGGCCGGGATGCGGAACAGGCCAAGGCCATCGGGCAGCGGTTCCGTGCGGCCTATGCGGGCAAGGCCGATGCGCAGCTCGTTGCGATAGGGCCATCGGGCCATATGGTGATGCAGGATCAGCCGGCACGCTTTCGGGCGGCGCTCGCGACATTCCTGCGGCAGATTTGACCATGGTCAAAGGCGGGGCGGGGCAGGCGCGGTAAACCGTCTGTACGGACGCGCTTTCAGCGCCCCTCCTCCAACTGCAAGGCGCGGCGCCGACTGGCTGCCGCGCCATTTTTTACGGCGTCAGCACCGTGTCGACCGCCTGCGGCAGCGTGTCGGGATAGTCGAGCGTGTAGTGCAACCCCCGGCTTTCCTTGCGATGCAGCGCCGAACGGACCACCAGCCGCGCGACCTCCAGCAGGTTGCGCAGTTCGATCAGGTCGGGCGTCACCCGGAAATTGCCGTAATAATCGTCCACTTCCCGGGCCAGCAGGTCGATGCGGTGCTGCGCGCGCTCCAGCCGCTTGGTGGTGCGCACGATGCCGACATAGTCCCACATGAAGCGGCGGATTTCCTTCCAGTTGTGCTGGACGATGACTTCCTCGTCGCTGTTGGTGACGCGGCTTTCGTCCCACGGCCGGATCGGTGGCGGGGCGGGCAGTTCGTCCCAATGGGCGCGGATGTGCCGGGCGGCCGCCTCGCCGAACACGAAGCATTCCAGCAGCGAATTGGACGCCAGCCGATTGGCGCCGTGCAGGCCGCTCTCGGTGACTTCGCCCGCCGCATAGAGGCCGGGCAGGTCGGTGCGCCCGTCAAGGTCGATGATGACGCCGCCGCAGGTGTAATGCTGCGCCGGGACGACCGGGATCGGTTCCTTCGTGATGTCGATGTCCAGGTCCAGCAGGCGCGCATGGATGGTCGGGAAGTGATGTTTCACGAACTCGGGCGGCTTGTGGCTGATGTCGAGATGGACATAGTCGAGCCCCAGCCGCTTGATCTCGTGGTCGATGGCGCGTGCCACCACATCGCGCGGGGCCAGTTCCTCGCGCGGGTCGAAACGGGGCATGAAGCGCTCGCCGCCGCCCGGCACGCCGGGGGGCAGCTTCAGATGGCCGCCCTCGCCGCGCACGGCCTCGGTGATCAGGAAATTCTTGACCTCCAGATTATAGAGGCAGGTCGGGTGAAACTGGTTCATCTCCATGTTGGAGACGCGGCACCCCGCGCGCCAGGCCATGGCGATGCCGTCCCCGGTCGCGCCGCGCGGGGCGGTGGAAAAAAGGTAAGTGCGTCCCGCGCCGCCCGTACACAGGATCGTTGCCTTGGCCAGCAGCGCATCGACATGCTTCGTCTGCTTGTTGAAGGCGTAGACGCCCCAGACATGGCCGTCGCCCGAATAGCGCTCGCCATGGCGGGATGTGATGAGGTCGAGGGCGACCATATCCTCCATCAGGGTGATGTTGGGGTTGGCGCGCGCGGCCTTGAGCAGGGCGACCTGCACGGCGTGGCCGGTAGCGTCGTCGACATGCACGATGCGCCGGTGGCTATGCCCGCCCTCGCGGGTGAGGTGCCAGCGTTCCCCGAATTCCTCGCCCCCGTTGAACGGCACGCCCAGCGCGGCCAGCCGCTCGATCGCGGCGGGCGCTTCGGACACGACGAACTCGACCGTCTCCAGATTGTTGAGGCCCGCGCCCGCCACCATCGTGTCGTGGACATGCGCCTCGAAACTGTCACCCGCGTCGAGTACGGCGGCGATGCCGCCCTGCGCCCAGTTGGTCGACCCGCCATCGAGCGCGCCCTTGGCCAGCACCAGCACCTTGCGATCCTGCGCCAGGTTGATGGCGGCCGTCAGCCCCGCCGCGCCGGAGCCGATGATGATGACGTCATGGGTGGTGGGCATAATCGGGCCTTCTATATCCGCGCGTCCCGAGCGCAGCCGAAGCACGGGCGCGAACGAAGTGAGGTTTTGCCTTCGCTACGCTCTGGCATGGGCTTCGACAAGCTCTCCTGCGCGTGCCGAAGGGCCAGACGGGGTCGGATATTACGCCGCCGCCGTCAGGTTCAGGAACACATCCTCCAGGTCCGGGTCGCGGGTCACCACGTCGACGATGGCCAGGCCGCTGGCCTGCACCGCGCTCAACACCTGGCCGGCATTGGCGCGGTCCTTGCTGTAGGTGATGGTCAGCGTGCGCTCGCCCGACAGTTCGACCTTTTCGAAACAGGGGGCGTCAGGCGCCACGGTCAGGTCGCGGTCGACCGTCACCTGCACCACCTTTTCCTGCGCCATCGCGATCAGTTCGCGGGTCGGCTTGTCGGTGATCAGCTTGCCATGGTTGATGATGCCGATCCGGTCGCACAATTCCTCGGCTTCTTCCAGATAATGGGTGGTCAGCACGATGGTCACGCCCATGGCGTTGAGTTCCCGCACATATTCCCAGAGCTGCTGGCGCAATTGCACGTCGACCCCCGCCGTCGGTTCGTCCAGCACCAGGATCGGCGGGCTGTGCACCATCGCCTTGGCCACCAGCAGGCGGCGCTTCATCCCGCCCGACAGGGTTCGGGCATAGGCATGGGCCTTGTCGTCCAGATGGACGGCGCGCAGCAATTCCATCGACCGCCGCCGGTCGGTCGGCACGCCGTAGAAGCCGGCCTGGTTCTCCAGCGTTTCGAACGGCGTGAAAAAGGGATCGAACACGATTTCCTGCGGGACGATGCCGATCGAATTCTTGGCGTTGCGCGGATTTGCGTCGATGTCGAAGCCCCATATGCGCACGTCGCCTTCGGTCTTGTTCACCATCCCGGCCAGGATGTTGATGGTGGTCGACTTGCCCGCGCCGTTCGGCCCCAGCAGGCCGTATATCTGGCCACGCGGGATCGACAGGTCGATCCCGTCGAGCGCGCGCTTGCCGCCCTTGTAGACCTTGGTGAGGTTGCGGATCTCGATGGCGGGGGTAGGACTGTCGGTCATGCTTCCACTCTATGGGGATCGAAACGACGGAAAGAAAGGGCCTGTTGGCCGGCGACATGCCGCCAGCGAAAGCGGCGCCGGTCGGACGATCCGGCACGTTGGTGGAATATGGCCAGCACGGCGCTTGTGGCGGGGTGGCCCGGTCGGCTAGAGCGACGTTTACGCATCAACGGAGACCCCTGTGGCCTACGCGCTCTATCAGATCATCATCATCCTGCTCGACGTCCTGTGGTGGATCATCATCATCCAGGCGGTGATGAGCTGGCTGATCGCCTTCAACGTCGTCAACATGGGCAATGATTTCGTCCGCACCGTGATGGTTGCGCTCGACCGGATGACGGCGCCGATCTACAATCCGATCCGGCGGATCATGCCGGATCTGGGTGCGCTCGACCTGTCGCCGATGGTGGTGCTGCTCGCCATCCTCATCATCCGGCAGGCGATCCTGCCGCCGCTGTTCGGGCTGGTTTGACCGGCCTTGGCCGTGCCGGCGACGACCTGCTGCTTGCCGTCCGGCTGACGCCGGGCGCCGCCAGGGACGACATCGGCGGCGGCTGGACCGATGAAAAGGGCGCGCGCTGGCTGTCGGCGCGGGTCCGCGCCGTGCCGGAAAGGGGCAGGGCCAACGCCGCGCTGATCGCCCTGCTGGCGCAGCGTATCGGCTGGAGCAAAAGCGCGATTTTGCTGGAATCGGGTGACAGCAACCGGCTAAAGCGGCTGCGCATCCGCGGCGGCGCGCAGGATGAGGCGCGGATCGTCGCGCTTATCGAAACATGGATGGACGGAACATGACGATCGGCAAGATCATCGACGGTAAGGCTTTCGCGACGGGCCTGCGCGACCGGGTGGGCGATGGCGTGGCGGACTTCGTGGCCGCCGCCGGGCGCAAGCCGGGTCTGGCCGTCGTGCTGGTGGGTGAGGATCCGGCCAGCGCCGTCTATGTCCGCAACAAGGGCAGGATGACGGTCGCCGCCGGCATGGAAAGCTTCGAATTCAAGCGTCCCGCCTCGATCGAGGAGGACGACCTGCTCGACCTGATCGAGGAACTGAACCATGACGACCGGGTCGACGGCATTCTGGTCCAGTTGCCCCTGCCTGCCCATATCGACGAGACGGCGGTGATTGCCGCGATCGACCCGGCCAAGGATGTGGACGGGTTTCATGTCGTCAATTCCGGGCGGCTGGCGACCGGGCAGGATGCGCTGGTGCCATGCACGCCGCTGGGCTGCATCATGCTGCTGAAGGACGAACTGGGCGACCTGTCCGGTATGGAGGCGGTGGTGGTCGGCCGCTCGAACATCGTCGGCAAGCCGATGGCGCAATTGCTGCTCGCCGAAAACTGCACCGTCACCATCGCCCACAGCCGCACCCGCGATCTCGCCAGCGTCGTCCATCGCGCCGACATCGTGGTGGCGGCCGTGGGCCGGCCGGAAATGGTGAAGGGCGAATGGATCAGGCCCGGCGCCACGGTCATCGACGTCGGCATAAACCGAGTCGCCGACGACGATGACGACGGGCGGACCCGGCTGGTCGGCGATGTCGCCACGGCAGAGGCACTGGCCCATGCGCGCGCCATCACCCCCGTGCCCGGCGGCGTCGGCCCGATGACCATCGCCGTCCTGCTCCGCAACACGCTGGTGGCGGCCCATGCGCGTGCCGGGCTGGCGGCGCCGGAGGGGTTGTGACGCCGACGCGCGGCATCTCGCTGGCGCTCGCCGCGCTGGCGCTGGTCGCCGCGCGGCCGCCCATGCGGTTCCAGCCCGATCCCAGTTCGGTGATCGCGGCGGAAATCGCCTTCAACCGGCTGGCGCAGGACAAGGGCCAATGGACGGCATTTCGCGCCACCGCCGCCGATGACGCGGTGATGTTCGTGCCGCGCAAGGTGCTGGCGAAGGACTGGCTGAAAAAGCAGGCGGATCCGCCCGCCTCGGTCAGCTGGACGCCCTCCGTCGTCTATGTGTCCTGCGACGGGCGGCTCGCCGCGAGCACGGGCAACTGGACCCGCCCTGACGGGTCGGTCGGCTATTTCACCACCATCTGGCGCCGCGACAAGAAAGGCACCTGGCGGTGGGTGCTGGACCATGGCGACCGGCTCGCGACGCCCCGTCCGGCGCCCGATTATCTGACCGGAAAGGTCGCGACCTGCAAACGTGGCGCCACCTCGGCAGGCGGCCCGCCGCCGCCGGCCGCTCCCGATAAGGACGGCCCGCCTCCCGCCGACCGGAGCCTGCTCTGGACCGCCGATGTCGCGCCGGACGGCGCCCGCCGCGTGACGGTGCGGATGTGGACGGGCGAGGGCTATGAAACGGTGATCGACGACCAGGTCGGGGCGGCGGTGCCATGATCGAACTGTTCCTGTCCGCTTTCGTCACCCTGTTCGTGGTGATCGATCCGCCCGGCTGCGCGCCCATCTATGCCAGCCTGACTACCGGCGCGAGCACGGCCCAGCGCCGGGCGATGGCCATTCGCGCGGTCGGCATCGCCGCGGCGATCCTGCTTGTCTTCGCCCTGTGGGGCAAGCAGCTGCTGCACGTGCTGGGGATCGAACTGGACAGCTTCCGGATCGCCGGCGGCATCATGCTGTTCATGATCGCGATGGACATGGTGTTCGAAAAGCGCACCCAGCGGCGCGAGGACCGGGCGCAAAAGATCGCCGACACCCCGGAAATAGAGGATGTGTCCGTCTTTCCCATGGCGATGCCGATGATCGCCGGGCCGGGATCGATCGCCACCGTCATGCTGCTGATGTCGCGGGCCAGCGGCCTGCCCGAACGCATGGTGGTGCTGGGCGCGGTCGTCGCGACGCTGGCGCTGATGCTGGCGTCCCTGATGGCGGCCGGGCCGTTGATGGCACTGCTCGGGCGCAAGATAGAGGCGGTCATCACCCGCCTGCTCGGCGTGCTGCTCGCCGCGCTCGCCGCGCAGTTCGTGATCGACGGGCTGAAGGCCAGCTTCTAGCCCGCTTCCGATCCCCGCCTCAGCTCTGCGGCATCGTGCCTGGACGCAGGAAAGGGAACATGTGGGCGACATAATCCGCCTTGCCCAGTTCCACGCCCTCCCGCCGCAGGATGGCGTAGGCGGTCATGATGTGGAAGTAGAATTGCGGCATCGCCCAGTCGCGCGCGAACTGTTCCGCCGTCAGGTCGAAGACCAGCCCCATGGGCAGGTCATGGGCGATCATCCTGTCGGGGTCGCCGTCGGCGATCTGTGCGGCCAGCGCTTCCACCAGCGCCAGCGTCTGGGCGATCCGGGCCTGCGCGTCGGCGATGGTGCCGGGCCGTTCGCCGGCATCGCGGCCCTCGTCCAGCAATTGCGTCAGCGCGGGCGGGAAAGCCTCGCCCTTCAGCCGATAGAGACCCTCCTGCGCCTGGACGCAGGCGAAGCGGACCTGCGTGGACAGAGGGAACATGTCGGGCGCCAGCCGGGCGGACATCAGCGCATCCGCCGTGTCGCCGGGCATCTGTGCCTGCGCCTTGGTCAGCCAGGCGGACAGGGCCTTGAGCATCTGCACATAGGTCGGGGCCAGAAGGTCGGTGAGCGTCATGCCAGTCCTTTCGCGCGTGGGGCCGCACCGCCATCGGGCCGGCATGGGCGGGATAGGCCCGGTCGTGCCGGGATGCCAGCTTCGAACGCTCCGACCGTCGACAAAAAAGCGGCGCTCCCCGCAGGGAGCGCCGCCTTCATGCCGGACAGGAGAATCAGCGGGCGACGTCGCTTTCGGTCACCGGCGCGATCTTGATTTCGACGCGGCGATTTGCCGCCTTGCCTTCCTCGGTCGCGTTGGATGCGATGGGCTGGGTCTCGCCATAGCCGCGCGTGCCGATGCGCGCCGACTGTACCCCGCGGCTCACCAGATAATTGGCGACCGCCTGCGCCCGGCGTTCGGACAGGCCCTGGTTATAGGCGTCCGACCCGTCGCTGTCGGTGTGGCCGAGCACGTCGATATAGGTCTTGGGATATTGTGCCAGCACCGACGCCACGTCGTTCAGCGTGGGCTGGAACTGCGGTTGCACCGTCGCGCTGTCATAACCGAAGGTGATGCCGGAGGGCATGCGAAGCAGCAGGTTGTCGCCGTCGCGGATGACGTCAACCCCGCTGCCGGCCGTTTCCTCGCGCAGCTTGCGCTCCTGCGCGTCCATATAGGCGCCGATGCCCGCGCCCGCGATGGCACCGATGCCCGCGCCCACGATCTTTTCGGTGCGGTCGCGCTTGCCGCCGACCAGGTCGCCCAGCAGATAGCCGCCCAGCGCGCCGCCGATACCGCCGATCGCGGCCTTCGACACGCGACGTTCGCCGGTCGCAGGATCGGTCGTGCAAGCGGTGGTGGCGAGCATCGCGGCCAGTCCGGCAGCGCCGATGATGCGGTGGGAAATCCTCATGATCCTGTTTCCTTTTGTTGTTCAACCCGGAACGATGCCCCCCAAAAGCGTCGATGTAGCCGTTTGTTCCACAGCCGAACTGAACGGGACGTGATGGCGCGGTTGTGAAAGGGAAAGAATACAGGTTATAGGGCGTAGCTGACCGCCATGGCCACGACCCTTCCTTCCAGCCCGACGCCCTTTCCCTGGGTCGACCTCGTCATCATTCTGGCGCTGGTGGCGCTCAACGGCCTATTCGCCATGTCGGAACTGGCCATTGTGTCGGCCCGCCGTCCCCGATTGCAGGCGATGGAAAAGGCCGGGCGATCGGGCGCCCGCGTCGCGCTGGCGCTCGCCGCGGATCCGGGCAAGTTCCTGTCCACGGTCCAGATCGGCATCACGCTGATCGGAATCGTCGCGGGCGCTTATTCTGGCGCCAGCCTGGGCGGGCCGGTGGGCGAACGCCTGCAAGGCCTGGGCCTGTCGCCCAACATTTCGGGAAATGCGGGTTTCGCGCTGGTGATCGGCCTGACCACCTATGCCTCGCTGATCGTCGGGGAACTGGTGCCCAAGCAGTTTGCCCTTCGCGCGCCCGAATCGATTGCGCTGCTCGTCGCGATCCCGATGCTGTGGCTGGCGAAGCTGACGGCGCCGGTCGTCTGGCTGCTCGACGGGTCGAGTGCGCTGATCTTCCGCCTGCTCGGGCTGACGCGCGAATCGGAAAGCCAGGTGACGGCGGAGGAACTGCATCTGATCGTTGCCGAAGCCAGCCGGTCCGGCGTGATCGAGGAAAGCGAGCGGGCGATCATTTCCGGCGTGGTGCGGCTGGCGGACCGACCCGTGCGCGAGGTGATGACGCAGCGCATGGACGTTGACTGGATCGATATCGACGCCGACGAAGCGACGGTGCGCGCGCGCTTGCTGCAAACGCCGCATACCCGCCTGCCGGTTGGGCGCGGATCGGTAGAGGACATTATCGGCATTGTGCAGGCGCGCGACATCATGACCGCCCTGTTCCGCGGCGAGGCGCTGAGGATCGATTCGCTGCTGCGCAAGGCGGAGGTGGTGCCCGATCAGGTCGACGCGATGGATGCGCTGGAAGTGCTGCGCCGCGCCGACGTGCCGATGGTGATGGTGCATGACGAATATGGTCATTTCGAAGGGATCGTGACCCCGGCCGACCTGCTGTCGGCGATCGCCGGCCATTTCGCGTCCGACCGCGACGTCTATGACGAACCCGACCTGGTCGAACGCGAGGATGGCAGCCTGCTCGTGTCGGGGCAGATGCCGATCGACCAGCTGGCCGACCGGATCGGCCTGACGCTGCCGGAGGATCGCGATTATGCGACCGTCGCGGGCCATGCGCTGTGGCTGATGAAGCGTCTGCCCGAAGTGGGCGACCATGCCGACGACCAGGGTTGGCGGTTCGAGGTCGTCGATATGGACGGGCGCAAGATCGACAAGCTGCTGGTGCAGAAACGCTGAGCGACGCCCCCGGGCGCAACGCTGCGGCTGGCGCGCTCGGCGACGGGGAAGGCCGGTTGCGCGTGCCGGGCATCGCCGGGGCGCAGGGCAGCGGCAATTCCACGCTGGCGGCCGGGTGTGCCAGCCTGTTCGCGCGGATCGATCGGCAGCTTTTCCTTCAGGCGCCATCGTCGCAACAGCAGCATGCGCTGCGTGCGTGGCGGCCCCGGGCGCCATATCCCCGGCGCAGGTCGCGCGCTTCGTGCAATATTACGAACGGATCGCCCGCCTTAGGCTGGCCGACCTGCTGCTGTCGCCGGACGCGGCGCGCCGCATCGGTGCGGTGACGGAGCGATGATGGCCCGCCCGGATCGGCGCGCTCAAAATGCCTTCACCCAAAATTGCATCCGGTGGTCGACTGCCGCGCCGCCGTCCGTTTCGGCCCAGGCGAATTGTGCGACCAGCCCGTCGACGGGCGCGTAACCGCGTCGACGCCAGAAAAGGTCGAGCGGGCTGTAATCGGCCGGGCGTGCGGGGTGGTCGGCCGGCCGGATGACGGCGCAGAAGCACGTCATGGCATAGCCCAGCTCCCGCGCCCGGGCCTCGCGCCGGTCGAAAAAGGCGTGGCCGATGCCCTGGCCGCGCCATTCCGGCAGCAGCACCGATTCGCCGAAATAGAAAATGCGGCCTATGTCCATGCCTTGCGCCGCGAAAGGGGCGGCGAACGCGGCCGCGTGATCGGCCATCGGCGCGGCGGTGGCTGCGCCTACCAGCCGCGTGCCCGCAAACGCGCCTGTGACCAGTGCGCCGGGACTGCGTGCATAAGTGGCCAGATAGTCGCGCTCATAGGCGCGGCTGCCGGCGTAGAGATAGGGAAAGTCGCGAAAGACCGCGATGCGCAGCCCGGCCAGTGCGTCGAGCGATGCGATCAGCGCCGCGCCCGTCAGGTCCGCGATGCGGACGGGCGCGGCATCGGACATTTATTCGCTGGCGTTTGCGGCATTCTCCGCCGGCGCGGCAGCATTCGCCGCATTGCCGGCTTCAGCCTGATTGTCGCCTTCGGCCGCCGGTGCCGCATCGGCGGCGGGCAGGGGCAGGTTCGAACCCTGGGTGTTCATCCAGGCGATCAGGTTGGCGCGGTCGGCCGGATTGCCCAGGCCCGCGAACGTCATCTTGGTGCCGGGGGCGAATTCGCGCGGGCTGGTCAGCCAGTGGTCGAGATTCTCGAAGCTCCACGCGCCGCCCTTGCTCTTGAGCGCGTCGGAGAAGGCGAAGCCGCCCTTGCCCTGGCCGATCGGCTCGCCGACCGTCGCCCACAGATTGGGCCCGATGCCGTTGGCGCCGCCCTGATTTACGGTGTGGCATGCGGCGCACTTGGCAAACACCTTCTCGCCGGCCGCGACGTCGGCGCTGGCAAGCAGGGTGTTCAGGCTGGGGCCGCTCGCGGCGCCCTCGCCCTCGGCCTCGACGCCCTCGATCGCATAGCCCATGGTTTCGGGCCGCTCGGAATCGAAATATTTGGAACTGACGATCGCGCCACCCAGCGCAATGATCCCGCCAAACAGCGCCCAGCCCGCCACGGTATTGAAACGATCGCCCATTTCGCTCGACTTCCCTTGCGTTTCTGTTCTGGCGGCCGTCCTGCGCGCCCCCTCTTGTGCGCTGCCATAATGGCGGACACGCGAACGCGCAAGCCGGGTTGAAGCCGGATTTTGCCGCCATACCGGCCCCGGCGTCCGGGAGTGCTTGCGCAACTGCGGTCGAAACCCTAACGCGCACGCGCCCATGGAAAATTATCCCGCCCCCGCCCGCGCACTCGTTGCCGACCTGGCCGCCAAGGCTGCCGCAGACCCCACGCGCGCCGTCGCCTATCAGGGCGCGCCTGGTGCCAATTCGCATCTCGCGGCGCTCGGATACGCGCCCGATTGCGTGCCCTTGCCCTGTTTTTCGTTCGAGGACGCGATCGATGCCGTGCGCGGCGGCCAGGCCGCGCGCGCCGTCATCCCGATTGAAAACAGCCTGCACGGCCGCGTCGCGGACATGCATTTCCTGCTGCCCGAATCGGGGCTCGCGATCATCGACGAATATTTCCTGCGCATTCGCCACTGCCTGATGGCGCCGGACACGACGCCGGTCACCAGCGCGATCAGCCATGTGCAGGCGCTGGGCCAGTGCCGCCATTATCTGCGCGAACGGGGCATCCGGCCGGTGACCTATGCCGACACCGCCGGCGCGGCCGCCCTGGTCGCGGAACGGCGTACGGCGGGCGAAGGCGCGATCGCACCCTATCTCGCGGCCGAACTTTACGGGCTGCGCCTGATCGCCGAGAATATCGAGGACAGCGACGACAATATGACGCGCTTCCTGGTGCTCGCGCGGGAAGGGCAGGCGCCGGTGGCGGGCGTGGGACCGGTGATGACGACCTTCCTGTTCGAGGTGAAGAACGTGCCGGCCGCCCTCTACAAGGCGATGGGGGGCTTTGCCACGAACGGCGTCAACATGACCAAGCTGGAAAGCTATCAGCGCGGCGCCAGCTTCGCCGCGACGGAATTTTATTGCGATATCGAAGGGATGCCGGGCGACCCCGCCGTGGATCGGGCGCTTGCCGAGCTGGAATTCCATACCAAATGGGTTCGTGTGCTGGGCAGCTACCGGCAGGCGCGGCCGCGGACCTGAAAGGTGACGGCACGCCGCCGCTGGGCTATGGGCATCGGCTGATGATCGCCGCTGTCCTCCTGTCCGCGCTTGCCATGACGCTGATCGTCGCCGTCCGCTACCTGCTGACGAGCGGCGGCTTCGCGCTGGCGACCCGAATCAGGCAGCCGGGCCTCTATCGCGGGCTGGAGCGGCAGGTGCGCCGTGAGATCGGCTGGTCGCTGCTGTCGGCGCTGATCTACGGCATTCCGGCCGGCGTGGTTGCCTGGGGGTGGCAGGCCCATGGGTGGACGCGCATCTATACCGATCCGCACGCGCTGCCGCTCTGGTATCTGCCGGTGTCCGTCCTGCTCTATCTCGCGGCGCACGATAGCTGGTTCTACTGGACGCATCGCTGGATGCACCGTCCGCGCCTGTTCCGGATCGCCCACGCCGTCCATCACGCCAGCCGCCCGCCCACCGCCTGGGCCGCCATGAGCTTTCACCCTTGGGAGGCGCTGACCGGCGCGGTGGTGATTCCGGCGCTTGTCTTCCTGATCCCGATCCATGTCGGCGCGCTGGGCGCGGTGCTGACGATCATGACGGTCATGGGCGTCAGCAATCATATGGGGTGGGAGATGTTTCCACGCTGGATCGTGCGCGGCCCGGCCGGACGCTGGCTGATCACGGCCAGCCATCATCAGCGGCACCATGACCTCTATGCCTGCAATTACGGCCTCTATTTCCGGTTCTGGGATCGCATGTGCGCGACCGACGGCGGGCTGGGGGAATTTCGGAAGGATCGCGCATGAAGTGCGCCCTTGCCCTGCTGGCCCTTGCCGGGCTGACGGCGGCGGCATCCCCCGACGCGTCGCAGCACGTCGCCCTGGGGCTGACGGGCCTGCGCTCGACCAAGGGCCAGATCCTGATCTGCGTCACGCGTTCACCGGCCTATTTCCCCGATTGCAGCAAGGACCCGGACAAGCGGCACATGGCGGTTGCGACGACCGACGGGCCGCTGGACCTGGGGCGGCTGGCGCCGGGCGCCTACGCCATCGCGATCATTCATGACGAAAACGGCAACGGCAAGCTGGATACGTTCATGGGCATACCGCGCGAAGGCGTCGGCTTTTCCCGCAATCCGGTGCTGCGCTTCGGCGCGCCCAGCTTCCGCGCGGCCAGCTTCCCCGTCGCCGGTGCCCCGGTCGAACAGGACATCCGCGTCAAATATTTCCTCTGAAGGCGCGAAGGGGAACCTGTAACCCCTTCGAAACATTCTAGTCCGGTCAACAGGGATCAGGACCGAAAACCACCATGCATCATCCGCGCCACGCCCTGGCCGCGACCGTCGTCGCGACCTTGTCCCTCGCCACTCCCGCCCTGGCGCAGGAAGTGGACGAAAGCAGCCTCACCATCGGCGCGGGGATCGCGGCGGTTCCCAGCTACGAAGGATCGGACGATTATCGCGTCGTACCCGTCCCGCAGATGCGCGGGCGGGTGAAAGGGCACAGCTTCTGGACGCGCGGCACGTCGCTCTATGTCGACGCGATCGCCGATCCGCAGGGCGAAGGATGGAATTTCGAACTCGGCCCGATGGCGACCGTGCGGCTCGACCGCACCAGCATCAAGGCGATCAAGGACAATGCCGTCCGCGCGCTGGGCAAGCGGGACGTGGCCGTGGAACTGGGTGCGTTCGTCGGCGTCGGCAAGACCGGCGTGATCACCAGCGCCTACGACATGCTGTCGGCGCGGGTCGCGGTCGCAAAGGACGTGGCGGGCGCGCATGACAGCTATGTCATCACCCCGCAGATCGAATATTTCACCCCGCTTTCGCGCACTGCCTTCGTGGGCTTGGGCGTATCGGCCGATTATGTCGGCAAGAAATATGGCCGCACCTATTTCGACGTCACCCCGCAGGAATCGGTGGCCAGCGGGCTTCCGGCCTATGCCGGCGCGGGCGACGGTTCGGGCTTCAAGCGCGTGTCGTTCAGCCTGGCGGGCGGCAAGTCGCTGTCGGGCGACCTGCGCAAGGGCTGGGCGATTTTCGCGGCGGGCAGCTATGCGCGGATGCTCGGCGACTATGCCGACTCGCCGGTGGTGTCCATCGCCGGGTCCAGGAACCAGTGGCTCGGCGCCATCGGGATAGGCTATACCTTCTGACCAGTGTCCGTTCCGACTTGTCCCATGGGGGTGACGCCCTACATGAGGCGCGGTATGACGGTAGCGGCAAGGACCGCATTGGCAGGAGAATAGAGCGTGGCGACCCTGGGACTGAGCGACACCGAAAAGGCGGCGGTGGAGGCATTTCGCCGCGATGTGGTGGAGCCGTCGCGCGACAGTCTGGTGATCGTCGACTTCTGGGCCGAATGGTGCGGCCCGTGCAAGCAACTCGCCCCCGTGATCGAGAAGGTCTGCGCGGAATATGAAAGCAAGGGCGTCAAGCTGGTCAAGGTCAATGTCGACGAAAACGGCTTTATCGCCAGCCAGTTTCGGGTCCAGTCGATCCCGACCGTCTATGCGGTGTTCCAGGGGCAGCCGGTCGCGGACCTGAGCCAGGCCCGCACCGAGGGCCAGCTCAAGCAGTATCTCGACCAGTTATTGGGCCAGTTGCCGATCGAATCCGATGAAAAGGCGCAGTTGCAGGAAATTGCGCCGTTGATCGCCATGGGCGAGGAACTGCTGGCCGGCGGGGAGGCGGATCGGGCGCTGTCGGTCTTTGCCCAGATCGCTGAAATGGCGCCCGACAATGCGGAGGTTGCCGCCGGGCAGGCGCGGGCGCTCGTCGCGCTGGGCCGGCTGGAGGATGCGGACGCCGTGCTGGCCGCCCTGCCGGAAGAGGCCGCGCGCAACAGCCATGTCGATCAGGCGCGCGCCGCGATCGCGCTGGCCCGCGACGCGCGGCCGGTATCGGACCTGTCGGGCGTGGAAGCGCGCGTTGCTGCCGATCCAGACGATCATGAAGCCCGGTTCGAACTGGCCGGCGGCCTGATGGCCAATGGCGATCGCGATGCCGCCGCCGACGCGCTGCTGGAAATCGTGCGCCGCGACAGGCAGTGGAACGACGGCGCGGCGCGCGCGCAATTGCTCAAGATTTTCGAGGCAGTAGGGCTGGAAGACCCGTGGGTCGCCGGCCAGCGTCGGAAATTGTCACAGATTCTCTTCTCCTGACGCCATGCCGGCGACGCGCGTCTCGATCTTTCCGCTGGCAGGCGCGCTGCTGCTGCCGGGCATGCAATTGCCGCTCCATATCTTCGAGCCGCGCTACCGGGCGCTGATCCACGACGCCATGGCGCGCGACCGGCGCATCGGCATGATCCAGCCGCGCGACGCGGGCCCTGTGCCGACCCTGTATGACGTCGGTTGCCTGGGCCATGTCAGCGACATAGAGGCGCTGGAGGACGGGCGGTTCAACATCATCCTGACCGGGCTGGCCCGGTTCCGGGTCGTGCGCGAACTGCCGGTGTCGACGCAGTTCCGGCAGGTGGAGGCCGATGTCGAGCAGGTGCCGCAGGAGGATGAGGTGCTTGCCGCCGTCGAACGGGCCGGGCTGGAGAAGGAATCGCGACGCTTTGCCGAGATATTGGGCTATGTCGTCGACTGGACGGCGGTGTCGCGGCTGGACGACACGGCGCTGGTGAACGGCATCGCCCAGATCGCCCCCTTCGACCCGGCGGCCAAGCAGACGCTGCTGGAGGCTGAAACCCTGTCCGACCGCGCGGAATGCCTGATCCAGCTGATGCAGATCGTCGGCCGGATCGAGCGCGACGGCGGGGCGACCATGCAATGACCGGGGCCGCGGGCGGGGCAATGGACGACGCGGCGCCGATCGATCGCTGGCTGCTCGAAAAGCTGGTCTGCCCGGTAACGCGCACGCCGCTGCGCTGGGACGCGGCCCGGCAGGCGCTGGTGTCGGATGCGGCAGGCCTGGCCTTCCCGGTACGCGACGGCGTGCCGGTGCTGGTCGTGCGCGAGGCCTTGCCGCTCTGAGCTTCGGGTCCGGAAACGACCCTTTCCGACATTGCTGCCCGTCAGCCCGGGCTTGACCCGGCTACCCGCTCACTTGAACGCGGCGATGCATTCCACTTCCAGGGGTGCGCCGAGCGCCAGGCCGGCGGCGCCGAAGGCGCTGCGGGCGGGCAGGCGGCCGCCGTCGAAATAGGGCACATAGGCAGCGTTGAAACGCGGCCAGTCGGCCATGTCGCCTAGCATCACCGTGCATTTGACCACGTCGTGATAGGTCAGGCCATTGTCCTTCAATATCTTGCCGATCGAATCCATTGCGCCCTTGACCGCCGCGTCGAACCCTTCCTTGTGGGGGTCCATGCCTTCGGGCACCTGGCCGATCTGGCCCGACATGTAGAGCGTGTCGCCGACCCGCACCGAAGGCGAGAAGGGCAGTTTCGCAGGCAGCGGCTGGGGCGCGGGCGCGCCCTGGGCCTGGGCGGGCGCGGCGGCCGCCGTCAGCATCAGCGCGGTCAAGGATGCGGCAAGGGTCTTCATCATCGTCTCCATCGGACAGGTCTGGGGCGGGTCAGGCGCGGGGCAGGGCGCCCAGCAGGCGGTCGACATCGGCCATGTCGTTGAACACGGATGGCGCGATGCGGAAATGATGGTCGTGCAGCGACAGGCGCACGCCGGCTTTCGCGAAGGGTTCGGCCAGATGTGCCTTTGCCTGCGGATGCAAGGCGCTTAGCAGCGAAGACCGCGTGCCTTCGGGCGTGATGATGCGATAGCCTTTGGCCTTCAGCCCGTCGCGCAGCGCCCCGATCAACTGCTGCGCGTGGGCCTGGATCGCCGGCACGGTCAGGCCGCCGATATAGTCCAGGCTGTGGTCAAGCGCCGCGATAACCGATTGCGCATAGGTGCCGGTGCCGAAATGGCCGACAGCGCCCGGCCGCAGGACGTAGCTGGTCGGCGCGTCGCCGGGCGGGTCCATCGGATAGACATGGGTTTCCGGCGGCGACAGGCCGATGCCGGGCGCCGCGTCCGGCGCGGCATAGCCATAATAGCCGTAATCCGCCTGCGGCACGCCATCCAGCACGCCCTTGCGCGCATAGAGGAAGCCGAGGCCGAAATCCCCCATCAGCCATTTGTAGGTGGCGCAGGCGGCAAAATCGACGCCGCTGCCGTGCAGGTCCACCGGAATGGCGCCGGCGGCGTGGATGATGTCGGCATAGACCAGTGCGCCCGCTGCATGGGCCATGTCGCACACGGCCTTCAGGTCATGCGCGAAACCATTATAGGTGGACACCAGCGACAGGCTGACCAGTTTCGTGCCGGGCGTGATCGCCCGTGCCATGTCTTCCATGTCGATGCGCCCGTCGCGTGCCTGCACCCAGGCGACGTCGACGCCCTGCCCGGCCATCTGCTGATACATGGGAAAGGCGGCGTAGAAATGCAGCGTGTCGGTGACGATGCGGCCGCCGCCATGGGGAAAGCCCAGCGCGCGCAGCACGGCCATCTCGCCCATGGTGGTGGACTGGACCCAGGTGATCTCCTGCGGATCGGCCCGCACCAGCGCGGCGAAGCGGGCGATGACGCTCGCGCGGTCGACCGGCGCGGGCGCGGCGGGATCGAAGCTGCGCGTGCCGACATAGGCGTCCATCGCGCGGCGTGCGCCCAGGCTGATCGGATGGGTCGACGCATTGTCGAAATAGGCGACCGGCATCTGCGCGAAACTGCCCTTGTCGGGCAGCATCGACGGACCCGACGCCGCGCCGCGTGCCGCCTGCGCGGCGATTGGCAGCGCCAGTGCCGCGCCCAGCGCCTGCCGCCGCGAAAGCGTCACGCCAGGACCTTGAGGAACGCCGCCTTGAACGCCTGCATTTCCTGCGGCGTGCCGAAGGACACGCGCACCCAGTCGTCCATATGCTTGCGCGGCCCGCCGATGAGGATGTTTTCCTTGGCCAGCGCGGCGGTCACGTCCGCGCCGGGACGGCCGACATGGATCATCGCGAAACTGCCCTGGGACGGAAGATAGCGCATGTCGCGGGCATCGAGCCACGCGAACAGGTCGTCGCGCACCGCCTTGTTATAGGCCTTGCGGTCGGAGAGCAGCGTGGGGTCCAGCAGGCTGGCCTCGGCCGCTATGATGGCGGGCATCGGGGTGATGTTGATACCGTAATTGGCCATGCCGTCCAGCAGGTCCTTGCGCGCCGCGATCAGCCCGCAGCGCAGGCCGGCCAGGCCATAGGCCTTCGAAAAGGTCTGCGTAACCAGCACGTCCGCGCCCTTCGCCACCAGGTCCAGGCAGCTTTGCGCGTCGGAAAAATGGATATAGGCCTCGTCGATCAGCAGCACCGACCCGGCAGGCTTGTTGGCCAGCAGCCATTCGATGTCGGCGCGCGCGGTAACGAGGCCGGTCGGATTGTTGGGATTGCAAAGATAATAGACGCCCGCGTCCGGGGCGGCGGCCAGCAGCTTTCTGACATCGACCGTGAAGTCTCCCGCCAGCGGCACCGCGACCGCGCGGGTCACCGTCTGGTCGGCCTTCCCCATGAAGCCGCTGTCGAACGTCGGCTCGAAATAGGCGATCGGCCGCTCCCTGGACGAATAGGTCAGCGCGACCGAACGCAGCGGCATGTAGGATCCGGGATGCACCTGCACCTGTTCGGGCAGCAGGCCGTTCTGCCGCGCGAACAGGCTTTCCAGCTTGGTAGCGAAGGCCATGCCGTAGCGGCCCGACAGCGGCTCCAGCCCGTCGAGCGCCTTGACCGCAGCCGCGCAGGGGCCAAGCGGATTTTCGTTGCTGTTGATATATACCGCGTCCGTCAGCGTCGCGATCATGCCCTGCGGGTCGTCGGGCAGCACCACCTTGCGCCCGCGCTGGGCCATGGCCGGCGCCGCCCCGATCGCGGCGGACGCGGCGACGACGCCGCGCATCAGCGCGCGGCGGGAAAGGGGGCCAGGCTCCTGGCTGTCTGTCATGACCTGCTCCGTCATTTGGCCGCCTTCACATCCGCCTCGGTAACGGGTTTGGGATAATTGTTGCCGAAACTGGTCCGCACGAACGTCAGCACGGCTGCGATCTGCGCCGGCTTCAATATCTCGCTCATCGCCGGCATCGCGCCCTTGCCCTTCGTCAGCACGCCGATGGGATAGGCCGGGTTGGCCAGCTTCTTGTTCTTCGCCAGCGCGGGAATGACCCCGCCGCCGCTGCCCATGGCATTGGGCATGTGGCAGGCGGCGCAGATCTGCTTGTACACCTTGGCGCCGTCGGCCGTGTTGTTCCGCGCCTGCACGCTGCCGGGCGTGTCCGCGCTGGCGGGTGCGGCGGCGAGCGCCAGGACTGTCAGGACAAACCGGACGCGCATGGTCATGCCTCCAGCGACCGTTTGTGGATGCGGCTGATGGCGTCCAGCCCCGACAGCATCGAGCCTTCCATCCAGCCACCATAATAGCTGGCATGTTCGCCCGCCATCGCGATCCGGCCGTCGATGGCGACCAGATCCTGGTAATGTTCGGCGCGGCCTTCCTCGCTCCAGTGCGACACGCAGCCCAGTATCCACGGCACGCGGGTCCAGGGGACGGACACGCCGTTCAGGAATTCCTTGCGATATTGGGGATGGAATATCTCGCCCTGCGTCAGTGCGGCCTCGATCCGCTCCTGCGGCGTCATCCCCGCCAGTTCGAACGCGCCCGCGCCGCTGGTGAAGGCGCCCAGCAGGACCGCCGGGCCTTGCGAGAACATCCGGTCGTTGGGATAGGAAAGCTGGCCGATCGCCTGATCGGTGAAGCTGTGCCCGCCATAGATATTGTCGTCCTCTTCCCAGAAGCGGCGCTTGAATTCCATGCCCATCTTGATGTGGCCGCTATAGGGCACCGCTTTCAATGCTGCCGCCATCTTCGGGCTCACCTGCATCTCGACCTGGCTGATGATCGACAGCGGGATCGTGCACACGCACCAGTCGGCGCTGACGCTGCTCGTCTTGCCGCTGGGCACGTCCTTGTAGCTGACGGTGACGCCCTTGCCGTTCTGTGCGACCTTGGTGACCTTGGCATTGTAGGTGATCGACTTGCCCACGCGGCTGGCGAACGCCTTGCCGATCATGTCCATGCCGCCGACCGGCTGGAACATGGTCGTCTGCATGACATAGTTGAAATAGAAGCTCATCGCGGTCCAAACCTGCGGTGCCAGCACGTCGGACAGGCTGGCGATCTGCGACGGGGTGGGCGCCCCGTCCACGCCGCCGCCGGGCGCGCGGTCATATCCGCGCTGGGACGAGACACGGACGCTGCTGGTATAGGCCATCTTGTCGTCCAGCACGCCCCAACCGCGCAGCGCCTCCAGCAACCTTTCCTTGTCCTCGCCGGTGACGCTCTGGTCCAGCGATCCGCTGTTCAGCGCCTTGGCCAGCAATTCGGACGTATGGCCCTTGAAATCGACCGCCGCCTCCTTGTAGCGGACCGGCTTGCCGCCGAACGCGTCCGACGCATGGATGAAGCCATTGTGATTGAGCTGGATGAAGGGTTCCAGCGCCACGCCGAACTGGCGGCAATAATGCAGCACGCATTTATGGTGGTGCGGGATGCGCCACGGGCCGGGGTTGATGTAATTGCCCGGCGCGAACTGCACCTTCTGCACCGTGCCGTCGCTTTCGGTGAATGTGTCGCCGCCGCGCAGCGAATAGTTGCGGCCGCCCGGACGATCCTGAAATTCCAGGATCTTGACCGCATAGCCGGCCTTTTCCAGCTCATAGGCGGCGACCATCCCGGCCAGCCCCGCGCCCAGCACGACGACCGACGCGCCGGGCTTCGCCCCCGACAGGACCGGCGGGCCGTCAAACTGGGTCTCGGCCGCGTGCCCCAGCGCGGTCATCGCCTGATACATGGCGGCGGCACCCCCCATCCTGCCTATCAGGGTCAGGAGCTGGCGGCGACTGGGCGTAGCGATCTCGGACATGCATGTTCCCGTCATCACGAACGGGCGATCGGATCGCGCGCCGGAGCATCGCCCCCCTTGGGCTCCGGCGCGGAAGAAACCGGGTCAGGGCGCCTTGGCGGCGATTACCTCGATCTCGACCAGTTGTTGCGGCCGTGCCAGCGCGGCGATCTGGAATGCCGACCGGGTCGGCTTGTTGGGCTGATCGGCGGTGCCGAAGAATTTGAGATAGGCGCGCATCATGCCGTCGCGGTCCATCTTGCCGCCCAGCTTCGGGTCGCCCACCAGAAAGACGGTCATCTTGACGACATCGCCCATGGTCAGGCCCAGGTCGGCGAGCTGCGCCTTCATCTTGGTGAGGACGGACATGGTCTGCGCCTCGGTGTCGCCATAGGCATCGGGCGTGTCGGTGACCTTGGGGTCGATCGGCGATCCGGTCGATCCGGACAGAAAATAGAGGGTGGCGCCGGGCGGCACCGTCGCGCTGCCGGCGATGGGCGAGGCGTCAGACTGCTTGCGCGTCACCTGGGCCTGTGCGGGGATGGACAGGCCGGCCAGGGCCAGCGCGGCGAGCATGGCAATCGAATATCTCATCGGGCAGTTCTCCCCGGAAAGGAAGAGGGCCGGTCCGTTTCCGGACCGGCCCTCCTGGCGACGTGGATCAGAACTTGAAGTCGATACGGGCGTAATAATAGCCGCCCGACGTGCCGTATGGGCCGTGATTATAGTAGCTGTTATATGCGCCGGCACCGCTGACATAGGGTGACGTGCCTGCGGGCACGACGACCGCCGGGTCCAGCAGGTCAGGCACTTCCGGCCGCTTGTTGAAGAGATTGTTGGCGCCCACCGAGAATGTCACGGCATCCGTGAAGGCGTAACTGGCTTCTAGATCGGTGATTGCCGCCGCGCCGACAACACCGTCATACTGGTTGGGCACACCCGCGGCAGCCAATGCGCTGGCGGACACGCTTGGAGTGACGGTGATGCTCGTCTTGCCGTAGAAGGTTTCACGCGCATTGAGCGTGAAGGCACCGCTCTTGAACAGCAGGTTGGCGACCACCTTATAGTCCGGGGACGCATCTTCGATGTAGGTCTCGGAAATGTTGTTGAAGACGTCAGGGATGTTGTTCTGCGTGATTTTGGTCTTGTTGTAGTTGGCTGTCAGCGACAGGTTGAGCGTGCCGAAGTCCAGCGCGACGGGATAGGAAGCGGAGAAGTCGATGCCCCATGTCCTGGTGTCGATACCGTTGGTGAAGCTTTGCGCGCCGATATTGTCCAGGCTGGCGTCAAATACCACGCCGGCTGCCTGCAGGGCCGAGATGATCGCCGCCGCATCAGCCGTCGGCGTGCCGCCGCGAACCGCGTAGCGCGGCGCCGTGCCGGCGATACGATCCTTGATCTTGATGTAATAGCCGTCGACGGTGACCGCCAGTTTGGGCACGGGGCGCAGCACGATACCAGCGGAGAAGTTGGTCGACTTTTCAGGCCGCAAGGCGGAGAAGCCCAGCAAGGCCGCCGCAGTCGTACCCGGACGGATCTGTGCGATAGCACTGGTCGGCCCGACGTTCACGCTGGAATAGGACTGCTCTGCCAACGTCGGCGCGCGAAAGCCGGTGCTGGCCGTGCCACGAATGGCGAAGGCGTCGCTGAAGTCATATCGCGTCGTGATCTTGCCGATGGTGGTATCACCAAAATCGGTATAATCTTCATAGCGGCCGGCGAGGTCGACCGTCCACTGTTCAACCGGTTTCAGGATCAGGTTGACATATCCGGCCTTGGCGCTTCGACGGAATGAGCCTGCATCGCTTTCCTTGTAGCCGGGAAATGATTGAACGCCCGTCAAATAGGTGGACACTGCATCGCCTGCGACGATTTCATAGGTGTCACGCCGATATTCTCCGCCGAACGCGAAGGTCACCGGGTCTGCCATGCCGAAATCGAATTCCTTCTTGATGTCGGCGTTGATCGTGGTCTGACCCAGGCGGAAGCCGCCATCATATGCGCTGCTCGGCGTGGTGGGAGCGGCGGCCGTGCCGGCCAGGAAGCTGGCATAGCTTTCCCGCCACAGTTCGCGATGTGCTGACCGCTCTGTCCAGATATCGATCTTGTCATCGCCGTAACTGACGGACAGATCGTAGTTCCAGCTCGATCCGATCTCGCCTTTGGCGCCGATCGTGAAGCTGTATTCATCTTCTACCACATGCTGGAGAGGCACCATGCCATATATGCCGGTGTCGCTGTAGCAGATGGAAGGATCGTAGGCCGCTGGCGTAATTCCGCCTGAAGCGTTGCCGTCTTCGTAGCAGATGCGCTTGGGATGGCGATAACCCTGCTTGGCGTAGCCGATCCGATGCGAATAATCACCAAAGCTGTATAATTCGACCCCGCCGAAGTCATAGCCCATATTGTAGAAGCCCAGCGTCAGGCGCGTCCGTGGCTGACCGCCATTGATATGCGCGAGCGCATCGCCGGCAAGATTCGCCCACTGTTCCGGACGATTGGGTTGCAGAGACCCGTCGGGCCGGGTGATCTGGACCTGGCCGGTGCCGACGGTGGTATAATCCTGCCGGCGATGAAATAGGCTGAGGTCCAAAAAGCCGTCTTCTCCGAGCTTGAATCCGACATTCCCGGAAACGCTGAACAGTTCGCCTTCGCTGTTATAGTTCTGGCCGCCGGTAATTTTGAACGTGCCGCCTTCATCCTGATCCTTGAGGATGAAATTGAGCACGCCCGCGATGGCGTCCGTGCCGTAAACGGCGGCGGCACCTTCCTGCAACACCTCGATACGCTCGACCGCATCAGGTGGAATCAGGTCGATGCTCGGCGCCGCCGATCCGTTGAAGGGACCGGAAATCACCTGCAAAATAGCCGATCCATGGCGGCGTTTGCCGTTGACCATGATGAGCGTGTGGTTGGGCGACAGGCCACGAAGGCGCGCCGACAGCGAGAAGCTGGACAGGTCGACACCCTGTGTCTGGGCTGTGAAGCTGGGTACGATCTGCGTCAGCACCTGGTTCAGGTTGGGCTGGCCGACATGGCTGATCGCTTCTTGGCTCAGCACCTGCACCGGGGCGGCCGCCTCGGCCGCTGAAATGCCGACCGCGCGGGTGCCGGTCACGATGATCGCGGTACCTTCGTCGGCCTGCGGTTCCTGCGGCGCTTCCTGCGCCATGGCGCATGCGGACCAGGACGACGCCAGAATGAGTGAAAGTTTCAGTGCGGAAAATCGTGTCATGCTTGCCCCCATTTTTGACTTTATCGATGACATTATGGGGAACGAAGCATCCGCGGCGAGCCGCTACCGCGTTGCACAAAAATTATGCTTTTGTGACTTTATCCTTTCTAATTATGGCTGAAATTCTGGGTATTTTTAACAAAGGCGGCCTGTTGCGCCGCACCGTCTTGGGCGATCAGGACGCCAGCGCCGCGTCGATCAGCGCGCGTCCGTCGGCGCTTTCCCAATCCATCGCGCCGATCACCCGGACCATTTCCTTGCCCTGCGCGTCATAGATGACGGTGGTGGGCAGCAGGCCGGTCGCATAGTCGAAGCCGAACTGGTTTTCGGGGTCGGCCCAGGCCTTGAGGTGCGGCAGGTCATGCTTCTCGAAAAAGGGTTTCGCCGCCTTCAGCCCCTGATTGTCCTGCGAGATGGTCAGCACGGCAAGTCCCTTGGAGTCATAGGCCGCAGCGATCCGGTCCAGCGTCGGCATTTCCGCGACGCAGGGCGCGCACCATGTCGCCCAAAGGTTGACCAGCATGGGGCGACCGGCGAAATCCTGCAACCTCTTGTCGCCGCCGTCCGGGTCCAGGAAAGAGAAGCCGGGCGCCGCCGTGCCCGCCTTGCTGCGGTCCAGCCGATAGTCGAAGGCACCGTCCTTGCTGCCATCCGCCTCCTCGGTCGCCGCCGCGTTGCCGCTGGTCGGGGGAACCTCCTGGCTCATGCTCGGACCGGCTTGCTCCCCGGACGGGGATTGCCTATCGCAGGCCGCCAGAGCGGCAGGCAGGAGCAGTATCATTAGCGCGCGCAACGACGATAGCATGGGGGCAGGCTCCAACAGCATGTGGGGCGGGCGGTTCGCCGCCGGCCCGGCATCGATCATGCGCGAGATAAATGCCTCGATCCCCTTCGACAAGCGTCTGTGGAAACAGGACATCGCCGGATCGAAGGCGCATGTCGCGATGCTGGCTGCGCGGGGCATCGTCGATGGCGAGGATGCGCAGGCCATCACCGAGGGGCTGAACCGCATCGCCGCGGAATATGAAGCCGACGGCGTACCGGTGAATCTGGACCTGGAAGATATCCATATGGTCACGGAATCGCGGCTGGCCGAACTGATCGGTCCGGCGGCGGGGCGGCTGCATACCGCGCGCAGCCGCAACGACCAGGTGGCGACCGATTTCCGTCTCTGGGTCCGCGATGCGATCGACGAGGTGGAGGCGGGCCTGCTGGCGCTCCAGCGCGCGCTCGTCACCCGGGCGCACGATCATGCCGACGCGGTGATGCCCGGCTTCACCCATCTGCAATCGGCGCAGCCGGTGACGCTCGGCCACCATCTCATGGCCTATTATGAAATGGTCCGCCGCGACCGCAGCCGTTTCGCCGATGCGCGCGCACGCCTCAACGAATGCCCGCTCGGCGCGGCGGCGCTGGCCGGGACGGGTTTCCCGACCGACCGGCACATGACGGCGGCGGCGCTGGGCTTCGCGAAGCCGACCGACAACAGCCTCGACAGCGTATCCGACCGCGACTTCGCGCTCGATTATCTGATGGCGGCAACGCAGGCGTCGCTCCACCTGTCGCGACTGGCGGAGGAGTTCGTCATCTGGGCCAGCCAGCCCTTCGGCTTCGTCAAGCTGCCCGATGCCTATTCGACAGGCAGCTCGATCATGCCGCAAAAGCGCAATCCCGACGCGGCCGAGCTGGTGCGCGGCCATGCCGGCCGCATCATGGGGTGCATGAACGCGCTCTGCGTCACCATGAAGGGCCTGCCGCTCGCCTATTCCAAGGACATGCAGGATGACAAGCCGCCGGTGTTCGAGGCGCACGACCTGCTCGGCCTGTCGATCGCGGCGATGACCGGGATGGTCGAAACCGTCACCTTCCGTACCGACCGGATGCGGGGCCTTGCCGAAAGCGGTTTCGCGACCGCGACCGATCTTGCCGACTGGCTGGTGCGCGAAGGCAATATCCCCTTCCGCGAGGCGCATCATATCACCGGCCGCGCCGTCGCGGCCGCGGAGGCTGCGGGCGTGCCGCTCGACCGGCTGCCGGTCGGGACGCTGAAGGATATTGACGCGCGGATCGACGAACGCGTCTATGCGGTGCTGACGGTCGACGCATCGGTCGCCAGCCGCAAAAGCCATGGCGGCACCGCGCCGGACCAGGTGCGCGCGCGGATAGCGCAGGCGAAACAGGAGCTGGGCCTATGACGAAGGCGATGATCGCGGGACTGGCGCTGGCGACGCTGGCGCTGTCCGGCTGCGGCGGACGCCAGCCGCTCAAACCGGTGGAGGGGCAGAAACTGCCCGCCGTGCCGGTCGGTGCCGCGACCGCGCCCACCGCGGCCGAACTGATCGATCCGTCGACGCAGGCCCGGCCCGAACGCAATGTGGAATTGCTGACCCAGTCGCGCGAACGCGGGGACGATCCTTTCGACCTGCCGCCCGAACAGCAGCCCAACTAAGCTACAGGACTTCCGACTTGGATCATTTTACCTATGTCGACGGCGCCATGCATGTGGAGCAGGTGCCGATGGATGCCATCGCGCAGGCGGTCGGCACCCCCGTCTATGTCTATTCGACCGCCACGCTGGAACGCCATGTCGGCGTGTTCCGCGACGGCCTGTCGCAACTGGACGATCCGCTGATCGCCTTCGCCGTAAAGGCCAATCCGAACGCCGCCGTGCTCGCGACGCTGGCGAAGCTTGGGCTGGGCGCGGACGTGGTGTCGGGCGGCGAACTGCTGCGCGCGATGGCGGCGGGCATCCCTGCCGATCGCATCGTCTTTTCGGGCGTCGGCAAGACCGCCGATGAAATGCGCCTGGCGCTGGAACGGGGCATCTACCAGTTCAATCTGGAAAGCGAGCCGGAAGCGGAGATGCTGTCGGACGTCGCGCTGTCGATGGGCAGGACGGCGCCGGTCGCCTATCGCATCAACCCGGATGTCGACGCGGGCACCCATGCCAAGATTTCCACCGGCAAGTCGGAAAACAAGTTCGGCATTCCCTATGACCGGGCAATGGAAAGCTATGCCGCCGCGCGCGCCCTTCCCGGCCTCGACGTGCAGGGGGTCGCCGTCCATATCGGTAGCCAGCTGACCGATCTCGCCCCGCTGGAGGCCGCCTTCGTCAAGGTCGGGGCGCTGGTCGAACGGTTGGCTGCGGCGGGGCATGACATCCGCACGGCCGACCTGGGCGGCGGCCTGGGCGTGCCCTACGATCCTTCCCGGCCGGTGCCGCCCAGTCCCGCCGACTATGGCGCGATGGTGACGCGGGTCACGCGCGGCTGGCCCGTCCGGCTGATGTTCGAACCCGGCCGGGTGATCGTGGGCAACGCCGGCGCGCTGCTGTCGCGGGTGGTGCGGGTGAAGCAGGGCGCGCAGGCGCCGTTCGTTATCGTCGACGCGGCGATGAACGACCTGATGCGCCCCAGCCTCTATGATGCGTGGCACGACATCCGCGCGGTGAAGCCGGACGGCACGCGCGAAACCGCCAACGTGGTCGGGCCTGTCTGTGAAACGGGCGACACATTCGCCATGCATCGCGACATGGACAGAGTCGCGGCGGGCGATCTGGTCGCCTTCATGACCGCGGGCGCCTATGGCGCGACCATGGCAGGCACCTACAACAGCCGGCCGCTGACGCCGGAAGTGCTGGTGGCGGGCGACAAATGGGCGGTGGTGCGCGAACGCCCGCCGGTGCAGGCGCTGATCGACGGAGACATCATCCCCGACTGGCTGGCGGCCTGATGCACAGCCTGCCCGTCTTCCTGCGGCTGGAGGGGCGGGCGGTCATCGTGACCGGACAGGGCGAGGCGGCCGAGGCGAAGCGCCGCCTGCTGGAACGCGCGGGCGCCCGCGTGGTGGGGGAGGCGGACGGCGACGCGCGGATCGCCATCGTGTCGGATGGCGACGCCGACGTGGCGGCCCGCCTGCGCGCGCGCGGCGTGCTGGTCAATGCGACCGACAATCCCGACCTGTGCGATTTCACCCTGCCCGCGATCGTGGATCGCGATCCGGTGCTGGTCGCCATCGGCACCGGCGGCGCGTCCGCCGGACTGGCGGCGGCGCTGCGCCAGCGCCTCGAAGCGTTGCTGCCCGTGCATCTGGGCGACCTTGCCCGCGCCCTGTTCGCGGCCCGGGCCGAACTGCGCCGCCTGTGGCCCGATGCGGGCACGCGCCGGCGCGCGCTCGCGCGGGCGCTGGCGCCCGGCGGCGCGATCGATCCGCTCGGCTTCGATCCGGATGTTGATTTCTGGCTTGCGGACAGTCCCGATGCGCCGGTGAGCGAACTCCATGTCCTGCACTTGCGCTCGGCCGACCCGGACGACCTCACCCTGCGTGACGCGCGAATGCTGGCGCAGGCGGATCGCCTCTATCATCGCCCCGATGTGCCTGACGCCATCCTCGACCGCGCGCGCGCCGACGCGGTGCGCATCATCGCGGACGCGCTGCCCGAAGCGCGGGTCGAGGGGGTGTCGCTCTGGCTGACGCTGGGCGGTGCGGACGATTTACCGGACTGACTGGATGGGGGAGACGGGGAGGTTTACGATCCTTCCCGTTCTTGTCACCCCGCATTTGATCCGGGGCCTCGCTCCCTCTCACAATTTAGCGTTCAAGCAAAAGGCGGGATTCCGGGCCAAGCCCGGGATGACTGGGAAGGGATGTCCGCGACCGGTCGCCCACCGCCTGACCCGATCGCTATTGCGCGGCCAGGCGCTCCAGCTCGTCGTGCAGCGCCTGGATGGATGAGACGAGCCGCGCCCGGTCGGCCTGCAATTCGCGCAGAGCCTCACGCGTTTCGCCCAGTTCCACGGCGCGGCGGGCGATGCGCGCGTCCAGTTCGGCATTGTTACGGGCCAGCATGTCCATCTGTTCGGCGCGCTGGTGCAGGTGGCGCAGCCGGGCATCCAGCACATCGAAATCGAACGGTTTGGTGACATGATCGTCCGCGCCCGCGTCCAGCGCCTCGACCGCGGACTGTGCGTCCAGCCGCCCGGTCAGCATCACGAAACAGGCCTTCCCGGCGAGCTTGGCGGACCGGATCTTCTTCATGGTGGCGATGGCCGGCAACAGCACCAGCCCCATGTCGATCAGGATGATGTCGGCCGGGCGCGTCAGCAACTGGCCGAGTGCGACATGGCCGTTTTCCGCCAACATCACGTCATGGTCGAGATGCGAAAGCCGGCGCGCCGCCACGGTGCGGGCGGTCGGATTCTCGTCGATCAAAAGGAGGCGAAGGCGCCGCAGCGGCTGCCCCGGCCGGTCGGTCCCGGCTGTCTCGCGCCGATGAAGGGGCGCCCGCTTCATGAACTGCATGATGAACCTCCTGCCAGACGCCGGAGCCTAGGATTGTCGCCCGAATAAATGGTTAACGCCGCGGTACGACATTAAATTCATTTAACTGGCTGCGACCGGTGGTGCGCCATAGCCTTGCCCCGTCATCACCGACAGGGAGAACATCATGCACGGCGTCATTCCCCAACTTGCCATCGAAGACATCGCCGACCTGCCCGATGGTCCCGCTCTGCTCGGCCAGGTCGGGGCCGACGCGCTGGACATCAGCCTGATGGACGTGGTGATTGCGGTCATCGACCAGCCGTGATTCCGGCGGCACTGGCGCGGGCGGTCGACGATGCCGGCCGCGCCCCGCTCGAAGACGCCGTCGCGATGATCAGGCCGTATCTGCGGCATATTGGCTGGTTTCACGCGCTGCTCGCAGACGGCCTCATGGCCATGCGCGCCGACCCGCTGCATCTGCCCCCGCTGCGCGCCAGCCGCAACGACGCGGCGCGCCATCTGGTGCTGGCCCGGACCGAACGCATCTGGGTGACCGCGACCGTGGTCGACCGGTCGAAGGCAAGGGGCGACGGCGTGCATTTCTCTGGTCGAGTGTCCCTGTGCCGCCCGCTGGCGCATGACCTGCGCGGGACAATGTACCGGCTGGAAAACGGGCGGGCGATCGCCGTCGGGGAACGGCGGGTGCGGGTGGGCGATCTGCTGGAACTGGACGAACGGTGCGAAGCCTTGCGCCTGATGCCCGAAGCGGACGCGGCGCTGCTGCTGCGGGCGCAGGTCGCGCCGGACGGCCCGGTCCGGTCGCATGTCGCCGATCTTTCCAGCGGCACGGTGGTGGCGTCCGCCCAGGCGGACGAGCGCCATGCGCGCACGCTGATGCTGCTGTCGCTGTTGCGCCTCACCGGCTGGCGCGACGCCGCCCGCCATTTCGTCGATGCGCTCGACGCCCCCCTGCCGGGCCAGCGCTGGGCGGTGATGCGCGAATATCTCGCGCTCGACACCGCCGCCGCGCTGCCGTGCCTGGCCGACATGGCGCGGACCGAGCCGGACGCTGCGGTGCGCGCGCTCGCCCGGCGGACCTTTGAAGGGATCGGGCCGTGCCGCGCCTGATCGCCCCGGATGATGACGGGGCTGCCGTCACGCTCGACGATCTGGTGGACTGGTGCGAAAGCAGCGCCTTTGATCCGTCGTGCGAGGACGGGCTGGCCGCCGCCGCGCCGATGTTGCGCGCATTGTCGCGCAATCGTGACTTCCTCGCGACCTGTGCCATGGAGGAACTCAAGACCCGCTGCGCCGGGCAAAGACGCTTCAATCCTTATTCGGCGCAAGTGATGCTGCTGCGCCCGCCGACGGGCAAATATGTGCTGCGCGCCGCTTTCTGGCCGGCGATGCACGATCATGTCGTGCGGATGAACGGCGCGGCCTCCTTTCTCTACAATGTGCCCCATGATCATGGCTTCGACTTCCTGACGATCGGCTATCTCGGTCCGGGCTACATGTCCGACTATTATGACTATGACCCGGCAAGGGTGGCGGGCGTCGACGGCGAGCGGGTGGCACTGCGCTTCCTGGAGCGCGGCCAGCTTACCCAGGGGCGGATGCTGCTCTATCGTGCGAATCGCGACATTCATGCGCAATTGCCGCCGCCGGCGCTGTCCGTGTCGCTCAACATCCTCGCCAGCGTGCCGGGGCAAGGGTGGCGGCGCCAGTTCCGGTTCGATACCGCACAGCAGCGGATCGACGCGTGCATGACCGTCGCCAGCGCGCAATTGCTGCTGGAACTGGCGGTCGCATCGGGGCATGCCGACGCCCGCGACCTGGCCGAGGATTTCGCCGATCGTCACCCGGTTGACGCGATGCGCGCGACCGCCTGGCGCGCCATTGATGCGGGGCTGTCCGGCGCGGAGCGGCTGGCCCATCGCGAACGGGGGGCGCGGTCCTGTAGTCCGCTGGTCAGCCGCGCAGCCGCGACCTTGCTCGGAAACATCCATTACGGATATGAAATGGCTTGTTTTCCCCCTGACCAATCAGTGGGATGAGCCGCGTCGGCGGATGACGGGTCGGATGTGGGCGGACGGGTCGAATGTCACGGCATGGGAAGCGATTTCGCACCGGTCGCCCGGGCATTGAGTGCACGCGGGTATGATCTGGCGATCGAACGGCATGGGGGGCGTCCGCATGTCCGCGCCGGCGGCGCGACCATCCTGTGGCAGCATGTCGACGATCCCGCCGAACGCGCCCGCGCGCTGGAGGGCGGGGCGCACGATGTGGTCGGCCCGTGGATGCACGAAGCGGAAACGGTGGCCCGGATCGTCCGCCTGGCGCAAGCGTCCGGCCCCCGTCTCTGCATCGGCGACCTCCAGATCCATCTCGTCGATCGCAGTGTCACGCGCGGCGGACGGACGGTGGCCCTGCTGGCGCGGGAATATGCCCTGCTGCTGCATCTGGCTCGCCATGCCGGGCAGGTCGTGAGTCGCACCGACCTGCTGCGCGCGGTCTGGCGACTGGATTTCGATCCCGGAACCAACAGCGTGGAGGTGCATATGTCCCGCCTGCGCGGCAAGATAGACAGGGGCTTTGCCCGTCCCATGCTGCGTACGGTGAAGAGATGCGGCTACATGCTCGACGGCGCGGAGCGGCACGGTTGATCGGGATATGGCCCGTCGGCGGCATAGGCGCGCATGAACGTGTCCACCGCCAGCCCCGAATCATATTCGATTTGCCGCTCGTCGGCATGATCGGTCTGTCCCATCAGCAATTGGTGGTGGCATCCCGCCATGCACAACGCCATCAATATCCGGGCCGTCTCCTCCGGGTCGGCGGTGCGCAACCGCCCGCGCTCCATCGCGCCGGACAGGAATTTCGCGATCAGGGCGCGCGTGTTGCGCGGCGCAAGATCGAAAAAGGTCCGGCTCAACTCGGGGAAGCGCCCGCCTTCCGCGATAATCAGGCGGTGCAGCGCAATCGCCTCGGGCGATGTGACTTTCCGGATGATACTGATGCAGGCACGCCGCAACGTCATCGCCAGATCGTCATCATGCGTCAATATCTGCGACAATTGCGCGCGATAGGCGCGCGCAACCCGGTCGATCACCGCGGCGAACAATTCTTGCTTGGAAGGGAAATGATTCCACAATGTCCCCTTGGAACCGCCCAGTGCCGCGGCTATGCCGGACATCGTCGTTCCGGCATAACCATGGTCCATGAAATAGCCTTGCGCGACCGTCAGGATCATATCCTGCCGATCTCTTCGGCGCGTCTCTCTGCGGCCGCCCGCGGGCTGCTTTTCCGTCTCCATGATTTTCCGTACCATATAGTACGATAAGTCGGTTGACAAGGTCCGGCAACAGGCGCAAGGGCGAATTGCATACTATATGGTACGGTTTGTTATGACGGTGAGTCGTATGGCTTTTTCTTCCCGCACAGTGATGGCCGCAGCATCGGTGCTGTTGCTGCCGGCGTGCGCGGCGGTGCCCGATCTTGGCCCGGAACCGGCGGTCCGGGCGCCGGCGACGGTGGCTGCCGGCCAGAGTCTCGCCGCGCCGCAGGCGGCCTGGCCCGATGACCGGTGGTGGGCCGCCTATGGCGATCAGCAACTGACGACCCTGATCGAGGAGGGGCTGCGCAACGCGCCGGACATGGCGATGGCGGCAGCCCGGTTCCGGCAGGCGCAGGCGATGGCCCGTCAGGCAGGGGCGGCCCTGCTGCCCTCGGTCGACCTAGACGCGAACGCGGCGGCGACCAAGCAAAGCTATAATATGGGCATGCCCAAGGATTTCGTGCCGCAGGGTTGGCTCGGGACCGGACGGGTCGCGCTCGATCTCGGCTTCGACCTCGACCTTTGGGGCAAGAACAAGGCTACGCTCGCGGCCGCGACCTCCGAAGCGCGGGCGGCCGAAATCGACGCGCGTCAGGCGCGGCTGGCGCTCACCACCGGCATCGCCGACGCCTATGCCGATCTCGCCCGTCTCTATGATGAGGCGGATCTTCAACGGCAGACGCTGGACATTCGCCTGGCCAGCCAGAAATTGGTGGCACAGCGGCGCAGCAACGGGCTGGAAACCCGGGGCGGCGTGCGCCAGGCCGATGCCACTGTGTCCTCCGCCAAGGCGCGGCTGGCGGGCGCGCAGATGGCGATCGAACTGCGCCAGCACCAGATCGCCGCGCTGATCGGCGCCGGTCCGGATCGGGGTTTGTCGATCGCCCGGCCCAAGCCCGGCACCCTGTCGCCGCTCGGCCTTCCGGCCGACGTGACCACCAATCTGGTGGCGCGCAGGCCCGACATCGCCGCCGCCCTCGCCCGGACCGAGGCCGCCGCCAAGCGTATCAAGGTCGCCCGCGCGGACTTCTATCCCGCCGTGCGCCTGGGCGCCCTGATCGGCGTGCAGTCGCTGGGCTATAACACCATTTTCACGGGTGCCGGTGCGGCGGGCGGCCCGACGCCCTTCCTGGACACGTTGTTCAAGGAGGATTCGATCTTCGGCAATGCCGGTCCCGCCATCAGCCTGCCCATCTTTCACGGGGGCGCGCTGCGGGCGCAATATCGCGGGGCGCGGGCGACCTACGACCAGGCGGTGGCGACCTACGACAAGACCGTGCTCGGCGCCTATCGGGAAGTGGCCGACGCGGTCACCAGTCGCCGTACCGTGGAGCAGCGCCTGGTCGACGCGCGTGCGGCCGTGACGGCGTCGCAGGATGCCTACACCGTCGCGCGGAAGCGTTACGAGGGTGGGCTGTCGACCTATCTCGACGTCCTGACCTCCGAAGATCAGTTGCTTTCCGCGCGACGCGCGGTTTCCGAACTGGAAGCCAGCGCCTTCTCGCTCGACATTGCCCTTATCCGCGCTCTGGGCGGCGGTTTCGCCGCCAGCGCTTCCATGTCCAAGGACGATATGCATGGCTGACGCCGTTTCCGAACAGTCTGTCGACACCGAAGCCGATACCGAAAAGCGGCAGGCCACGCGCAAGAAATGGCTTTCCCGGCTGGCGCTGGCGGTGATCGTGCTGGGCCTGATCTACGGCGCCTGGTACCTGCTGGTCGGGCGCAACCATGTCGGCACCGACAATGCCTATGTGAACGCCGAAATGGCGCAGGTGACGCCCCTGCTTTCGGCCCAGGCGATCGAGGTGCTGGTCAGCGACACGCAGGCGGTCAAGAAGGGCGACATCCTCGTGAAGCTCGATCCGACCAATGCGCGGATCGCGGTCGCCCAGGCGGAAGCGGACCTGGCCGAGGCACGGCGCCGGTTCCGCCAGACGGCGGCGACCAGCAATGCCCTGGCCGCGCAGGTGGATGCGCGCGGCGCCGATATCGTGCAGGCCCGCGCACAGCTGGCGACCGCGCGTGCCGAATATGAAAAGGCGCGGGTCGATCTGCAACGGCGCCAGGCGCTGGTGGACGACGGCGCGGTATCGGGCGACGAGGTGACGGCCGCCCGCCAGGCCTTCTCCGCCGCGCGTGCCGCGCTGGATATGGCCGATGCCGGTGTGAAGACGGCGCAGGCGACGCGCAGCGCGGCCTCGGGCCAACTTGCGGCCAATGACGCGCTGGTCCGGGGGTCGACCGTCGAAACCGACCCGGCCGTCATGGCGGCCAAGGCCAGGCTCGAATCCGCCCGGCTCGACGTCGAACGCACCGTCATTCGCGCGCCCATCGACGGGATCGTCAGCAAGCGGCAGGTGCAGGTGGGCCAGCGTGTCGCCCAGGGCAATCCGATCATGAACATCGTCCCTGTGGCGCAACTCTATGTCGATGCCAATTTCAAGGAGCGCCAGCTGCGCCGGGTGAAAATCGGCATGCCGGCGAAGGTGACGTCCGACCTGTACGGTGGCGATGTCGTCTATCATGGCAAGGTGGTCGGATTTTCCGGCGGCACCGGGTCTTCGATGGCGCTCATTCCTGCGCAGAACGCCACCGGCAACTGGATAAAGGTGGTGCAGCGCCTGCCCCTGCGCATCGAACTGGACCCGAAGGAACTGGCTGCCCATCCCTTGCGCGTGGGCCTGTCGATGGACGTCGATATCGACCTTTCGGGCGAATAGGAACAGCCGGGCGATGAGCGAAGAGGAAGAGATTTTCGGGCGGCTCTCGCCCCGGACGCGGACGCTGGCCGGCGTCATATTGGCCATGAGCAATTTCATGGTGGTGCTCGACCTGACCATCGCCAACGTGTCGGTGCCCCATATCGCCGGGAACCTGGGTATATCGCCCGATCAGGGGACGTGGATCATCACATCCTATGCGGTGGCGGAGGCGATCTGCGTGCCGCTGACCGGCTGGCTGGCCCAGCGGTTCGGCGTGGTGCGCATGTTCACCCTCGCGATGATGGGTTTCGGCCTGTTTTCCGTCATGTGCGGCATGTCCATGTCGCTGGGCATGATCGTCGCCGCGCGCATCGGCCAGGGCCTGTGCGGCGGGCCGATCATGCCGATGTCGCAGACCCTCCTGATGCGCATCTTCCCCCCCGAAATGCGGCCGCGCGCCATGGGCCTGTGGGCGATGACGACGCTGCTGGGGCCGGCCATGGGGCCTATCATCGGCGGCTATATCAGCGACAATTGGAGCTGGCACTGGATCTTCTTCATCAACGTGCCGATCGCGGTGCTCTGCATCGTCTTCACCCAGGCGCTGTTGCGCGTGGTGGAAACCGAAACCGCCCGGGTGCCGATCGACAAGGTCGGGCTCGCGCTGCTGGTCTTCTGGATCGGCTGTCTTCAGATCATGCTGGATATCGGCCGCGATCATGACTGGTTCGCCGACCCGCTGGTCGCCACGCTTGCCGTGCTGGCGGCGATCGGTTTCCTGGTGTTCATCATCTGGGAACTGACCGAGGAGCACCCGGTGGTGGACCTGCGCGTGTTCCGCCATGTGGGCTTTTCGTCCGGCGTGTTTACGCTCGCGCTCACCTTCGGCGCCTATTTCTCCAGCATCGTCGTCATTCCGCAATGGTTGCAGACGTCGATGGGCTATACCGCGACATGGGCGGGCATCGTGACTGCCTTTACCGCCTCGGCGGCGCTTTTCACGGCGCCCATCGCCGCCCGGCTGATGACCCGGGTGGATGCGCGAATCCTGATTTCAAGCGCGGTGTTCTGGCTTGCCTGCATGACGCTGTGGCGTGCCCACTGGACCAGCGGCGCCGATTTCGGTGCCCTGGCCCTGCCGCAGTTCATCCAGGGATTCGCGATGCCCTTCTTCATCATTCCGCTGACCACCCTGACCCTGGGGTCCGTGCTGCCCAGCGAGACCGCGTCGGCGGCGGGCCTCCAGAATTTTCTGCGCACGATGGCCATCGCCATCGCGACGTCGCTTGTCCTGACCGGATGGGGCGATGCCCAGCGCGTGGCGCGCAACGAAATCGTCGGTGCGCTGCAACCCGACGATGCGCAGCGCACGCTGCAATCCATGGGCATGGGTGCGGGCCAGGTACGACAGGTGATTTCCAACATCGTGGAAGGCGAAAGCACGGCGGTCGCGGTGGATTATGTGTTCTTCATTTCCGCTATCGTGATGTTCGTCGCCGCCATGCTGGTCTGGCTGGCGCCCCGTCCCAGGGCCGATGTCGATACATCGGCGGCGCATTGACCGGGGTCATCGCGGCAACGCCACGCGCCGGTCGATGCCGATCGCGTCCAGGAATGCCGCATCGTGGCTGACCACGATCATCGCGCCGTCATAGGCGGCCAGCGCCCGTTCGACGGCATCGATGGACTCCAGGTCCAGATGGTTGGTCGGCTCGTCCAGCAGCAATAGCGGCGGCAGTACCTCGCCGCCCAGCACGCAGGCCAGCGCCGCGCGCATCTTCTGCCCGCCGCTCAGCGCGGCGACCCGTTGCAGCGCCAGATCGGCGCGGAACCGGAACCGGGCCAGTGCGGCATGCACCGCATTGCGGGTCGAACCGGGTTGCAGCCGGGCGAAATTTTCGGCGATGCTCGCATCCCCGTCCAGCACCCCGGCATCCTGATCCAGCAGGGCGCAGCCCACCGGTCGGTGGGCGCGGCCGGCCAGCGGCTCGATGCGTCCGGCGATCAGATGCAGCAGCGTCGACTTGCCCGCCCCGTTCGCGCCGGTGATCGCGATCCGCTCCGGCCCGGTGACGGTCAGGTTCAGGTCGCGCAGCACCGGCGCTGCGGGATCGTGGCCCGCCGTCACATGCTCCAGCGCCAGCAGCCTGCGGTTCGACGGCACCTGCGCGGACGGCAGCGTCACTGTCAGCGGCGCCAGTATCTCCACCTTCGAACGGGCTTCCGCCACGGCGTCCTGCGCCTGCGCCCGTTGCTGGTCGGCGCGCCGCGCGGCATCGCCGCCCGATCGCTCGGCTTGCTCGCGCCGCTTGCCGATCAGGATGCGCGGCATCCCGCCGCGTCCCGCTTGCCGGGCGCCGGCCCCGTCGCGCCGCTGCTTGCGCTCCGTCGCCGTCTGCATCCTGCGGGTCAGGTCCGCCACCTCCCGCTCGGCATGGTCGATCTGGTGCCGCGCGGCGGCCAGTTCCACATCCTTGCGCGCGCGATAGGCGGACCAATTGCCGCCATAACGGGCAAGGCCCGGCGTGGTCAGCTCGGCTATCGCATCCATGGTTTCCAGCAGGTCGCGGTCGTGGCTCACGACGATGGCGCCACCGCGCCAGCGGGCCAGCAGCGCGACCAGCGCCGCCCGGCCTTCGGCGTCCAGATGGTTGGTCGGCTCGTCCAGCAACAGCCAGTCCGGTTCGGCGAAGACGGCGGCGGCGAGCGCCGCGCGGGTGCGCTCGCCGCCCGACAGGGCGCGCAGCGGTGTCGCCGCATCCTGCGCCAGCCCGACCTCCGCCAGCGCGTCGGCGATGCGCTGCGGCAGCGTCCAGTCGCACCGGTCCAGCTCGTCCATCGACGCCGCGCCCGACTCGGCCTTGTCGATCAGCGCCAGCGCGTCGCCCGCGTTGAACAGGTCGGCGATGCTGCCGTCGATGTCGGGCGTCTGCCGCAGCGTGGCGAAGGACCCGCCGACATGGACAGACCCCGCGGACGGGCGCCGTTCGCCGGCGATCAGCGCGATCAGGGTCGACTTTCCGACGCCGTTGCCGCCGATCAGGCCGACGCGCTCGGACGTGAAGCGGAAATCCAGGCCGGTAAGGACGGGCTTGCCGTCAGGCGTGGACCAGCACAGGTTGGACAGGGAAATTGCGGACATAAACAGGGACTTTCGTGAAGGCAGAGCGAAGGGGCTGTGCGATCATCATCTTGTCCATGTCGGTTGTCCTTTCGGTTGGGCGCGCCGTTCATCCGGTGGTCCGGTTCTAACATTCGATACCGTTCGAGGCCAGGTCTCGCCCGAATGCCGGAATCTCCTCGGACCACTGGAAATATGGGATCCCAGTGGATTTCACGATTTTGACATTGGCGGACCCATGCGTGCCGACAGGGGACGCAAATGTCAAAATCAGTCTACTAGAGCGCGGGGACAAATTAGCTACCGTTGTTGGATGACCGGGATGGGTGGGGAGCCGACGTCTGCATCTGGGACTTTGCGGTCATTCCAGCGCCCGTCAGCGAATGACGGGTTTCGAATAAACCGGTCGTTTGCGAGCGATCGGATGGCGACAAATGCACGACGACGGCTGATCGCCTGTTCGTTCCACAGATTCCTGAAGTGCTCGCCCGGGATCAACCGCCCAAGGCACTCCACCTTCAGGACGACGCAAGACGGTGCCGGCTAGGGAGTGTCCGAGTCTTTCGGGAGATGGCGCGGGGTCGGGCCGTCGCGAAGGGGGTGGACGTCCGGCCGCTAGCAAATGAGCATGCCAAAGGGCGCGATAGCGTGTAGGCTTCTGCTCATGGCGGTCGGTTGAGATCAACAGGGGGACAATATGCAGGTGAGCTTGGCGGAGGCTATTAAGCAGCTCCGAGACGAACTTCGCGAATCAGTTCTCGAAGCCCAGGGCCAGGACATCTTGTTCACCCCCAAGGAAATAGAGGTCGAACTCGCGATCACCTTCGGAGCGGAGGTTAAAGCGGGCGGCAGCGTAAAACTCTTCGCCTTTCTGGATGTGTCCTCCGAAATCAAAGCGAGTGATTCCCACCAGCATAAAATCAAGCTTAAACTTGATGTGACGGATGGAGCCGGTAATCCCATCAAGGTCAGTTCATTGGTGTTGCCAAAGGGCGTATGACACAGATGCCGTTGACGTCAGGTGCGTTCGTCGCCGATGTGGCGGCGATCTACTTTGATGATGGGCAAACAAGCGCCTTTGGAAGCGGCAGGCTGATAGCGCCCGGTCTGATTCTCACCGCGGCCCATGTTGTGGAGGCGCCAAGTGGAGCGCCTAGGGCGGCCGGATGGAAAGTACGAATCGTCGGCGATCGGTCGTCAAATGGCGCATGGTCGGGTCCTCCTACGGATGCGGTCGTGGTGTGGCGAACGCCGGAAGGAGCGGTCGGGCCCGATATCGCCCTGCTCAAGCTGGAGACCGCTACAAGGCAACCCCTGTTGAGCCCATATTTCTGTGATTATGATCTTCTTGCGCCCCTGGAAGCGGTGCCTGCGACAGGTTTTCCTCAAGCCCGTTGGGACAGCGGTGGAACGCTGAAAGACTATACGATCCATGGGGGACTGACGCTCTCAGAGCAGGGCGGTTCGTTCGATTGGGCCATCTCTGCGGCGAACAAGCCCGATGATCGCAAACTGTGGAAGGGGATGTCCGGCGCTGTCCTGGCGTATCCCCGTGTCGAAGGTAATGCCCTGAGCGTTCTCGGCGTAGTCGAGGAAATACCGGCGCATTTCTCCGATGGCCTGCTGCGCGTCGCGCCCATCGGCGCTGCCTTTCGCGACGAGCGTTTCAGCGCCCTCGTCGGCGCTGCCCTTGGATATGCGCCAAAACTCCATGATTCAGCCTTTGTACGTGGCGCTTTCAGCGTTGATCGCGAACGGGAAGCGCCATCATTCGATGCGCCTGTTTCGTTCGAGCCGCGCGTTCCCGGGCATTACAAGGACCGCGTGGACGAACTGGAACAGGCCTATTCCAAAGTGACATCGCTCCGATGGTGTGGGATCTACGGAGTGAGCGGCTCCGGAAAAAGCTCAACCGCAGCCAGACTGGCCCAGAGGCTGCGCAGCGAGCGACTGCAGAGGGTGTTCTGGATCCCGGTGGGCGCCGGTGCCGAAGCCAGCGTCATCCTCGAATATATTGCGGCAACAGGCGGGAGCACGGTTCGGGCGATCAGCGATCCTAGCGCGAAAGCCGCCCGGCTGCGCGGCGTGACGCATGAGTTGGGCGCCGTTTTCATCTTCGACGATGTGCAGTCAGCGGACCTGCTGGAAATGCTTCTCTCGGCAATCGGCGAAGGCAATGCCGTGGTCGTGACGGCGCAGCAGGAATGGGGGGCTATTTCCGTAAGGTATGGGGTACATCCCATATTCCTGGACGGATTGCCGACAGATGCCGCCGTCGAGATGCTGGACGAAATCCTCGCCTCGTCGGACACAGCTCCTGATTTTGGCGATCTTGAGCTCCTGACGCGAGAACTGGGAAATCATCCGCTCGCTATCGAGATCATCGCAGCGGAACTGAGCTACGACTGGACGGGAACACTGACGGAGTTCATCGAGGCGATGGGCCAGGCAAGCACGGACGATCAGGACCCGTTCGAGCGCCTGCGGATGTCGATCATTGCCGGCGTCGAGAGAATTGGTCCCAAGAGCCTCGATGGCTTCGGGGTGTTCGGGCTTTTCACAAGTGCCTCTGTCGACCGCCGGGCTGTCGTCCGCATCTGCGACGTCGCGTTAGGTACGGATAGCCAGAGGTTTCTGAAGGAACTGCGAAGACGGGGAATGGTCAAGACCATGCCGAACGATCGGCTGGCTCTCCATCCGTTCATCGTAAATGTCGCCCGATATCTGCTCAGACGCGATCTGAATCGCTCCGACTCCCGATATTTCGACCTCGTCACCTCCTACCTCAATCATTATCGGCAGCGGCTGCGCGAGGACGGGGGGTATGAATGGAACCTCGCCCGTTATCACCACCTGCTAGGCGAGGAGAGCGAGGTCATCGCGGCGATCGACGTTGCGTTCGGACTCTGGGTCGAGCGGGACGACGATCAGTTTGGCGCCGTCTGCGTAGAAATGACGTTCCTCATCTCCTGGTATCTGAACTGGCGAGGGTTGTGGGACGCCAGAATAAGGCTGTGCCGACAGATCACCGATCTCGCGGAACAGGGCCGCAAGGCGCGCTTCTTCTCCGCACGCAGGGGCGAGGTCGGCAATCTCTATGTTGATCGCGGATGGATGCACCTGCGCCGAAACGAACTCGCACTCGCCGGCGAGTGCGTGGCGGGCGGACTCGCCTGGCTTGAAGGTAATGGGGATATTATTTTCGCGAAGGAGCTGTCCGGCCAAGTCAGCTTTCTCACCGGTGAATATAATGAGGCCGAACGGGTATTTTCGCAGCTTGTCCATTCGGTGCGCAAGCATACCCGGTCCTGGTTCGTCTTCTCCTACCGGCTTTTCGACGTTTGCATGAGCCAGGGACGAGAGCAAGACGCAGATGCCATCCTAGATAACCTGATTACCAATCAGGATAACCCGAAGCTCGTTCGCAACGAAATTTTCTCAGATATCAGAGGGCGAATTCTCTTCCGCAAAGGCATGCGCGAGGTCGCCACGCGGAGAACGACGGAGGCGCTTCAGTCGTTCGAGGAGGCTGACCGGAATTTCAGCGAGTCCCGGATTGTTACGCCTGAACGGGTTTCCGCCCTGATTCAAATGGCCGGAATCCTGCTTGCCCGGGGCGATCGGATTGCTTCCTCCACGGCTCTCGAAGCTGCGCACGACATTGCTGTCGCGATCGGCGATGCGGAGATGCTGATAGCCATCGGCAATCTGTCATCCGGAATAACGGAGATGGGCGGCATCCCAACAGGCACCGGGAAAAGATATAGCGTGTGAGGGCCCTTTCTACTCAGCACATGGCAGTTTCCGCTAAAAACTGACGTTCACGGCGCCCGGAGTGAACGACCGGCATTGGTCGATTTCGGATGGCCTGAATTTGTCCACGCGGCCTGGGGACGGCGGCGCGCGCTGGCAAGTCAGGCGCGCCCGTCGAACCGCGCCAGGTCGTCGGGCCGGTTGATATTGGGCAGGTCCAGGCCCGCCATCGTCACGGTCCTTGCCCCGACCCGCTCCAGCCAGCCCCGGATCGACCGATTATTGTCTTCCGCCAGATGCGCGTCCAGTTCCCCTGCCAGCGGTGCCGGCCACCATCCGAGCAGGGGCTGCCCGTCCAGCACCGCCGCACCGTCTCCCGCCAGCGCGGCCGGCAATCCGGCGGGATAGACCGGCATGTCGCATCCCGTGCTCAGCACGCCGGCAAAGCCGTGGTGCAGCGCATGGTGCAGCGCCGCGTTGAGCCCGCCCAGCGGTCCCATGCCGGCGCGGGGACGGTCCGCCAGCCCGCCCTGCCTGCCGCACACGACCACGCGCGCGACGTGGGGCGCCAGAGCCGCGATGGCATGGTCGATCAGGGTGCGGCCGTCGGCCATTGGCGCGATCGCCTTGTCGCTGCCGAAGCGGGTGGACCGTCCGCCCGCCAGCACCGCGCCCAAAATCCCCGCATCGGCCATGGCTTGATAGCTCCTTTCTATAAGGCCTATAGCAAAGGCGATGCAGACCCGCCTTGTCGAATATTTTCTGGCGCTGGAACGCGAAGGCCATTTCGCGCGGGCGGCGATGCGCTGCCATGTCTCCCAGCCCACCCTGTCGGCGGGCATCGCCGCGCTGGAGGCGCAACTGGGAAAGCGGCTGATCCGGCGCGACCGCACTTATGCGGGGCTGACGGCGGAGGGAGAGGCGATATTGCCCTGGGCGCGGCAACTGGTCGCGGCGGCCGACGCGCTGGGCCAGGCGGCGGAAACGGCGCGCGGGCCGCTGAAGGGCGAATTGCGACTGGGCGCGATCCCCGCCGCGATGCCGGCCATCGGCTTCGTCGCCGAAGCCATGCTGGACCGTCATCCCGGCCTCAATATTTCGGTGCGGGCGCTCACCTCCCGCCAGATCGAGCGGGACCTGGCCGCGTTCGAACTGGACGCGGGCCTCACCTATCTGGATTTCGAACCGCCCGCCCACGCGCTTTCCGTGCCGCTCTATGTGGAACGGACGATGCTGGTCAGCGCGGCGGACGGCGTCCCGGTCCCCGATCCGCTCGACTGGGCCGACCTGGCCCGGCTGCCGCTGTGCCTGCTGCATCAGGGGATGCAGAACCGGCGGATTCTCGATGCGCGGCTGGCGGACCGGGGACTGGCGCTGCGGCCGCTGGTGACGGCCGACTCCTATGTCGCGTTGCTGGGGCTGGTGCAGCAGGGACGGCTGTGCTCGATCATTCCGGACAGTCATGCGACGCTGCTCGACGGGTTGAGTTGGGCGCGCACGCGGCCCTTGCCCGACATGGGCGAGGGCAGCCGGGTTGGCGTGATCGTATCCGACAGCGCGCCGATGGGGCCGTTGGCGCAGGCGGTGCTGGGCGTCGCGCGATCCCTGCGCCTGCCACCGGGCTTTCGCACGGTCTGATAGAATTATTCTATCAAAGATGCCCGGCTTCGATTTGACCCTTCGCCCCGGCGGGCGCAGGATCATCGCCAAAATCGGCCGGAAAGGCTCGCCAAGAGGCAGGGTTAGAGATGGAAGAATTTATCGCCGGCTGGACGGCACGCCACGGCACCGGGCGCGATGGTCTGCTGCCGCTGCTTCACGCGATACAGGCGGAGGCGGGTCATATCGACGACGCGCTGGTCCCTGCGATCGCCCGGGCGCTGAACCTCAGCCGTGCCGACGTGCATGGCGTCATCACTTTCTACCATGATTTCCGCCGCACCGCGCCCGGCCGCCATGTCGTGAAACTGTGCCGGGCGGAAAGCTGCCAGGCGCGCGGCGGCGCGGCGATGGAGGCGGCTGCCGCGCGGCGGCTGGGCGTGGCGATGGGCGAAACGCGCGCCGACGGACAAGTGGCGCTGGAGCCGGTCTATTGCCTCGGCCTGTGCGCGATCGGCCCGAATGCGCTGGTCGACGGTCGGCCGGTGGCGCGGATCGATGCCGCCGCGCTGGATCGGATCGCGGCGGAGGTGGCGGCATGAAGGTCTATGTCAGCCGGGATATGGCTTCGGTCGCGCTCGGTGCGGACGATGTCGCGCGCGCCTTTGCCGATGCCGGCTGCGACGTGGTGCGCACCGGGTCGCGCGGCCTGTTCAGCATCGAACCGCTGGTGGAAGTGGAAACCGACGAAGGGCGCATCGGCTACGGGCCGGTGACTCCGGTCGATGCGGCGGCGGTGCTCGCCCGCACGCACCCCGCGCGCCTCGGACCAGTTGAGCAATTGCCCTTTTTCGCCGCGCAACAGCGTTTTACCTTCGCCCGTTGCGGCATCATCGATCCGTTGAGCCTCGCTGAATATGGGGCGCATGGCGGTTGGCAGGGGCTGGAAACCGCCCGCGCCCAAAGCCCGCAGGCGGTGGTCGATGCCGTCAAGGCGTCGGGCCTGCGCGGCCGTGGCGGGGCGGGCTTCCCGACCGGGATCAAATGGCAGACGGTGCTGGATGCGTCCGCGAGTCCCAAATATATCGTCTGCAACGCCGACGAGGGCGACAGCGGCACCTTCGCCGACCGGATGCTGATGGAGGGCGATCCGTTCTGCCTGATCGAGGGCATGGCGATCGCCGCCCATGCGGTCGGCGCGGCGCACGGCTATATCTATATTCGCAGCGAATATCCCTTCGCTATCCGCACCATGCGCGCGGCGATCGAGGCGTCGGCGCATCTGGTCGCACCCTTCACGCTGGAAGTGCGCGAAGGGGCGGGGGCCTATGTCTGCGGCGAGGAGACGGCGCTGCTCGACAGTATCGAGGGCAAGCGCGGGCAGGTGCGCGCCAAGCCGCCGCTTCCGGCGCTGAAAGGGCTGTTCGGCCAGCCCACCGTCATCAACAATGTGCTCAGCCTTGCCGCAGTGCCCTTCATCCTTGCGGACGGGGCGGACGCCTATGCGGCGGTCGGCTTCGGCCGGTCGCGCGGTACCATGCCGGTGCAGTTGGCGGGCAATGTCAAGCATGGCGGCCTCTACGAAATCGGCTTCGGCATCACGCTGGGCGAACTGGTGAACGACATAGGGGGCGGCACGGCCAGCGGCCGTCCGGTGCGCGCGGTGCAGGTCGGCGGGCCGCTGGGCGCCTATTTCCCGCCATCCATGTTCCATCTGCCGTTCGACTATGAAGCGTTCGCACAAGCCGGCGGCCTGATCGGTCATGCCGGCATCACCGTGTTCGACGACAGCGTCGACATGGCGCACATGGCCCGCTTCGCCATGGAATTCTGCGCGGTGGAAAGCTGCGGCAAATGCACACCCTGCCGCATCGGATCGACACGGGGTGTGGAGATCATGGACCGGATCATCGACGCGCGAGACGGTGCGCCGGTCAGGGCGAAGGCGGCGGATGGCGGCTATCTTGGCAAGGCCCTCTATTCCCGCGCGCCCGACCGGGTCGATGTATCGCCGGACGCGCAGACCGCGCTCCTGCGCGACCTGGCAGACACGATGAAATATGGCTCGCTCTGCGCGCTGGGGGGCTTCACCCCCTATCCGGTGCTGAGCGCGCTCGATCATTTCCCAGAGGATTTCGGCGCTTCGGCGCCCGTAAAGGAGGCCGCGGAATGAGCTTTGCCCGCGAAACCGACCATGGCACGCCGCCTGCTGTCGCGACCGGCAAGACCGTCACCCTGACCATAGACGGCCAGAGCGTCACCCTGCCCGAAGGCACCAGCATCATGCGGGCGGCATCGCTGCTGGGCGGCTCCATCCCCAAGCTCTGCGCCACCGACAGCGTGGAAAGTTTCGGCTCCTGCCGCCTCTGCCTGGTCGAGGTGGAGGGGCGCAACGGCTACCCCGCCTCCTGCACCACCCCGGTCGCCGAGGGCATGGTCGTGCGCACCCAGACGGATCGCCTCAAGCAATTGCGGCGCGGGGTGATGGAACTCTATATTTCCGATCATCCGCTCGACTGCCTGACCTGCGCCGCCAACGGCGATTGCGAATTGCAGGATCAGGCCGGCGCGGTCGGCCTGCGCGACGTGCGCTACGGCTATGACGGCGCGACCAACATGGGTCAGGCGAAGGACCAGTCGAACCCCTATTTTGATTTCGATCCCAGCAAGTGCATCGTCTGTTCCCGCTGCGTGCGGGCGTGCGAGGAAGTGCAGGGCACCTTCGCGCTGACGATCGAGAACAAGGGCTTCGAATCGAAGGTTTCGCCGAGCCAGGGCGAGGATTTCCTCGGTTCCGAATGCGTGTCCTGCGGCGCCTGCGTTCAGGCCTGCCCGACGGCCAGCCTGATCGAGAAGGCGGTGGTGGAAACGGGCACCCCGGACCGCGCGGTCGTCACCACCTGCGCCTATTGCGGCGTCGGCTGCACCTTCCGCGCGGAAATGCGGGGCGAGGAACTGGTGCGCATGGTGCCGTGGAAGGACGGCAAGGCCAATCGCGGCCATAGCTGCGTCAAGGGCCGCTTCGCCTGGGGCTATGCGCGGCATCGGGACCGTATCCTCAACCCCATGATCCGCGCCTCGGTGGACGATCCGTGGCGGGAGGTGTCCTGGGAAGAGGCGATCGCCCACACCGCGTCCGAATTCCGCCGGATCCAGGCAAAATATGGCACGCGCGCCATCGGTGGCATTACCTCCAGCCGCTGCACCAATGAGGAAACCTTCCTCGTGCAGAAGCTGATCCGGCAGGGTTTCGGCAACAATAATGTCGATACCTGCGCGCGCGTCTGTCACTCGCCCACGGGCTACGGGCTCAAGACCACCTTCGGCACGTCGGCGGGCACGCAGGATTTCGACAGCGTCATGCAGTCCGACGTCATCCTCGTCATCGGCGCCAACCCGACCGACGGGCATCCGGTTTTCGCCAGCCGCATGAAACGCCGGTTGAGGCAGGGCGCAAAGCTGATCGTCATCGACCCGCGCCGCACCGATCTGGTGAAATCGCCCCATGTCGAGGCGGAACATCATCTCCCCTTACGCCCTGGCACCAATGTCGCGATGCTGACGGCGATGGCCCATGTCATCGTCACCGAAAAACTCTGTGACGAAGCGTTCATCCGGGAACGCTGCGACTGGGACGAGTTTGCCGACTGGGCCGATTTCGTGTCTCAGCCCGCGCGCTCGCCCGAGGCGATCGAACCGCTGACCGGCGTCGACCCGCGCGAGGTGCGCGCCGCCGCCCGGCTCTACGCCACCGGTGGAAACGGCGCGATCTACTATGGCCTTGGCGTCACCGAACATAGCCAGGGCAGTTCCACCGTCATGGCGATCGCCAACCTTGCCATGGCTACCGGCAATATCGGGCGTGAGGGCGTGGGCGTTAACCCGCTGCGGGGACAGAATAATGTGCAGGGCGCCTGCGACATGGGCAGCTTCCCGCATGAATTTTCCGGCTATCGCCATGTGTCCGACGACACGGCGCGTGGCGCGTTCGAACGGGCCTGGGGCGTCACGCTCGATGCCGAACCGGGGCTGCGCATTCCCAACATGCTGGATGCGGCGACCGACGGAACGTTCAAGGGGCTGTTTGTGCAGGGCGAGGACATTCTCCAGTCCGATCCCAATACCCATCATGTCGCGGCTGGACTCGCGGCGATGGAATGTGTCGTGGTGCAGGATCTGTTCCTCAACGAAACCGCCAATTACGCCCATGTCTTCCTGCCGGGCTCCACCTTCCTCGAAAAGGACGGCACCTTCACCAACGCCGAACGCCGCATCCAGCGCGTGCGCAAGGTCATGGCGCCGCTCAACGGCCATGCCGACTGGGAGATCGTGCAGCTGGTGGCCAACGCCATGGGGCTGAACTGGACCTATGGCCATCCGTCGGAAATCATGGACGAGATCGCGGCGCTTACCCCGACCTTCGCGGGCGTTCATTACGACCGGCTGGACGCGGAAGGATCGCTGCAATGGCCCGCGAATGATGCCGCCCCCGACGGCACGCCGACCATGCATGTCGACGGTTTCGTGCGGGGCAGGGGCAAGTTCGTGGTCACCGACTATGTCCCGACCGACGAAAGGACAGGGCCGCGCTTCCCGCTGCTGCTGACCACCGGCCGTATCCTGAGCCATTATAATGTCGGCGCGCAGACCCGGCGCACCGCCAATACCGCCTGGCATCCGGAGGACCGGCTGGAAATCCACCCCAGCGATGCCGAAAACCGGGGTCTCAAGGATGGCGACTGGGTGACGCTGCGCAGCCGGGCGGGGGAAACGACCCTGCGTGCGCTCATCACCGAACGGGTGGCGCCCGGCGTGGTCTATACGACCTTCCACCATCCCGAAACGCAGGCGAACGTCATCACCACCGACTATTCGGACTGGGCCACCAACTGCCCCGAATATAAGGTGACGGCGGTACAGGTCATGGCCAGCAACGGGCCCAGCGACTGGCAGCAGGATTATGCGGAGCAGGCCCGCCACAGCCGCCGCATTGCGCCGCTGGAAGCCGCCGAATAGGATCGGGCGCATGAGCGATGAAAATCAGGTCATGTCGACCGGCGACCGGCTGATCTACATGGCGAACCAGATTGCCCGCAATCTGGCGACGCAACCGGACGCGGAAGCGGCGACCGCCGAACATATCCGCGCCTTCTGGAGCGGGGACATGCGCGCGCGGCTCGTGGCGCTGGCGGCGGATCGGCCCGATGCGCTGTCGCCGGTCGCGGCGGCGGCGCTGCGCCGGATCGCGGGATGACAGCCATGCTGGACGAGGCCGTGGCGGCACTGGCGTTCGACCGGCTGGCTCCGGACGGCGCGACCGGGTCGGTGGTGCGCCCGCTGGCGGAAGAAGTCCCGATTGCCATCGAATATAACGGGGCGGGCTATGCTGTGCTGATGGCGACCCCGGCGGACATTGCCGATCTGGTGCAGGGCTTCAGCCTGGCGGAACGGCTGGTGACCCGCGACGACGCGCTGCTCGACGTCGACATGCACGCCGCCGCGCGCGGCATCGTCGCGCGCGCGACGCTGCCGCCGCACCGCACCGAAGGCCTGCTCGACCGCGTGCGCCATCGCGCGTCGGATTCCGCCTGCGGCCTGTGCGGCATCGAAAATCTGGACCAGGCGATCCGCCCGCTGCCCCGCGTCACCGCCATGTCGCGGGCGGACCGCGCCGCGATCTTCCGCGCGCTGGCGGCGCTCGGCGATCATCAGCCGCTCAACGCCGCCACCGGCGCGGCCCACGCCGCCGCGCTGGCGGGGCCTGACGGCACGATCCGGTTGGTGCGGGAGGATGTCGGGCGGCACAACGCCTTCGACAAGCTGATCGGCGCGATGGCACGAACCGGTGCCGGCTGGGACGGCGGCTTCGCGCTGCTCTCGTCGCGCTGCTCCTACGAACTGGTGGAAAAGGCGGCGTTGGCCGGTTGCCCGCTGCTGGTCACCATCTCCGCCCCGACCCGTCTCGCCGCAGACCGCGCCGACGAAGCGGGCCTGCCGCTGGTCGTGCTGGCCCGTGCCGATGCGGTGCTGGCGCGCGGCACCGCGCTCTAATGGTCCGTTTCTGACAGTTGCAGACCCATCCAGGCCGCGACGGGATGCACATGGCAAAATCATCCACTAGCGGAACACCCACTGGCGGTTCAGAACGAACACAACCGCCGGCGTTATGAACACCATGGCGGGAATCGGCGACCATTCGGGCCAGCCCATATGGGTGACGCACAGCCACACCCACAGTGCGTTGAGCGCATAGCTGATCAGGGACACGGCGACGAATTTCGCGCCGCGTGCCGCATGGCCCCCGGCACGGCCTTCTTCGCGGCCCTCCTCGCGAAACGTGAAGCTGTTATGCGCGACATAGCCGATGCACACCGCGGCGACATAGCCGATCAGGTTGGCGACCTGCACATGCATTCCGGCAACCGCCGCCAGCGTCCAGTAGATCGCCGCCTGGCAGGCGGTGACGAACAGGCCGGTCAGGCCATAGCGGACGATCTGCCAGAACAGCGCCCGCTGCCGGGGCGTGAACCGTTCGGCGAATTTCATGATGGCCCCCGTTGCGCTTTGACGCGCAGCCTCTAATCCACGCGCATGAACTTGCAAAGCGGCGAAACCCTGCGCGCCCGCGCCCGTTACTGGGCGTCCATCCTGGCGGCCTACGGCGCGCGGCACTGGAAATGGCTGACCGTCCTGCTGTGGATTGTCGTCACCGTCGCCTTCATCGTTACCCGCTGGCCCGCCATTCACTGGCTGGTGCTGGGCGATACCGACGACAATATCCGCTATGTGCAGGTCAAGGACTGGCTGGCGGGGCAGAAATGGTACGACCTGCGCCAGTACCGGCTCGATCCGCCCGGCGGCGCCAATATCCACTGGTCGCGCCTTGTCGACCTGCCGCTGGCGGGCCTGATGCTTTTCTTCCGGGCCTTTGTCGGGCAGGGGCTGGCCGACCGGCTGGCCTGCGGCCTGGCGCCGCTGCTGCCGCTGCTGCTCCTGATGCTCAGCCTTGGCTTCATCGGGCGGCGGCTGGCCGGTCCCAACGGCTGGCTGCTCGCCGCGCTCGCCCCGCTCGCCGCGCAGATGGGGCTGGGCATGTATATGCCGATGCGGATCGACCATCATGGCTGGCAACTGGCGCTGGCGCTCACGATGCTGGGCGGCGTGATCGACAGCAACCGCGTGCGCGGCGGAATATTGGCGGGGGTCAGCAGCGCATTGTCGATCGCCATCGGCATGGAAATGATCGTCTATCTGGCGGCGGGCGGCGCGCTGATCGCGTTGCGCTGGGTGTTCCGGCCCGGCGCGGAGCGGCGGATGCTGCCCTATGGCATCAGCCTCGCGGGATCGACCTCGCTCCTGTATCTGCTTTTTGCCAGCTACGCCAACCGCGCCATGGTGTGCGACGCGCTTTCGCCGGTCTGGGTCGCGGTGTTCGGCGCGGCGGGCGCGGGCATGGTGCTGCTGTCGCTGCTGAAGCTGCGCCACTGGCCCGTCCGGCTGGGCGCGGGACTGGTGGTCGGCGGTGCCGTCGCGCTCTTCTTCTGGCTCAACTGGCCGCAATGCCTGACCCCCTACCAGATATCGCCGGAACTGCAGCGGCTCTGGCTGGCCAATATCCGTGAGGCAAAGCCGATCACGGTGCAGGCGCAAAGCCTTGTCGTGCCGCTGCTGGCGATCCCGGCCGCCGGGCTGGCCGGCCTGCTCTGGGCGCTGTGGGACTCCCGGCGCGACGGGGAAAGATTATGGGCCTGGCTGACGGTCGGTCTGATGATGCTCTTTTCGACCGCGCTGCTGTTCTGGCAGTTGCGGGCGGCGCCGGCGGCGCAGTTGCTGGCGATCCCGCCCGCCGCCTGGGCGGCCCATCGGCTGGTGGCGGCCGTCTTTACCGGCACCCGCCGGGTGCGGATCGCGGCCGGATTGGGCACGGCGCTGCTTGCGGCGATCGCCTTCGCCTATCCACTCTATCCCCAGGCGGTCAGCGTCTTTCAGGAAGCGACCGGGCGCAAACCCAAGCCTTGGCGTCCGTCCGCCATCGCCCGCAACGACGCGATAAAGAAGGCCAATGGCCGCTGCCGCACGTTGCCGGCGCTGGAGGTGCTGAACCAGCTTCCCCCGGCCACGATCTTCACCATGGTCGATCTTGGCCCGCGCCTGCTCGCCACCACGCATCACAGCGCCGTCGCCGGTCCCTATCATCGCAACGGTGCGGCGATCCTCGACATTCACCATGCCTTCGACGGGCCTGCGGACGGCTTCCGGGCCATCGCCGGGCGCCATCATGCGACCTATTTGCTGGTCTGTCCGAATTTCCCCGAAGGCACCATCTACCAGTCGCGCAGCCCGCGCGGTTTCTATGCCGATCTGATGCGCGGCGTCGTGCCCGGCTGGCTGACGCCCGTGCCGTTGCGCACCGGCCTGACGCTTCCTTACCGGCTCTACCGGATCGCCTATTCAGCGCCGGTCGGCGAAAAAGGACCGCAGCAGCGCTGACGCCTCCGCCTCGGCCAGGCCGCCATAGACGTCCGGCCGGTGCAGGCATTGCGGCTGGGTAAAAAGGCGCGGCCCCTGTTCCACGGCGCCGCCCTTGGGATCGGCGGCGCCATAATATAGCCGGGCTATCCGGGCATGGGAAATGGCGCCCGCGCACATGGGGCACGGTTCCAGCGTGACCCAAAGGTCGCACCCGGTCAGCCGGAAATCGCCCAGATGGCGGGCGGCCGCGCGCATGGCCACCATCTCGGCATGGGCGGTGGGGTCATTGTCGCGGCGATTGCGATTCTCCCCTTCGCCGATGATCGTGCCCGCGCGCGTCACGACCGCGCCGACCGGCACCTCGCCGGCTGACGCGGCGGCGTGCGCCAGGGCAAGCGCGCGGCGCATCGGGGCGGGCAGGGGAAAGGGCGGGGACATGCCCCGCCGTTACAGGATGATGCGTCTGGACGGAAGGATCAGGGCTTTTTCACGTCGACCGTGGGCACGTCCACGGTTTCCTGCCGCGTGCCGACTTCGACCTTCGCCACGTCGGCATTATATTTCGGCAGTTGTCCGCCCTTCACCGCTACTTCGGGCAGGCGTCCGTCCTGCGTCTTTTGCAGGTCGATGAAACCGGTGGCGATGCCGCCGGCCAGAACCAGCAGGATGATGATAAGCAGTCCACCAATGAGTCGCATTTTCGTCTCCTCTCGGATATTGCCCCTCAACGCACAGCCGGGCCAAAGGGTTGCGGTCGCCCATCAGGGCGGTTGACGGCCCCGGGGAATCCGGCTATCGGCGCGGCTTTCCGAACGAACCCGAATTACAAGGTTGATTGACTATGTCGCGTATCTGCGAGCTGACCGGCAAGAGCCGCCAGGTGGGTCACAACGTGTCCCACGCCAATAACAAGACGAAGCGGGTGTTCCTGCCCAACCTCCAGAACGTGTCGCTGATGTCGGAAGCGCTGGAAACCAGCGTGAAGCTGCGCGTGTCGACCCACGGTCTGCGCTCGGTCGAACATAATGGCGGTCTGGACAACTGGTTGCTCAAGACCAGCGACGACAAGCTGTCGCTCAAGGCGCGTCGCCTGAAGCGCGATATCGCCAAGAAGAAGGCCGCCGTCGCGGCCTGATTCGCTTCGGACGGTTTCGGCATGAAGGGCGGCCCGGCGACGGGCCGCCTTTTTGCGTGTGCCGCACGGCGCCGGACACCCTCGGGCAGGGCAGGGTTATGGCAGGGCGAATTTCAGCAGCAATGTGCGCTGGAAGAATTCGTGATTGTCGTCGGATATGATCCAGATGACCGGTCGCCCCGCTTCCCGCGTCACCGCCATCCCCTCGAAATTGTCGGCCAGCATCGGCGGCGCCAGCCGGACGAGCGTCCGTGCCTGGAGCAGGTCACCCTCTTCCATCCGCTCGGGCAGCGCGACGATGGCGATCGTGGCGGTGAACAGTTCCTGCAAGGTCAGCCGCCGGTTCAGCACCAGCATGTGCCGTGCGTCCAGCGCCACGGCATCGGTCGGCCGATATCCCTGCGGCGGCGCATAGCGCAGGTGGATCGGGTCGGGCGTGGCGGGATCGGCGGGATCGCCCGCAAACAGCAGGCTGTCATGCCGCCCGTCCGCCGTCATGCCCATCTCCGCGATCGCCAGGAAGCGTCCGTCGGGCAGGCGGGTAAGCGATTCGATCGACCCCGTTTCCGGCCAGGCCCGTATCTGCGGCCAGGTGCGGCACGCCTCCACCCGCGCGAAGCCGGGCGCATAGCGACAGATCATCTGCTGCAATTCGAACCCGATCCAATAGCGGTCTGTGGCCGGATCGTGCGTCAGCGATTCCGAATCCCACGCCCACCAGGGCAGGCCGCGATCCTGCGGCCGCACGGGCAGCGGCGCGATGAAGGGCCGACGGCGGCCCGTCCCGTTACCGGCGTGAAAGCCCATCAATATACCTGAATCGCTCAGCGCCAGCATGTCGCCGTCCGGCGACGCCAGCAGCGACGATACGCCGCCGAACCCGGGATCGCGGCTGGTGAGTTCCCACCCGCCCAGATAGGTCAGCACCCCGGCACGGGCAGGCGCGGGCACGCCCTCGCTCAGCGGCAGGGCGCGCGCGGCGACCAGCAGGGGGCCGGGCCGCACGCTTTCCGGTTTGCCGACATGGGGGGCGGGCAGCAACAGCACGGCCAGCGCCAGCACGATCAGGATTCGCGTCATCGCGTGCCGCCATAGGACAATATCAGGCAGGGCGCAGCACCCGCGTGACGGACCGAATCCATGTGAACGCCCGATGACAGGCCCATTCAGGACCTGCTCAAGCCGAATCATCCATAAGGACATCAATCGATGGCAAATCCCGTCCACGGGCCGCGCCACAGGGAAGATCTTGTTCGAGGAGCAACGCCATGAAGATGAAGTTTCTTGTAAATATGGGAGCGGCTCTGGCGATGGGTGCCGCTTCCATGGCCGTCACCGCCACGCCCGCCGCGGCACGCGATCATCATTATCGCAACTATGATCGCGGCGATTATTATCGCGGTTACAACAACCGTGGCTATCGCGGCGATTACTACCGGGGCGACCGCTATAATCGCGGTGACCGCTATTATCGGAACAATTATTATCGCGGCTATCGGGGCGGCTATCGCTGCCGGGACAACGGCACGGGCGGCACGATTATCGGTGCGATCGCCGGTGGCCTGCTGGGTAACGAAATCGGTCGCAGCTCGGGCAGCTACGGTCGCCGGGGCGATGGCACCACGGGTGCGATCATCGGCGCGGGCGTAGGCGCTCTTGCCGGCCGGGCAATCGACCGCAACTGTTAAGCTTGCCTGATAGGAAAACAGGCCGCTCCCTGCCGGGGGCGGCCTTTTTCATGGCGCCTTGCCCGGCTGCTCGGGCGGCCGCCGTCCCCGGTCCGCCCTGGCTGCCGCCTCGGCCGCCGGGTTCAGGCCCGGCCCGTCGGGCTGCGCCATCCCGGTTTGCCGGTCGATCCGCGCGGCCGCCTCGTTCAGGGCATCCGCCTCGCTGGCACTGACGCCGCCGACGCCGTCGGCCGAACCTGGCCCGCAGGCAGCCAGGGTCAGCGGGGGAAGCAATGCGATAAGGCGGACGATCATGCGCATGACGGGGCAACCGGCAAAAGAAAGGGCCGCGCCGTTGCCGGTGCGACCCCCTCGGAAAATCTGGATAAGACCCGAACGGGACTTACATCGCGTTGGCGACGTTGTTGGTCGCGTTCGATGCGGCGTTCGCGGCGTTGTCGGCGGCGTTCATCGCAGCGTTCATGGCGTTGTCGGCAGCGTTCGACGCGTTCTCGGCAGCATTCGCGGCGTTGTTGGCGGCTTCTTCGTGACCACCGGTGCAGGCGGCCAGGCCGAGCGAAGCAGCGAGAACGAGCGAAAGAGCAATCGACTTGGTCATGGGCAAAACCCCTCTCTGAGAAATAAAAGTTGCAGACCACTCTCGGAGAAAAGCTCACCCCCCATTGCGCCTGCGCGACGATTCGTAATGCTTCGGGCAGATCAAGGCAATCCCATTCATGCAATAGCAAGGAACGAACCGGTCCCCGGACCACGCTATGTCGCGAAAATCAGCAGCATTGACGTATATAAAGATATCTTTATATGACCCTTTCATGGTCTCTGCACTAGACATTTTCCGGGCTCTGGGTGATCCGACGCGGCTGCGTGTCGTGCATTTGCTGCGGGCGATGGAACTGGCCGTGGGCGAAATCGCGCAGGTCGTGGGGCAGAGCCAGCCGCGCGTGTCCCGCCATGTCCGCATCCTGGCGGAGGCGGGGCTGGTGGAACGCCGTAAGGAAGGGAACTGGGTTTTTCTGCGTTTGGCGCGCGATCCCGCCATATTGCCTTTCCTGACCCTGTTCGACCGGATCGAACCGCGCGATTCAGAGGCGCTGTGGCAGGCGGCGGACCTTGCCCGGCTGGCGGCCGTGCGCGCCGACCGGGCGCGCGCCGCCGAAGCCTATTTTGCCGAACATGCGGACGAATGGGACGCGATCCGGTCGCTCCATGTGGCGGAGGCGGAAGTGGAAGCGGCGATGTCCGCGCTGCTGGCGCAGGCGCCGGTCGGCCATCTGCTCGACATCGGCACCGGCACCGGCCGCATGATCGAACTGTTCGGCGCCGCCGCTGCGCAGGTGACCGCGCTGGACCGCAGCCCGGACATGCTGCGCCTGGCCCGTGCCAAGCTGCCGCAGGACGCTGGCGACAAATATGCCCTTTTGCTGGGCGATTTCCTGGATTTGCCGCTGGCGGCAGGCAGTGCCGATACGGTGCTGCTGCATCAGGTTCTCCATTATGCGCAGGCGCCCGAGGCGGTGATCGGGGAAGCGGCGCGCGTCATGGCGGCAAGGGGGCGGATCATGATCGTCGATTTCGCGCCGCATCAGCATGAGGAACTGCGCGTGCGCGACCAGCATGCGCGGCTGGGCTTTTCCGATGCGCAGGTCGAAGGCTGGTTCGCGCAGGCCGGGTTGCTGCTGGACCGGGCGCAAAGCCTGCCTGGCGACCAGTTGACGGTAAAGATATGGCTGGGCCGGCGCGGCGATGCGCCGGCGCCGCGAGATGAAGGACGGATGACCGCATGACCCTGAAAGACGACGCCGCGCCGCTCTATGCGGATCTGGCCGGCGATGCCCGCGTCAGTTTCGAATTTTTCCCGCCCCGGACGGAAAAGATGGAAACCCAGCTCTGGTCGGCGATCCAGACGCTGGCGCCGCTGGCCCCCCGGTTCGTCTCCGTCACCTATGGCGCGGGCGGCTCGACGCGCGAACGCACCCATAATACCGTCGCCCGGATCGCCCGGGAAACCGCGCTTTCCGCGGCCGCACACCTGACCTGCGTCGCTGCGAGCAAGGCGGAAATCGGCGATGTCGCCGACGCCTATTGGGACGCGGGCGTGCGCCATATCGTCGCGCTGCGCGGCGATCCGCCGGAAATGGGTGGGCGGTTCGAACCGCATCCGGACGGCTACAGCGGCGCGGCCGAACTGGTCGAAGGGCTGATGAAGCGCCATCCGTTCGAAATTTCGGTATCGGCCTATCCCGAAGTCCATCCCGAAGCGGCGAGCGCGCAGGCCGATCTCGACAATCTCAAGCGCAAGCTGGATGCCGGCGCGTCCCGCGCGATCACGCAATTCTTCTTCGCGCCCGAAACCTATTTCCGCTTCATGGACAAGGTGCTGGCCGCCGGCATCGACGCCGACATCGTGCCGGGTATCATGCCGGTCAGCAATTTCGCGGCGGTCCAGCGCATGTCGGCCATGTGCAATACCGACGTGCCCGACTGGATGGGCCGCCTGTTCGACGGGCTGGATGACCTGCCCGCCGCGCGACAACTCGTGTCGGCCACCGTGGCGGCCGAACTGTGCCGCAAACTCTATGAAGGCGGCGCGCGCGACTTTCATTTCTACACGCTCAACCGGGCGGAACTCAGCTATGCGATCTGTCATCTGCTTGGCCTCAGGGCGGGCAGGACGGTCGACCGACAGGAGGATGCGGCATGACCGCCGAACAAAGATTGCGCGCGCTGGCTGCGGAAAAAATCCTGATCTTCGACGGTGGCTATGGCACGTCGATCCAGAAGCACGGCCTGACCGAAGCCGACTATCGCGGCTCGCTCGACCTGGCGAAGGACCAGAAGGGCAATAACGACCTTCTGTGCCTCACCCGCCCCGACATCGTCGAGGGCATTCATGCTGCCTATCTGGAGGCTGGGGCGGACATGGTGGAGACCAACACCTTCTCCTCCACCAAGATCGCGATGGCCGATTATGGCTGCGAACATCTGGTGTGGGACATCAACATCGCCGCCGCGAAGCTCGCCCGCTCGGCCTGCGAGAAGGCGACCGCGCAGGACGGCAAGCCGCGCTTCGTCGCCGGGTCGATCGGGCCGACGAACAAGACCCTGTCCATCTCCCCGGATGTGAACGACCCCGCCTATCGCGAGGTCGATTATGATACGCTGAAGGCCGACTATCGCGAGCAGTGCGACGCGCTGATCGCGGGCGGGGTCGATTTCCTGCTGGTCGAAACCTGCTTCGATACGCTCAACGCCAAGGCGGCGGGGATGGCCGCGCGCGAGGCCGAGACGGCGGCGGGTCGGGATGTGCCGCTGATGCTCAGCTTCACCATCACCGACATGTCGGGCCGCAACCTGTCGGGCCACACGATCAACGCCTTCTGGTATTCACTGCGGCACCTGAAGCCGCTCACGATCGGCGTGAACTGCGCCTTCGGCGCGGATCTGCTGCGGCCCTATCTCAGCGAGTTGTCGAAGAATGCCGACACGCTGATCCTGGCCTATCCCAACGCCGGGCTGCCCAATGAACTGGGGCAATATGACGAACTGCCCGAAACCACCGCGAAGCTGATCCGCGACTGGGTGGACGAGGGGCTGGTCAACATGGTCGGCGGCTGCTGCGGCACCACGCCCGCCCATATCGGCGCGGTGGCGAAGGCGCTGGCGGGGCATAAACCGCGCGTCGTGCCCGAACTGCCCGTCGTGACGCGGCTCGCGGGGCTGGAGCCGATGCATATCGCGGCTTAAGGTATAACCGTCATCCCAGCGAAGGCTGGGATCTCGTGCCTCTCGGGGCGCGCTCTAGATCGGGAGACCCCAGCCTTCGCTGGGGTGACGAACAAAAATGACCACGACCTCCACCGCCACCTTCGTCAACATCGGCGAGCGCACCAACGTCACGGGCTCGGCCAAGTTCAAGAAGCTGATCATGGCCGGCGACTATGCCGCGGCCATCGACATCGCGCGCGAGCAGGTCGAAAACGGCGCGCAGATCGTCGACGTCAACATGGACGAAGGCCTGCTCGACGCGGTCGAGGCGATGACCACCTTCCTGAAGCTCATGACGTCGGAACCGGACATCAGCCGCGTCCCCGTCATGATCGACAGTTCCAAATGGGAAGTGATCGAGGCCGGGCTGAAATGCGTTTCGGGCAAGCCGGTCGTGAACTCGATCAGCATGAAGGAAGGCGAAGAGGCGTTCCTGCATCATGCCCGCCTCTGCATGGCCTATGGCGCCGCCGTGGTCGTCATGGCCTTCGACGAGACGGGTCAGGCCGACACGAAGGCGCGCAAGGTCGAGATTTGCGAGCGCGCCTACAAGCTGCTGATGACGATCGGTTTTCCGCCCGAGGACATCATCTTCGATCCCAATATCTTCGCCGTCGCGACGGGGATCGAGGAACATAATAATTACGGCATGGACTTCATCGAGGCGTGCCGGGAGATCAAGGCCCGCTGCCCGCACGTCCATATTTCGGGCGGGCTTTCGAACTTCTCCTTCTCCTTCCGCGGCAACGAACCCGTCCGTCGCGCGATGCACAGCGTATTCCTCTACCACGCCATTCCCGCCGGGCTCGACATGGCCATCGTCAATGCGGGGCAACTCGACGTCTATGACGCGATCGACCCCGCGCTGCGCAAGGCGTGCGAAGACGTCCTGCTGAACAGCGATCCCGAAGCGGGCGACCGCCTCGTCGCGCTGGCCGAAAGCTTCAAGGGCAAGGACGCCGCATCCGAAAAGGCGGCGCAGGAATGGCGCGGCTGGCCGGTTGCCAAGCGGCTGGAACATGCGCTGGTCAAGGGCATCGACATGTATGTGGTCGAGGATACCGAGGAAGCCCGCCTCGCCGCCGCCAAGCCGATCGAGGTGATCGAAGGCCCGCTGATGGACGGCATGAACGTGGTCGGCGACCTGTTCGGCGCGGGCAAGATGTTCCTGCCCCAGGTGGTGAAGTCAGCGCGCGTCATGAAGAAGGCGGTCGCCCACCTGCTCCCCTATATCGAGGCGGCGAAGGAACCCGGCGCCAAGGGCAAGGGCAAGATCGTCATGGCCACGGTCAAGGGCGACGTCCACGATATCGGCAAGAATATCGTCGGCGTCGTGCTCCAGTGCAACGGCTTTGAAGTGATCGACATGGGCGTGATGGTCCCCTGGCAGGACATCATCAAGGCCGCGAACGAGAATGACGCCGACATGATCGGCCTCTCCGGCCTCATCACCCCCTCGCTGGACGAGATGGTGACGGTCGCCGCCGAAATGCAGCGCGCCAACATGACCATGCCGCTGCTGATCGGCGGCGCCACCACGTCGCGGGTGCATACCGCGCTGCGCATCGACCCCGCGTTCACCGGCCCGGTCGTCCACGTCCTCGACGCCAGCCGCGCCGTGGGCGTCGCCACCGCACTCGTCTCCGAAACGCAGAAGGACGATTTCGTCCGCAAGACCAAGGACGATTACGAACATGTCCGCGTCGCCCGCGCCAACAAGGGGCAGAGCGCGCTGGTCAGCATCGAGGACGCCCGCGCCAACGGCTTCGAGATCGACGAGAGCCTGAAGGCACCGCGTCCGCGCCTGCCGGGCGTGCATGTCTTCAAGGACTGGGATCTGAAGGATCTCGTCAACTATATCGACTGGACCCCCTTCTTCCGTGCCTGGGAACTGGCGGGCAACTATCCCGCGATCCTGAACGACGAAGTGGTGGGCGACAGCGCCCGCAGCCTCTTCGCCGACGCGCAGAAGATGCTTGGGCGGATCGTCGACGAGAAATGGCTGACCGCGCGCGGCGTCGCGGGCCTGTGGCCCTGCCGGCGGGATGGCGACGACATCATCGTTCATGTCGAGGACGAAAAGCATGTCCGCCTGCCGATGCTGCGCCAGCAGATCCAGAAGCGGGAGGGGCGGGCGAACATGTGCCTCGCTGACTTCATCAGCCATGACGGCGACTGGATCGGCGGCTTTGCCGTGTCGATCCACGGCATCGAACCGCATCTCGCGCGCTTCAAGGCGTCGATCGATGACTATTCGGACATTCTTTTGAAAGCGCTGGCCGACCGCCTGGCCGAAGCCTTCGCCGAGCGTCTGCACCATTATGTCCGCACCGCTTTGTGGGGCTATGCCGAGGGCGAGCAGCTCACCAACGAGGCGCTCATCAAGGAACAATATCGCGGCATCCGCCCGGCGCCCGGCTATCCCGCCTGCCCGGAACATAGTCTCAAGCCGATCCTGTTCGACATGCTCGACGCGCATCACGCCACCGGCGCGACCCTGACGGAAAGCTTCGCCATGCTCCCCACGGCGGCGGTCAGCGGCTTCTATTTCGGCCATGCCCAGGCCGAATATTTCGGCGTCGCCCGCGTCGGCCGCGACCAGTTGGAAGATTATGCGGCGCGGCGCGGCATCGATCTGGAAACGGCGGAACGCTACCTCCGCCCCAACCTCGACTGATCGCCGTCGGGTTTCAGAGCGCCTGCGCCGCGGCCCAGCCGCTGGCCCAGGCCCACTGGAAATTATAGCCGCCCAGCCACCCGGTCACGTCCACCGCCTCGCCGATCACATGCAGGCCGGGCAGGGCGCGCGCCGCCATCGTCTGCGACGACAGCCCGTCGGTCGACACGCCGCCCGCCGTCACCTCCGCCTTGGCGAAGCCCTGCGTCCCGTTGGGCGTGAACCGCCAAGCGCCCAGCACCTGTTCCGCCCGCGCCAGCGCCTTGTCGGGCAGGTTCGCCAACTCCCCGGCCAGCGCCAGCCGCTCGCCCAGCGCCTCGGCCAGCCGGTCGGGCAGCGCCGCCCCCAGCAATCGCCCGACGGTCGTGCGCGGATTGTCCCGCTTGGCTGCCCGCATCCATCCCTCGCCGCGGTCGGGCAGGAAGTTGATCGCGACCGGCTCGCCATGCCGCCAGTAAGAGGAGATTTGCAGGATCGCCGGTCCCGACAGTCCGCGATGGGTGAACAGCGCCGCCTCGCGAAAGGCGGTCTTGCCGACCGAGGCGATCACCGGCGCGGACACGCCCGACAGCGACCGGAACAGCAGTTCCCCGTCGTCCAGCGTCAACGGCACCAGCGCCGGGCGCGGCTGCACGACCTTCAGCCCGAAACGCCGCGCCAGGTCATAGGCGAATCCGGTCGCCCCCATCTTCGGAATGGACGGCCCGCCCGTCGCGATGACCAGCGCGGGCGCCTGCACGGCGCGGCCGGGCAGGGTCACATGAAAACGCCCGTCGCGATGGGCGACGTCGGTCACCGCCTGCCCCATGGCAAAGGCGGCGGGCTCGCCGCGCGCGCACTCGTCCATCAGCATGGCGACGATCTGCCGCGCTGATCCGTCGCAAAACAACTGCCCCAGCGTCTTTTCATGCCAGGCGATGCCGTGCCGCTCCACCATCGCCAGGAAATCCTGGGGCGTATAGCGCGCCAGCGCCGACCGGGCGAAGCGCGGATTGGCCGACAGGAACCGTTCGGGCACGGTGCCCGAATTGGTGAAGTTGCACCGCCCGCCGCCCGAAATCAGGATTTTCTTTCCCGCCTCGTCGGCATGGTCGATCACCAGCACCCGCCGCCCGCGCTGCGCCGCCGTCGACGCGCACAACAGCCCGGCGGCCCCGGCGCCCAGGATGATGGCGTCGAATTCAGCGACCGGCATGGCGCGGGACCGGGATGGAGCAAGGATGCGACATGCAATGAAGGCACCGGGCAAGAGGGGGAGGACGCTCCCTATAGGCGTGCGACCATGCAAAGCGGAAGGGGCGTTGCGCCGGACGGAACATTGTCCGGCGGCGACCGTTCCGCTCAAGCCTTATGCCTACGGGGCGATCGCTTGCGGGGTCGGATGAAAGAACGTGATGACTGGCATCTGACCGACGAGTTGGATTACGAACATGGGCAGGGCGATCCCTTCGCCGCCGCGGTCAGGGCCACCAGAATGCCGATGGTCATCACCGACCCGGCGCAGCCCGACAACCCCATCGTATTCTGCAACGTCTCCTTTCAGGAACTCACCGGCTATTCGCGGGAAGAGATTGTGGGCAGGAACTGCCGGTTCCTTCAGGGCCCCGACACCGACCGCGCGACCGTGGCGAAGGTGCGCGAAGCGATCGGGAACGGCCATGATGTGGACGTCGACCTGCTGAACTACCGCAAGGACGGGACGACATTCTGGAACGCGCTGTATCTCTCGCCGGTGCGCGACAAGGATGGCGTCATCCGCTTCTTCTTCGCGTCGCAACTCGACGTCACCGACCGGGTCCAGGCCCAGCATATCATCAACGAGCAGAAGGAACTGGTGGAGCGGGAGGTCGCGCGTCGCACCGCGGACCTTCGCATGGCGCTCGATGCCAAGACGATCTTGCTGCATGAGGTCGACCATCGCGTCAAAAACAACCTGACGATGATCGGATCGTTGTTGCGGCTTCAGGCACGCACCATCGAGGATCCGGCGATCGCGGCGAAGCTGGACAGCATGCTCGAACGTGTCGACGCCCTCGCGGTGGTTCACCGGCAGCTATACCGGTCCGAAGATATTTCCAGCTTCGACATCGGCACCTTCTCGGGCAACCTCGCCGCCGATGTGGTGGGGTCCAGCGGACGGAGCGACATCGCGCTGGATGTCCAGTCCGAACCCCTGTTCGTCGACGCGGCCAACGCCTCGGCACTGGGACTGATCATCAACGAGATACTGACGAATGCGATCAAGCACGCCTATGCGGATGGCCGCTCGGGCGTGCTCAGGGTCCTTGTCGGTGAAGAGGATGATTGCGGCATCATCAAGATTTGCGACGACGGTCCCGGCCTGCCCTCGACCGTGCGGACGAAAAGCATCGGCACCGCCCTTATCACGCGCCTCGCGCGTCAGGCAAAGGCGGTGGCGACCTGGGGTGACAATGCGCCGGGCACCTGCGTCACCATCACCTTCCCGCGGAGCGAGGCCGCGTCATGATCCCGGCAATGGACGTTCTGATCGTCGAGGACGAGATGTTGCTCGCCATGGATCTGGAGGCGATCGTCGAGGACAGCGGTCACCATGTCGTCGCTGAAGCGGCCAGCCTTGAGGACGTCGAGGCTCTGGATGGTGGTCTGGCGCCGTCGCTCGCCTTCGTGGACATTCATCTCGCGCACGGATCGAGCGGGCTGGATGTCAGCCGCGTCATCCAGCAGCGCTGGCCGGACGCGATCATCATCTATGTCACCGCAAACGTGTCGAAAATCCCCGATGATTTCGTGGGCGCGCACGGTGTGATTGCAAAACCCTTTTCCCACGCCGGCGTCACCCACGCGATCCGCTATATCGCGGAAGGCGTGTTCGATCCTCCACCGCGCGTCCCCCGGCCCTCCAATCTCGCGACCGCGCCCCGTCTGGAAGAACGCTGGGCCAACTCGTGACGGCATCGGGTTGACGGGCTGTCGACAACGCCCCGTCTGCATCCCCGACTATGTTTCCATCCGCACCATCGTGCGCAGGCCGTCGCCCTGTTTCCCTAAAATGCTTCCAAAATAGGAAATGCTCTGATCTATCCTGCCGGATGACACAGCATCCCTCTTCCCCTCCGTCCGCCGCTCCCGTAACCCGCGCCCGCTGGACGCCGGATCGGCAGCGGCTGTTTCTCGCCACGCTGATCGCCACGGGCAACGTCTCGCAGGCCGCGCGCACAGTCGGCATGTCTCCGGCGAGCGCGCATCGCTTGCGCAACAGGCTTTCGGATACGCCGTTCGACCGGGCGTGGGCGGGCGCCCTGGCGCTGCATGCGCAAGGGCTGGCCGATCCCTTCCGCGATCCGGTCGCCGCGACCCTGACCGACCCCGCCGCGATGACCCGGCCGGCACCTCGCCGACGCGCCGGTGCCGCCCTGTCGTGACCTTGTCGTGACGTTGCCGGTGCGTGGCCGTGACCTGTCAGTGCCCTTGCGGGCGCGTCATGGCTGCGCGGGCATGACTTTCGACGCGAATGCGTGGCCACGACAACCTGAACTTTGCGCCAGTGACCCTAGAGGTGCGATTCTGACATGCGATACCGTTCGACGCCCGGTCTCGCTCGAATGTCAGGATCGATCCGCTAGCGGTTACCCTGGATCAGGTCGCCGAATTCGCCCAGCAGCGATCCCTCGCCCCGGTTCTGGCCGCCGCGGCTGCCCGCTGCCGCCAGCATCCGGCCGGCCAGGCGCGAAAAGGGCAGGGACTGGATCCACACATGGCCCGGCCCGCGCAGTCGCGCGAAAAACGCGCCTTCGCCGCCGAAGATCATGGATTTGACCCCGCCCGCCGCGACCAGGTCGAAATCGACGCTGGGCGTCATCGCGGCAAGGCAGCCGGTGTCGACATGCAATTCCTCGCCCGGTGCCAGTTCCTTTTCCACCAGCGTGCCGCCCATCTGCACGAACACCCATCCGTCGCCGGACAGTCGCTGCATGACAAAACCTTCGCCGCCGAACAGGCCGGTCATGATCCGCTTCTGGAAATGCACGCCGATCGACACGCCCTTGGCGGCGGCCAGGAAACTGTCCTTCTGGCAGATCAGCGCCCCGCCATATTGATCGAGCTTCAGCGGCAATATCGACCCGGGCGTGGGCGATGCGAAGGCGACCCGCGCCTTGCCATGGCCCTGATGGGTAAAGACGGTGGTGAACAGGCTCTCGCCGGTCACCAGCCTTTTGCCCGCGCCCAGCAGCTTGCCCATGAAGCCGCCGTCGGCGCCGCCGCTGCCGTCGCCGAATACGGTGGTCATGTCGACCGCGCCGTCCTTCCACACCATGGCGCCCGCTTCGGCGACCGCGCTTTCGCCCGGGTCCAGTTCGATCTCCAGAAATTGCAGTTCCTGGCCCTTGATCTCGAAATCGATGTCGTCGGACAGGCCGGCGCTGCGATGATGGCTCCAGGGCGAATTGGGCATGGGTCGCACTCTCCTTTTCCGGTGGTCGCCGCCATCCTAGCGCGCCGCGCCGGCCCGCGCCACGCCTGCGCGCATCTTCATTCATCGGCCCGCGACTGTGCCATAACGGGCCAGCGCCGGGTTAACCCTGTTCCCGCATTGGCGCTGCGGACATGCGCGCCTATCCTGCCGTAATGCGCACATTTTCCACCGCCTTGCTGCTTTCCGTCGCCATCGCCGCCAGCGCGCTGGCCCAGGGGCGGTCCGCGCCCTTCACCGTCGCCGAAACCGGCCGGAGCTACGGGTCGCTCGGCGAAGCGGTCGGCGCGATCGGCGACGGGCGCGGGACGATTGTCATCGCGCCGGGCACCTATCGGCAATGCGCGGTGCAGCAGGGCGGTGACGTCATCTACCGCGCCGCGACGCCGGGCACCGCGATTTTCGACGGCGTCCCGTGCGAGGGCAAGGGCGCGCTGGTGCTGCGCGGCCGATCGAGCGCGGTGGACGGCCTCATCTTCCAGAATATCCGCGTGCCGGACGGCAACGGCGCGGGCATCCGCCTCGAAGGCGGCACTCTCTCGGTCAGCAACAGCCTGTTCCGCAACAGCGAGGAAGGCATATTGACCGGCGATTATGACGGCGGTCAGGTGCGGATCGACAAGTCGACCTTCCGCCATCTGGGGCGCTGCGACCGCGATCTCGACTGCGCGCACGGCATCTATATCGGCCGCCTGGCCAGCCTGTCCGTCACCAACAGCCGTTTCGACCAGGGCGACGGGGGCCATTATCTCAAGACGCGCACGCCGCGCGTGACGATCACCGGCAACAGTTTCGACGATAGCGGCGGCCACCTGACCAACTATATGATCGACCTTTCGAACGGTGCGACCGGCGTGATCAGCGGCAATGAAATGGTGCAGGGCAAGGACAAGGACAATTGGTCCGCCTTCATCACCGTGGCGCCCGAAGGTCGCGAACATAGCAGCGCGGGTCTGGTGATAGAAGGGAACAGCGCCGGGTTCGTGCCGGGGCTGGAACGCGGCGCGACCTTTGTCGCCAACTTCACCGACGACGCCGTGCGGATCGGCCGGAACCGGCTCGCCCCGTCGATGAAGGTCAGCGACCGCCGCTGAACTGGCGCGCGGCGACGGGTGGGGGTAAGGGGGTGCCATGCGCACCACTTACGACCATGCCACCGTCCGCCTCTATCATCTGGCGGATGACGGGGCCGTCACCACCTTGCTCTACGGGCCGCTCCGCGAAGCGCTGCGCGTTGCCGACGGTCAGCCCGCCGAGGTGCAGGAGGCGCTGTTCCTCGCCACCGATAACGATGTCGTCGCCTATCTCGACCTGATCGGGGAATAGGCGGCGACGGGCATCACTTCGCGGCGCAACTGTCGCCCGGGCCCGCGATAAGGTCGACGCAGCGGCCGTCAATCTCGCCGCCGGGCACCGGCAGGCCGATCAGCGCGGCGAGCGAGGGCATGATGTCGACCGTCTCGATACCGGCGGGCTGTTCGAAATGGACCATGCCCCGGCGCCAGAACAGGATCGGCACGCGGCGGTCATTGTCCCATGGCGACCCGTGGGTGGCGACGGCGCCGATCACCGCCTGCTCGGGAATCGACATGACGCGGGGTTTCAGGAGCAGCAGCAGGTCGCCCGACCGCTGGGCATCGAAACTGGCGCGGGCCTTTTCGATCAGGCTCCAATATTCGGGCGGACCCGACGGGGACGGGGTCGCCGCGATCTCGGCCTTGGTGAACACCGCCGCGACCTGCGGGTGCGCGCGCAGCAGGGCCAGCGTCGCCGCCTCGACCGTGGCCCGCTGCGCAGCGCTCAGATGCTTGTCGAAGTAAAGATCGCCCGCCGGTCCGTCGCCCCGGATCAGCATTTTGTCGCCAATGCCGGTCTTTTCCGCGATGGTTTCGGACAGTGCCTCCGGCTCCAGCTTGTCGCTGACCCGCATTTCCATCGGCATCGCGTTCATCTGCTGACGCTCGGTCAGGTCGTGGCCGCCATGGTCGGCGGTCAGCACCACCACATAATCGATGCCGTCCTTGTCCAGGCGGTCGAAGAAGGCGCCCAGTTCCTGGTCCAGCCGGTCGACCTGGATGCAGCTTTCAGTCCCTTCGGTCCCGAATGCGTGGCCGACATAGTCGGTCGCGGACAGGCCGATGGAAATGATGTCGGTCTGGGCCTGCTTGCCCAGGTCCATCGTCTCGATCGCCGCCGCGGCGAAGGCGAGCGTCATCGCATCCTGTTCGGGCGATACGCGAAAACCGTCATAATCGCCCGCCCGGCGGACGAAGCGGCCGGTGCCGACCGTGCGGTTGCCGGCCTTTACCGGGAAATCCTTCGCCGCGCATTGGGGCGGCAGCTCGAATCCTGGGTTGGCCTGTGCCAGGCGCTGCGCGAAGGCGGCGTTCACCTTTTCCACCAGCGGCGGCGTGGGCAGGCCCTTGTAGGTCACATAGCCTTTCGGGGAGAGCCACCAGACCTGATCGGCCGTCGGCCCGCCCATCATGATGGCCGCGCGATCCTTGCCCGCCACGGACACGACGCGGGTCGCGGGATTGGCCAGCTTCATCCGGCCGCCCAGCGTCGGCACTTTCAGATGCATCGGCGATGCGACGTAATTTCTGCTGCTGCTGCCGGGCTGGCTCTCATCCTCGGCGCAGTAGATTTTCTTGTCGTCGCGCGCGGCGGACAGGTCGAACCAGCTGTTTGCGATGATGCCGGTGCGCGACGGGCGGCTGCCGGTCAGGATCGTGGAGTGACCGGGGCAGGTTTCTGTCGCGGCATGGCTTTGAAAACCGTGCGGGAACACCACGCCCTGCTGCGTGAGCCGGGCCAGGCCACCGGTATAATATTGACGATATTCGCCGAACAGGTCGGCGGAAAACTGGTCTACGCTGATTGCGACGATCAGCCGGGGCGGCGGCGTGGTCGAGCTGGCGGGACCGGGCGTCTGTGCCGCCAGCGGCGCGGCGGTGGCGAGCAGCAGGGCTGTGGCGAGCTTCTTCAACAACGGGCTGTCCCTTCTCATGCCTTGACGGCGGATGGGGACGGACCTAGCCCCCTAGCACCCAGCCGACCAGAGGCCCGATGCGGATTTTTCAAGTCATATTGATGACGCTTGCGTTGATCTGCGGCGGTCATGTCGCGCGGGCGCAGGGTGCCTTCGGCGGCGGGACCGCGCATATCGCCGCGCAACTCGCCGCCGAAAGCGCCGCGCCCCGGCCGGGCGCGGGCACAACCATCGCCTTTGCCATGGTCCCGCAAGCGGGCTGGCACGGCTATTGGGAAAATCCGGGCGACGCCGGCCTTGGCATGACGGTCGAATGGACCCTTCCGCCGGGCGTCAGTGTCGGTCGGCTACGCTATCCGGTGCCCGAAACATTGCTCATCTCCGGCCTGATGAACCATGTCTACGAAGGCCCCTATGCGGTGCTGGCCGATCTGAAGATCGCGTCCGGCATCGCGCCCGGCACCCGCCTGCCGATCCGCGCAAAGGCGCAGTGGCTGGCCTGCACGGACAAGGTCTGCGTGCCCGAAAGCGGCGATCTGACGCTGGATCTGGTTGCAGGCGACGGCAAGGTCGCGCCCGGTGCCCGCGCGCGCTTCGACGGCTGGCGCACCCATCTGCCCCGGCCCCTAGGGGCAAAGGGGCTCTGGCAGATCGATGGCGATCGGCTGCGCATCGCCATCCCCTTCCCGGCCGGGGCGGAGGCGCGCGACCTGCACCTTTTTCCGATGACCGAATTTCTCGCCAATTATGCCGCGCCGCAGACCGTGCGGCGGGAGGGCGACCGGCTGTTGATCGACACGCAGGCCAGCGCGAACGCCAGCCCCAAGAGCATGGGCAAATGCTGCCAGCCGGTCGTTTTGCGAACCGGCGATCATGTCGGCTTCGCGGTCCAGCTGGAACAGGGCCAGATCGCGGCGCCCGGCGGCATGTCGCGGACGCTGCTGGTCGCGCTGGGCGGCGCGATCCTTGGCGGCCTGCTGCTCAATGTCATGCCCTGTGTATTCCCCATTCTGGGCCTGAAGGCGATGAAGCTGGCCAAGGCGGGGGGCGAGGAACGGACCGTCCGACAGGACGCGCTCGCCTACGCACTGGGCGTCATTCTCACCTGCCTTGCCCTTGGCGGCTTGCTGCTGGCGCTGCGGGCGCTGGGCGGCGTGGTCGGCTGGGCCTTCCAGTTGCAGGATCCGCGCATCATCCTCGCCCTGTTGCTGCTGGTGACGGCGATCGCCTTCAACCTCGCCGGCCTGTTCGATCTCGGTGCCTATGGCGGCGGCGATCGGCTGGCGGGGCGGGGCGGGATTGCAGGCTCCTTCTGGACCGGGGCGTTGGTCGCCTTCGTCGCCACCCCCTGCACCGGTCCTTTCATGGCGGCGGCGATGGGGGCGGCTCTGTTGCTGCCCTGGCCGGCCGCGCTGGCGATCTTCGCCGGGCTGGGGCTGGGCCTTGCCTTCCCGTTCCTCCTGCTCGCCTACGTGCCCGCGCTTCGTAGTCGCTTGCCCAGGCCCGGCGCCTGGATGGGGCGTTTCCAGAAAATCCTCGCCATCCCCATGTTCCTGACCGCGCTCGGCCTTGCCTGGCTGCTGGGGCAGCAGCGCGGCGTTGCGGGCATGACCATCGGCCTTGGCGCGGCGCTGGCGCTGGCGCTGCTGCTGTGGTGGCTGGGCGGTCGCCAGCGGCGGGGCAGGGGCGGCGGCGGGCTGATCGCCGCTGGCGTGGCCCTTGTCCTGCTGGCCGGGGCTGGCGTCGCCCTGCCCACCCGCGCGCCGGCCGCTGCTGCGCGGGACGACACGACCGTCCAGTTCGATGCCGGGAAGCTCGGCGAGTTACGCGCCGCCAATAAGCCGGTGTTTCTCTATTTCACCGCCGACTGGTGCCTCACCTGCAAGGCCAACGAGGCCGCTGCCATCGACCGCGCCGAAACCCGCGAAGCCTTCGGGAAGGCCGGGGTGACGGTGATGGTCGGCGACTGGACCAATGCCGATCCGGCGATCACGCGTTTCCTGGAAAGCCAGGGGCGGTCGGGTGTGCCGCTCTACCTCTGGTACGAGCCGGGCAAGGACGCCATGGTGCTGCCGCAGCTTCTGACGCCGTCCACCCTGACCGCGCTGGTCCGCTGATGGCGAAGCTGCGGGCCGACCAGTTGCTCGTCGACAGCGGCCTGGCCGAAAGCCGCGCGCGCGCGCAGGCGCTCATTCTGGCGGGGCTGGTATATCTGGGCGATCGCAAGGTGGAGAAGGCGGGGCAGCAGGTGCCTGCGGATGCGGAATTGGACGTGCGCGGGCGCGACCATCCCTGGGTGTCGCGCGGCGGCATCAAGCTGGCCCATGCGCTCGAAGATTTCGCCATCGACGTGACCGGTCTCGTCGCGATCGACGTCGGCTCATCGACCGGCGGTTTCACCGACGTGCTGCTGAGCAACGGCACGGCGAAAGTCTATGCCGTCGACAGCGGGACCAACCAGCTCGCCTGGAAGCTGCGTTCGGACGATCGCGTCGTCGTCCATGAACAGACCAGCGCCCGCATCCTGACCGATCTGCATATTCCCGAAGCGGTCGACATCATCGTGTGCGACGCCAGCTTCATCAGCCTGTCCAAGGTGCTGGAACGCCCGCTTTGCTTCGCGCGGCCGGGTGCGCACCTTATCGCGCTGATCAAACCGCAATTCGAGGCGCGACGCGAGGAAGTGGGCAAGAACGGCGTCGTGCGCGATGCCGCCGTCCATGATCGGGTCTGCGTGCAGGTGCGCGAATGGCTGACCGATGCAGGCTGGACTGTCGAGGGGCTGACGCAAAGCCCCATTACCGGCCCGCAAGGGAATATCGAATTTCTCATTCACGCCAGGCTTGGTGGATAATGCCCCGCTGTTCGTTGTCCGAGCAGATCACCCAGGAAGCGGCAAATGGTCCAGTTACGCCGCAAATAAAGGCTCGATTGCCAGTCATCATGCGTTTCATTCCCGCAATTTGCATTGTCACGCTCTCCCTTGCCGCCTGTGGCAAGCAGGAACAGCCAAAGCAGCGTCCGGCCGCCCTGGTCGAGGCCGCACCTATCGCTGAGAAAATCTTCACCGATCGTCTGGAAGCGGTTGGGACGGCGCTGGCGAACGAGCAGGTCGTGCTTTCCGCGCCCGTGACGGAACGCATCACGTCCCTGAATTTCTCTGACGGCGGCTATGTTTCGCGCGGACAGGTGATCGCCACCCTGGCCGTCGGGCAGGAGAGGGCGGAGCTTGCCGCCGCCGAAGCCACGGCGTTGCAGGCGCGGCAGCAGCTCGACCGGATCCAGGCGCTGAAGCAGCGCGGCTTTGCGACCGGCGCCACGCTGGAGCAGCAGACTGCCCTTGCCAACGCCGCGCGCGCCAATGCGGAACTGGCCCGCGCGTCGATCGGCGATCGTGTCATCCGCGCCCCCTTTGGCGGGTGGGTCAGCCTGCGCACCGTGTCGCCCGGTGCCATCGTCAGTGCCGGCACGCCGATCGCCACGGTCAGCGATATCAGCCGCATCAAGCTGGACTTCACCATCCCCGAAACGCGCCTGCCCATGGTGCGCAAGGGCATGGCGATCAGCGCCGTTTCCGCCGCATGGCCCGACCGTCCCTTCAACGGCAGCGTGGCCACCATCGACCCGGTTATCGACCCTGCGACCCGCGCGGTGAAGGTGCGCGCGATCCTGCCCAATCCGGACCGGGCGCTCAAGCCGGGCATGTTGCTGACCGTGGGCATCGTATCGAGCGAGCGCCAGTCGCTCGCCGTTCCGGAACTGGCGGTCGTGGGCGATGGCGACGAGCGTTTCGTTTTCGTGCTGGAAGGGCGCACCGCCAAGCGCGTCAAGGTCGACACCGGCCTGCGCCAGGACGGCGCGGTCGAAATCCGCAGCGGCGTGAAGCGCGGACAGATGGTCGTGACCGAAGGGGTGGTGAAGCTGACCGACGGGATGACCGTTCGCCTGGCCGGCGACAAGCCCGGTCCCGCCAAGGCCGCCGGCTGAGGACGCCGGACCATGCAGCTTTCCGATCTTTCCGTTCGCCGCCCCGTGTTCGCCGCGGTGGTGGCGGTGCTGCTCTGCATTGTCGGCATCGTCGGCTATCTCAGCCTGTCGGTGCGCGAATATCCGGACATCGACCCGCCGGTCGTGTCGGTCGAAACCACCTATACCGGCGCGGCGGCATCGGTGGTCGAAACCCGCATCACCCAATTGATAGAGGATGCCGTCGCGGGCGTGCAGGGGATCGAGACGATCACGTCGACGTCGCAGGACGGGACGTCGCGCATCAATATCGAGTTCAGTCCCTCGCGGGACGTCGACACGGCCGCAAACGACGTGCGCGACCGGGTCGGGTCGGTGGTCGAAGACCTGCCGGAGGATGCGCTTGCCCCCGAGATTCGCAAGGTCGATTCCGATGCCCGTGCGATCCTGTTCCTGTCCTTTTCGCGGCCCGGTTGGTCGCCGATCCGCATCAGCGATTATCTGGACCGCAACATCGTCGATCGCTTCGCCGCTATCGATGGCGTCGCGCGCGTCAATCTGGGCGGGGAATCCCGGCCGTCCACGCGCATCTGGTTCAATGCGGAAAAGCTGGCCGCGTTCGGCCTGACACCCGCCGATGTCGAGGCGGCGCTGCGCCGGCAGAATGTCGAACTGCCCGCCGGACGCTTCGAATCCAGGGATCAGAACCAGACCCTGCGCGTCGAGCGGCCCTTCGCCACGCCCGACGAGTTCGCGCAGCTCGTTATCGGCCGGGGCGCCGACGGCTATCAGGTCAAGCTGGGCGACGTCGCCAGGATCGAGGAAGGGGCGGAAAATCCCTACACCAGTTTCCGGTCGAACCAGGGCACGGCCATTGGTGTCGGCATCATCCGCCAATCCGGCGCCAACACGCTGGAAGTCGCGCAGAAGGCCAAGGCACTGATCGAGGAATTGCGGCCCACCCTGCCCACCGGGATGAAGGTCGCCGTCGGCACGGACGAATCGCTGTTCATCGAGCGCGCGATCGAGAATGTGTACGATACGCTGCTGGAAGCCGCGGCGCTCGTGATCCTCGTCATCTTCCTGTTCCTGGGTTCGGTCCGCGCGACCATCGTGCCCGCAATCACCGTTCCGATCTGCCTGCTCGCCACCTGCGCTGTCATGTGGCTGCTCGGCCTGTCGATCAATCTGCTGACCCTGCTCGCCTTCGTGCTGGCCATCGGTCTTGTAGTCGACGATGCCATCGTCGTGCTGGAAAATGTCTATCACCGGGTCGAACAGGGTGACGATCCGCTGGTGGCGGCCTATCTTGGCGCGCGGCAGGTCGGGTTCGCGATCATTTCGACGACGCTGGTGGTGTGCGCCGTGTTCGTGCCGGTGATGTTCCTTGCCGGACAGACCGGGCTGCTGTTCCGCGAACTGGCCATCGCCATGATCGCTGCCATCGCCTTTTCCGGCTTCATTTCGCTCAGTCTCGCGCCGATGCTCTGTTCCAAGCTGCTCAAGAATGCCGAGCGCGGGCGGCTGGCGCGCTGGGTCGACGACCGTTTCCGCAGCGTCGAGGATCGTTATGGCGGCTGGCTCGATCATGCCTTGCGCCGTCCGTTGCTGCCGTTGCTGGGCGTGCTGCTGTTTCTGGGTGTCGCCGGGTTCCTGTTCACCCGCCTGCCCAGCGAGCTGGCCCCGGCGGAGGATACGGGGGTGGTCGAAGGACAGATCAACGCGCCCGAAGGCACCGGCTTCGACCGCATGATGGCCTATATGAAGCGCATCGAGGGTGATCTCATCTATCTGCGCAAAGACGGTACGCTCCAGAATCTGGTCATCAGGACGCCGGCGGGCTTCGGCACGACCGACGATTTCAACGGCGGCAACGTCATCGCCTTCCTGCGGCCCTGGGAAGAACGCACCATCACCACCGCCGAGGTGGCGAACATCGTCAACAAGGTGATCGCGAACCAGCCTGGCGTGCGGGGGAATGTCGCGCCGCGATCGGGGCTGGGCCGCGGGCGCGGACTGCCGGTCAATATCGTGCTGGCGGGCGCGACCTATGAGGGGCTCGTGGCGGCGCGGGACCGGATCATGGCGGCGGCGGCCAGCTATCCCGGCCTCGTCAATCTGGACAGCGATTACAAGGAAACCAAGCCGCAGATGCGGATCGAGACGGATCTGGCGCGTGCGGGCGATCTGGGCGTTTCCGTGAACGACATCAGCCAGGCCTTGCAGAGCCTGCTGGGGTCGCGCCGCGTCACCACCTATGTCGACCGGGGCGAGGAATATCGCGTCCTGGTGCAGGCCGAGGACGAGGGGCGTCAGACGGTTGCCGACCTGGACCGGATCAACGTGCGCAGCCGTACCGGTGCGCTCGTGCCGCTTTCCGCGCTGGTCACCGTGCGCGAGGTCGCCGGGCCTAGGCAGCTCAACCGCTACAACAAGCTGCGCGCGATCACCCTGTCTGCGGCGCTGGCGCCCGGCACCTCGCTGGGAGAGGCGCTGGCCTATCTGGAGGATCAGGCCCGTCAGTCGCCCGAAGTGCTGGCGATCGGCTATCGTGGCGAAAGCCAGTCGCTGCGCGAAACGGGCGGCGCGATCTGGCTGGTGTTCCTGCTGACCATCCTGATCGTGTTCCTGCTGCTCGCGGCGCAGTTCGAAAGCTTCGTGCATCCCGGCGTGATCATCGCCACCGTGCCGCTGGCAGTGGCCGGGGGGGTGCTGGGTCTCGCTTTGACCGGCGGCACCGTCAACCTGTACAGCCAGATCGGTATCGTCATGCTGGTCGGCCTGGCCGCCAAGAACGGCATCCTGATCGTCGAATTCGCCAACCAGTTGCGCGACGAGGGCATGGAGATCGCCCAGGCCATCCGCGAGGCCGCACGGCGGCGCCTTCGTCCGATTCTCATGACCTCCATCGCCACCGTCATCGGCGCGGTGCCGCTGGTGATTCGCGGGGGCGCCGGTGCCGCCGCGCGGCAGTCGATCGGTGTCGTCATCGTTTTCGGCGTCAGCCTGGCGACGCTGATCACGCTTTTCCTTATCCCGATATTCTATTCGCGTGTTGCGAAGCGCACGGTTTCTCCCCAAACCGTGAGCCGAAAGCTGGATTCGGCGCTGAAGGATTCGCCGGAAGCCGCCGAATGAGTGACATGCGTGGGGAGTGTTGCTGCCGATGAACGAGATTGCGTCACAGGGTCAGCTGCGCCTTGCCTATCTGCGTTGGGCGCTGGTGACCGTCCCGGCCATCGTGTTCCTCGGCTTTCTTTCGGGGCAACTCGCCAATAGCGGCTATGCCAATCGCTGGTTCGCGGCGCTGGACAAGCCGGCCCTGATGCCGGCGGGCTGGGTTTTCGGCACGGCATGGTCGATCTTATATGTCCTGATCGGCCTGGCGCTCGCCATCGTCCTGCACGCGCGCGGCGCGCGAGGGCGGGGCCTGGCGCTCCTGCTGTTCCTGGTGCAGCTGGTGCTCAATCTCGCCTGGTCCCCGCTTTTCTTCCGCGCGCATCAAATCGGCAGCGCGCTGACGCTGATCGTCGCCATGTTCGTCGTGGCGGCGCTGACGACCCTGTTGTTCTGGCGTATCCGCAGGGGCGCCGGATTGTTGATGCTTCCCTATCTCGCCTGGCTGGTCTTTGCCGCCTACCTCAACTATGAGGTCGGCCGGTTGAACCCCGAGGCCGAGACTCTTGTCGCGCCGGCTCTCAGAACCCAGATATGACAGGTGAGGCGCATGGGCGCGCCATAGGAAGGACGAGAGCGATGCAGAGCGAAAACCGCCTTTTCGACGATCTGGCCAAGCTGGTAAACGGCGCGGCCGGCACGGTTGCGGGCATGACGCGCGAGTTCGAGACGAACGCGCGGGAGCGCGCGAAGGAATGGATCGGCGGCATGGATTTCGTCTCGCGCGAGGAATTCGACGCCGTCAAGGCCATGGCCGCGGCCGCCCGTGAAGAAGTGGATATGCTCAAGGCCCGGCTGGACGCGCTGGAAGGCAAGGCGCCCGAGCCCGTCACGAAAAAGGTCAAGGCGAGCAAATCCGACCCGTTGGACAAGGCCTGATCCCGTCTGTCCTTCCGCCCGATTGGGTGATAAGGCGCGCAGATGATGGATAGCGACGAATTCGAACATGGCGCGCAGGAAGCCGCGCCGATCGACATGCTGGCGACCTATTTCGAAGCGCATGGCTGGAGTTACGAGCAGGCCGGCGAGGATGAAGTCGTCGCGAACACGCAAGGGTCCTGGGCGCAATATGAACTGCGCGGTATCTGGCGTGACGAGGACCAGGTTCTCCAGCTGCTGGCCTTGCCGGATATCCGCGTCACCGATGAAAAGCGCGGCGTCATCTACGAGACGCTGGGCCTGATCAACGAACAGCTCTGGCTTGGTCATTTCGAACTGTGGTCGTCCAGCGGCATCATTCTGTTCCGCCACGGCGCGCTGCTCGGCGCGGGCGGGACGATGACGCTGGATCAGGCGCAACTGTTGGTCGAAACCGCGATCGACGAGTGCGAACGCTTCTATCCGGTGTTTCAGTTCGTCCTGTGGGGCGGCAAGTCGCCGAGTGAGGCGATTTCCGCCAGCCTGATCGAAACGCGCGGCGAAGCCTGAGCACGCGGCACCGCGACCATGAACTGGCCAGGCCATCTTTTCCTTGTCGGCTGCGGCAATATGGCCGGGCAGATGCTGCGCCGGTGGCTCGATTGCGGCCTTGATCCGGCGAGCGTGACCGTCGTGCGCCCGAGCGGTCGGCCGGTGGCGGGCGGCGTGGCGGTCGTGACCGACTATCCGGCGTCATTGCCGTCCGGCACGACCGTGCTGCTGGGCATGAAGCCTCATCAACTCGATGAGGTCGCACCGCGGCTTCTGGCCCTGTGCCGGGAGGACACGGCAATCATCTCGATCCTGGCGGGCACGCCTCTGGCCAGCCTGCGCGCTTGCCTGCCGGCGGTGCGGCATATCGTGCGGGCCATGCCGAACCTGCCTGTCGGCCTGGGTGAGGGCGTCACCGCCCTTCATGCCGACGACATGACCGGCAAGGAGGCGCGCGCGAAGGCGGATGCGTTGATGCGCCGGCTGGGGCTGGCCGAATGGATCGAGGACGAATCCCTGTTCAACGCCGTGACCGCCCTGTCGGGTTGCGGGCCGGCATTCCTGTTCCGTTTCGTCGATGCGCTGGCGCAGGCCGGTCAGGCGCTGGGGATACCGGCGGCGCAGGCGGAACGGATGGCGAAGGCGACCGTGCGCGGCTCGGCGACAATGGCTGCGCTGGCGCAGGAAAGCCCGGCGACGCTGGCCGATCAGGTCGCCAGCCCCGGCGGCATGACACGCGAGGGCCTGAACGTCATGGATAGGGACGGGCGCATGATGCGCCTGCTTGCCGAGACGCTGGCCGCCGCCCGAGACCGGGGCGAAGCGATGGCGAAGGGTAAATAGGCGGACGCCGTTTCAGTCACCGGCCTTTTGCGCTAATGGGCCGCGATACTGCCTTCTGCGGAGCCCGTCCGATGCTTTCTCCCGATACACCCATATTGCTGCTCACGACCGGCGGAACCATCGACAAGGTCTATTTCGACGCACTGTCCGATTATAAGGTCGGCGACACGGTGATGGCGCGCCTGCTGGACATCGCCCGCGTCAGGCGCCCGTTCCGGATCGAGGAAGTGACGCGCAAGGACAGCCTGGAACTGGTCGATGCCGATCGGGCGCTGATCCGCGAACGAGTGATCGCCGCAGCCGAGGATCATGTCATCATCACCCATGGCACCGACACGATGACGGACACCGCCCGGGCACTTGCCGATGTTTCGGGCAAGACCATCGTGCTTGTCGGCGCGCTGGCGCCCGCCCGGTTCGGCGAGAGTGACGCCAGTTTCAACCTGGGGATGGCTTTCGCCGCGGCGCAAGTCGCCCCGCCGGGCATCTATATCACCATGAGTGGTTCAGTGTTCCGGGCCGACCGGGTGTTGAAAGACCGTGCCGCGGGCGCATTCGTTCCCATCGACGGGTGACGCCTCCTCGGTCCTTCGGGGGAACATCGTTCAATGCTCAGGCATTGAAACGGTCGGGTGGCCCAATGAGGAGGACAGACTATGGCCGAATATCAGGAGCGTCCGGCCACGACGACGACCGTGATCGAAAAGCGCAGCGGCAATGGCGGCATGACCTTTGCCATCTTGCTGCTGGTGGTTGTGGCAGCGATCGCCGCGTTTTTCCTGATCAGCAGCGAAACGAACAAGGATAACGCGATCTCGTCCGCCGCGACGCAGGTCGGCGACGCCGCCAGCGACGTGGGCGATGCGGCCAAGGACGCGGCCAAGGATACGACCGGGCAGTAACGTCCCGAGCAGATATGCAAAATGGGCGCTCCGATCATCCGGAGCGCCCATTTTATTTGTCCATATGATGGAGAGGTGCGTTCAGCCTTCGACCTTGGCGTGCTTGGGCGCGGCCTCGTTAAGGATGCGAAGGATTTTCTTGAGCGCGCTCGGCTCGTCAGTCTCCTCCATGGCGGCCAGTTCGCGGGCGAGGCGACTGGATGCAGCTTCAAAGATCTGACGTTCGGAATAGCTCTGTTCGGGCTGATCGTCCGCGCGGAACAGGTCACGGGTCACCTCGGCGATCGACACCAGATCGCCCGAATTGATCTTCGCCTCATATTCCTGCGCGCGGCGCGACCACATGGTGCGCTTCACCTTCGGCTTGCCCTTCAGGGTCTCCATCGCCTCTTCCAGCGTCTTGTTGGAGGAGAGCTTGCGCATGCCGACACCTTCGGCTTTGTTGGTCGGCACGCGGAGGGTCATCCGCTCCTTTTCAAACCGAAGCACATACAGCTCCAGCTCCATGCCGGCGATCTGCTCCTTCTGGAGCTCGATCACACGACCAACGCCATGCTTGGGGTAAACAACATAATCACCAACGTCAAAGGACAGCGCCTTGGCAGCCATTTGATACCTTTCCAATTCACCGGGGGACGAGGCCGTCGCGAAGGCATATGCGCCAAGGCATCTGCCGGGAAGTCCGCGGCGCCACCGTCAGGACATGAAATATATTCTCCAGGGACAGGCAGGTTAGGCCCGGCCGTTGGCAACGCTTTTAGCAGATTCGTAACAAAATTACCACCCCCGGGCACAAGGCCTGGCGGTGTGGCGCAAAACGGGACGGTCGGGATCGTCAGATCGACGAATCAGCTACCCTGGCCGGGTTCAGGGGAAAAGAATTTCTCCAGCTTGTCCTCGATGCCCTTCATGTCCTCTGCATCGGCCGGCGCATCGCCCTTTACGGTAATGTTCGGCCATTCCGCGGAATATTTCGCGTTCAGCTCGATCCAGCTTTCCAGCCCGTTTTCGGTGTCGGGCAAGATCGCTTCGGCCGGACATTCGGGTTCGCATACGCCGCAGTCGATGCACTCGCTGGGATTGATGACCAGCATGTTCTCGCCCTCGTAGAAGCAGTCCACGGGGCAGACCTCGACGCAATCCATGAATTTGCAGCGGATGCAGTTGTCGGTCACGACATAGGTCATTGGCTGGGCACTCTTATCCTTTGAAAAGCGCGGCCCTGCTATGCGTGACGGGCGCGAAGGTCAATGAGGATATTGTTGGCCGGGGCGTGGCTCGGCTTTCATCCCCCGACCGTCAGTTCCTCGTAGCAGCCCTGCGCTTCGGGCGCCGGTCCGCGCCGGACCGGGAGCGCGGTGACGCGGACCACCCGAACGCCGCCGGGATTGGGAAAGGTGATGAGGTCACCCGCACGCACCGGGGCATGGGCGCGTTCGATCCGGCGGCCGTTCAGGCGGATATGGCCTTCCTCCGCCATGGCCTGCGCGATCGATCGGCTTTTCACCAGCCGTGTGAACCATAGATATTTATCGATGCGAAGGCTGGGGCCATGACCCGTCGCCGGCACCGGGTCAGCCATTGCGGCCCAGCAGGTCGGCGAGGCCGGCGAACGCATTGTTGGCAGGCGCGGGCGTGCTGCCCGGCGACTTGGGACGCGGTTGGCGGTCCGTCCGCGGCTTGCCGCCGCCGGGGCGCGGTCCGCCCGGCTTTCCGTCACGGGGGCGGTCGCCATGCGGTCGATCCGGACGGGCCTTTTGCCGGCCCCTGAACGTCCAGTTGGTGCCGGTCGCCGGCTCCGCTTCTGGCACAGACGACGAATCGGCGCTCTCGGCCGTGTCACCGGGCGCGGCGGCATCCACGGGCGCTGCTGTCTGCGCGGGTATCGCCGGCACCTCGGCCGCAGGCTCGACTGCGGGGACATCATCACCGGTGGGCGTCGCCCGATCATCGGCTGCCGGCGGGATGGGACGCGGCGTGATCGGGCGGAAACCGGCTGCGCGCATCATTTGCAGGAAGGATGATTCGCTGAGGCCGAGCGACACGATCTGGGGGCTGAGCGCGGTGAAGGGCTGGTTTTTCGCGATCGCCTCGTGCGCGGCACGGGCCATGCGCTCGACCATGTCGATGCGCAGCATCTGATCGCCAAAGCCCCGGAAGCCGGCGATGCGCGCGCCCATCTGTTCCGCCTTTTCTCCCATGGCGATCAGCGTGAGACCGGGGCCCGGCAGCGGGAGGCAGGGCTTGGTCAGTCGCGCGGCCTGCAACGCCGCGCGCCAACGGGCTGCGCCGGGTTTGAGCAGGCCGGGATGATAGATGTCGAGCACGCCGATATCGATGCCGGCCTTGCGCAGCAGATGGCGCTGTTCCTTGTCGAGATGCCCCAGCGCCGAATCGAGGTCGGTGCGGCCAATGACGCCGCCCGCATCGGCGAGCTGGGCGAAAACCGCACGCACGACCGGGGGGACGGCCGGATCGGTGGCGCTTTCGCCCATTTTCAGAAGGGGAAGGAGATGTTTCTGCTTCTGCCCGTCGACCCAGGTGGCGAGGCGGGCGACGACCTGTTTCTGGACATCCTGGCCGAGCGAGAGCAGGGCGCGGTCGAGCCGGATTTCGGGCGACAGCAGGGTAGGCCCGGCGAGCAACACCGCGACGGGTGTTTCGCCCCATGCAATGCCCGGGGCCTGTCCCGCCGCATCCAGCAGCGCGAAATCCGCATCCGTCGCCGCCACCAGTTCTTCTGCCTTCACGCGCAATACCTTTCCGAGGCGCCTTTCCGCGGCCGCCAACAGCATTTTCCTGTCAGCCAGTCGCGTAGCGGGATCAACCGAGAATCGGAAGCCGTCAAGTCGGCCTATCGTCTCGCCATCCACGCAAACCGTCCCATCCTGCTCCACGGTAACCGGCAGGTTGCTCGCGTCCTGCCCCAGATCGCGCAGCAGGACGGATGTGCGCCGGTCGACAAAACGCTGCATCAGGGCACCATGCAGCGCGTCCGACAGCTTTTCCTCCAGCGCGCGGGTGCGTTCGGCCATTTCGGCCGGATGGGCCAGCCAGTCCGGGCGATGCGCGATGTAGGACCAGGTCCGCGCCGCCGCGATCCGGCCGGAAAGCGTGTCGACGTCGCCCTGCACCGAATCGAGTCGGGCGACCTGCTGCGCGAACCAGTCGCGCGATATGACGCCATGCCCTTCGGACAGGAAACGCCAGATGCGCAACACCATGCGGGCATGATGGTCCGCGCCGAGCTTCTGGAAATCGGGAAGGCCACAGGCGGCCCAGAGCCGTTCGACGAGCCGTTGCCCGCGCGCGCGGGCGATCACGTCATTGTCGTCGGCCAGCCGCTTGAGCACGGCGAGGTCGACCGCTTCGGGTGCGGCGCGCAGTTCGGGGCGATCCGGCCGTGCCTCCAGATCGACGATCAGATGGTCGAGACGGTCGGTGCGCGGGTTGCCGTCGCGCCAGTAGAGGGTTTCGACCGGCGGGAAGCGATGGGCCTCGATGGCCTCTATCTCCTCCGGCGTGAAAGCAGCGTCGCCATCCTCATGGCCCAGGCTGCCGAACGTGCCGTCCTTGTGATGGCGTCCGGCGCGCCCGGCGATCTGCGCCATTTCCGCGATCGTCAGGCGGCGCGTGCGGCGACCGTCGAACTTGCGGAGCGAAGCGAAGGCGACGTGCGCTACATCGAGGTTCAGCCCCATGCCGATAGCGTCCGTGGCGACCAGATAGTCGACCTCGCCATTGAGGAACATCTGCACCTGTGCGTTGCGCGTTCGGGGGGACAGTGCCCCCATCACGACGGCTGCCCCGCCCCGGAACCGGCGCAGCATCTCCGCGACGGCGTAGACCTCCTCCGCCGAAAAGGCGACGATGGCGGAACGCCGCGGCAGGCGGGACAGCTTCCTGGCCCCGGCATAGGTCAGGGTGGAAAAGCGGGGACGGCCAACGACCTCCACGTCGGTGACCAGCGTCTTGACCACCCGGGCGATGCTGGCCGAACCCAGGATCATCGTTTCCTCCCGCCCGCGCGCGCGCAGCAGGCGATCGGTAAAGACATGGCCGCGTTCGGGATCGGCGCCCAGTTGCGCCTCGTCGAGTGCGACGAAGGCATGGTCGCCGCCGGTCGGCATCGATTCGGCGGTGCACAGGAAATAGCGGGCACCGGGAGGCACGATCTTTTCCTCCCCGGTGATCAGCGCCACCTGGTGCGGCCCCTTGATCGCGACGACCCGGTCATAGACCTCGCGCGCCAGCAGGCGCAGCGGAAAGCCCATCATGCCGCTGGAATGGCCGCACATGCGCTCGACCGCCAGGTGGGTCTTGCCCGTATTGGTAGGCCCCAGGACGGCAGTGACGGACGAGCGGGCGAAGGCAACCATGGTCCGCCCTATGTCGGAGATGGGGGCGTCATCGGCAAGGAGAATCCGGGTTCCATGGTATGCGACCCGCCTGTCCGCCCGATGGCACGTTTCGTCGCATGGGCGACTCGCCCGATCCGCTCTTAAATTGACTTTAACCCTAGGCGTTCACAACAGTGGCGACGACGCATGGGCGGGGGTCGCTCACGTCGATAATACCCTTGGGGGTCGCGGGTTTGTTTCAGGAAAACCAGCTAGGGTCATCGCAGGGCGGCGCGTCGGTCTCCCTGTGGCTGGCCGATTCGCTGCGCGGAGCGGCGCCTGCGCCGCATGTGCCGGACTGGCGCACGCGCCTGCGCGAATGGGCCGACGATGTCGAACTGGTGCCCGATCTGGGCCAACGCATCGGTAGCCTGACCTGGTTCCGCGGGCTCGCCACCTGTTTCGGCCTCTGCGCCACCGCGCTCTATCTTTCCCCGGGTTTCCAGCCGGTACCCGGCGCGCCCGCACCGCTGCTGAGCGACGCGCAATTTGACGAGGTGCGTAGCCAGATGATCACGCCGCTGGCGCTGGGCGCCGACAGCGGTCATCGCATGGCGTCTACCGACGCGGTTCAGCCGCTGCGCGAAACCCCCGAACGCCCGCAGATCGAACTCAGCGCTCAGGTCGGCAGCAGCGATACGTTGGCCCGGGCGCTGTCCCGCGCCGGGATCAGCGGCAGCGACGTCGCGACAGTGGTCGGCATGCTGGGCAACGACATTGCCGGCGGCGTGAAGCCGGGCACCCGGCTGGATATCGTCCTGGGACGTCGCGCCAGCCGCGACCGGCCGCGCCCGCTCGATCACCTGGCATTTCGCGCCCGGCTCGACCTGAACGTCGCACTGAACCGGCTGGGCGGGGTGCTCTCGGTCAAGCGCATCCCCATCCGGGTCGACGATACTCCGCTTCGCATCCAGGGCGTCGTGGGCGACAGCATCTATCGCTCCGCCCGCGCGGCCGGAGCCCCGCCCAAGGCCGTGCAGGCATTCCTGCGCGTTATCGCGCAGCAGGTCGACCTGGGCTCTATCGGTGCGGGCGATCGCTATGACTTGGTGACCGAATATCGCCGTGCCGAAACCGGAGACGTCGAGGTGGGCGAACTGCTCTATGCCGGCCTGACGCGGGCGCGGGGCAAGTCGATCAATATGCTGAAATGGACCAATGACGGTCGCACCGAATGGTTCGAGGCATCGGGCGTGGGCGAACGCCGTGGCGTCCTGTCGGCGCCGGTCGCCGGACGCATGTCGTCGGGTTTCGGGATGCGGCGCCATCCGATCCTGGGCTATACGCGAATGCATGCCGGCATCGATTTCGCCGCGCGCTACGGATCGCCCATCTATGCGGTGACCGACGGTGTCGTCAGCTATGCCGGGCGCCATGGCGGCCATGGCAATTATGTCCGCATCCAGCACAGCAACGGTCTTGCGACGGGCTATGCCCATATGAGCCGGATTGCGGCGGCGCCGGGCCAGCGCGTGCGGCAGGGACAGGTGATCGGCTATGTCGGGTCGACGGGCCTGTCGACAGGCCCGCATCTGCACTATGAGCTCTATCGCAACGGAGCCACGGTCAATCCGCTGTCGGTCAAATTCACTACCACGGCCCAGCTTGCCGGACGCGAACTGGCGGCGTTCCGGGCGCGACTGGCGCAGTATCAGAGCCTGCGCGTTGGATTGCACGAAGATGTGCGGCAGGCCGATGCCGCGAGCGTCCCGGCGCGCGGCAAATAAGACGCTTTGCCGCGTCCTGCCGCTCGGCTAACGGGCGGCGATGACCTTCACTGCTCCGGCCGGAGTCACGGCCATCCTGCTCGCGGGCGCGCGGCCCGTTCCCGATCCGCTGGCGGTCGCCGCCGGCGTGCCGGTCAAGCCGCTGGCGCCGGTCGCAGGGGCGCCGATGATCGCTTATCCCGCTCGCGCGCTGCTCGACCATCCGGCCGTTGCCGACGTCGTCGTCCTGACCCAGCGCGCCGATGCCTTCGCCGCCGACCCGGCAACCGCCTGGATGGCGACGGAACCGCGCATCCGGTTCGAACGCAGCGGGCAAGGGATCGCGACGTCGCTGCTGGCGCTGATGGACCGGGAGGATCTGCGTTATCCGCTGTTGCTGACCACAGCCGACCATGTGCTGCTGAACGGGGCGATGCTGGACCAGGTGATGGACGAGGCGGCCGGGGCGGACATCGCCGTCGCCATGGTGGAGCGCGCGACATTGCTGGCGCGCTATCCCGGATCGCGCCGCACCTGGCTGAAATTTCGCGACGGCTGGTGGTCGGGAGCCAATATTTTCTGGATCGGCGGTCCGGCCGCGCGGCAGGCGATCGCCCTGTGGCAGGAGGTCGAGCAGGACCGCAAGAAGGGGTGGAAGATCCTGTCGGTGTTCGGACCGCTGGCGCTTGCCGGGGCAATGCTGCGCATCCTGACTCTGCGCGGCGGCATGGCCAGGATCGGGCGGCGCATGGGTCTGGACGCGCGTCTGGTTGCCATGCGCCAGCCCGAAGCGTGCATCGATGCCGACAAGGTGTCCGACGTGGAGACGATCGAGGCGATATTGACCGAGCGGGCGCGGGATCAGGATTGAGGCGGCGGAACCGCGCTGCCCGGCGGTTCGTCCCGCATGGTCGCTGCCGTCCGTTCCGCCGTCGCCATCACGCGCAACATGTTTTCGCCCGCCAGCCGGGCGATGTCGGTGTCGCTCCATCCCCTGCGCATGAGTTCGGCGAGCAGCGCGGGATAGGTCTCCACGCCGCCCAATCCTTGCGGCAGCGCGCCGACACCGTCGAAATCGCTGCCGATGCCGACATGGTCGATCCCCGCCACCTTGACGATATGATCGATATGGTCCGCGACCTGGGCGATGGTCACGATCGGTTCGGGATGCGCCTTTTCCCAGGCTGCGAGCGCGATGGCCGCGCCTTGGGGATCGCCGATATGCAGCCCGCCGAAGGGCGGTGCGTTGTTGCGGGCGATCTCGGCGCTGCGATCCGCGCCCCAGACGCGGCGTTCCTCCGACACATATTGCGCGGCGAAGTTGACCATCACGATCCCGCCGTTGCGCGCGACCTCCTTCAACACCTCGTCCGACACATTGCGAGGCGTGTCGCACAGGGCGCGGGCGTTGGAATGGGAGAAGATAACCGGTGCGCGGGTGACGCGCAGCGCGTCCAGCATCGTCGCTTCGCTGACATGGCTGAGGTCGACCAGCATGCCGAGACGGTTGAGTTCATGGACGACCGCTTCGCCAAAGGGCGTCAGTCCGTCATGTTGCGGGTTGTCGGTAGCGCTGTCGGCCCATGCGATCGTGCGACTGTGCGTCAGCGTCAGATAGGCGGCGCCCAGGTTCCGATAGGCGCGCAGCACGGCGAGGCTGCCGTCGATCTGGCCTCCGCCTTCCACCCCGATCATCGACCCGATCCGGCCTGCCTTGTGCGCCGCGCGCAGTTCGGCGGCGGTACGAACCAGCAGGAAATGCCCCGGATAACGTGCCGCAAGAGCGTGGACGAGACCGATCTGGTCGAGCGTTTCCTTGACCTGCTGCACCTGCGGCAGGTCGGCCGATACCCAGACCGACCAGAATTGTCCCCCGACGCCGCCCGCATGCAGACGGGCTATATCGGTATGGAACCGTGCCGGGTCGAGATGGGTCAGGTCGATGGTCCAGCGCGCGTCCTTTTCCTTCTCGGCCAGCGCTTCGGGCCAGTCGTTATGCCCGTCTACAAGCGGCGTCGCCTTCAGGATGCGGACGATGCGCGCCTGATAGGCATCCGTTGCGGCGTGGGCGGGGAGGGGGCCGAGAAGGGCGAGAAGCAGCGTCGGCAGGGTCGGTCGGATCATGGGCAGGCAGCGTAGGCTGCTGCCGGGACGAGTCAACGCGCCGGCGCGTCGCCGCCGGACAGGATGCGGCCGGATCGCCGGCGCCGGGCAGGCGCGGCGAAGATGGCGCCTGCCGCTGCGCGGCTGCCCCGCACGACCAGCACGATCCGGTCGAATCGGGCGTGTCGCTTATGGGCTGTTCGCCGCGTCCGGCTCTGCTACATCCTTCCCTTGGTGATGATCGATCCATTGATCCTGCTACAGGCCTATTCCATCGGCGTCTTTCCCATGTCGGACGACCGCGATGCGGCGGAAATATACTGGGTCGAACCTAAATTGCGGGCGATTCTGCCGCTGGACGGTTTCCATCTGTCACGGTCGCTGGGGAAACTGCTGCGCCGGGAGCGGTTCCGCGTCACGGCCAACCGTGCCTTCGCCGAGATATTGACACTATGTGCCGAGGCGGCGGCGGATCGCCCGACGACGTGGATCAACCACGAGATCGAGCGCGCCTATCGCGATCTGCACGCGCGCGGCTTTGCCCATTCGGTCGAGGTGTGGGACGGGGACGATCTGGTCGGCGGCCTCTACGGCGTCAGCCTGGGACGCGCCTTCTTCGGCGAAAGCATGGTGTCGCGTCGGCCCGATGCGTCCAAGGTGGCGCTGGCGTGGCTGGTGGCGCGGCTGCGTTTCGCCGGCTTCACCCTGCTGGATTGCCAGTTCATGACCGACCATCTGCGATCAATGGGCGCGATCGAGATCGACCAGCGCGACTATCTTCAGTTGCTGGGGGTTGCGGTCGAGGGTGTGGCGCTGGGCGGGGGAGCCGATGTGGTGGCGCCGGGTTGCGGCGCGCCGACGGAGCGGGCTTTCGCGCCGCTGGCCGGTTCCGATGCGCCCTTGCCGTCCAGCGTGACGGTTTCGGGGCCGGTTTCCGGCCATTCCATCGCGCAGCTCTTGACCCAGACGTCATAAATCGGGTGCTGTACGACATTGCGGTCGGGACGGTCGCGGAACAGCCAGCCGGAAAAGTTGCGGCGCCATTTGCCGTCGGCGCTGCTGCGGACGTCAAGCTGCACGAAGGCGCCGGTTTCCTGGACATTTTCCCAGGGTGCCGTCGTTTCGCAGGCCTGGAGCCGGACGATGGCGTCGCCGATGCGCAATGCTTCGCCGGGCTTCATGGTAAGATCGCGGGTCAACCCGTTCCGCTTGTTCAGCAGGCCCAGCACCGCCGTGCGTTTCGCCATCGGCGTGCCGGGCAGGGTTTCGTTCCCGGCGGTCCGTATCGGCGCGGTGTCCACCCTGACGGGGCCGGTCTGATTCGCTTGCGGCAGTTCATTGTCCCCGCACGCCGCCAGGGACAGCGCCGCCAGGCCGGCAATCGCATATCGCAGGATCGGCGGAACGTGTCCCGCCGCGGGGTGTGTCATGATGCGTCGGGGCTCCACGCCTCATAATCGCCCGTCGCACGCTGGCGCACGCCGCCTTTTTCCAAGGCGCCCGAAGGACGATAGGCATTGGCGGTGCCGGTCGCATTGGGGGTATATTCCCGCTCCCAGATGCGGGGCGGCGGCAGGAAGCTTTCCGGTGCCCCTTCGATCGAGTGGTGCAGCCAGCCATGCCATTCGGCGGGAACGCGGCTCGCATCGTTACGCCCGTTATAGATGACCCAGCGTCGGGCACGGCCCATGACGTCGGTGCCGCCTTCATAATAGATGTTGCCCTGATGATCCTCGCCGACCTTGCTGCCCTTGCGGGCGGTGAACAGCGAGGTGCCGATGGTCGCGCCATCCCACCAGGTGAAGATCTTGCCGAGGAGTCCCATGGGGCAAGGCACTTAGCCGTTGCCGCAGGTGTGGGCAAGGCGGATATGGCCTCAGTCGCTGCCGCCGGGGCAGAAATTAAGGTCGCCGCTCGATGGTGCGCCCGGGACGGCGCAGGCCCCCCATGCGACGCGGTCGCCTTCCCCGATGCCCAGGGCGGCGGCGCGCCCGCCCGCCAGTTCCAGCACCGCCGCGACCGGGACGCCCGCCGACACGGGTTCACGCGAATAGGGCGCCACATTGGCCCCGATGAACGCGATGCTGCCATCCGTGTGAATGAACAGCATGTCCAGCGGGATCACCGTGTTCTTCATCCAGAAACTGGCGGTACGCGGCGGGTCCATCGGGAACAGCATGCCACCGTCCGGCGCCAGTTGCTTGCGGAACATAAGGCCACGTTCCTGCTCGGCCTCCGTGCGGGCGACCTCGACGTCGAATCGGTGCCGGCCGGTCGCAGTGCGAATGACCACGGGCAATGTCGTCACGGCGCGGGGCTGCGCGCTGTTGTCGGCGGCCGGTTGCGGGCTGGAGCAGGCGGTCAGCAGGCCGAGCGCGATTAGGGCGAGGGAATGGTGCATGCGGCCATGCCTAACGGGATTTTTCGTGCAAGGGGAGGGGGACGGGACGCAGGCGCGCCATCGACCTGCAAAAGCGCGCAACACAAGTGTATGGCGCTGGCGGCATAGCCCGATCATCGGAGCCATTTCCTTGCCGCCGCGAATTTTGCGCACGCGAGAGGGAATGTCGCGGCACATGCAGGCCGCCCTCCGGCCCGGTTCAAGAATCTTCCGGAATCTCTCCGGGACGAGCGTCGATCCAGCGTCGCGCCACGTCATAATCATGCCCCGCGCGCAGGAAGGCGGCAATGGCCCGCTCGCGCTGCTGCGGGCTGGGCGGTTCTGCGGCATAGGGTCCCAGGCGCTTGCGCCGCGCGAACCGGTCGGCAGCGGCCCAGGCGTCCGATACGGCCAGCGCTTCGGCTTGCGCGCGGTCGCTCTCCGCTATGCCAGCGGTACGCAGTGCATCATTGACCCGGCGCGCTCCATATCCGCGTCGACCGAGCGCTGCGCCCTTCATCACCGCATAGCCGGCATCGTCGATATAGCCCAACTCCACGAAGCGGTCGGCGAGAGCTTCCGCTTCGGCCGGCCGCTCGCCGCTCCACCCGCGTTCGCGCAGTTTGCGCTGAAGATAGGCGACCAGCTTGCTCCGGCTGGTCGCAAAGCGCGCGACATGCCGCAGCGCCAGATCGCGCAGGGCGTCCTCGTCCAGCGGCAGGGAGCGGCGTTTTCCGGTCATCCCGACCTCACATGCCCCACGCGCCATCTTTATGCCACAGTCGGGCCGGATTTTTACCGTCCCTTGTGCGCTAGAAGGCGAAGCTGGAGTGAAACTATCCGGTGCACGCCGAAGGCAAAGATGCTAGCGGCCGCGCTTTCATACGCTTTATGACATTGGGTGAAACCAATATGACGGGTTCGCAAGAGATGATGGCTCCCACGCCGACAAAAGACGATCTGCCGCGCCGCTTCTCGGATTTCGGGACGCTGGGCGAAGCGCTGGACTATGCAGCGCGGGGCAAGCGGGGCCTGAACTTCCATGACGCGCGAGGCAATCTGGCGCGACCCTATCCCTTTTCCGAACTGCGCGACGATGCGGTCGCCTGCGCCCACCGCCTGATCGCCCACGGCGTCCGGCCGCAGGACCGCGTAGCCCTGGTCGCCGAGACCGGGCCGGATTTCGCGATGCTCTTCTTTGGCATCGTCTATGCGGGCGCCTGGCCCGTGCCGCTGCCGCTGCCCACGAGTTTCGGCGGCAAGGAAAGCTATATCGACCAGTTGAATGTCCAGTTGTCGAGCTGCGACCCGATGCTGTTCCTCTTCCCCAGGGAACTGGAAGAAATGGCCGGCGAGTCCGGTCGCCAGAAGAATGTCGAGAGCATTGCCTTCGAGGATTTCATCGCCCGCGATGCGGTGCCTTGCGACCTGCCGCAAGCGAAGGGCGAGGAAATCGCCTATCTGCAATATAGCAGCGGTTCGACCCGCTTCCCCCATGGCGTGGCGGTGACGCACCACGCGCTGCTGAGCAACCTGTCGGCGCATAGCCACGGCATGGAAGTGATCGAAAGCGACCGGTGCATCAGCTGGCTGCCCTGGTATCATGACATGGGGCTGGTCGGCTGCTTCCTGTCGCCGATCGCCAATCAGGTATCGGCCGATTACATGAAGACCGAGGATTTCGCGCGCCGGCCGCTCGCCTGGCTTGACCTCATCAGCCGTAACGAGGGCACGTCGATCAGCTATTCGCCGACCTTCGGCTACGACATCTGCGCCCGCCGCATGTCCAGCCAGACCAAGGCGCAGGACCGGTTCGACCTTTCGCGCTGGCGCCTGGCCGGCAACGGTGCGGACATGATCCGTCCCGACGTGATGCAGAGCTTCGTCGACGCTTTCGCCGACGCGGGTTTCAGCCCCAAGGCGTTCCTGCCCAGCTACGGCCTCGCCGAAGCGACGCTGGCCGTCACCATCATGCCGCCGGGCGAAGGGATCATCGTCGAACTGGTCGAGGAAACCGACCTGTCGGGCGGCGCTGCGACCGAGGGACGGCCGCAGCGCTTCCGCTCGATCGTCAATTGCGGCAAGCCGGCCAAGGACATGGTCGTGGAAATCCGTGACGAAGACGGCGGCCTGATGAACGAACGCCAGATCGGCAAGGTGTGGACCACTGGCCCCAGCCTGATGGTCGGCTATTTCCGCGATCAGGAAGCGACCGACGCCTGCATGGCCGACGGCTGGCTGGACACGGGCGATATGGGCTATCTGTCCGACGGCTATCTCTACATTGTCGGCCGGGCCAAGGACATGATCATCATCAACGGCAAAAATCACTGGCCCCAGGACATCGAATGGGCGGTGGAGCAGTTGCCCGGGTTCAAGCAGGGCGACATTGCCGCCTTCGCCATCACCACGCCGGGTGGCGAGGAAGCGCCGGCCGTGCTGGTCCATTGCCGGACGTCGGACAATGAGGAACGGTCGCGCCTGCGCGACCAGATTCGCGAGCGGGTCCGCGCCATCACCGGCATGAACTGCGTCGTCGAACTGGTTCCGCCGCGCACCCTGCCGCGCACCAGTTCGGGCAAGCTCAGCCGGTCGAAGGCGCGCAACCTGTATCTGACCGGCGAGATAAGGCCTTATGACATAGCCGCCTGACGGGCGGGAAACCCCCGGTTTGTCCCGGGTTACGGATTGCTAACTCTCCTTTGCTAATGTCGCGGCGTGAACAGGAAAACGCCAAAAAAGGTCGCGGCGGAATCACCGGAGCGCGCTTCTACCCGTGCGCTGATGGGCTTGCGGCCGATCGACGACGAAACCGAGGCTTCTGTGGCGGGCGCCCAGTTGCGATCCGCCGCGAGCGCCGCGCCGCTTCGCCACGTCATGAACCTGTTCGGCCTTCTGTTCGTGTGGCAGGTTTTTGCAGAACATTGCGGCCCGGTTCGTCTCGGGGTTTGGAGCGCCGGTCTGGTCGGCGCCACGATCGCCGGCATCGTGATCGACCGAATGCGCGCGCCTCGGATGATCGGTCTGCGCTGGCACGGCGCGGGTGCGTTGCTCCAGGGGTTGGTGTGGACGGCGGGCATGCTCATGATCTCCGCGTCGGTCACGCCGGAGCAGATGGTTGCCCTGTGGCTTCTCATAAGCTGCATCATGGTGTGCGGCGCGATCACCTATGCCGCGACCCCGCTGGCCACGAGTGCGTTTCTGCTGCCATGCATCGTCGGTCTGTTCGGAATGTTCGACGATTTCGGCCAGTTGCCGCTTCGCGCCTTGTCGACCAGCTACGCCTTGTCGCTTTTGACCGGATGCCTGATCTACGCGCGCACCTTCGCGCGACAGCAAAGCACCACGGTGCAGCTGGTCGAAAAGACCGAAGTCGTCAGCCTGCTGCTGCGCGAATTCGAGGAAGGCGGATCGGATTGGCTGTGGCAGATCGATCCGATGCGGCGGATCAGCGGCGTGTCGCGACGCTTTGCCGAGACGCTGGGCCTGTCGCCCGAAGAACTGGATGGCGCTCCATTGATCCAACTGCTTGCAGGCAGCGGGTGGGAAACAGGGCGATTTTCGACAGGGCTGCATGAGCTGACGGAGCATCTGAAGCGGCGGGAGAGCTTCAGCAATCTGGTCCTGCCGGTTGAGGTGCAGGGGCGGAGCCGCTGGATCGAACTGTCCGCGTCGCCACGATATGACGAGCAGGGCGTCTTTCAAGGATTTCGCGGCGTTGGATCGGACGTCACCATCCAGCGCGAATCGGCGGACAAGATCGCGCAGCTTGCGCGGTTCGACCCGCTGACCGGTTTGCCCAACCGGACGCATCTGCGCGAAGTGCTGGATGATGCTCTGGCACGGAGCGCCCCTGGACGTGGCTCAGCCTGCGCCCTGATGATGATCGACCTCGATCGTTTCAAGTCGATCAACGACACGCTAGGTCATCAGACCGGCGACAAGCTGCTGGGGCAGGTCGCGCGGCGCTTGCGTCAGGTCTGTTCCGGGCGCGCCTTTTGCGGGCGGCTGGGGGGCGATGAATTCGCGGTGCTGATCGCACCGGTCGACGAAGGCGACGTCGTGACCGATCTGGCGAGCGCCATCATCGCGGTGATATCCGAGCCCTATCAGATCGACCATCATATGCTGTATGTCGGCGCATCTGTCGGGTCGGCGGTTTCGCCCACGGACGGCATGGATTCAGAAGCGCTGACCCGAAGCGCCGACCTGGCGCTTTACCGGGCCAAGGCGGAGGGCGGCGGCACCCACTGCGCCTATGAACAGCAGTTGCACGTTCAGGCCGAGGAACGCCACCAGCTTGAACTGGCACTGCGTGACGCGCTCGCCAATGATGAATTCCATATATTGTACCAGCCGGTGGTCGACGCAAAAGCGGGATGCGTCGTCGGGTTCGAGGCGCTTCTCCGCTGGACCCACCCGCAATTGGGCGCGATTTCGCCGGCCAAGTTCATCCCCGTTGCCGAAGAAGCCCGCCTGATCGGCGCGATCGGAGAATGGGTGTTGCGCACCGCCTGCATGGAGGCTGTCAACTGGCCCGAGGATATTCGGGTCGCCGTCAATGTTTCACCCGAACAATTGTCGCACCCCAGTTTCGTCGCGGCGGTCGTTTCCGCATTGGCGCAGAGCGGCCTCGATTCGCGGCGGTTGGAGCTGGAAGTGACGGAAAGCGTGTTCATGAGCGACGATACCGGCGCGCTCCGGCTGCTCGACCAGTTTCTGGGCATGGGCATTCAGCTTTCGCTCGACGATTTCGGCACCGGCTACAGCTCGCTGGGCTATCTCGGCCGGACCCGCTTCAACACCATCAAGATCGATCGCAGCTTCGTCGTCGGGGCATCCAAGAACAAGGCGGAAAGCCTGGCGATCATCCGCGCGGTCGTCACGCTGGCGAACAGCCTGGGCATAGCGACCACGGCCGAGGGCGTGGAGACGGAGGCGGAATTGGACCTGGTGCGAAGCCTGGGGTGCCAAAAGGTGCAAGGCTATTATTTCGGGCGCCCCATGAGCGCATGCGACGCCGCGGCGCTGTTTCCTCGCGAGGCGATGCGCCTGTCCGCCTGACCGGGCGTCAGCGATCGCCCAATTGCCGCTCTATCCGGGTCCAGAGCGCGGCAAACTCCCGCGCCGGGGGCGATGTCGATGCGAAGGCGCCCAGTGGCTTGCGCCGGACGGTCATCTGCTCGATCGCGCTGGCCATCGGAATGGCGGGCCAGCCCGGCTGGTCGTCCAGCGCCTTGCGATGCAGGCTCCGGCGACGATCGACCATCGAGTAGACCGGCAGGATAGGGGCGGGGCTGCCGCCGCGCTGGACCAGATAGCGCGCGACTTCGCCCATCGCCCGCTGCGAGAGCGGGGAGGGGATTACCGGAATGACTATCAGGTCGGCCGCGCGCAGCACCTGCTCGCTGGTTTCGGTCAGGCCCGGCGGACAATCCAGGATGATGCGGTCATAATCCTTGCCGAGGCTGTCGATCAGACGGGCAAGGCGTTTCTTCTTGTCCATCTCGCGAAAGAGATGGTCGAGGCCGCGCAGCGACGTATCGGCGGCGATCAGGTCCAGCCCAGGGACAGTCGAAGGCTGGATCAGTTTCCTGACCTCGACATCCTTACTGAAGATCGCCTGTGCCGCGTCACGGCTGGTCTGGTCGGTGGAGATGAGCCAGCTCGACGCCGCTTGCGGATCGAGATCCCACAACAGGGTGCGGCGTTTCGAGATGCTGGCGGACGCCCAGGCGAGATTGATCGCGAAGGTGGTTTTGCCGACGCCGCCTTTGAGGCTGTAGACGGCGATGGTCGCCAATGTCCGGTCCTTTGCCATGCGCGGAAGGCTAGGGCATCGCGCGGCGAAGGCAAGGCGGAAAAGGGCCGGACCCGCAACCAAGCATCGCTGCCTCGCGCTGCGGTCAGAGAATCTCGCGAACCTTGTCCTGCGGGCGGCAGAAGCGGACGCCCTTTTCCGTTTCGACGAAGGGACGGTTTACATAAGCCGGGTTGGCGGCCATGGCGTCGAGGATCGCATCCGGCGCCATGTCGGGCAGCCCGCGTTCTTCCGCATCCGTTCCCATCTTGCGGATCGCATCGGCCGGGGTCAGGCCGGCATCCGCGATCAGCTGGGCGACCTTGGCGCGGCTATAGGGGGTCTTGAGATATTCGATCACCTCGACATCGACGCCGGGTGTTTCCTCAAGGATGGCCAGCGTCTTGCGTGATGTGCCGCAGTTGGGATTATGCCAGATGGTGGCCTTCATGGGTCTCGTGCTCCGGTTCGGGGATGGTGGCCGGTCCGGCGAGCAGCCAACCGGCGCAGTGATGGCCCAGCGCCGCGCCCGCGAGCTGGGCCAGAATGAAGGGCAGGACATCGATTGGACGGATGCCCGCGAAACTGTCGGTCAGCGCGCGCGCGATCGTCACCGCCGGATTGGCGAAGCTGGTGGACGCGGTGAACCAGTAAGCCGCGATGATCCAGGCGGCCACCAGGGCCGGCAGCGCGCCGGGCCGGAACCGTCCGCCCATCCGGATGGTCAGGAGCAAGCCGAAGGCCGCGACGGCTTCCGCCAGCCACTGGCCCGGCCCGGTCCTTGGCGTGGTGCCCGACTGAAACAGTGGCAGGCCGAACATGATGTGCGCGGTGGCCGTACCGACCATGCCGCCGCCGCACTGCGCCAGCAGTCGGGGCAGCCGCTGCGGCACGGGCGAGGCAAGGATGGTGACGGCGGGATTGAAATGCGCGCCGCTGACCGGCACGAACAGGGTGATCAGCAGATAGAGCATCGCGCCGGTCGCCATGCTGTTAGCGAGCAGGGCAACGCCGTCATTGCCCCCGGAAAGCCGGTCGGCCATGATGCCCGAACCGACGACGGTGGCGACCAATATCGCAGTGCCGAGCGCTTCGGCGGCGCAGATCCGCTTCATCAATTGCAGGTCCCCCGCTGCGATGTCGCCCTCCGTTCCGGATGGCGCATGAACGATGCCGTTCAAGGAAAGGCATTGCCCGATGTACTTCGGCTATCCCTGGCGGGCAAGCCAGTCTTCCAGCCACTTGATGGTGTAGTCGCCGTTCAGAAAGTCCGCGTCCTTCAATAGCGCCTGATGGAGGGGAATCGTGGTCTTCATCCCTTCGATCACATATTCCTCCAGCGCGCGCTTCAGCCGCATGATCGCGCCCTCGCGGGTGCGGCCATAGACGATGAGCTTGCCGATCATGGAGTCATAATAGGGCGGCACCCGGTATCCCTGATACAGGCCGCTATCCACCCGGACATGCATGCCGCCGGGCACATGATAGCTGGTGACGGTACCGGGCGAAGGCGCGAAGGTCCGGGGATCCTCCGCATTGATGCGGCATTCTATGGCGTGACCGGTAAAGCGCAGTTCGTCCTGCGCAACCGAGAGCGGCTTGCCTTCGGCGACACGGATCTGTTCGCGCACCAGGTCGACGCCGGTGATCATCTCCGTCACCGGATGTTCGACCTGAAGCCGGGTATTCATTTCGATGAAGTAGAATTCCCCGTTTTCCCACAGGAACTCGATGGTCCCCGCCCCGCGATAGCCCATGTCGGCCATTGCCTTCGCACAGACGCCGCCGATCCGTTCCCGTTCGGCCGCCGACAGGACCGGCGAGGGGGCTTCCTCCAGCACCTTCTGGTGGCGGCGCTGGAGCGAGCAGTCGCGCTCGCCGAGATGGATCGCATTGCCCTTGCCGTCGCCGAACACCTGGATTTCGATATGACGCGGATTGCCGAGATATTTTTCCAGATAGACGGTGGCGTCGCCGAAGGCGGCCTTCGCCTCGCTGCCCGCCTGCTGCATCAGCGTTTCGAGCTGATCGGGCGAGGTGCAGACCTTCATGCCACGGCCGCCGCCGCCCGATGCCGCCTTGATGATGACGGGATAACCAGCCTTTTCGGCGATCGCGCGCGCTTCGTCGAGGTCGCTGATCGCGCCGTCCGATCCGGGAACCAGCGGCAGGCCTAGCGCGCCGGCCGTGCGCTTGGCCTCGATCTTGTCGCCCATGGTGCGGATATGTTCGGGCTTGGGGCCGACGAACGCGATGCCGTGGGCTTCCACGATCTCAGCGAACTTGGCGTTTTCGGAGAGGAAGCCATATCCCGGATGGATGGCGTCCGCCCCGCTGATCTCCGCCGCCGAGATGATAGCGGCGATGTTGAGATAGCTGTCGCGCGCGGCCGGCGGCCCGATGCAGATGGCCTCGTCGGCGAGGCGGACATGCATGGCGTCGGCGTCGGCGGTGGAATGGACCGCGACCGTCCTGATGCCCATTTCATGACAGGCGCGGTGAATCCGGAGGGCGATCTCGCCGCGATTGGCGATCAGCAATTTTTCGATGGCCATGGGTTCGCGGCCTTATTCGATGACGATCAGCGGCTGATCATATTCCACCGGCTGGCCATTATCGACCAGCACGGCCTTTACTGTGCCGGATGCTGGCGCGGGAATGGCGTTCATCACCTTCATGGCTTCAACGATCAGGATCGTTTCGCCGGCCTTCACCTGCGATCCGACGCGCGCGAACGGCGCTGCGCCCGGTTCGGCGGCAAGGTAGGCGGTGCCGACGATCGGCGATTTCACCACCGTGCCGGACGGCAGGCCGGCGTCCGCAGGCGCATCCGCAGCGGTGGCGGCCGGTGCCGCGACCGGGGCGGGCAGCGGGGCCATGGCGGGGGCGGCGAAAAGCGGCGCTGCGCCGCCTGCCTTGCGCGCGACGCGGATTTTGCGGTCGCCGTCCTCGACCTCGATTTCGGTCAGATTGGTGTCGTCCAGCAGCGCGGCAAGATCCCGCACCAGTTGCACATCCACCTGCATTGCGCCCTTTTCAGTCTTTTCGCTCATCGCATGTCCCTGGATGATGAATGTCGTTTCTGTCCCGCGCCTATGCGTATTTAAGGCAAAGCGCAACTTTGGTGCGTCCGGTCGCTACGTCTTCAAAGTTCCAGCGCGGCTTCCAGCGCAAGCATGTAGGACATCGCGCCGAAGCCCGCGACCGTTCCCTTCGCCGCCATGCCGACATAGCTTTTGTGGCGAAAGGGCTCGCGCGCATGGGGATTGGACAGATGTACCTCGATCACCGGCACGCTGATCCCCTTGATCGCGTCGTGCAGCGCGATTGACGTGTGGGTCAGGCCGCCGGGATTGAGGATGACCGCATGGGCGCCTTCGCCATGCGCTTCCTGCAGCCAGTCGACCAGATGGCCTTCATGGTTCGATTGACGGAAATCGATTTCGACATGGGCACGGGTCGCAGCATCCTCCATCCGCTCGGCGATGTCGTCGAGTGTGTCGAAACCATAGATTTCCGGTTCGCGCGTGCCCAGCATGTTCAGGTTCGGGCCATTCAGGACATAGATTTTGCGCGCGTCTGTCATCGGCCATTCCCTTGCTGGTTGCGGGCGGGGCCAAGCCGCCCCTATATGCGCGACGATCTTTAGACCTTCGTGTCTCGCCGCGTCGAGACATGTTATCCATTTCAGGCGGGACTTAAGGACGTGACCACAGACGGCACCATCTCCATCCGGATCAATGGCGAACATCGCCGCGTGCGGCAGGGGATCACCCTGGCCGAACTGGCGAGCGAACTGGGCTTCGTGCCCGAAAAGGTGGCGGTGGAGCGCAATCTGGAAGTAGTGCCGCGTTCGACGCTGGCGCAGGTATGTGTCGAGGACGGGGACGAACTGGAAATCGTGCATTTCGTGGGCGGCGGCGCGGTGTCGCCGGTGGGCGACGACTGCTGGACGGTCGCGGGCAGGACGTTCCGGTCGCGGCTGATCGTCGGCACCGGCAAATACAAGAATTTCGAACAGAATGCCGCGGCGCTGGCAGCGTCGGGAGCCGAAATCGTCACTGTGGCCGTGCGCCGCGTCAATGTGTCGGATCCCAAGGCGCCCATGCTGACCGATTATATCGATCCCGGGAAAGTCACCTATCTGCCCAATACGGCGGGCTGCTTCACCGGCGAGGAAGCGATCCGCACCCTGCGCCTGGCGCGCGAGGCGGGCGGCTGGGACCTTGTAAAGCTGGAGGTTCTGGGGGAGGCGCGCACGCTTTATCCCGACATGGTCGAGACGCTGCGCGCGACCGAGATCCTCGCAAAGGAAGGGTTCAAGCCCATGGTCTATTGCGTCGACGATCCGATCGCGGCCAAGCGGCTGGAGGATGCGGGCGCGGTCGCCATCATGCCGCTGGGCGCGCCGATCGGATCGGGCCTGGGTATCCAGAACCGGGTGACGATCCGCCTGATCGTGGAGGGAACGCGGCTGCCCGTGCTGGTCGACGCTGGCGTGGGCACGGCGTCGGAAGCGGCGGAGGCGATGGAACTGGGCTGCACCGGCGTCCTGATGAACACCGCCATCGCCGAAGCGAAGGACCCGGTGCTGATGGCCGCCGCGATGAAAGCGGGCGTGGAGGCCGGTCGCATGGCCTATCGGGCCGGTCGCATGGGCAAGCGACTCTATGCCGATCCGTCGAGCCCGCTCGCCGGACTGATTTAGCAGGGCGTAATTATCGCGCTGTTCGCCATCGCAGCAAATTGACCGACCCCTTGTCCGTGCCTATGGCTGTTGCCAAGACGGACGAGGAGACAGGCGATGGTGAACAAGCTCTACCCCGATGCTGCGACTGCGCTGGACGGGTTGCTCTTCGACGGTATGCATCTGTGCGCGGGCGGGTTCGGCCTGTGCGGTATCCCCGAACGCCTGATCGACGCGATCCGCGAGTCCGGGGTCAAGGATCTGACCATCGCCTCCAACAATGCCGGCATCGACGGCGAGGGTCTGGGCAAACTGCTTCGGACACGACAGGTCAGGAAGATGATCTCCTCCTATGTCGGCGAGAACAAGGAATTCGAGCGGCAATATCTGGCTGGCGAGCTGGAGGTCGAATTCTGTCCGCAGGGGACGCTGGCCGAACGCTGCCGCGCTGGCGGCGCGGGCATTCCCGGCTTCTACACCAAGACGGGGGTGGGCACCCAGGTCGCCGAGGGCAAGGAGGTCAAGACCTTCGACGGCGAGGATTATATATTGGAGCGCGGCATCTTCGCCGATGTCGCGATCATCAAGGGGTGGAAGGCCGACGAGAGCGGCAACCTGATCTTTCGCAAGACTGCCCGCAACTTCAACCAGCCGATGGCGACCGCCGCCAAGGTCTGCATCGCCGAAGTCGAGGAAGTGGTGCCGACCGGCAGCCTTGATCCGGACTGCATTCACCTGCCCGGCATCTATGTGAAGCGCATGATCATCGGCGCGCCCTATGACAAGAAGATCGAATTCCGCACGGTGAGGCAGCGGGAGGCAGTCTGATGCCGTCGGCGAAGCGTGCCGCGCTGCTATGGGTGCTGGCATTGCTCGGCGCCTGTGCCCCCGCGCCGCCCGCGCTCGTTTCCGCGCCGCCGCCTGCCGCTCCTCCGGCCGGGATGCAATATCTCTATGGATCGGGCGAGGGCGCCGCGCTTTCGGCGCAGGCATGGAACGCGTTGCTCGCCTATGTATCCGCAAAGGTGAAGGCGCGGCCGGCGGACAGCGTGGTCCTGGCGGAGGGCGCAGCGCTCGAAGCCCCGCATTTCGTGCCCTGCGGCGAAAAGCCGTTCGCCGCCATTTTCGATGTCGACGAAACGGTCATGCTCAACCTGGGCTTCGAATATCATGATGCCACCACCGGCAAGGGCTATGATGCCGCCGACTGGGACGCGTGGGAGCGGACGGGGGAGGGAGCTGTCGTGCCGGTGCCGGGCGCGGATGGCGGCATCGCCGCGCTGCGCAAGATGGGCGTTACTGTCGTGTTCAACACCAACCGGTCGACTGCCAATGCCGATGCCACGGCACGGGCGATAGCTGCGGCCGGGCTGGGCGCGGCAGTGCATGGCCAGACCCTGTTCCTGAATGGCGACGATGCCATGGGGAGCCACAAGGATGGTCGCCGCGCGACCATCGCGTCCCGCTATTGCGTGATCGCCATGGGCGGCGACCAGCTCGGGGATTTTTCGGACCTGTTCAATGCCGGGCAGGCCGTGCCGGCCCGCCGCGCCGCAACGATGCGACCGGCAGTCGCGGCGATGTGGGGCAAGGGCTGGTTCATCCTGCCGAACCCTGTTTATGGAAGCGGCCTGAAGGGCGGCTTCGACGATGTGTTTCCGATGGACAAAAGGTGGGCGCCGCCTGCCGATGGGGAGAAGTGAACATGCCCTGGACTCGTGACGAGATGGCCGCGCAAGCGGCGAAGGAATTGCAGGACGGTTTCTACGTGAACCTGGGCATCGGCATCCCGACGCTGGTGGCGAACCATATTCCCGACGGCGTGGAAGTGACGCTTCAGTCGGAAAACGGCATGCTGGGGATCGGTCCCTTCCCCTATGAGGGGGAAGAGGATGCGGACCTGATCAACGCGGGCAAGCAGACGATCAGCGAACAGCCTAACACGGTCTATTTTTCCAGCGCTGACAGCTTCGCGATGATCCGCGGCGGGCACATCGACCTTACCGTGCTGGGTGCGATGGAAATCGCGGAAAATGGCGACATCGCCAACTGGATGATCCCCGGCAAGATGATCAAGGGCATGGGCGGCGCAATGGACCTGGTTGCGGGCGTCAAGAAGATCATCGTCGTCATGGAGCACACGTCCAAGAACGGCGACCCCAAGTTCATTCCGGCCTGCACCCTGCCGCTGACCGGGAAAAATGTCGTGGACATGATCATCACCGACCTGGCCGTGTTCCAGCGGCCTGATCATGACAGCCCGTTCAAGCTGATCCAACTGGCGCCGGGCGTGACGGCGGAGGAAGTGGCTGCTAAGACGACCGCCCATTATATCAGCTAAGGGCGGTTCCATGAGCCTGGACGGCACTTATGACGAGGGCAATGTCTTCGCCCTCATCATAGCGGGGAAAATCCCGTGCACCCGATTGTACGAGGACGACGATACGCTCGCCTTTCTGGACATCATGCCGCAGACGCGCGGTCACGCGCTCGTCATTTCCAAATGGTCTAAGGCGCGAAACCTGCTGGAAATGGAGGATGAGGCGATTGCGCAGGTGATGGCGTGCGCCAGGAAGGTGGCGGTCGCGATTCGCAAGGCGCTGGACCCCGACGGCATCCAGATCGCGCAATTCAACGGGGCGCCGGCCGGGCAGACCATTTTCCACACCCACGTCCACATCCTGCCGCGCTGGGAGGGCGATCCCAAGGGCTTTGCCACGCACGGGCAGGGCGAGGCAGCGGACAAGGCGGTGCTCGAAGCGCTGGCCGAAGAGATTCGTGCCGCTTTCTGATGTCCGTTTCGCTACCCCGCTGCTGACATGGTTCTGCGTCCCTTCACCGCACCTGGCGCCCGGCTGGCGCTGAAATCGAAGCGTGCCGGCGCGCTGCATCACGGCGCGCGGGGCGAAAGCGAAGTCATACTGGACCTCTCCCGCCTGCTGTCCCGGTCCTTTCATGCCGCGCCGACCGGGATAGACCGGGTCGAATATGTCTATGCCCGGGAATTGCTGGACCGGATACCCGACCGGCTGGCTTTCGCGGCCGTCCACCCGGCGGGCGGCTATTATGGCCGCTTGTCCAATCACGCGGTCCGCCAGTTTCTGGCCTTCACGGCGGCGAAATGGCGCAATGCCGGCCTTTCGGACGCAAGCGAAGGCAAGGCTGCGACCATCCGCCACATGTTCGCCACCCGTCCCCGCCCGGTGCCGCGCGCGAACGGATCGCGCATCTACCTTCAGGTGTCGCCGCATCATCTGGACGACCAGTCGAAAGTGGGGGCGATCCTGCGCGCGGAGGGCGCGAAATTCGTTACGCTGGTGCACGACGTCATTCCGCTGAGCCATCCCGAATTCGCGCGTCCCCAGGGTGCGGCGGAGCATCTGCGCCGGGTCCGCACGATCGACCGCTATGCAACCGGGATCATCGGCAACAGCCAGGCAACGGTCGACGCTCTGGCGCCGCACATGAAGCGGGGTCTGGACGGACGGATCATTCGCGTGGCCCATTTCGGTGCGGACGCGCCCGACATATTCGGCGCGAGCGATGAAGGGGTGCCCGACCGACCGTATTTCGTCTATATTTCCACCATCGAGCCGCGAAAAAACCATCTGCTGCTTCTCAACGTCTGGCGGCGGCTTGTTGAAACGCTCGGCGACGCAGCGCCGGTCCTGGTGCTGATCGGTCGGCGCGGCTGGGAAAACGAGAATGTCATCGACCTGCTGGAGCGCGGCGAGGCGTTGCGCGGCCATGTGATCGAAGCGGGCGAAGTGTCCGACAATCGGATGCAGTCCCTGGTCGCGCGGGCACGGGCGATGCTGATGCCGTCCTTTGCCGAGGGGTTCGGCATGCCGGTCGTCGAAGCGCTGTCTGCGGGCGTGCCGGTCATTTGCAGCGACATCCTGGCTCACCGCGAAGTAGGAGGGGAGGCGCCGGATTATATCGATCCGCTGGATGGACTGGGATGGATGCGCGCCATCGGCGCCTACGCGCGCGACGGATCGCCCGAACGGGCAGCCCAGCAGCGCCGCATTGCGGCATGGCGACCGCCCACATGGCGCGACTATTTTGATATTGTGACGGATCTGATTGAAGAAGTAACAGCTTCTGTTCCTTGATTTTCAGTGCGCGCCTGCCCAAGGATAGCGCGAAGCCAGGGAACGGACGATGTGGTTGACCACGGACATTGATGCTGTCGGGTACGTGACCTTGGCCCGCACGTGCAGGTAGCGGCGGTTCTCGCATCATGCCCCCCACATCTTTCCTGCGATCTCCCCCCTTTCCCGGCATCCCGTCCACGGTCGCCGCGATCAGCGACAAGACCGATGCGGTCGACGATGCGACGGCGGTCGACGACGCGATGATCGATGCGCTCGCGCAAGCGCGCGTCGGGGGCTGCTTCTGGGGAGATAAGCCGCAGGGCCTGCGCATCGTCATCGGCGCCGACATGAGCGTGCCCGCGAGTGCGCTTGCGGGCGTCATGCCCGACGAGATCGGACTGATACGGAGCCGCAACGGTCAGGTGCCGCGCATGCCCGGCCGTGCCATTGGAGCCGATTGCGATCCCTGGGCATTGCTGGCGCAGGCGCGTGCGCTGTGGGCGGCGCCCGGCGATGAACTCGCGCTGGTTGCGGGCGTGTTGGGTGTCCCGGTTTTTACGTCCCATGGCAGGAAGGTCGATCCCGCGCAGTTGCGCCTCACGCTGCGCAAAGAACTGGCCGCGGCGCGTTACCGCAATCCGTTCACCGGAGCGCCCGCCGACACCCGGTCGACGATAACCCAGCTCGCCGACTGGCGGCGCCATCTGGATGGCAACCGGGACATCGCGGCGGCGAGCGGCATGGCGTTCTGGAAGCGGGAGGCGATCCGACATTTCCTGTGGGACGGACGGCGCGCTCCGCCCTTCCTGCCGGCGGCGCGGGGCCTGCGCCGGGCGCGGCAGACCGGACAGGCGCTGGCGATCTGGCCGTCGCGGGTGCCGGCCGACACGGTGCAGGAGGCATCCGCGGCGGGCGTGCCGATCGCGCGCGTGGAGGATGGGTTCCTTCGGTCGCGCGGGCTTGGCGCCGCGCTGCATCCGCCCGGGTCGGTCGTCGTCGACCGGCGGGGTATCTATTACAATGCCCGGGTTGAGAGCGATCTGGAAAGATTGCTCGCGACGCATGATTTCCCCGCCCTGCTGGTGGATCGCGCGCGGGCGCTTCGGACCCGCATCTGCATGTCGGGCGTCACCAAATATGGGGCGGGGGTGGGGCGCGCGATCGACCTGCCAGCCGGCAGGCGCACGGTACTTGCCGTGGGGCAGGTGGATGACGACATGTCAGTGCGGCTGGGCGGCGCGGGCGTCGACGGGAACCTGGATTTCCTGGCACGGGTGCGCCGCGCCGAACCAGACGCCTTCATAATCTACCGGCCGCATCCCGACGTGCAGGCGGGGCACCGCAAGGGGCATTTGGCGGAATCGGCGGTTCTGGCCCACGCCGACGCTATCGACGCCGGTTCTCCACTGATGCCGCTGGTACAGGCGGTGGACGACGTTCATGTCCTGTCCTCGCTCACCGGTTTCGAGGCACTGATGCGCGGATGCCGGGTCACGGTGCACGGCATGCCTTTCTATGCCGGATGGGGCCTGACCCGCGATCTTGCACAGCCCAGTGCCAGACGGGGACGGTCGCTGACGCTGGATCAACTTGTCGCCGCCGCCCTGATTCTCTATCCTCGCTATCTGGATCCGGTGACCCGATTGCCTTGTGGCCCCGAAGTGATGGTGGACCGCCTGGCAGACGGGTCGACGCCGCCGGTTACATGGCTTATCAGGTTGCGGGCAGCACAGGGGAAGTTACGGCGATTTATGACCTTGTCCGCGGAATATCTTCATGGCTGAGGCGTCGGTGAAGACCTTCCTGTTCCTGCAAGGGCCGCACGGTCCCTATTTCGCGATGCTGGCGGAGGCGCTGCGCGCGCGCGGACACAGGGCGTTGCGCATCAACATCAACGGCGGCGACAAGGTCGACTGGCCGGACGACGCGACCGACTATCGCGGGACATTCCGCAACTGGCCCCTGTTCTTCGACGATTTCATCGTCAACCATGGCGTTACCGATCTGATCCTGTACGGCGATTGCCGTCCCTACCACGCATCGGCGCACGGCATGGCCCGGCTGCGCGGCCTGCGCGTGCACTGCATGGAGGAAGGCTATATCAGACCCGACTTCCTGACGCTTCAGGACGATGGTGTGAACGGCAATTCTACCCTGCCGCTCGATCCGGAATGGTATATTGAACAGGCCGATGGGCTGCCGGACCATGATGCCGGGCAGCCGCCCGTGCCGTCGACCTTTCAGGCGCGGGCGCGCAACACCATGCGCAACGGGCTGGCAGCGGCGTTCATGCGCCCCTATTTTCCCTATTACCGGACGCATCGGCCGCACAGTTTCCTGCTGGAATCGGTCGCCTGGTGCTGGAAGCTCATGGTGCGCAAGGGGGAAGAGCGGCGATCCCACGCGGTCTGGGACGCGGTGAAGGACCGGCCCTATTTCACCCTGCCTCTCCAGCTCAATTCCGATTACCAGATCCGGGTTCATTCGCCCTTTGGCGACATGCGGGCCGCGTTGCGGTTCGTGCTCAAGAGTTTCGCGCAGCATGCTCCGGACGGCGTCTCGCTGTTGGTGAAGCGTCACCCGCTCGATCCGGGCCTGGTGGGCTGGGCGCGGTTGACCCGGCGCCTGGCCGATCATTATGGCATCGGCGACAGGGTGTTCTACCTGTCGGACTGGGATATTGCGGAAGTCGTCGGCAAGTCGCAGGGCGTCGTGACGGTGAACAGCACGGTAGGGACGCTGGCGCTCAACAGCGGCAAGCCGGTGGTCGTTCTGGGCCATGCCGTCTACAAGGTTCCCGGCGTCGTGCATCAGACCAGCCTGGACGATTTCTGGGGCGCGCCGCGTCAGCCGGACATGGCGCTCTATTCCGCCTTTCGACGCGTGCTGGTGGATCGCTGCCTGATTCGCGGCGGCCTTTTGAGTGAGGAAGGGCTTGCCATGCTCGTGGCCAACGCGGTTGATCGGCTGGAGCGCGACCCATCGGAGGTCTTGCCTCTCCCCCGCCCGGTCAAGCGCAAGCGGCGGACCATGGGCGTGATACAAGGCGTGGCCTGACGCGGCCGGCGCCGCGCTGCCTTCTTGCGCGAAAAAGCGGATAGGTTTCGCAGTCAAACCGACTGTTATCGGGGGAAGTTGGATGCCCGATGAGGATTCGAACCTCAATTGACGGAGTCAGAGTCCGTAGTCTTACCTTTAGACGATCGGGCATCAAGGCGGGTCGTTCGCTCGCCGGAGACGCGCAGATAACGGCCCTATTTTACCCCGTCAAGGGCTTCCGTCACGCTCTCCGGCCGACTTGTTAAAATCGTCTGGCCAATCGTCGCGCCGCCGGACCGGCGTGATTCACCCCAGTTGAAGCAGCCTGCGACGCTTCTTGCCCCGGGGCTGGACCAGTTCCGCGCCCACGACCGTGACGGTCGCGCGACGTTCCGTGAATTCGGGGGATTCAAGGATCGACCGAAGTATGTCGGCCTTTGAAATGCCGCTGCTCAGCAACGCGACATGATGCACCAGGCCAGCGGGATCGGCGCGCCGGCCCAGCATTTGCCGGTAGAAGGTTTCGACGAAATCCTCTCCGTCCAGGGCGAGGATCGCGCCCACATCCACCGTGACGGCAGGCATAAGGTCTGCATCCGGGGCACCCGGCGTGGCCGGTGTCGGCACAGCGGGCGGAGGAGGGGCGGCCGGTACGGGTGCCGTCATGACCGGCTCGGGCAGCGGATCCTTGGCGGTGTAGGTCTTGCGCAACATGTCGCCGTCGTCGATGCGGTCCATCAGCCGGTCGTAAAGGTCCGGCTTTGAGATCTGCGCAGTCGCGAATTCGAACAGACCCTTCGACCATTCATCCCAGTCGATGCAATCGCGTTCGACGACGCTCGACCGTCCGATTTCGACCGCCTTGCGGACCTGATCGGGCAGATCCTTGTCGTCGAAATAGAGGAACACGCCCTCGACCGATTCGAATGTCGCCAGGATCTCGCGCGTCGCGGGGATGTCGCGGGCCACGACAGGCTTTCCCAGGGAAAGCGCATGCAGCAGGGACAGGCCAAATCCTTCATAATAGGACGGCAGGATGATCGCGCTGGCCTGCGCGAAAATCTCGTTCATTTCTTCTTCCGGAACGACGCCGGCGTGCAGTTCCCGCACATTGCGGAGCGGGGAGGGGTTTCCCCTTCCCATGAGGACGACCGACAGGCTCGGTATCGCCTTGGCAAGCGCCTCGCCCGTGACGCCGGCGGCCTTGTGTGCGAAATGGTTGCCCATGACGAGCACATGCTCGCGACCAGTGGTCAGTCCCTCATAGCGCGCAGCATAGGCCGACGGCCGGGTTGGCAGCAGGCGGGTATATTTGTCGGTGCGATCCTTGCGCACGAAACGGTGGCGGAACGTATCTTCGGAAAACTGGCTGATAAAGAACAGCCCGTTGGCGTTGCGGGCCACGTAGGACCAGAGCGAGAATACGTCGTTGCCGCCCCGCAAATAGGAACAGTCGAGTGCGATCACGTCCAGCATGCCGTAGATGTTGACCGGCGCCAGATGTTCCATGACGTTGATCTGGTGCAGATCGAAGGGCTGCCCGAAAAAGATTGACGCTGCATAGACGGGGGAAATCTCGGTGCGCAGCTTCACATGCCGAAGTTTGTCCAGCTTGTGGAACTCGGCCACCGAACGGTCGCAGATCGCATAGATTTCGAACGATTCGTGCGCACGGCGGTCGCACCAGCGAATGAAATTGAGGATCAGTTCGTTGGTGCCGTTATGATGGCGGCCCATGGTGAGCAGGTTGAGCGCGATTTTCAGCTTGCCGTCCGCGGTCGGTACCAGGTTCTTGAGTTGCGTCATCGCGCGATATTCGGGCGAACGCTCAAATTCCCAGACCAGCGGGAGAAATTCGGGATGGCGACCCGCGATCTTCTGGAGGTTGCCCTGTTGCTGCCCCTTGAAGTCGATTTCATGCAGCATGAAGGACGCCGAACCGGCATGATAGGCATAGGCGTGGTTCGCCAGCGCGGCGCGGTAGCCGACCTTGCCTGCACGCATCACCAGGTCGTTCTCTTCCTCGTATCCGACGCCGAATTCCTCGTCCAGATAGCCGAAATTCGCCACGACCTGGGGCGAGATCAGCATGTAAAAGCCCACCGCGGTCGGCGCGAATGTGTAGCGCGGCAGGTAGCGGTAGACCGATTCCCAAGCGATGTGGCAGATTTCGGGCGTGGTTGCGATGCCCGACAGATTGTTGGGCGCCTGCGGGAAGGTGGCGATGGCCGCATTGTTGGAACGGGGGCAGACGAAACCGATTTGCGGGTCGGAAAGCAGCACGGCGACCGTTTCCGCCAGCGTGTTGCGATAGGTTACGGTGTCGCTGTTGACCAGGATCGCGCCGGCACCATTTTTCTTCGCGAGCGCCAGCCCCTTGTTGACGCTTTTGACGAAGCCCAGATTTTCATCGTTGCGGATATAGAGGTCGATCAGGCCCGCTGCCTTGCTCTGGCTCAGATAGCGTTCGACATCCTCATCGTCGGGCGAATCGTTGATGACAATGACGCGCGGGCTGTAATCCCGGATTTCATCCAGATGGTCCGTCAGGGACTCCAGGCAATTCCGAACGAGGTCGACATTGCGATAGACCGGGATGATGAGATCGAGTTTCATCAATATTCCTTGCTGGGATACGTTTCCGCGAAGTGCCGGCGTGCCTCGTCAGGCGACGAGTGCGGCCCGGTCGATCAGCGGACGCCACCAATCCTGATTGTCGAGGAACCAGTTGAGCGTGTCGGCGAAGCCCTGCGGGAAATCGCGTGCCGGCGCATAGCCCAGTTCGCTGCGGATCTTGGTCTCGTCGATCGCATAGCGGCGGTCGTGCCCCTTGCGGTCCTGCACATAGGTCATGAGATCGGTCGACGGCCTGCCCTGCGCGGCCGCGGCATCGGGGAACATCGCGGCCAGGCCGGGATTGCGTTCGAAAGCAGCATCGACGCCGCGGCAGATTTCGCGAATTACCTCGATATTGGGCAATTCCTGTCCGCCGCCGACATTGTAGGTTTCGCCGATCCGGCCCTTGCGCAGGATCAGTTCGATACCGATGCAGTGATCCTCCACGTGCAGCCAGTCGCGAATGTTCATGCCGTCGCCGTAGATGGGAAGGTTTTTGCCCGACAATGCATTGATGGTGAAGAGGGGGATCAGCTTTTCGGGAAATTGATAGGGGCCGTAATTGTTCGAACAATTGCTGGTCGTGGTTTCCAGCCCATATGTGTGATGATAGGCGCGGACGAGATGATCCGAACCTGCCTTGGATGCCGAATAGGGTGAATTGGGCGCGTAGGGCGTAGTTTCGCTGAAGGCCGGGTCGTCCAGTTCCAGCGTACCGTAAACCTCGTCGGTTGAAACATGGTGGAAACGGTGGGGGCGGCCCGTCCCCTTGTCCAGCCATGCCGCCTTGGCGGCCTTGAGCAGGCTGTGGGTGCCCACGACATTGGTCGTGACGAAGGCGTCCGGCCCGGTGATCGAGCGATCGACATGGCTTTCGGCGGCGAAATGCACGATCGTGTCGACATCATGATCGGCCATCAGGCGCGAAACGAGCGCCGTGTCGCAAATGTCGCCTTCCACCAGGGTGACGTCGGGTACGTCCACGATATTGGCGGGATTGCCCGCATAGGTCAGGGCATCCAGGACCACGATACCGTCATTGGGCGAAACCTTGCGCCAGTGACGGACGAAATTCGCGCCGATGAAACCAGCTCCCCCGGTAATGATCAGATTGGCCATGCGCCTGTATTTCGCTCCCTCGCTGATCCGCGCCTAAGTCGTGCGGCAAGTCATCATCATTTTGGTGCAAGGCATTGTGATTCCCCCGCTCCGCTGAAAGCAGTAGCCGGAAATTGCCGCACTGCGCAATCAGCTTGCGCTCTTCTCGCGGGACTTGTCGCGGTTAAACAAGCGGCTGAGCATGCCACCCGTCCCTTTATCGGACTCCGGCTCCGGTTCCGCCGCTTTTTCCCGCTCCGCAAGATTATAATATTGGCTGCAATAGGCCAGTCGGTCGTGATGCTCCACGGTCGCCAGGTGCGGATGATCGCCAAAGAATTTCGGCGTTCTGCCCTGCGGGCAAAAATGCCCGACCAGGCTTTGGCGGGTCAGGTCCGGCACGGTCACGACCGCCCCGCCATGCGCAAGATCGGCATGCCAGATCAGAATGTCGCCCTTTTTCGGCAGAAAATATTGAATGCCCTGCTCACTTTTGGCGGCATGGGCATCGAGATGGCGTGCCCATTCATTATGGATGTCCAGGCCGTCGATGCCGCGAACCCAATGCTTACGATCGGCACCGAAATTCCAGTCAGGCAGGCGATGGCTGCCCGGAACATACATGAGTTCGCCCGATCCGGGCTGAATGTCTTCCAGCGCGATCCAGCAGGCCGCCAGTTCCAGCGGCTTGTCGACAACGACATAGGCGGTGTCCTGATGCAGCCGCTGCTGCGATCCCTGGTCGAAACTCAGGCTCTGGAACAGCAGAGGGTCGGCTTCGAATATGAGGTTGAGGAAAGCAAGCAGCGCCGGCGACGAGAGAAGGTCGAGCGCTTCGGTCAGGGGGACGTAGGAATCGACCACGCGGACGCCGAGGCGGTCGGCCGGCTCGGCAAGCGGCGTCACGTCCCTGTAGCCGTGGCGCTGATAGAGCACATCGGCATTGCCCTCCCGAAAGGAGGTTGCAATCCTCTGCCGGAAACGGTCGACCAGATCGGGATCGGCCGCGCCTTCCAGCACGATGAAGCCGTTTGTCACGAAATTTTCGATCTGGTTGGCCTGTTCAGGCGTCAGTTTCCGCGCGGTGATCTGCTGGCGCCAGTCCGCGCGATCGATCCACAAGCCGCCGTAGCGCGAGTGAAAAGCCGGTTCGTCATTCAACTCCATCGCTCACCCCCCGCCCCATATCGGCGCCAATATTGATCCCAACGATGCGCCCCCCGATCCGTGGCGTCCAACGAAGCATATTGCATGGGATTGTGACACGCTACGAAATTGCCATCGTCATTTGGTCATGATGTCGGCGATCGCAGCCCAATATTGATCGGACCCGCACCGGCTATTACGTGACGAAATGAGAAACCGGTCGAGATCGGTCCCCGATTGCTCGTTATAAGGCAGCATCGACATATAGTAGGGTCCGACGAACACCGCGCCGGCGTCGCGATGCTTCTCGAACATCGCCCGATACTCGTCCGGTTCCAGCGGCACGATCGGGTGCATTTCATTGACGCCGTAGCGGCGCCAGCCCTTTTCTTCTGCCATTCGGTCGAACGCGGCGCCAAAGGACGTGCCGCCGTACAGGGTGACGCCATGGGCCAGTTGGTCCTTGCCGTCCTGCATCGCGTCGATCGCTACGATGTCCGACAGCCACGAACCGTAGAGATTGGGCGCTATCTGGTGGGAGAATACCCGTTCCCGTTCGATCCCACCCTGGATCAGGATGTTCACGAAATGCTGGAAATAGTTGCGGACGACAGCGTTCCGATATTCCAGCCAGAGACGCGCCAGCGGATTGAAGATCAGCTTGCCATGTTCGTAGGGCACATCGACATGGCCGGACAGGTTGAGGTTCGACCGGAATACCGGCAGCGGGCTGCATATGTTGGACAATTGCGGCGGATGTTCGGGCGGCCGGCCGCCGACCTGTTCGACGTCCACCTCGATGCGTTGCACATAATAGGGGTCGAGCCCGGGAATACGGACCAGTATCTCGATCGCGTGACGTCCGTGACTCATCCCGCGATAGTCGAGATCGAAGCGGAAGCCGACATTGGGGTCTTCGATATAGTCGTGCATTTCGGCGACATCGGTCCGGCTAAGTCCGGTTTCCGCCTGCCCCAGCAATTCCCCGTCGACATAAATGTCCAGAGCCATGGGCCGCCTCTGGCGATCGTATATCCAGCCGGTTATGGGGGCCACGCCAGCGGCGTTGATGTCGACATGGTTGAAAACCGTGCCTTGTTCGCCGCGATTAAGGTCGACGGACGGAGGGGTGATCGCATCGAATGTTTCGAAACTCGACCCGATATCGCGGTTCAGCGCCTCGGTCGTGCCGAAGCGTTGCGACAGCCAGACGCGGAAGCCGTTGCAGTTGAGCGGCGAGAGGTCGGTTACCCGCGTCATGGCCATGAACTGGCTTGGCCCATCGACAAAGTTGGGAAACATGTCGTGCACTTCGCCCAGCACGGATATTCCGACGATGCGGGCGCGTGCCGCAGGCGACAGCGCATTTATGGCGGCGGCGGCGGCGCGAAAAGCCTGTTCCCGCATGCGCGTGATGGGTGCGCTGTAATTGGACAGGGTCCAGGCGACGATGGGGTGGTTGAAATAGTCGTCCGGCGCCAGCGGGCCGTCCCGGTTCCACATGAGGTTGGCCGGATCGCCGGCCAGTTCCCGCACCAAGGGGACATTGGCGTCGGTGAAATGGTTCGCGGACAGGTAGATTACGACATCCCGGTCCACCGCTTCGATGGTGTGGATGTCGTGGGTCAGCAATCCTTCGTCCAGATGCCAGCCGTCATCGCCCTTGCGAAAATAGCGCAGCAGCGGAATGTTAAGCGTATAGCCCAGGCTGTAGCGGCCCGACGGGCTGGTCCGCGGGCCGATCGCGTCGAGAAACTGGTTGATCCGCGTGCCGCCATTCACTCCCAGCGCATAGCAGAGCATGGAGGCGTCGTTTTCGGTGCATACCGAACTGTCCGTCAGGGCAGCGTCGCAGTAAAATTGCCCCAGCAAAAAGGGGGCAATGACGAGGCGATGGTCGGAAGACTGCGTCATGATCGATCTCTGCCTATCCTGACACGCTGAGCGCGACAAGACCGATCCCCAGGATGCGATTATCGCGAAGGACGTCGCCCTTGGCCGGTATCTGCGGTGAATCGTGGCGCAACTGGATCAATATGTCGCCGTCACCGACGCACGATGGCGGCAATCGCAGGCGGTAGACCCTCGCGGCGTTGCCGATCCGGTGACTGCCCAGAAAATAGCCGTTGGCGCTTATGTCGACATCGGGCAGCGACCCGCCCGGCGGTACGAAACTGCGCAAGGTAAGTTGCAGGTCGAGATAGCCGCCATGATAGTCAGCGGCCGAGAAGCGGATCGCCTGAACGGCATCGCGTCCCCATACGCCCCAGTTTTCGCGCGCATACCAGCCGCTTGCCAGGAAATCGTCCGGCGCAAGGCCTTCTTCTTCCCGGTCTATACCGAACTGGACGGGGCGGTTGCGCGGCAGCAGGGGAAAGCCCCCGGGCGACCAGCGCGCCGGGTCGTGGGCGGTCGCATCATGCTCGCGCCGGCGCACATGCAATTCGCCAAGAACCAGTTCCACCAGATGCTGCAAGCGGTCGAGCCGGCTGATGCTGTCGGCGGCCATGGTTTCCAATCGCGACAATCGCGCTTCCACCCGATTGAGCCGCTGGCTCACCGATGGCGGTCCGGGGGGGGCGGAGGCAGCGGGGGCAGGCGACGTATTTTTCATGCGTGTTGCGGATCAATCCCGGTGGATGGGCTTTCCTGATGGCTGTCAAATGGCCCGCTGTCGACCCCTCTTGGATCAGCGTCCGATCAGGCTTCGGGCATTTCCACGATCAGATCGGCCAGGCGTTCGGCTTCGCGGTGGTCATGGGTGACATAGAGTATCGGCAGCCGGATCTGATCGCGCAGCGTTTCGATCAGCGGCAATATCTCGTCGCGACGGGATCGGTCGAGGCCTGACAGGGGTTCGTCCATCAGCAGGAAATGCGGAGCGGACAAAAGTACCCGGCCAAGCGCCACGCGCTGGGCCTCTCCGCCGGACAAGGTGTCTGGCCAGCGGTGTAACAGATGGCCGATCCCGAGCAGCGCGATCACCCCGTCCATCTCCAGCGTGCCCCCCGGACGGCGACCATAGCGCAGATTGGCTTCCACGCGCATATGCGGGAACAGGCGGCGATCCTGGAAGAGATAGCCAGCATGACGCTGTGCAGGAGGCAGATCGACCCCCGCCGCACTGTCGAACAGCAGTCGCCCGTCCACGACGATGCGGCCATGATCGGGCCGCAGCAGGCCGGCCACCATGTTCAAAATGCTTGTCTTGCCCACCCCCGACGGGCCGATGAGGGCGATCAGCCGCGCCTCGGCCCGGCATTCCAGGGCAATGGCGCGGCCGCCCAGATCACGGCGCAGGCTGATTTCAAAGGCCATGCGCGACCCGCTTTCGGCCGACACGGCGGGCGAGCATTTCCGAAAGGAGCAGGGCGCCAAGCGACAACAGGATGGACAGGATCGCGAAGCGGGTGACGCTGTCCTCTGCCCCCGGCACCTGGAGCGCGGCGTAGATGGCGATCGGCAGGGTGCGGGTCTCGCCCGGCACGTCCGACACGAAGGTGATGGTCGCGCCGAATTCGCCGAGCGAGCGCGCGAAACCGAGCATCATCCCCGCCAGAATGCCGGGCAGCGCCAGCGGCAGCGATATGGTGAAGAATGTCCGCGCGCGCGAGGCGCCAAGCGTTTCGGCGGCTTGTTCCAGCCTTATGTCGATCGTTTCGATCGACAGGCGGATCGCCCGGACCATCAGCGGCATCGCCATGATCGCGGCAGCCAGCGCCGCGCCGGTCCAGCGGAACAGCAGCGTGATGCCGAAGCTGCGGTCCAGCCAGGCCCCGACCGGCCCGTTGATCCCGAACAGCAGCAGCAGCAGCCAGCCGGTCACCACCGGCGGAACGACCAGCGGCAGATGGACCAGCGCGTCGAGCAGCAGCTTGCCCGGGAACCGCCAGCGGGCCAGCGCCCAGGCGAGCGCGAAGGCGACCGGCAGCATCGCCGCCACCGCGACCAGGCTGACCTTGAGCGACAGGCCGATGACCGACCAGTCCTCCGGCGAGAGGGCAACATCCATGCCCCGGACGGGTGCGGCATATGCGGCGCATCGTCAAGCGGCGGCAAATGGTTAGCGTGGTTGCCCACCCGGCCTGAGCAGTGTAGCGCCGCGTCCAGTCCAGTCCAGGGAGCAGCCGGGCATGAAGCAACTGATCGCATTCGACCTCGACGGAACGCTGGCCGAGAGCAAGCAGCCGCTCGGCGACGCGATGGGGGATGCGATCGCGGACCTGCTGGGTGTCGCCCATGTGGCGGTGATTTCCGGCGGCGACTGGCCGCAATTCGACAAGCAGGTGGCAAGCCGCCTGCCTGAGAGAGCGGATCTTTCCAGGCTGTGGCTGATGCCGACGACCGGCACGAAGCTGTTCACCCATGGAACCGGCGGCTGGTCTCCGGTCTATGCCGAATTGTTCGACGCCGCGCAGAAGGCTCAGATACTGGCGGCCTTCGACGCGGCGCTGGAGGCAACCGGCTTCGTGCCCGAACAGACCTGGGGGGATCGGATAGAGGATCGGGGCAGCCAGATCACCTTCTCCGCGCTGGGGCAGCAGGCGCCGATCCATGCCAAGGAAGTGTGGGACCCGGATTTCGCCAAGCGCAAGATCATTCAGGCCGACCTGCGCACCCGACTGCCTGGCCTGTCGATCAACATGGGCGGCGCGACGTCCATCGACATCACGCGCGAAGGCGTGGACAAGGCCTATGGCCTGAAAAAACTGCGCGACGCCAGTGGTATAGCGCTGGACGCGATGATGTTCATCGGCGACGCCATTTTCCCGGGCGGGAACGACTATCCCGCCAAGCAGCTTGGGCTGGACACGGTCCGGGTGCGCGATCCGCAGGAAACGCTGGCCGTCATCGCGGCGATTGTAGCCTGCCAAAAATAGCCGGGGATCAGGGGGTACCGAACCCGTATCGGGTGAGGAGCGCACGGCCAGCCGAAGACAGCAGAAACCGGCGGAAACCTTCCGCGTCGGAATGGCGACTGGCCTTGAGGCGGGCGAGCGGATAGCGGATCGGCGGATGGCTGGCAGCCGGGAAGGTGCCGACGACGCGCACCTGGCGGCTGGCGCGGGCGTCCGTCGCATAGACGATGCCCAGCGGCGTCGCGCCGCGTTCGACCAGGGCCAGCGCGGCGCGTACATTGTCGGCGCGCGCCACCTTGTTCTCGACCGATGGCCACACGCCGAGGGCGGTCAAAGCCGCCTTGCCATATTTGCCGGCCGGCACGCTGTCGGGATTGGCCATGGCCAGCCGCCCGTCGCCCAGCGCGCGCGCCAGCGGCATGTGGCGGCCGACGCGCAGTCCGACCCTGCGCCCGGCCGGCGCAACCAGCACAAGCCGGTTGCCGGCCATCTCTGCGCGCGATCCGGGGGCGATGAAGCCTGCGCGTTCGACATCGTCCATCCAGTCTTCGTCCGCCGACAGGAAGAGGTCGGCGGGCGCTCCGGCGCGGATCTGGCGGGCCAGCGTCGACGAACCGGCGAAGGACAGGACAGGGCGCGCATGCCCGCGTGCCGCCCACGCATCGGCGGCAGCGACCATCGCTTCCTGCATGCTCGCCGCCGCCAGCAGCAGCGGACCGCGATCGTTCCTGGCCGCATGGGCGGCAGGCGAAAGGAGCAGCATGAGCAGCGCGAGAGCGCGTGAAAGGCGCAAGATCATGGCCGCCCTTCTGCCCGTTGGGCCTGTGTCGAACAAGAGGGGGGCAGGGCCGCTTTTGTCTGTCGCCACAATAAGCTAGTGCCGCACCATGAACGACAGTACCGGGAACAGGCGCTAGGCGAATGGCGATTGTACGGGGCCAGTGCGGACAATGTTCCATGGGATGCGGGCTGCGCGTCCTGACCGGCACGGACCGGACCTTCCGCACCGAAGGCGATCCCGCTCATCCGGCGAACGGGGGCTTGCTGTGCCACCGGGCGGCGGCTTTGAAAACGCAGGCCGATCTGGAAGGGCGCCTGCTCCATCCGATGGTCGACGGGAGGGGGCTCGGCTGGGACAGGGCGATCGCCACCGTTGCCCGCCGACTGGCGACAGTGTTGGCCCGCCATGGGCCGGGCAGCGTCGCCCTGCATGTCGGCGGCGCATTGCTGACGGAAGATTACTATGTCGCGAATAAGCTGATGAAGGGTTTTCTGGGATCGGCCCACATCCATGCGCCTTGGCTTGGGACGGCGCACGTTGTCCAGCGTACCGCTTTCGGCGAGGATGTCATGCCCGCCACTCTGGAGGATATCGATCGCGCCGACCTGATCCTGATCGCCGAGATGCAGGCTGTCGAAACGGCGCCGGTCCTGATGGATCGCATTCAGGCAGCACGCGCCGAACGGGGCACGCGGCTGGTGGTGCTGGGATCGGGACGTCCGGCCCCGAACATGGATGCGGACCTGTGGCTCAACGTCGGGCCGGGCGGCGCCGCGCGCTTGCTGGGCGGGTTGCTGGGGCACGTGGCGACGGCGGAGGGCGGAAACGGCGTTCTTTCAGCAGCGCATGTCGCGCCGTCGTCGCGTGTCGCCGGGCCGTTGGAGCAGGGGCATGATCTGTGGTCGGTGGCGCGCGCCTGCGGGCTTACAGCGGGCGCCGTGCGCGATCTTTACGACCTGTGGATGGCAACGGACAGTTGCGTAACGCTGGTCGGGGATGGGGAGGTGTCGTTGGTAGCGGCCGCCGTCAACCTGCACCTGGCGACCGGGCGGATCGGCCGGCCGGGTTCGGCGCCATTCATCGTCACGGGCGCCGCCAACGGTATGGGCGCGCGGGAAGTGGGATGCACGCCCGACATGCTGGCGGCGCACCGGCCTTTCGACGCAGCCTCGCTGGAACAGGTGACGCGGTTCTGGGGCGCGCGATCCATGGCGGTGGCGCCGGGACTGGAGGGGGAATCTCTGCTGGATGCGATGCGCACGGGCACGATTCGGGCGCTATGGAGCATCGGCGCCGACGAGGAGGCCTTGCCCTGGCTGGACGCCGCCCGCGCGGCAGTTCCGCTCTCGATCCGCTCGACATGCTTCGCCGACGAAGCCGCGGCCGGATGGACCATCGCGCTGCCCTCGCCGGTCTGGATCGAAAAGGACGGAACCGTGACGGGAATGGATCGGCTGGTCAGCCGGCATCGCAGGCTGTTCGACCTGCCGGGCGAAGCGCGGCCCGATTGGTGGGCCGTGACCAAGGTTGCGCAGGCGATGGGCTGGGCCGATGCCTTCCCCCATATCTGGGCGGCGGATATCTATCGGGAGCATGCACGGCTGACCGCCTATGGCAATGACGGGATGCGGATACTGGACCTGAAGCGCCACGCCGCGATTTCCAACCCCGCCTATGACGAACTGACGCCCTGGCGCTGGGGGGACGTGCCGTTCGACGAGGGACGGTTCGCGACGCCGGATGGGCGTGCCAGCCTGGTGCCGATGGACTTTCGCGAAACAGTCGGGGAGGCCGGGTCCTGACGGGATGAGTGCGCTTCGTGCCGTTCAAGGTCGAAGCGGTCGGTCCGGCCGGTCAGCCCGCGGCGATCATGCCCGATCCAAGCAGCAGGAGCAGCTTTACGTCCATCGCATAGCCCTCCGCGCGCCAGCGGGCGATGTGGGCGGCGATATCATCGATCGGGACGCGGTGGACACGAATATCCTCCTCCGCCACGCCGCCGCCTTCGCCCGTCCTTACAAGGTCGTGGGCACGGAACAGGGTGAAACCTTCCGACACCATGCCGGGTGAGCTGAAAAATTCACCCAGTCTTTCCAGGTGGGCGGCGCGATAGCCGGTTTCTTCCTCCAACTCGCGCGCGGCGGCGATGCCGGCATCCTCGCCTTCCTCCTCGTCCCCGACGAGGCCTGCGGGCAATTCGATGCACCGGCGGCCCAGCGGCACGCGATACTGGTCGACGAGCAGGACATGGCGACCGTCCGCCGCTTCGTCGATCGCCAGGATGACGGCGGCATGAATGCCGCGCGCCCGGGCGACATATTCCCATTTGCCCCGTGTTTTGGCGGTGATGAAGCGACCGGTCCACCGGACCTCTTCGGGGGCGGTGCGATCCGGGTCGGTCATAATTCGATCAACCTGTCGGGAAGTTCGTTGATGTCGTCGGCGTCGCGCGGGAAATGCTGGCTCAGGATCAATCCCACCTGTCGTACGGCGGCGGCAAGGCCTTCGCCGGGACGGCCGTCGCGGATCGCATCGATCAGGGTGGCCATGGCATCGCCCCACACCTCAGCCGCAACCTTCGCATCGATGGCGCTGTCCGCGACAAGTTCGGCGCGATGTTCGTCCAGTGAAAGGTAGATGAGAACCCCGGTGCGCCCGCGTGTCCGGGCTTCGGCCGCGGTTCGGAACAGCAGGATGGCGCGGCGCCGGACCCGCCGCGCCTTGGTGGCGCGCGGGGTCACCAGCATCCGCAGCGGCATGACGGCGAGGAGGTAGCGTACGGCAAGGAATTTGACGATCAGGAGGGCCATAAGCCCCATCAGCAGCTTCCAGTCGGCCAGTTCATGCTCCCAGTCGAGCAGGAGGGCCGACAGGAAGCCCCGCAGGTGCCCCGGGAACGCGGCGGCAAAGGCGAGGGCCACGAACACCGCGGCCACGGCCCAGCTCAGCCCAACGTCATGATAGGAATCCGACCGCCGGGCGACGATCGTGACGATCTCGCCCGACGTCTGCGTCTCCGCCTCCGCGACTGCCGCGGATACCAGCGCATGATCGGCCTGTGTCAGATATATGTGCATCACCAGCCCCCCGACGCGCCGCCGCCGCCGAAGCTTCCGCCGCCGGAGAAGCCGCCGCCGCTGCTTCCGCCGCCGCCACCGCCCCAGCCGGACCCGCCGCCAGACCCCCAGTCCGATCCGCTCCCCGGTCCCCAAATGATCACGGGACCGTGGCCACGGCGATAGCGCCGTCCGCCGCGTGCGCGCGACATCATCGGCAGGACGATGAAGAAGATCACGAACAGGATGATCCAGAATGCAGCGATGCCGCCACCGTCGTCCTGGCTTCGCCGCGCATCATCTTCGGCCTTGACCGCCAGCGCCCGCGCCTGATCTGGCGGCAGGGCGAGGAGGGTGGTGATGGCATCGACCCCGGCGTTGATGCCGCCGGCCATGTCGCCGGCCTTGAAGCGTGGGGTGATGTCGCGGCGGATGATCTGGGAGGACAGCGCATCGGTCAGAATGCCCTCCAGCCCGTAACCCACCTCTATGCTCAGCTTGCGCTCGGACGGTGCGACGATCAGCAACGCGCCCTGGTCCTGCTTGTCGCCGATCCCCCAGGCGCGTCCGAGCCGGTAACCGTAATCGGCAATGTCATAGCCCTGCAGGTCCGGAATGGTCGCGACCACAAGCGCCCGGCCGCTTGCTCGCTTCTGTGCGATCAGTTTCTGACTGAGCGCCTGTTTCTGCGCGGGGTTTAGAATGTTTGCCGCGTCGACCACGCCGCTGTCGTCGAATTTCGGAAATTGCTGCGCCTGTGCGGCCGGCGCGGATGCCAGCAGCAGAAGGGTCAGGAGCAGCCGAAACAGCATGGGATCAGCTACCGAAATCGACCTTCGGGGCCTCTTCCGCGCCCGGCGTGGTCGCTTCGAACGGCGCCATCGGCTTGGCCCCGTGGATCAGCTTTGCGCCGATGGCATCGGGAAAGGTGCGGATGCGGACATTATAGGCGCGCACAGCCTCGTTATAATCGCGGATGGCGACGGCGATGCGGTTTTCCGTGCCCTCCAGCTGGGACTGGAGCTGAAGAAAATTCTCGTTGGTCTTGAGGTCGGGATAGGCTTCGACCGAGGCGAGCAGGCGGCCCAGCCCCTGGCTCAGTTGCGCCTGCGCCGCCTGATATTGGGCGACCTTCGCGGGATCGGACAGGTCGTCGGCGCTGACCTGGATCGACGTGGCCTTGGCGCGCGCCTCGGTCACCTTCACCAGCGTATCCTGTTCCTGTTTGCCCGCGGCCTTTACCGTTGCGACCAGATTGCCGATCAGGTTCGCGCGGCGCTGATATTGCGCCTGGACGTCGGCCCATTTGGCGTTTGCCTCTTCCTGCGCCGTCGGGACGCTGTTGATGCCGCAGGCGCTGAGCGCCAGCGCGCCCAGCAGCGGCAGCAGGATGGAGCGGACACGATGCAGCTTAGCCATGGAACATCCCCGATAGTGTTTCGCCGTGGAAATAGGACGTTGCTCCCGGCGGTGCAACGGGCCATGCTGACAATGGCGAATACATGCACGAGGGGCGCGCCCATGGGACTGATTTCGGAATTCAAGACATTCATCAACCGGGGCAACGTGATGGACCTGGCCGTCGGCGTGATTATCGGCGGCGCTTTTGCGACCATCACCAAATCGTTGACCGATGACCTGATCATGCCTGTGGTCGGATATATATTCGGCGGCGCCGACTTCTCCCGCTTTTTCGTCCGGCTCGGCGAGATACCGCCCGATTTCAAGGGCAATCCCGCCAGCTATGCGGATCTGAAGGCGGCCGGCGTCGCGATGTTCGGCTGGGGCGCTTTTCTGACTGCGCTGGTAAATTTCCTGATTCTCGCCTTCATCATCTTTCTGATGGTCCGGGCGATGAACCGCCTCACGCACAAGGAAGAAGTGAAGCAGGAGGCAGCGCCGCCTCCGCCGACGCCCGAAGACATCATGCTGCTTCGCGAAATCCGCGATTCGCTCAAAAAATAATCGTTATGCGACGAAACGAGATGGGGCACGGAACTATCGAGGGCGCGACCGGTTGATCGGCGTCAGGGCCTTGGGGCGCGTAGTGCGCGACCCGGCGGCCTTGTCGCAGACGTTTGCCCAAAAGGGGGCGCAACAGGAGAAACACGCCGTGAAACGCTTCGTCACAGTCCTTGGCCTCACCAGCCTTATCGCGCTCGCCGCTTGCGATTCCGCGAAGGAGAATGCGGTTGAGAATGCGTACGACAATCGGGCGGACGCCATCGACAATCAGGCCGACAAAATGGAAGACATGGCCGACAATCTGAGCGGCAGCGCTGAAAATGCCGCGGAGCATGCCGCCGACGCCCTTGAAAACAAGGCCGATGCGACGCGCGAAGCCGGCGAGAAGGCAGAAGACGCCGTCGAAAACCATATGTGACTTGCACGTCACGTGCAGCATGGAAGGGGTGCCGCGAACGGTCGCGGCGCCCCTTTTTCATGTGCTGCTATGTGGCTTTAACCGGCTCTTAACCACGTCTCGCCATGGTGCCCCGGCGCGCAGCCTATGGGGCCTGGTGGGAATGGACGAGCTACTTCAGGAATTCATCTCGGAAACGCAGGAAACGCTGGAGGCACTGGCGGGGGAGGTCGTGGCCTGGGAGGCTGATCCGTCAGACCGGGACCGGCTGGACGCGATTTTTCGCTTCTTCCACACCGTCAAAGGCAGTTGCGGCTTTCTCAACCTTCCGCGTTTCGAGCGTCTGAGCCACGCGGCCGAGGATGTGTTGTCGGACATACGTGCCGGCGAACGGAAGGCCGACGCCGGCACCGTGACCGCCGTGCTGGGGTTGATGGACCGGATCGGCGAACTGACCGACGCAATCGCCACCGGTGTCGCCCTGCCCAGCGAAAATGACGAATTTCTGATCGCCGCGCTGACCGCGCAGACGAAAATGGCTGAGGAGGCGCCCATGCCCGCTCCGGTGGAAGGGACAGAAAGCTCGGGCACCGGCGTGGCGGTTTCGCGCCAGGGCGGGCAATCGGGACCGCGCACCATCCGTCTGCCCCTGACCCTGATCGACCAGTTGATGAACGGCGTGTCGGACATGGTGCTGGCGCGCAACGAATTGTCGCGCAAGCTGCGCGAACGGAGTGCCGATCCTGAACTCGACAATGTATTCGAGCGGCTGTCTACCTGCGTCGCGGACATGCGCGATGTGATTTCCAAGACGCGGATGCAGCGTGTCGAGCGGTTGTTTGCCGCCATTCCCCGCATGGTGCGCGACATCAGCCGCGATCTTGGGAAGCGGATCGACCTGACCCTGGAGGGTGGCGACGTCGAAATGGATCGCGAGATGGTGGAGATGGTGGTCGATCCGCTCACCCACATCGTGCGCAACGCTATCGACCACGGTATCGAAACGCCCGAGCAGCGCCGGGCGGCGGGCAAGCCCGAAACCGGATCGCTGCGGCTCGAGGCGCGCCAGTCGGGCAACCAGATCGTCATTGTCGTCAGCGACGACGGTCGGGGTATAGACACCGGCCGGCTGGTCGAAAAAGCGTTGGCCGCTGGCCGAATCTCGATGGAGAACGCCGCCCGCATGAGCGCCGATGAAAAGCTGGACCTGATCTTTCAGGCTGGCCTGTCGACGGCGACGCAGGTCACGGCGATTTCCGGGCGTGGCGTCGGCATGGATGTGGTCCGAGCCAATGTAGAACGGATCGGCGGCGTCATCGCGCTGGACAACCACCCGGGCAAGGGCCTGACCATCACCCTGCGCGTACCTCTGACGCTCACCATCATTCCAGGACTGATCTTGCGCGGCGGAGGCCAGCATTTCGCCATTCCACGCGCTGCGGTGGTGGAAATACTGCATGACAACAACGACATGCTGGAAATCGGTTCGGTCGGGGGCGCCAAGATCGCCACGATCCGGGGTATCCGCCATTCCATGGTCGACCTGGAAGATGTTCTGGGTCTCGCAAAGGTCGACCAGACTGGGCCGCGGGCGATCATGGTGGTGCGGTCGGCGACGGGTATACCCTTCGCGATGGGGGTCAGCGCGGTCGATAATCACGAAGAACTGGTCATTCGTCCGGCTTCGCCGCTGGTTATGGCGACCGGCCTGTATGCCGGCATGACCCTGCCCGACAATGGCCGCCCCATGTTGCTGCTGGACGCTGCGGGGCTCGCCAACGCGGCGCGATTGCCGAATATTCTGGATGATCGCGCCGCCCGGCAGTTGAAGGACGAGGTCGATGCGCAGGCGGGTGTCGAAATGGTCGCGGCCCTGCGGTTCGAGGAGATTTCGGGCGAGAGGCGATTGCTCCAGTTGTCGTTGATCGAGCGGGTCGAGGACATCGATGCGCATCTGTTCGGCCGATCGGGCGGTCGCGTCTTCGCCCGCCTTGAAGGGCGGCTGGTGCCCGTCGCCAACGGACTGGTCGAATTCGACCGGGAAAAGGTCTCGGCGCTGCGCCTGCGCGACGGCAGCAGGGAAGCCTGTTACCCCGTCGCGGCAGTGCTCGACATCGTGCAGATGCCGCTGGTGCCCGACATGGTGGCGATGCACGGCTTGCTGAGCGGGGTCAGTGTCATTGACGGCGTTCATCTCGAAGTCGTCAATCCCTTCGCTCTTTTCGCTTCCCTGCCTGATGACCCGGTCTTCGAACGAAGCCGCGGACGCTGCCTTCTGGTGGACGCCGAGGATGGCTGGACACGGGAAATATTGGCGCCGTTGCTGCGCCAGGCCGGGCACGATGTGATGCTGGGTTTGCCGAACGATGCCGCGGTAGATCCGCAGGATGTGATCCTGTGCAGCAACGATGACACGGCGCAGGCCGCCGGCATGATGGGGTGCCGCGTCGTTCGTCTCCGCGCCTCGCCCCGCGCCGCAGGGCCTCAGGATGCAAGCATCTATCGCTATGACCAGGATGGTCTGATGGCGGCTCTTACGGGCACTCGGGGATAAGACATGGATAATCTCTATCTTTTCGCCATGCTTGCCGGAACGCGGGTGGCGGTCGAAGCCAGCGAGGTGGAGGCCGTCGTTCGCCTGTCCGACATCTCTCCGGTTCCTGGCATGGGCGCGCATGTCGCGGGCCTTTCCGCATTGCGCAGCCGGGTCCTGACCGTCGTCGACGTCGCCGCCCTTATCCATGGCCGCGCCACTCCGGCACAGGAACGCGGGCTGGCGATCATCGCCAACATCAGCGGTCACAGCTACGGCCTGATGGTCGAGAGCGTTTCCGACATCTGCAACGTGCTTGAGGGCGAGTTGCCACTGCGCGGACAGATCGACCCGGCCTGGGCGCCATATGCCCGTGCGATAGTCGAATATGACGGCATGCCTTGGCTGCTTGTACCGCTGGCCCGCTTCATCGAGGGCGGTGGGCAGCAACAGGCTGCCTGATTTAACCGCCTTGTTTACCAAATACTTGGTTTTGCAGATTATCCCTGCAAATCCGGGACGCAAGAACCAGAGGAATGTTTCATGAAGAATTGCCTGGTCGTCGACGATTCGAAAGTCATCCGCAAGGTGGCGCGCCATATTCTCGAATCGCTGGACCTGTCGGTGAGCGAAGCTGTCGACGGACAGGATGCCCTGTCCCAATGTCAGGCATCGCCGCCCGATGTCGTGCTGCTCGACTGGAACATGCCGGTGATGAGCGGCATGGAGTTTCTCCAGGCACTGTCGTCCGCGAGGATGGCGGCGCGCCCGAAAATCATCTTTTGTACCACGGAAAATGGCATCAGCCATATCAAGGCCGCGGTAGAGGCGGGTGCCGACGAATATGTCATGAAACCGTTCGATCGCGAAACGCTGGAAAGCAAGCTGTCCATCGTTGGAGTCATCTAACCCGGCAAGCTGCATGGCCTCCGCCCCCGGGGGTCCATATTCCTCGTCTCTTTTCGTGCAGAAAGCCGCATGATGACCGCTACGGTGCCGATCATGACAAATCACAACCGCGATCCGGAAGGGGTTCGCACGTTGGTCGTCGATGATTCGGTCGTCGTGCGGACGGTGATCGAACGCATTCTGAGCGCCGACCGACGTTTCAATGTGGTTCACAAGACCAACAGTGCCGAACAGGCGCTTGCCTATCTTGCGGGCAATCCCGTCGACCTGGTGCTTCTCGACATAGAATTGCCCGGACAAAGCGGCCTCGCCGCCTTGCCCGATATTCTGCGCGCGAGCGCCGGGGTGAAGGTCGTGATCCTGTCGGGCAAGTGCGATGAAGGAAGTGCCGCGGCGATCGAGGCCCTGGCGCTCGGCGCGAGCGACATCCTGTCCAAACCTGGCAGCGGCAGTTTCGGCGAACAATTTCCGCAGGCCCTGATCGATCGTCTCAACCGCCTTATCGAAGGCGGCCAGGCATCGGCGCCTGTTTCATCGTCGCGTCCCACGACGCCATGGTGCCGTCCGGCGACGGCGCCGCTCTCTTGCCTGGGCATTGGAGCATCGACCGGCGGCATCCATGCCCTTAGTCAATTATTCCAGGGCCTTCAGTCGCCGCTGGGCGTACCGGTTCTGTTGACGCAGCATTTGCCGCTCAGCTTCACGGTCTATTTCGCCCAGCAGCTTTCGCGCATGACCAGCCTGCGTGTCCGGGTCGCGGCGACCGGGGACCTGCTTGCACCCGACACCATATATGTCGCGCCCGGTGACGCCAATCTGCTGGTGCGCCGCGGCCTGCACGGGCGCGTGACGATCGCCCTCAACTCCGATCGAACGCCTGCCGGCAATCTGCCTGGAGTAGATCCCATGTTTACGAGTATGGCCGAAGTCTATGAGGATGGCGCGGCCGGAATCGTCCTTACCGGCATGGGACGCGACGGCACGGCGGGCGCGCGCGACATCGTCGCAGGCGGAGGCTGGGTCGTTGCTCAGAATGAGGCCAGCAGCGTCGTATGGGGGATGCCGGGGTCGGTCGTGGCAGCGGGATTGAATTGCGCCATCCTGGAACCGAGCGCGATCATGGATTTCGTGACCCGGCGCGGGCGGGCGGGCTTTTGATGGTGCGGTCGTCCGTCGAAACCGACAGTGCGCTCGAAGGCGCTGCCCGTATTCTCGCGGGATTGCTGGAATCCCGCACCGGACAGGCCCTGACAGAGGCGCGCGCCTGGCGGATGGAGACGGCGCTACGGCCGGTGCTGCGGCAGCATGGCCTGGCGGACATAGACGCGCTGGTAAGCCGTTTGACGCGCAAGGGCGATGCGGCGCTGGAGCAGGCCGTGGTCGATGCGCTTCTGAACAACGAAAGCAGTTTCTTTCGCGATTTCCAGATATTCGACATGATCCAGCGGCAAGTGCTGCCGCACATCCGGACCCAGCGCAAGGACCGCGTTCTGCGTATCTGGAGTGCCGGTTGCTCAACCGGGCAGGAGGCCTACTCGCTGGCGATATTGTTGCGCAACAAATGGCCGGAATGGGCCGGCTGGCGCATCGAGATACTGGCTACCGACATTTCCGCGCATGCTGTCGACCAGGCCCGTTCGGGCATCTTTTCCCAGATGGATGTTCAGCGCGGGCTTGCAGTGGGCGATCTGATCAAATGGTTCGAACCCCATGGAGATAATTGGCAGGCCAATTCGCATCTGCGGCGGATGATCGACTTCCGGCAGGATAATCTTTTCGATCCCACAGCCCCTGCGGGCACATATGATCTGATCCTTTGTCGCAACGTCCTGCTCTATTTCAACAGGGAGCGGCGGCAGGCCGTGTTGAACCTGATCGCCCGGCATAGTCACGAGGGATCGATCCTCCTCATGGGGGCGGGCGAAACGCTGATCGGGCAAGGGGAAGAATTTGTCGCCCATGCCGAATTTCGTGGCGGCTATGTCAGGCAATCGCCGGCATCCGCCCCGCCGCTCGGGCTGGCTCGCCGGGCGTTCTGAACGCCTCATTTCCTCAGCCTGCTTGATTGCCGCGGCGCTGTCGGCCATTGTCGCATACGTCCGGCGCAACGCGGCGGGCCGAAAGGGCATGATGATCGAACAGCAGGCAGCGAACGGCCTTTCCCAATGACCGACAGTCTCATGATCGAAAGACCTTCGCCAAATTTCGACGAGCGGCGGTCGCCCGTGTCCATGCTCGTGCTCCACTATACCGGCATGCCCGATGCGGCGAGTGCGATCGAATGGCTGGCGAACCCGGAATCCAAGGTGTCGGCGCATTATGTCGTGACCGAGGACGGGCAGATCGTTCGCATGGTGGACGAGAGCAAGCGCGCCTGGCACGCGGGGCGATCACACTGGCGTGGCACCGACGACGTCAATTCCGCGAGCATCGGCATAGAGATTGTCAATCCCGGTCACGAATGGGGATATCGTCCCTTTCCTGACGCGCAGATGGGGGCGTTGATCCCCCTGATGCATGAAATCGTCCAAAGGCACGGGATCACACGCGGCAATATTGTTGGCCATAGCGACGTGGCGCCGGCACGCAAACTGGACCCGGGGGAGCTTTTTCCATGGGGACAACTGGCGCGGCTGCGCCTGGCGCTACCGCGTCCGACCAAGCATCTGATGGACCCGTTGTGGAGCGACAGCGCTTTCATGCTGGCGCTTGAACGCTTCGGATACGACATCGCTGAGCCCGATGCTGCCGTGGTCGCATTCCAGCGGCGCTTTCGTCCGGAACTGATCGATGGCGTGATCGATGGCGAATGCCGGGCGATCCTGCTGGCGCTGCTGCTGCCCAAACCGCAGGGCGATCAATAACCGGGATGACGACGCGCGCGCGACCCGCTATAGCGGCGGCGCCAGAGGGTCGGGCGGCCGCGGCGTGGCGGGTAACTTCCACGGCGAGGAAAGTCCGGGCTTCACGAAATGACGGTGCCGGCTAACGGCCGGCTGGAGCGATCCAAGGGACAGTGCAACAGAAAGCAGGTCGCGCAGGTTTCGACCCCGCGAAATTGAAAGGGTGCGGTAAGAGCGCACCGCGCCCCCGGCAACGGGTGGCGGCACGGTAAACCCCACCGGAAGCAAGACCGAATAGGGGCGGCGCGCAGCGGGTTCGCAAGGACCGGCTGCTAGGCATGTTTCGGCCGAGACCGCCCGGGTTGGTTGCTGGAGGAACGGAGCGATCCGTTCCCTAGAGGAATGGCCGCCCATCCCCGAAAGGGGTGGACAGAACCCGGCTTACAGACCCTCTGGCATAGCCGTGTTGCAAAAAGCGACCGGATGGGCTGGCGCTCGACGCGCCAAATCCCTAATCTTGCTGCATGGCACGCAATCGGCGATCTGACGACTGGGGATTTCCCCGCTGGCGCAGCTATGGCTCCGCGCGCGAGGCACAGCAGGTGCGGCTGTGCGACCGGCACGGGTGCGACCGTCCGGGCGATTGCCCCGCACCAAAATCGCCCAACAGTAGGGAGCGCTGGTATTTCTGCGCCGACCATGCTGCGGAATATAATCGTAACTGGGACTATTTTCAGGGCCTGGACGAGGAAGACCGGGCGCGGCGCGCGCATGACGAACGGCGCGACGCGGGGGGCTATCAGTCCAGCGCCTATCATGGCTGGGGCGGGCCGGGCGACGGTAGCCGATCACGCGATGAACTGCATGCGCTCAAGGCACTGGAACTCGAGGATGACGCCGATTTCGAGGCGGTGAAGCGCAACTGGCGCCGCCTGGCCAAGGAAAATCATCCGGACGTCAAACCCGGAGACGCGCAGGCGGCGGTGCGCTTCCAGACGATTCAGGCCGCCTATGAAGTGCTGCGCGCGGCCGAAGAACGGCGAACCTGGAAGCCGCGCGACATGGCGGAGTGACTGGCGCAGTGACGTGGCAGCCGTGAAAGATCATGTTCGTTCCAACTGGCAGAATGCCGTGCTGGTGTGTCGCAAATGCTCGAAGAAAATGGACGGCGGTTTCGGCGTGGACGGCAGCCAGCGTTTGGCCAAGGTGCTGCGCAGGCACCTGACGCTCGGCAAGGGGCGCAAGGCGGCGGCGGGCATCGTTGAGGTGAATTGTCTGGGCGTCTGTCCCAAGGGCGCGGTGACAGTGGTAAATGGAGCGCGCGCGCGGGAATGGCTGTTGGTGCGCCCGGATGCGGATCTGGACGAACTGGCCGAAATGCTGGACCTCCCCTCGACCTGATATCGTTAACAGCTTTGTTACCATCTGTGCCGTATCGGGATGGAATGACTATCCGTTGGCCATTCGGAACGATTTTGCCGCTTATCCTGCAATGCGGGCTCATTCTCTTGGGCATGGTCGCGCTCTACGTCGTTCCGCCAGCCGAAGGGCTGATGTTGCTTGTTCCGATCACGCAGAATAGTCGCGCGTGGCTTGCCAGCGAAGCGGTTGCACATGGTGCGCGGCTGGTCGCCGCCGGGCCATGGGCCGGGACGCTGGTCGTCGAGGGGCGGCGTGATCGGATCGGCGGGCCGATGCTGCGCAGGGGGGTGATCGCGATCGGCGCCCGTGCCACGGCATGTGGAGAACCCGGCTGATGGTTTCGATGTCGAGCCTGGACCGTCTGCGCTTGCAGGGACTGCGCATATTGCTGCTGGGCAACTGGCTCGGCAGCGGCGTGCTGGGGCTGGTCGCCTGGTGGTCCGGACATGCGGATGGCTGGATGGTGCTGCTCCTGTCCGTCCTTGCGAACATGACGCCGACTCTGATGGTGCTGCGCCAGAAGCGCGACCTGGAGGTGCGCCTCGTCTTCGGCACGCTGGCCGCGCTCCAGCCGGCGCTCGGCGTTTTCCTGTTGTCGGGCGATGCCTGGCAGATGGATGGCCACATGTTTTTCTTCGTGGCGCTGGCGGGGCTGGCGCTGCTGTATGACTGGCGCCCGATCGTGCTGGCGTCGGCGCTGGTGGCGCTCCACCATCTGGCGCTCGACCTGCTGATGCCGGCCTGGGTTTTTTCGAGCCGCAGCAATTTGGGCCGGGTTGCGATTCACGCTGTGGCGGTGGTGCTCCAGGCGGGAGTCCTGTGCTATCTCGCAGTTCGGCTCCGATCGATGCTGGTGGCGCTGGAACGGCATGTGGACGATGCCGCCAGGCTGGCGAAAGAAGCGCAGGATGGACGCCAGATAGCGGAAGCGGCGGTTGAAGCAGCGCGCGAAGCGGCCAGGCGAGAGGATATCGCGCAGCAGGAACGGGCGCGCGAAAGGGCGCGGATGGCCGACGAGCGGAGAAACGCGACCCAAATGCTGGCCGCGGAATTTCGTCAGTCCATAGCGGACGCCGTAAGCATCGTCAGCGCGGCGACCGCCGACCTGGAGGCATCCGCCCAGTCGCTCAACGACGTGGCCCGACGAGCGAGCGTCGGGACCGACGATACGGTCGCTGCGGCCGAGCAGTCGTCGGCCCGGGCGGTGCAACTTGCGCAGCAGATCGAGCAGCTTTCCCAATCCATCACTGCGATCGCCGGTGCCGCCCATCAGCAGGCCACGCTGGGCGGCGAAGCGCAACGCAAGTCGAGCGCCGGCCATATGGCGATGCAGGACATGGCGATCCGGGCGGCATCCATCACGGGCTTTGCCGGTTCCATCACCGATATCGCATCGCGCACCAACCTGCTGGCGCTCAATGCCACGATTGAAGCTGCGCGGGCGGGGGAAGTCGGCAGGGGCTTCGCCGTCGTCGCGCACGAAGTGAAACAACTGGCCGGCCAGGCGGCCAGCGCCACGGGCGAAATTCAATCGCTGGCACTTTCCGCTCAACATGGGGCCGGCGTTGCACAGGGCGCCTTGTCCGATGTGGCAGGCGCGGTGGCCGAACTGGCCGAGGCGGCCGACGCAATCCAGCGGGCCGTGGCGGATCAGCGTGATGCGACCCGTGCGATCGGAAACACCGCGCGCGATACGGCGCGCGACGCGACACAGATGGCGGAACGGGTCGAACAGGTGGCTGATATGGCGCGCAGCACCGAAAGCCTGTCCGATCGGGTGTCGAGCGCCGCTTCCGATCTTTCGCGCACGGCGCAGTTGCTACGCGGTGCAGCTGATCGCTTCATCATGCAGATGGAAGAAGCAGCGTGACGTGATAAGGGCGGCGCCTTACGCCGCCGCCCCTTTTATTCTCGTTGTTATCAGGCCGGCTGATCGGCGCGGCTTACGCCTTCCCCGTCCAGGTTCAGGGCCGCGAAATCCCAGTTGATCGCTTCCTTGAGAACCCGTTCCGCATAGTTGGGGCGGGCGTTGCGATAGTCGATATAATAGGCATGTTCCCACACATCGAGGATCAGCAGCGGCGCATGGCCATCATGTGCGACCGGCGTGTCGGCGTCGTGATAGCTGGTCACTTCAAGCTTGCCGTCCTTCAGGACAAGCGCTGCCCAACCGCTGGCGAAATGGCCCACGGCCTCCGCCTTCAGCTTGTCGATCAGTGCGTCAACGGACCCGAACGCTTCCTCGATCTTCGCGAGCAGGTCGCCGGTCGGCGCTGTTTTTGTGGGCGAGAGCGAGTTCCAGTAGAAGGTGTGGTTCCAGATCTGGCCCACCTGGTTGAACAGGCCGCCCTTGGACGATTTGATGAGTTCGACCAGCGACTTGCCCTGAAGGCTCGCATCGGCGGCGACCAGTTCATTGGCCTTTACCACATAGGCGTTGTGATGCTTGCCATGGTGATAGTCGAAGGTTTCGGCGGACAATATGTCGCCGAAGGCATCCTTGGCATAGGGCAGATCGGGCAGAACGAAGGCCATGGTGCTACTCCTCGGGAATATGTTGGGAACGGCGGCTCAACGGTTGGAACTGCCGCTTTGTTCAATGATCGGGACATGGCTGCAAGCCGGCCGCCCCTCCCATATGCGCACGGCGGCAGGGATTGAAAGGGGGATATGCCTATTGCGAAACGATCTCAGAAATTAGCCTTGCGGCGGGGTCGTCTCGCCGATCTCTTCGGATGCGGGCTCCTCGCCCAGCGACAGGCCGTGGCGCATCAGCATCGGGATGTTGGCCGCGGCGAAGACGACAGACACGATCGTGACTCCCCACACCTTGACCGCCAGCCAGGCGTCGAAGCTCATCGATCGCCGCATCGCTTCATTGGCGATAGCCATGGCGACGAAGAAAATCGCCCAGTTGCGCGACAGTTTCAGCCAGCCTTCGTGCGTCAGGCCGTCATAGGCGGCCTGAAGCAGATATTTGAGCAGCGGCTGGCCACGCATCAGGCCCGCAAACAGCATCAGCGCGAAAAAGGCGTAGATGATGGTGGGCTTCAACTGGATGAAGCGCTGGTCGTGAAAATAGATGGTCAGGCCGCCGAAAAAGAGGATCAGCAAAGCCGAGAGCCACAGCATCGGCGACACGCGGCCCAGCTTCACCTTCGACACGACGACGGCCACGATGATGGACAGCATGAACGCGGCCGTGCCGAACGTCATCGCCGTGATGGGATTGGCCGCCCCCCAGAACCAGCCGGCACCCTTGTAGGTCAGGAAAAAGACGAGCAGCGGGCCGAAATCGAGCGCCAGGCTGAGCGTACCGTTATGGGCGGGCTTCCCGGCGTCAGCGGGCATAGGCCATCCCCGCAATGGCCCTGGCCATGTCGCCGGGCTCGAAGGGACGCAGATCCTCTATCTTCTCGCCCACGCCGATGGCGTGGATCGGCAGCTTATATTTCTCCGCCGCCGCGACGAGCATGCCCCCGCGCGCCGTGCCGTCCAGCTTGGTCATGACCAGCCCTGTCACCTGCGCGGTTTCCTTGAAAACTTCGATCTGGTTCAATGCATTTTGTCCCGTGGTGGCATCCAGTACCAGCACAACGTCGTGCGGGGCGGCCGGGTTCAACCGGCCGAGCACGCGGCGGACCTTGGCCAGTTCGTCCATGAGCTCGCTCTTGTTCTGGAGACGGCCGGCAGTGTCGACGATCAGCACGTCGATGCCGGTCGCCGTCGCCTGTTTCACCGCGTCGAACACGACGCCCGCCGCGTCGCCGCCTTCCTTGCCCGCGACGATGGGCACGCCCAGCCGGTCGGCCCATATCTTGAGCTGCCCGATGGCGGCCGCACGGAACGTGTCGCCCGCCGCCAGCATCACGCCATAATCCTGCTCCAGGAAATTATTGGCCAGCTTGGCGATGGTCGTGGTCTTGCCCGATCCGTTGACGCCGATGACCAGAATGACCTGGGGACGCGGGAACGCCTCGATCTCCAGCGGTCTTGCGACCGGGGCCAGCACCTTCTCGATTTCTTCCGCGATAATCTCGCGCAGATATTCCTCTGTGATCTCGCGGTTGTAGCGCCCCGCCGCCAGACGATCACGGACCCGCGCGGCCATGGCCGGGCCCAGGTCGGTCATGATCAGCGCTTCCTCGATCTCGTCGAGGGTCTGGTCGTCGAGCGTCGTCTTGAACAGACCGGACAGATTTTCGCCCAGGCGGTCGGATGTGCGCTTCAGGCCCCCGAAGAGGCGGTCGCGCCAGCTATTGCCAGTGTCTTCGCTCATTATGCCGCCTCTTGCGCGATCAGGACGCCCTTCTCAAGTCCCGTGATGGTCGCGCGGACGATCGAGGACGGGCCTTGCGCGGCGATGAAACGCACCGGTGCGAAATTTTCGGCGTGGCCGCTGGCGCCGCTCCGTTCCACCAGCACGGACTGCACCGTGCCGATCAGGCTGCGCAGCCAGCGGTCTCGCCGCGCCGCGCAGGCATCGCGCAGGCGCGCGGCGCGGGCCTTGACGGTTGCGCGGTCGACCTGCGGCATCCCCGCGGCAGGGGTGCCCTGACGCGGGGAATAGGGAAAGACATGGCCGTGAACGATGTCGCATTCCTCGACCAGTGTCAGGCTGTTCGCGAACATCGCCTCGTCCTCGGTCGGGAAGCCCGCGATGATGTCCGCGCCGATGCTGATGTCGGGGCGGGCGGCCTTCACCCGCTCCACGATGGCAAAAGCATCGGCACGGCTGTGGCGACGCTTCATGCGCTTCAGGATCAGGTCGTCGCCCGCCTGCAGGGACAGGTGCAGATGCGGCATCATGCGCGGCTCATGGGCGATCAGGTCGAACAGCCGGTCGTCAATCTCCACGCTGTCGATAGAGGAAAGGCGCAGCCGGGGGAGGTCGGGCACGCCCTTCAATATGCGCTCGACCAGCAGGCCGAGCGAGGGCGCGCCGGGCAAATCCGGGCCGTAGCTGGTGACGTCGACGCCGGTCAGCACAATCTCGCGGTAGCCGGCATCGACGAGTTGCTTCGCCTTGTCGATCACCGCGCCGGCGGGCACCGACCGGCTGTTCCCGCGGCCATAGGGGATGATGCAGAAGGTACAGCGATGGTCGCAGCCATTCTGCACCTCCAGGAAAGCCCGGGCATAATCGGCGAAGGCGCTGGCCATGTGCGGCGCCGTGTCGCGCACGGCCATGATGTCGGCGACCCGAACCTTCTGACTTGCGGGCGCGAAGGCGGTGGCCTCCCTCTTCTCGCGGTTGCCGATCACCCCGTCCACCTCGGCCATGGCGGCGAAGGTCTGGGGCTCGGTCTGTGCGGCGCAGCCGGTGACCAGAATGCGGGCGTCGGGGCGATCGCGCCGGGCACGGCGGATTGCCTGCCGGGTCTGGCGGACCGCTTCGGCCGTCACGGCGCAGCTGTTGACGACGATCAGGTCGTCCTGTCCTGCCGCCATATCCCGGATCGCCTCACTCTCCGCGATGTTGAGGCGGCAACCCATGGTGATGATTTCAGGACCGGTCATGACGGTCAGAAGCGCGACCAGTCGGCTTCGCCGTCGAAGACGTGGGTAGCCGGGCCGGTCATGGAAATCGTGCCGCCCGGCGTCCATGCGATGATCAGATTGCCGCCGGGCAGGCTGACCGTGACCGGGCCTTTCATCAGCTTGCGGCGGACGGCGGCGACGGCCGTGGCGCAGGCACCGGTGCCGCAGGCGCGGGTAAGGCCGGCGCCGCGTTCCCACACGACAAGGCGGATATGATCGTCGGCGACGACCTGCGCGAAGTTGACGTTCACACGGGCGGGAAACAGCGGGTCATGTTCGATCAGCGGCCCCAGCCGGTCGAAGTTCACACTGTCCAGATCGTCCACGAAGAACACGACATGGGGGTTGCCGACATTGACGGCGGCGGGCGCGGGCAGGTCTTCCCAGCTTGCTCCCATTGTCAGCGTGTCCATGGCATAGGCAAGGGGGATGGCGTCCCAGTCGAAGCGGGGCGCGCCCATGTCGACGCTGGCCCCACCCTCGACTGCCTTCGCGTCGAGCAGGCCTGCCCTGGTGCGGATGGTGACGTCACGGCCGACGAACAGGGGAACGCAGCGGGTCGCATTGCCGCAGGCCTCCACCTCGCTGCCATCGGCGTTGAAGATGCGCATGGAAACGTCGGCATCGTCGGCAGCGCCGATCAGGATCAGCTGGTCGCAGCCAATCCCCGCATGGCGGTCGGCAATGGCGCGGGCGCGCGCTTCGGTCATGTCGACAGGCTGCGCGCGCGCGTCGATCACGACGAAATCATTGCCCAGGCCATGCATTTTCGAAAAGCGTCCCATGATGGGGGCGCATGTAGTGGGGATGGAGCAGAAAGGCGAGTCCGGGCTTATGGTGCCGCGACCTGGAATTTGACAATGAGTTGCTGCACCACAGGCACTGGCCGCCCATCGGCGTCGGCAGTGACTGAGCTATAGAATTGCTTTGCCTGCTGGCATGCGACCTCGACCAGTTTTGCGGACGATTTATCCGGGTTGAACTGTTGGCAAGCGGTCACATTTCCAGTTGGATCGAACTTGGTAGTCAGCGTTACGCGCTCCTCCTGCGCTCCGCCGGGCGAGCGCTTGACTTGCAATGTCATATCAACGGGGGGCACCTAGCGATAGGATGGGCCGCCTAGCTTGCCGGGAAGGCGCCAGGACAGCAGTCCTCTATAAGAGCCGTATGTCGCAGCGGCATTTTCGTCCCTCGCCGCTTTGAAGCGACCGCGTGAAGCGATCATGGCACAGGTTCGTTCGTCCAAATCCGCAAAGCCGCTGGTCTGCGTGATCATGCAGTTGGCAATGCGCCCGTTCGGCGCGATGAGAAGGGAAAATGCGACCGGCCCTTCCTCCTTCCGCTGCAGCGCACCTGAAGGATAGTCGTTGTCGCTCACCCAATATGCGGGCGACTTTGCCGGCATTGCCGGAACAAGTGTCGCGGCCAGTATGGCACTCAATTCCAGTTCCTTATTTTGCGGCGCTCGCCCGCTTCTGCCCATAGAGAAAATACACGACCAGCCCCACGGCATTCCACCCCAGGCAGGCCAATATCGTCTGCATCGGCAGGCTGATGAACAGATAGGCGCAGCCGCCCATCGCGCCCAGCCCGACGAACCAGGCGGCAGGCGTGCGGAAGGGGCGACGCATGTCGGGGAGGCGACGGCGCAGCACCAGCAGGCACAGGCCGACCGACGTGAAGGCGATCAGCGTGCCGGCGTTCGCCAGCGCGGCGATCTCATCGATCGGCAGCAGCCCGGCGATGATCGCGACCAATATGGCCGTGACTAGCGTGATCCGCGCTGGCGTGCCGCGCCTGGAGATTTTGGCGAGGCCCTGCGGCAGGAAGCCGTCGCGCGCCATGACCAGGAAGATGCGGCTCTGACCGTAGAGGAAGCCCAGCAACACGGTCGGCAGCGCGATGACGGCCGCCACCGCAACGACCCGTGCGACCGTGCCCTGCCCCATTTCGCGCAGGATCAGCGCCAGTGGTTCGGGGCTGTCGGCAAAACGGGTGAAGGGCAGGGCGCCGACCGCGGCGGCGGCGACGAGCACGTAGATGAGCGTGCAGGCGATCAATGACCCGACGATGCCGATGGCAAGGTCGCGATCCGGATTCTTGGCTTCTTCCGCCGCCGTCGAGATCGCGTCGAAGCCGTAAAAGGCGAAGAAGATGATGGCGGCCGCCGCCATGACGCCGCGCTCGACTCCGTCCGGCGCCATATGCTTGGCAAAGCCGAAGGGCATGAAGGGCTGAAGATTCTGAGCATCGAACGCGGGCAGGGCGACAGCGACGAACAGGCTCAGGGTCGCGATCTTGATAAGGACGAGGATGGTGTTGAGCCTTGCGCTTTCCTGCGTCCCGAACATCAGCAGGCTGGCGACGACGGCGATGATGAAGATCGCCGGCACGTTCACAAGGCCGCCCAGTTCCGGCCCTTTGGTCAGCAATTCAGGAAAACCCAGCGGCGTCAGCAGCGGCCCGGCATAGCCGGACCAGCCGACCGCCACGGTCGACACCACGAGGCTATATTCCAGGATCAGCGACCACCCCACGATCCAGGCGATGCCTTCGCCCAGCACCACATAGGAGTAGCTGTAGGCGCTGCCCGCCGCCGGCATCATGGTCGAGAGTTCGGCATAGGCGAGCGCCGCGCAGGCGCAGATCGCACCTGCAATGGCGAAGGATAGCAGCACGGCGGGCCCGGCCCGGTCGGCGCCCACGCCGATCAGCGTCAATATGCCGGTGCCCACGATCGCGCCGACGCCCAGCGCCAGCAGATGCGGCCAGGACAGGGTGCGCGCGAGTTTGTGATCCGCCTGCGCAGGCATCATCGCCTCCATCGGCTTGCGGCGTGTCCAGCTCATGACCTTCATGCTCCCCGTCTTTTGCCCCTATTGTGCTGACGCATAGCGGGTCTGGGCGCAACCCGTCCCTTTCGACCAAAGGCATATGCCGCTGCCTGTCGCCCGGCGGTCGAAATTCTGTTACGGCAGGCGTGATAACCTGAGCATCGGGCCGCGCGAAGATCATGTGAGGAGGCATTCGATGCATTCGCGTCTCGAATCGTCCATGGCGCGTTCCGCCGCGAGGACGAACGATCAGGCATTTTTCGTTTTCATGGCGCTGGCGATCGCCGTGACGGTGATCGGCGGTTTCGGTTCATGGGCATTGCGCGGCAATGTCGACGTGGCGACCGTGCCTTATTGGGTGCATGTCCATGGCGCGGTGTTCGTGGCCTGGACGCTGCTGTTCGTCGCGCAGGCACTGCTGGCGCATCGCGGGACGATCGCGCTGCATCGGCGGCTCGGCTGGACGGCGACCGGCCTCGCCGCCGCGATGGTGCCGCTGGGCGTGGTGACGGCGGTGATGGCCGTCAGGCTTGGGCGGGTGCCGTCTTTCTTCACGCCGGAGATTTTCCTGTCGCTCAGCGCGCTGGAACTGATCGCGTTCCTCGCGCTGCTGGTTCCGGCCTTGCGCCTGCGCCGAATCACGGACTGGCACAAAAGGTTGATGCTGTGCGCCATGATCGCGCTGATCGGCCCGGCTTTCGGCCGGGTGCTGCCGATGGACCTGCTGGGGCAGATGGCCGGCCCGGCCGTGATGGGATCGCAACTGGTCTACGTCGCGATCGGGATGGCCCATGACCTGATCACGCGGCGGCGCGTGCATCCGGCCTATGCAATCGGCGCCGCGGTCATCGTCGTGGAGGGGGTGGGCGTGCCGTTGCTCGCCGGAACGCCGCCCCTTATGGCGCTGGCGGCGGCGCTCGCGCCCTGACCGTCTGACAGGCCCATAGTCCAATTCCGGCCGCGCCGCCCATGTCCCGCAAGCCGCAGCGGCAAGCGATCATCGATTATCTCAAAGCGCAATCCTGATCGGTCGCTTGCAGGTTGCAAAGGCGTGCCTGCTGGTTTAAAGGGCGCGTTGCATATCGGGTGGCGTGCCGCCCGACCTTTGACGACTCCATGACGCCCATAAGGGGTATCGGATGGACGCTGGCCGGCGAGGTTTCGCCCGCCGGCGATTTTGTCGTTTGATGGGTGAGCAGGTTTTTAGGGCCTTTCGGCCCGAATGAGGTGATGATGTTCGATTCGCTAAGCGATCGTCTGGGCGGGGTATTCGACAAGCTGCGTGGGCGCGGTGCGCTGACGGAGGACGATGTCCGCGCCGCGATGCGCGAGGTGCGAATCGCGCTGCTGGAAGCTGACGTCGCGTTGCCGGTGGTGCGACAGTTCGTCGATCAGGCGACCGAAAAGGCCGTCGGCAGCGACGTGCTGCGCTCCGTCACGCCGGGGCAGATGGTCGTCAAGATCGTGTCGGATACCCTGACGGAGACGCTGGGCGCCGAAACATCCGACCTGATGATCGATGTGTCCCCGCCGGCCGTCATCATGATGGTCGGCCTTCAGGGGTCGGGCAAGACCACGTCGACCGCGAAGATCGCCAAGCGGCTGAAGGAGAAAGAGCGCAAGAAGGTGCTGATGGCGTCGCTCGACGTCCAGCGTCCCGCCGCGCAGGAACAGCTTGCCGTGCTCGGCACGCAGACCGATGTGGCGACGCTGCCGATCGTCGCGGGGCAGCAGCCGGTCGACATCGCCAAGCGCGCGCTTCAGGCGGCGAAGCTCCAGGGCTTCGACGTGGTGATGCTCGACACCGCCGGGCGCCTGCACGTCGATCAGGCACTGATGGACGAAATGAAGGCGGTCGCCGATGTCGCGACCCCGGCGGAAATCCTGCTGGTCGTCGATTCGCTGACCGGGCAGGACGCGGTCAATGTGGCGACGAGCTTTACCAGCCAGGTTCCGCTGACCGGGGTCGTGCTGACCCGCATGGACGGCGATGCGCGCGGTGGCGCGGCACTGTCGATGCGCGCCGTTACCGGCCGCCCGATCAAGTTCGCGGGCACCGGCGAGAAGCTGGACGCGATCGAGGTGTTCCATCCCGGCCGCGTGGCCCAGCGCATTCTGGGCATGGGCGATGTCGTCAGCCTGGTCGAGAAGGCGGCGGAGACGATCGACGCCGAGGAAGCCGACAAGCTGGCCAAGAAGATGGCCAAGGGTCAGTTCGACATGAACGACCTGCGCAGCCAACTCAATCAGATGCGCCGCATGGGCGGGCTGGGCGCGCTGGCGGGCATGCTGCCCGGCCTCAAGAAGGCGCAGGCGGCAATGGCCAATAGCGGCGCCAACGACAAGACGCTGGTCCATCTGGATGCGATGATCGGCTCCATGACGCCCAAGGAGCGGGAAAAGCCCGCTCTGATCAACGCCAAGCGCAAGATCCGCATCGCCAAGGGGTCCGGCCGCACGGTGCAGGACGTCAACCGGCTCCTGAAAATGCATCAGGAAATGGAAACGGCGATGAAGAAGATCCGCAAGATGGGCGGCCTGAAAGGGCTGGCCAAGATGTTCGGCGGGGGCGGGCTTGACGGGATGCTGGGCGGTGGCGGCGCGCCGCCGCAGGGCATGCCCGGCCTGGGCGCGCCCAACCTGCCGCCGGGCTTTCAGAATTTCATGAAGAAATAAGCAGTTTCAACAGATTGGTTTAGAATAGAAAGGCAAGAACTACCCATGGCAACTTCCATTCGTCTGTCGCGTGGCGGCTCCAAGAAGCGCCCCTATTACCGCATTGTCGTGGCCGACAGCCGCGCGCCGCGTGACGGCAAGTTCATCGAACGCATCGGCAGCTACAATCCCGTCCTGCCCAAGGGCGACGAAAAGCGCGTCATCCTGGATGTCGAGCGGGCGAAGCACTGGGTCGCCGCCGGCGCGCAGCCGACCGACCGCGTTGCCCGCTTCCTGGACGCCGCCGGCGTGAAGGAGCGCGCCGCGCGCAACAACCCCAACAAGGCGGAGCCGGGCCAGAAGGCCAAGGATCGCGCCGAGGATCGCGCCGCCAAGCTGGCCGAGGCCGAGGAAGCCCGCAAGGCTGCCGAAGAAGCCGCCAACGCGCCGGCTGAAGAGCCTGCCGCCGAAGAGGCGCCGGCCGAGGAAGCTGCCGCCGAGCAGGCCGAGGGCTAAACCCCTTGAAGGACCAGCCCGTCACGCTTGCGGCGATCATCGGCGCGCATGGGGTGACGGGCGAGGTCCGCCTGAAGCTGTTTGGCGAGGGGGCTGAAAGCCTCAGAAGCTACACGAGCTTCGATGCGGCCGGGCGAATGCTGACGTTGAAGTCGGTACGGCCCGGCCCCAATGGCGCGGTCGCCCGCTTCGCCGAGATCGGCGATCGCGGCGCGGCCGAGTCCCTGCGTGGCACCCCGCTAACGGTGCCGCGTTCCGCCCTGCCGCCACTGGGCGAGGGCGAATATTATCATGCCGACCTGATCGGTCTTTCCTGCACGTCCAGCACCGGCGAGCCGCTGGGCGACATCGTCGCGGTAGAGAATTTCGGCGCGGGCGACATCATCGAGGTGCAGCGTCCCCCCGTTGGCGACAAGCCGGGCAAGCGTTTCATGGCACCGATGCATGTCGTGACGCTGAACGAACGGGGCGCCGTGATCGAGGCGGCCTTCACGGACTGACACGCCCGGGCCACCTCTTGCGGTAACACGTCAGCGTGCCATGGTGGCAATTCCTGTCCGGGGATATCGTCCATGCGCCCATCCGTCCGCCTGTTTTTCATGACCCTGTCCTGCCTTGGCCTGGGCGTCGCGCCGGCACGCGCGGCCGATGAGCGCAGAATCGAACAGACCGTCCCGGAACTCGACCGGCTGTTCCACGACTTTCAGGTCGACAGCCACAGCCCCGGCCTGATCTACGGCATCGTGGCGGACGGGCATCTGGTCCATGTGAAGGGTTTTGGCGTGCAGGACCTGGTGCATAACCGCCAGGTCACGCCCGACAGCCTGTTCCGCATCGCGTCGATGACCAAGGCGTTCACCGCGCTTTCCATCCTGAAATTGCGGGAACAGGGAAAGATCGGGCTGGACGACCTGGCGGAGAAATATGTCCCCGAGATGCGCGGCTGGACCTATCCCACGAAGGACAGCCCGCATATTCGCATTCGCGACCTGCTGACGCACAGCGCGGGTCTCGTCGACGACAATCCCTGGGGCGATCGCCAGACCCCGTTGCCGGAAGGGGAATTCACCCGGATGCTCGCCGCAGGCATTCCGTTCAGTTCCAGCCCCGCGACGCGATATGAATATAGCAATTTCGGCTTCGCGCTGCTGGGCCGGATCATCGCCACTGTGTCAGGCATGTCTTATCGCCGGTTTGTCGAGCGCAGCCTGTTGACGCCGCTGGAGATGACATCCAGCGGCTATGCGGTGGGCGAATGGCCGGTAGAGCGGCGGGCCATCGGCTATCGCTGGGAGGACGGGCGCTGGAAGGAGGAGCCCACCATGGGCGACGGCGCGTTCGGCGCCATGGGCGGACTTCAGACCAGTGCGAACGATTATGCCCGCTGGGTCGCCTTCCTGCTGTCGGCATGGCCACCGCGTGACGATGCCGACACCGGCCCGGTGTCGCGGGCATCCGTGCGGATGCTGAGCGAAGGCAGCAACCATGTCGCCATCGCCCAGCGCAATGGCAGGAGCGGTGCCACCGCCTGCCGGCTGGCATCGGCCTATGGCTTTGGCATGCGCATCGCGCAGGATTGCGACCTGGGCCTGACCCTGGCCCATGGCGGCGGCTATCCCGGCTATGGCAGCCATATGATGTTGATGCCCGATTATGGCGTGGGGATATTCGTCTTCACCAACCGCACCTATAATGGGGGATCGGGTCCGGCGTGGGACGCGGCCATTGCCTTGAAGCAGGCCGGCGCGCTGATCGCCCGCGCGACGCCCGTGACGCCCCTGCTTGCAGAGGACTATGCCGTTGCCGGACGCATCTACGCAGCGGGCGATGCGCGTGGCGAGCGCGCGGGTCTCGCCATGAACTTCCTGATGGACAGGGATGCCGATGGCTGGGCGCGCAAGCTTGCCGCGCTGCGGGACGAAGCGGGCGCGTGCGACACGAACGCGCCCGTGACCGCGACCGGAAATCTGTCGGGCAGCTTTACCTGGTCGTGCGACAAGGGACGGGTGACCGGCACCCTGCTGCTCGCCCCGACGTCGACGGCGCAGATCCAGGAACTGAAGCTGGAGGCGAAGGCGCCCTGACCGTGCCGTGGCTGGACGCCTTGGATCGTATCGCCTAAGCGGCGTCCATGCCCATCGTCCCGCAAATCCTGCTATGCGCCTATCTGCTGTTCCTGGTCGCGGCGGGATGGCGGCTGTGGCTTGTCGGCTGGACGAAAGGGGTGAAGTGGCTCGTGGCCGTCACGCTGGTCCTTCCCATGCCGCTGATGTTCCTTATCCCGGCAATGATGCACCGGGGCAGTCCATGGTCCGACGTGTTGAGAGGCATCGGCCTGACATTGCTGGTTTGCGGCATCGTCAGCCTGGCCGGCGGCTTTTCCGCCGCTCGCCTAAGGTCGCGGCGCCGGTGAGCTTTGCGGCCCAGATACTGACGCTCTATCCGGAGATGTTTCCCGGCCCGCTCGGCGTGTCGCTGGCGGGGCGCGCGCTGGGCGAGGGGACATGGAGCTGCGATCCCGTTCATATTCGCGATTTCGCCACAGATCGCCATCGCACGGTGGATGATACGCCCGCAGGGGGCGGCGCGGGCATGGTGTTGCGCGCCGACATAGTGGCCAGGGCGGTGGACCACGCGCTGGAGCGTCGTTCCGACCTGCCGATCCTTGCCATGACGCCGCGCGGCCGCCCGATCACGCAGGCGCGGGTGCGCGCGCTGGCGGCAGGGCCGGGCGTTACCATCCTGTGCGGCCGGTTCGAAGGGTTTGACGAGCGGATTTTCGACGCGCGCCCGATCGAACAGGTGTCGATGGGCGACATCATCCTGTCGGGCGGAGAAATGGCGGCGCTGCTGTTGCTCGATGCTTGCGTCCGGCTGCTTCCCGGTGTAATGGGCGCGGCTTCCAGCGGAGTCGAGGAATCCTTTGAAACGGGGCTCCTTGAATATCCGCATTATACCCGCCCGGTGGAATGGGAGGGGCGCGCGATCCCTGAAGTGTTGCGATCGGGGGATCATGCGAAGATCGCCGCCTGGCGGAAACAAAAGGCGGAGGATGATACACGGCTAAGGCGGCCGGACCTTTGGGAGCGCCACATCGGCGTTCGGGACCAGTCGCCCTCTGGTACGCAACGAACGACCAAGGACTGACGTCACATGAACATCATCCAGCAGATCGAGGCGGAAAACATCGCCGCCCTCGGCAAGGACATTCCCGAATTTCGCCCCGGCGACACGCTGCGCGTCGGCGTGAAGGTCGTTGAAGGCGACCGCAGCCGCGTCCAGAATTTCGAGGGCGTGTGCATCGCGCGCTCGAACAAGGGCATGGGTTCGAACTTCACCGTGCGCAAGATTTCGTTCGGCGAAGGCGTGGAGCGCGTTTTCCCGCTCTATTCGCCCAACCTCGATTCGATCACCGTCGTTCGCCGCGGCGTCGTGCGTCGCGCGAAGCTTTACTATCTGCGCGGCCGCACCGGCAAGCGCGCTCGCATCGCCGAGCGTCGCGAGACCCGCGAAGGTTGAAAGGCTGGATGCTGAAGGCGCGGCCAGCGCCTTCTTCACCGCTTCGCAATCGGACATAAAAAATCGGGCGCCGAAAGGCGCCCGATTTCTTTTTGTGTCATGCTGGCTATCAGATCTTCACCTTCAGGCGAGCATACCAGAAGCCGCCATTGGCGCCGAAAGGACCGCCGCTGTTGGGATAGACCTGCCCGTTGGACAGGCTGTTGGTCAGCACGTAGATAGGGTTGGGGACGCTGCCATCAGGCTGAACAATTGACTTGATCTTGTCCGGATAGGTGTTGAACAGGTTGGTCGCACCCACTGCCAACGTATAATGTTCAGCGATGGTGTAGCTGACCTCTATGTCCGTCGTGAACTTCGAACCGAAAGTCTGACCCGGGAAAGCGTCTTCCAGACCAAATGGACCGTAGAAGTTTTCGCGCCCGGTAATCGTGAAGTCGCCGATCGCATAATTTGCGGTGAAGGTCGCGCGATGCTTGGGGATAGTGCCTTCAATATCCTTTTTCTGCGACGGGCTGATGATCTCCGTATTATATTTGGTCACCTTCGTTTCGTTATAGTTGTAGGCGAGCGTCAGGTTGAGCTTGCCATCGCCAAGACCGGTGCGGTAGGTTCCGACAAAGTCGATACCGGCCGTGCGCGAGTCATAGGCGCTGGTGGGATATTGCACGTCGCCACCTACACCCACGGCCAGCAGGGCAGGCTGCTCAGCGATATGCTCCGGCAGCACACTGTATGTCTTCGATGTCCCGATGCGATCCTTGATCTTGATCCAGTAGCCGTCCAGCGTGAACGTCAGCGACGGCATCGGCGTGAAGACGAAGCCAAGGCCGTAGTTGGTCGATTTTTCCGGCTTCAACGCCGTCGCGCCATAATATTGCGAGATCGGGCTGGACACCGGATAGGTGCCGGTCTGCACCTGAAGTCCGTTGGTGAAGGCGGTCGTCAGGATCTGGACGTTGCTCTGCCCCGGCGAAGGCGCGTGGTAGCCGGTGCCGACCGTGCCGCGGACGGAGAGCGTGGGCAGGGCTTTCCAAAGCGCGTTCACCTTGCCGACGGTGGTGCTGCCAAAGGTGTTGTAATCCTCATAGCGACCGGCCACGCCGACCGAGAAGGTATCGGTCAGGTCGGCTTCCACGCTGAGGTAACCGGCGATATTATGCTGCGAATAGCTGCCTGCGGCGTCCGGGCTGGTGCCGCCATAGCCGCTCGCACCGACGGGCATGGTGACCGTGGAATCGGCGACGAACACCCCCGGCGCGGTTTCGACATACAGAGCCTGACTGTAATAGGGCCCGATGCCATAGGATTGCGGATCGCCCTCGGTCGCGGTGTAGGTTTCCTTACGATATTCGGCGCCGAACGCGATCGTTACCGGACTGGAGAGCCCCGCGTCGAGCGAGTAGACGAAATCGGCATTCAGATTGGTTTCCTTCTGAATGAGCGATCCGAACTTGAACGAGGTCTGCGAATCCGGCCCATAGGACGGGCTGAGCGAGTCAAACATCGACAGGGTGAGCGCGTTGCGGCTGAGCGAGCCAGAAACGTCGAACGTCAGATTTTCGAGCAGGTCGCCCTTGATGCCCGCCACGCCGAACGCCTGATCCTTCACACCCACGAACTGCGGCGTGAAACCGGCAGGATAGAGGCTGGAGAAGGAATAGGTATTGCCATCCTTGACGAAGCCGCCTGCCGGGCAGGTGGCGTTGCCAGCCGGACAGGGCGTCAGATAGATCGGATGGGCAAAGGCGCTGTTGCGCGTCTGGGGGCGCACGACGCCGGCGGTGTCCGTCGCGGAAAAGGTTTCCACGGGACGGTAGTTGAAGCTCTGGGTGATCTTCGAATGCGCGAAGTTGCCGAACGCGTAGATCTTGGTCGCGTCGGTCACATCATAGCTGGCGTTGACGGTGGCCTTCCAGCCCTCGGACGGTGAATTGCCGAAGATCTGCACCGGATTTGGATAGTTAGGAAGTTGGGAGGCCAGTTCCGGGTGCGCCTGCTCGAAAAGCACGGCGTTCGGACGGGTCGCGTTGCGGATCGTGCCGTCGTCCTTGTTATATTCACCCGCGAACGAGATGAAACCGCGATCACCGAGCTTGAAGCCGGCATAGCCTGCAATCTGACGCGCCTTGCCGTCGCCGCCGCCATCATAGAACTGGCCGTAACGGGTACTCAACTCGACGCCTTCATCCTCACGCAGCGTATAGTTCAGCACGCCGGCGATAGCGTCGGTACCATATTGTGCGGTCGCGCCTTCGCGCAGGATCTGGAGGTTGCCGAAGGCGATGGTGGGCAGGACCGCAAGGTCGGCGCCTTGCGACAGATTGTTGGTCGGATCGCCCGCCGCGACCTGGACCAGCGCGGACCGGTTGAGACGCTTGCCGTTGATCATCACCAGCGTCATGTCGCCCGCCAGGCCGCGAATGGACGGCGAGCGGACGAAGGTGGACGCATCGGAAATCGCATTTTGCGGGACGTTGAAGCTGGGCACGATGTTCTTGAGAACTTCAAGCATGTCCGCCGCCGGCTGGGTCTTCAGCTCCTGCGCGCCGATAATGTCGATTGGCGAGGCAGAATCGGTCACGGACCTGTCGGTTCGGCGCGTACCCAACACCACGATCGTAGCTCCGGCATCGTCTTCCGCCGCCAGTTCCGGCGCGGCGGGCGTTTGAGAGAAGGCCGGCGCCGTCATGGCGGCAAGAGCTGTAGTCGCTAGCAGCGCCGTGGTCAGCCCACGAGCAAATAAACGGTCGATCATCGATAGCCCCCTACATTAGTGTATGGGCCTTCCATCCATCCCAGCCATATTTAGATTTATTGCTGACATGTGAAACGGACCGCGCAGCTCAACCCGCCAACGATACGCTGTCGGGCGCTGCATGTTTTCTTTAACTGTAACATAAATGATACAGGTGGGTCGACTTTCAGGGAATGCGGTCGAACGACTTCGCATGGAGATTGAAAAGGCGAGAAGGTTGTGCAGCACAGGGCAAATGCCGCTGACCCACCGCCTTGCCACCGCCGCCGACGAACCTGCCCTGCGCGCCCTGATGACCCGCGCCATCGACCAGTTGCAGGCCGATTTCCTGACCCCCGATCAGATCGCGGCCAGCCACGCCTTCATGGGGCTGGACAGCCGCCTGATCGAGGATGGCACCTATTTCGTCGTCGAGGCGGACCGCGCCATCGCCGGGTGCGGCGGGTGGAGCCGGCGGGCAACGGCCTATGGCGGCAACCACAGCGCCGGCCGCGACGACCGGATGCTCGATCCGGCGACCGACGCGGCGAAGGTGCGGGCGATGTACACGCACCCCGATCATGTCCGCAAAGGCGTGGGTACGCTGATCCTGTCGCTATGCGAAACCGCCGCGCGGGCGGAAGGCTTCGCCGCGCTGGAACTGTCCGCCACCATGGCGGGCGCGCCGCTCTACCGCAGCTTCGGCTTTGTCGACGTGCGCCCGTTCAGCGATAGCGGCGTGCCGCTGATCCTCATGCGCAAGCCGATATGACTCAGGGGTGGCGGCTGGTCCACCACAGGCCCGCCAGGCTGATCGCCGCCGCCGCCGCCATGTAAAGTCCGACCAGCGAAACGCCCTGGACCGCGATCAGCCAGGTGGCAACGATCGGGGCCAGCGCACCGCCGATGATCCCGCCCAGATTGAAGGAAAAGGATGCGCCGGTATAACGCAGCCTTACCGGGAAAAGCGCCGGCAGATAGGCGCCCAGCGGCCCGTAGACGAAACCCATGAGCAGGAGCGCGAGCGAGAGGATCAGGAAGATGGGCAGCAGGGCGCCGGTGCCTATCATCGGGCCGAACAACAACCCCATGCCCACCGTGCCGACGCAGCCCCATGCCAGCACCCGTGTCGGGCTGGAGCGATCCGCCCACCATCCCGCTATGACGATGCCGGCCGCCATGAACAGGATGGCACCCAACTGGATCGCCAGGAAAATCTCTCGGTCGATCTTGAGCGCCGTTGTGCCATAGCCCAGCGCGAAAGCGGTCGCGATATAATAGACGGCGAAGCAGGCGACGACGGCGAACGTGCCGGCGATCGCCGCGCCCAGATGATCGCTCAGCAGGGTCGCGAGCGGCAGTGTCGGTGGCGGCGCTTCCGCCTGCGCGGCGGTGAATTCAGGCGTTTCGGTCAGTTTCAGCCTTACCCAGAGGCCCAGTATCACCAGCACCGCGCTGCCCAGGAACGGGAGGCGCCAGCCCCAGGCGAAAAAGTCCGCATCCGTCAGAAGGACGCCGAGCAGCAGGAAAAGGCCGTTTGCGGCGATGAAGCCGACCGGCGCGCCAAGCTGCGGGAACATGCCGAACCGCGCGCGCCACCCGGGCGGGGCATTTTCCACCGCCAGCAGCGCGGCGCCGCCCCATTCTCCGCCCAGCCCCAGCCCTTGGCCGAAGCGCAGCAGGCAAAGGATCAGCGGCGCCCAGTAACCGATCATGGCATAGGTCGGCAGGAACCCGATCAGCAGCGTGCAGCCGCCCATCAGCATGAGCGACGTGACCAGCGTCGCCTTCCGGCCGATCCGGTCGCCATAATGGCCGAACACCGCCGCCCCAACCGGCCGCGCGAAGAAGGCGAGGGCGAGGCTGCCATAGGAGGCCATGAGCTGCGCGGTAGGCGAGGACGCCGGGAAGAAGAGAGATGGGAAGATCAGGCTGGCGGCGGTGGCGTAGATGTAGAAGTCGTAGAATTCGACCGCCGTGCCGATCAGGCTGGCCGCCAGTACGCGTTTGTGCCGCCACATTTCGCCGATGCCGTTCGTCCGTGTCACGTCTTCCCGCCCCCTCTTGTCGTCTTGTCCGCCGCCGGAATGCCCGCTCACCCGCGCCGCTTCTGGTTCAGCAACTCATAGGCCATGACGGCCGTCGCCACCGCCGCGTTCAGGCTGTCCGCCTTTCCCAGCATCGGCATCTTCACCAGCAGGTCGCATTCGGCCTCGTAGCTTTCGGGCAGGCCCTGCGCCTCATTGCCCACGAGCAGGAAGCAGGGGCTGCCATAATGAGGTTCCTGATAATCCCGCGCCGCCTTGAGGCTGGTGCCGATCAGTTCGCCGGGGCCGGCGCGCAGCCAGGCGACGAAATCACCCCAGCGGGCCTGCGTGATCGATTGCGTGAAGAGCGCCCCCATGCTGGCGCGCACCGATTCGACCGAGAAGGGATCGACGCAATCGTCGATCAGGATCAGGCCGCCCGCGCCGACCGCGTCGCCGGTGCGCAATATGGTGCCCAGATTGCCGGGATCGCGCAGCGACTGGGCCACGATCCAGATGTCCGCCTTGCCGCGGTCCAGTGTTTCGAGCGGTGCAAGCCGGTCGCGATAGACGCCGACCACCGCCTGCGCATTGTCCTTGCCGCTGATCTTGGACAATATGTCGGGCGTCGTTTCGATGACATCGCCGCCCGCCGCCTCCATCGCCGCGATCAGCGCGCTCGCCAGAGGATGTGTCGACCCGGCGTGAAACAGCATTTCAGGCAGCACGCCTTCCTCGCGCGCTTCGGTCAGGATGCGCAGTCCTTCGGCGATGAACAGCCCTTCGGCCTTGCGATATTTCTTTTCCCGCAACGACCGCACGCGTTTCACCAGCGGGTTGGAAAATCCGGTGATTTCGCGTGCCACTCTTGCCCGTTCCCTTGCGGATGAAGCGGCTTCTCTACCGGGCGACGGGGTAAAAGGACAGGGGCCAGTGCAATCACCCTTCGGACCATAGATTTATCCGCGGATTTTTGCGAAGGATCGGCCATGAACCACGATTCTCCGCCCCCCGCCATCACCGTTACCACCCGGCTGGAGGACGGCTTTTTCCTGGGCTTCGTGCTGGTCGTCTCGATTGCCTTCGCATTGGTGGTCGAACCCTTTTTCGCCGCTATTTTGTGGGGCGTCATCGCCGCGATCCTGTTCGCGCCGGTCAACCGGCAGATATTGGCGGCGATGCCGAAGCATCCCAATGGCGCCGCGCTGCTGACCCTGCTGCTGATTCTGGGCATCGTGATCGTCCCGGCCTTTGTGCTGGGCGCGGCGCTGTTGCAGGAAGCAGCCTATTTCTACGGCAAGGTGCAGTCGGGCGAAATCAACTTCGCGCGGATCTTCACGGACGTGCAAACCAGCCTGCCGGACTGGGCGCGGCCCTATCTCAGCCGGGTCGGACTTACCAATTTCGATGCCGCGCGCGAAATGCTGAGCCGGGGCCTGGCGAACAGCTACCGGACGCTGGCGTCGCAGGCTTTCCAGATAGGGCAGGGGGCATTCAGCTTCCTGATGGCAATGGGCGTGATGCTCTACCTCGCCTTCTTCCTGTTGAGGGACGGGGACGATCTGGGGCGGCGCATATCGGCCGCCGCGCCGTTGCGCGCCACTCAACGCGAAGCATTGATCCAACAATTCGTGATCGTGATACGCGCAACGATCAAGGGCAGCATCGTCGTCGCCATCGTGCAGGGATTGATCGGCGGCATCGTGTTCTGGGCACTGGGCATCCAGGGCGCGTTGCTGTGGGGCGTCCTGATGGGCGCCTTTTCCCTGTTGCCGGCGATCGGCACAGGCCTCGTCTGGGTGCCGGTGGCGCTGTATCTGCTGATCACCGGATCGATCTGGCAGGGCGTAGTCCTGGTGGCGTGCGGCGTGCTGGTGATCGGCATGGTCGACAATGTGTTGCGCCCGATCCTGGTCGGGCGCGATACCCGCATTCCGGACTATGTGGTGCTCATCTCCACTTTGGGCGGGATCGAGATGTTCGGTTTCAACGGGATCGTCATCGGTCCGGTCATCGCCGCCCTGTTCATCGCGACATGGAATATCTTTACCCGGATGCGGGGCGTGGCCGCAGACGGGCCGGAATAGCGGCCGCTCCGGGCGGCCATTCACTCCTCGCCGAACTTGTCCTCGACCAGGGTGACGAGCCTGCCAAGCGAATCGGCCGCTTCGGGGCCGGAGGCCTTGATCGTGATACTGTCACCCATGGCGGCACCCAGCATCATCAGTCCCATGATCGACGTGCCGGTCACATGATTGCCGTCCTTGCTGACGGTGATGTCTGCCGGCAGGCCGCTGGCGAGCGTCACGAACTTGGCGCTGGCACGGGCATGGAGGCCTCGCTTGTTGCTGATAAGGACTTCCCGGCTGATTTCGTTCATGTGGTGCTGCCCAACAGTTCCGACGCGACGCTGATATATTTCTGCCCCGCCTCGCGCGCGGCGGCGACGGCGGCGCGCACGTCCATCACCTTGCGGGCGCTTTCCAGCCGGATCAGCATGGGCAGGTTGATGCCCGCAATCACCTCGATCTCGCCGGCCTTGAGCAGCGAAATGGCAAGGTTGGACGGCGTCCCGCCGAACAGGTCGGTCAGAAGGATGACGCCGGACCCGTCGTTGACACGCTCCACCGCCGTGGCGATGTCCGCGCGGCGCAATTCCATGTCGTCGTCCGGCCCGATGCAGATCGTCTCGATCTGCTGCTGCGGTCCCACGACATGTTCCATGGCCACGACGAATTCGGTCGCCAGCGACCCATGGGTGACGAGTACGAGTCCGATCATGTGTCTGTGCGGCCCACCTGTTTCATGATTGTGCTTTCGGGCCTCCCGGTCGACGCTTCTCCAGGCTGTCCTGGGGCGCTGATTCTATATTTCGGTGCAGGACGGTGGGCGAAAAGCCAGCGGCTTGCAAGTGTCTCGCAACCCTGTCGGCGACATGGACGGACCGATGCCGCCCCCCGGTGCATCCGAAGGCGACAGTTATATAGGCTTTTCCGCTTTCCGCATAACGGGGCAGTACGGTCTTCAGCAGATCCTCTATCTTGCCGACCGCCTGTTCGTAGGCGACGTCGTCCCCGATATACGCGGCGACATCCGGGTCCAGCCCGGTCCTGGGGCGCAACGCCTCTTCCCAGTGCGGATTGCGCAGGAACCGCATGTCGAACATCAGGTCGGCATTGCGCGGGACGCCGCGCGAAAAACCGAAGGACAGGATCGTCAGCACAGGAGCGGAGAGCCCCTCGCGCGAGAAGCGGCTGCGGATTTCCTGTTGCAGGGCGTTGCTGGAAAAGCTGGTCGTGTCGATCACCTGCGTCGCCCAGCGTCGCAGCGGTTCGGTCAATTCGCGTTCCCGCGCAATGCCGTCGGCCGCCGGACGGTCGAGCGCGAGCGGATGGCGGCGGCGGGTCTCGGCGAAGCGGCGTTCCAGTTCGGTGCCCGAACAGTCCAGGAACAGGGTTTCGACATCATGGCCGTGACGTTCGCGCAGGGTCTTGATCCTCTGCACGATGGCGCCCGCGTCGAAGCCGCGCGTGCGCGCGTCGATGCCCAGCGCCAGCGGCCGGTCGTCGCCGTCCGCATGGCCGGCGGGGAGGGGGGTGCCCAGCAAACGGTCGAGCAGCACCAGCGGAAGATTGTCCACCACCTCCCAGCCCATATCCTCCAGCGTCTTGAGCGCGGTGGTCTTGCCCGCACCCGACAGGCCCGACACCAGCAATATGGTCTTGGGGGCGACCGTGTTCGTCATCCTGTCAGCGCCCGCAGCGCGAGTTCGACCTTGATGGCGGCGGATGCTTCGAACGGCACGATTTGCGCGACCGGTGTCGCAATGCCCGCGATGATGCGACTGGCCCCGCTCACCGGCAGCCGTTCCACCTGATCGGTCAGGTCCACCAGCAGCGTGACGGGAACGTCGCCGACATGCGGCATGGCGACGATGCCGACTCCGCGCACTTCCATTCGACCTGCGATGCTGTCCGGCGAGCAGGCTACGAGCCGCCCGTCGATACGCTTGACCAGCGTGTAATCGTCGCTGACCAGGCTGGCGCCGCGATCGATCAGGCGCAGCGCCAGGTCGGACTTGCCGGCCCCGCTCGGCCCGCACAACAATATCGCCAGGCCGTCGACGGCCACGCTGGTCGCATGAAGCGTTTCGGAGGATAATGCGCGCGCCATCATTCCCTGCTGTCCTAGCGCCAGTCTGCGCGCAAGCAAATGCCGTTCGCTGCGCCCGTCCCGGGCCGGGACGCCAAATAGGTCAGGACGCCAGTCCCGGGTCATGCGCCACCGCCATCGGCAGGCGCACGACGAAGCAGGCGCCGCTCTGCGCATCTTCCCGATCGCCGATGCTGATGCGGCCCTGATGCCCCTCCACGATCGAGCGGGCAATGGCCAGCCCGAGTCCCGAATGCTTGCCGAATCCCTCGCCCTCGGGACGGACACTGTGGAACCGGCGGAACACATGCTCACGTTCCGACTCGGGCACCCCGGGGCCTTCATCCTCCACGCTGACCAGCACCTGATCGTCGGCGACCGTCGCCACGATCCTGACCAGTCCGCCTTCGGGCGAAAAGGACACCGCATTGTCGATCAGATTGTCCAGCACGCGGACCAGCCGCTGCTCCTCGCCCAGGATCACCGCGACATCCTTGCGCGGTCTGGCGAACGCCAGGCGGACGCCGCGCGGCACGCCTCGGACCTCTCGGGCGATCACCATCTTCTCGATCAGCAGGCCAAGGTCGATCGGCTCGAACCGGGTGCGGGACAGTTCGGCGTCGACGCGGGATGCCTCGGCAATGTCGGTAACCAGCCGGTCCAGACGCCGGACATCGTCCTGTGCGATCGCCATGAGCTGCGCACGCAGGTCGGGACGATCCACCCTGTCGAGCGAGTCCAGTGCGGAGCGCAGCGAGGCGATGGGATTTTTCAATTCATGGCTGACGTCGGCGGCGAAGGCGTCGGTTGCGTCGATCCGCTGGCGCAGGGCGTGGCTCATGTCCGACAGGGCGCGGGCCAGCATGCCGATTTCGTCACGCCGTTCAGGCAGGCGTGGCACCGTGACTTCGCGCGCGCGCCCGAGGCGCACACGCACCGCAGCGCGGGCCAGCCGTTGGAGCGGCTGGACGATGGTGCGGGCGAGGAACAGCGAAAGCAGCACCGAAGCCAGGACCGCTGCCCCCAGCACAAGGCCCAGGCGGAAGCGTTCGGCCCGGACTATGCGCGTGATGTCGCGCGCATTTTCCGTGGCCAGAAGGCTGGTGCCGTCCCGCGCCGGAACCGCGGCGGAGATCATGAAGGTCCGGTCGGGCGCATAGCGATTCGCGGCTTCCGTATGGCCGGTAGCGCGGGCGCGCATCAGTTCGGGCCAGGACTCCGCCCGGTCGATGGCGGGTTCTTCGAAATCGGGCGGTCGGTCGGCGGACACCACCCGGTCGACCAGCTTGTCGAGGAAGCGCGCGACATGGCGGCGGAAGGCCTCGTCCTCGGGCGACCGCAATTCGTAGCGCGGGGCGTCCATGGTGAAGCTGTCGGCGATCAGTCGCCCGTCCGCCGCATAGCGGCGCACCCGGTCGCCGGTCTGGCGGGCGTAGGAAGCGATTAGCGCGTCGGCCCTCTGGGGCGGGGCATTGTCGAGGCCGATGGCCAGCAACTTCAATTCCCGGGCGGACTGGATCAGCCGGTCGTCTACGATGCGTGTCCGATAGCTGTCGAGATAGAAGAAGCCCCCGGCCAGCAGCGCCAGCGCGAAGACATTGACCGCCAGGATGCGCGGCGTCAGGCTCAGCCGCCCCGACCAGCGCACCGCGACCGGCACGTCGCTATTCCTCGGAGAAACGGTATCCGGCGCCATAGAGCGTATCGATTGCGTTGAAATCGGAATCCACCTCGCGGAATTTGCGGCGCAGCCGCTTGATGTGGCTGTCGATGGTGCGGTCGTCGACATAGACGTCGTCCTGATAGGCTGCGTCCATCAACTGGTTGCGGTTCTTGACCACACCGGGTCGCGCGGCAAGCGTTTCCAAGATCAGAAATTCGGTGACGGTCAGCGTCACGTCCTTGCCTGTCCATTTCACCCGGTGGCGGGCCGGGTCCATTTCCAGCCGTCCGCGCACGATCGGTTCGGTAACGGGTTCGTCCTGCGCGTCTGGTGTCCTGCTGACCTCGGCGCGGCGCAGGATTGCGCGAATGCGAGCTATCAGCAGTCGCTGCGAAAAGGGTTTCGATATGTAGTCGTCCGCCCCCATGGCAAGGCCCAGGGCTTCATCCAGTTCGTCGGCCTTCGACGTCAGGAAGATCACCGGCATCCGGCTTTTTTCGCGCAGGCGGCGCAGCAGTTCCAGCCCGTCCATCCGCGGCATCTTGATATCGAACACCGCGAGATCGGCGGGATTGTCGAGCAATGCCTTCAGCGCAGCATCCGAGTCCGAATACAGGCGCGTCAAAAAGCCTTCCGCCTGAAGTGCGATCGACACGGAGGTCAGGATATTCTTGTCGTCATCCACCAGGGCGATGGTTGCGGTCATGCAATGTTCCGGGCGAAGCGGCCAAACTAGGGTTCGCGCAAAGCGTTAGACGATGGCCGTCGCCGCCGCAAGGAAGGGCGGTGGCGTGGCCGGATGCAACCGCCTGTCGAAATCCGGGACAAAAGGGTGGCCACCAGTATTTGACGGCCATTGCGCAAAGTCTTATGCCCGAAATCGTCTGCAGTGATGATACCGCGCGAGGGGGTGCGGTGCTTGAGGGGCGGATCGATCGTACGTAACACACGCGCGCGACACGACATTGACAGATCAGGAGTAAAGGCGTGCAGGCCAAATCCTTAGTTTCCCTGGCCGACCAGGGCATCAAGACCAATGCCACACAATATTGGAATCTCGGCACTGCGCCGCTCGTCGAAGCCGCCGTGCGCAACGGTGAAGGTGTTCTGTCGAAGGACGGCCCGCTGGTTGTGAAGACCGGCAAGCACACGGGTCGCAGCGCCAAGGACAAATTTATCGTCAGGGACGCCGAAACGGAAAATACCGTATGGTGGGGCAACACCAACGTCCCGATGACGCCGGAGCATTTCGCTGCGCTGAAGGAAGACTTCTTCAAGGCGCTGGGCGAGAAGGACACGCTCTATGTCGCCGATCTGTTCGGCGGTTCGCAGCCCGAACATCGCGTCAATGTGCGCGTCATCAACGAACGCGCCTGGCACAATCTGTTCATCCGCACCTTGCTCGTGCGTCCGACAGCGGAAGACCTGTCGGGTTTCACGCCGGACTATACCATTATCGACCTGCCCACGTTCAAGGCCGACCCGGCTCGCCATGGCAGTCGCACAGAAACGGTGGTCGCGGTCAACTTCTCCGAAAAGCTGATCCTGATCGGTGGAACCGCCTATGCCGGCGAAATGAAGAAGTCGGTGTTCGGCATCCTCAACTATCTGCTCCCGGTAAAGGGCGTGATGCCCATGCACTGTTCGGCGAATATCGGCGCCAACGGGGACACGGCGGTATTTTTCGGCCTGTCCGGAACGGGCAAGACCACCTTGTCGGCCGACGCCAGCCGCACGCTGATCGGCGATGACGAGCATGGCTGGTCGGACACGGCCGTGTTCAATTTCGAAGGCGGCTGCTATGCCAAGATGATCAACCTGTCGGCCGAGGCCGAGCCGGAGATTTTCGCGACCACCAAACGTTTCGGCACGGTGCTGGAAAATGTGGTGATCGACGAGGAAACGCGCGAGATCGACCTGGACGACAATAGCCTGGCGGAAAACAGCCGGGGTTCCTATCCGATCGATTTCATTCCGAACGCATCGGAGAAGAATCTGGGGCCGGTGCCAAAGAACATCATCTTCCTGACCGCCGATGCCTATGGCGTATTGCCGCCGATCGCGCGTCTGACGCCGGAACAGGCGATGTATCATTTCCTGTCGGGCTACACCGCGCGCGTCGCGGGAACGGAAATCGGCGTGACCGAGCCGACCGCGACCTTTTCCACCTGCTTCGGCGCGCCCTTCATGCCGCGCCATCCGTCGGTCTACGGCAATCTTTTGAAGGAACGGATCAACAAGGGCGGTGTGACCTGCTGGCTGGTCAATACCGGCTGGGCCGGTGGCAAGGCGACGATGCCCGGCATCAAGCGCATGCCGATCAAGGTGACGCGCGCGCTGCTCAACGCTGCTCTGGACGGCAGCCTGAACAGTGCCCAATTCCGCATCGACCAGAATTTCGGCTTTGAGGTGCCGGTCGCGGTGAACGGCGTCGACAGCCAGATTCTCGACCCGCGCGCCATGTGGGCGGACCCGGACGCCTACGACGCGACCGCCGCGACTTTGGTCAAGGCGTTTGTCGACAATTTCGCCCAGTTCGAGGACCATGTCGACGACAGCGTGCGTGGCGCGGCACTGACCGCCGCCTGATCGGCGCCTGGCTGCAGGACAAACAGGGAGCCGGGGTTTTACATCCCCGGCTCTTTTGCTTTGGAGCTGGGCGCGGGACTGCTATTCTGCCCGGAGTGTTTCAAGCGGGAGTATCGGCATGTTCGACGATTTGATCGGCAAGATGGGCGGCCTGGAGGCCGTGGCGGCGCAGATCGGTATGTCGCCCGAGCAGATGCAGGGGCTGATGAACGAGATCGGGGCCCGTATCGGATCGGGTGACACAAGTATTTCCGCGCTGGCGGAAGTGGCGGCCGAACATGGCGTATCGGCCGACAAGCTGGGTGCCCTGATCGGGCAATTTGGCGGGCCGGAAGCGATATTGGGGAAATTGGGCGGTTTTCTGGACCGGGACGGCGACGGCAACCCCCTGAACGAGCTGGGCGGTCTGGCCAAGGGGCTGTTCGGTTGAGATCGGAAGGGGCGCCCGGAAAGGGCGTCCTTGTCCCCGACAAGTTTTTTTGGCCTTGCCTTGACGGAGCGGACGCGCCAATTCGCAAGCATCAGCACTATTGCGAATGATCCGCAACAGGGGCCGGAGACGGCGCCTGGCTAATGCAAGGACAAGATGTTGACCGAAGCGACGACTGACAAGCCGGCCCTGGAGCCGACGGGCGCCCTTTCCGTGGAAACCGTGCTGTCCGTGCGGCATTGGAACGAACATCTGTTCAGCTTTCGTATCAGCCGCCCGGCCAGCTTTCGCTTCCGTTCGGGCGAATTCGTCATGATCGGCCTGCAAGGGGACAATGGAAAGCCTCTGCTGCGCGCCTATTCGGTCGCCAGCCCGTCCTGGGACGAGGAACTGGAATTCCTGTCGATCAAGGTGCAGGACGGTCCGCTGACATCCAGGCTGCAATTGATCCAGCCGGGCGACCAGATCTATCTCGGTCGCAAGCCGACGGGCACGCTGGTCACTGATGCGCTGTTGCCGGGCAAGCGGCTGTTCATGCTGTCGACCGGTACGGGCCTGGCGCCTTTTCTCAGCCTGTCGCGCGACCCGGATGTCTATGAATTTTACGAGCAGGTGGTGATCGTCCACTCCGTTCGCCGTGTGTCGGACCTTGCCTTGCGCGAGGAACTGGAGGCAAAATGGTCGGAAGACCCGCTGGTGTCCGAACAGGCACCTGCCCAGTTCCATTATGTGCCGACGGTGACCCGCGAACCGTTCGAGGGTAATAGCGCGCGCATCGACAAACTGGTCGAGAGCGGCACCTTGTTCGACGGTATTCCCGGACCTGCAGCCTTCGATCCCGAAACGGACCGGATCATGATGTGCGGCAGCATGGAGATGATCAAGCAGTTCGCCGCCTATTTCGAAGAGTCCGGTTTCACCGAGGGTTCCAATGCGGCGCCGGGCCAGTTCGTGATCGAACGCGCCTTCGTCGGTTGAGGCAGGAGCGGGGCCGGGCGGCGCGTCAGGCCGGTTCCACCCGCAAGGTCGCACCGTCCGCGCCGATGATGCGGGCGCGCGTGCCGGTCCCCATGTCCGGCCCGGTCGCGCTCCACACGCTGTCATCGACGCGCACGCGGCCTTCGCCGCCGGCAATCGGTTCGACCACCGTCACCACCCGGCCGATCATCCGCGCGGCGCGGTCGTTCAGCAGCGGGTCGCTCGATGCCACGGGATGGTCGACATACCAGCGCCGGCCGGCCCAAACCGACAGGATGCTGAAGCCTGCGAACAGCAGCAATTGAACCGGCAGGTCGATGGGCAGCGCGAGAGCCAGCAGCCCCGTGACCGCCGCCGCAATCGCGATCCATATCAGGAACACGCCCGGGATCAGCACTTCGGCAATGCCCAGCAGCGCCGCGAAGATCAGCCAGCCCCAATGATCCGCCAGTAGCGATGTGAGCATCATGGTCCGGTCCTCTTGCGATCAGCGTGCCGTTTTCGGCGTGGGCATGCGGGTCACCCCTGGCTCTGGCCGAAGGGACCGCGACGGGCGGGTGTGGGCGGCGTGGGCGTCGGCGGGCCGTCCGTGCCCAGCGCTTCCTTTGCCAGCGCGCCAATCCCGCCAAGGGTGCCGATAAGCTGCGTCGCCTCGACCGGGAAAAGGATGGTCTTGGCGTTGGGCGACACGGCGAATTGCTGCACGGCATCGGTATATTTCTGCGCGATGAAATAATTAAGCGCCTGCGGATTGCCGGCCGATATGGCGTCGGAAACCATCTGCGTCGCCTTGGCTTCCGCTTCGGCCTCGCGCTCGCGCGCCTCGGCATCGCGGAAAGCGGCTTCGCGACGGCCCTCGGCTTCGAGGATCTGGCTCTGCTTCTGCCCTTCGGCGCGCAATATCTCCGCACTTTTCAGGCCTTCGGCCTCCAGGATGTTGGCGCGCTTCTCCCGTTCCGCCTTCATCTGCCGTCCCATGGCGTTGACGATGTCGGCGGGCGGGCGGATGTCCTTCAACTCCACGCGGGTAATCTTTATGCCCCAGGCGTTGGTCGCGTGATCGACCACCGACAACAGGCGGGCGTTGATCTCGTCGCGCTTCGACAGGGTTTCGTCCAGGTCCATCGATCCCATGACGGTGCGCAGGTTGGTGGTGGCGAGTTGCATGATCGCGACGTAGAGTTCCGACACCTCATACGCCGCCTTGGCCGCGTCCAGCACCTGGAAGAAGACCACGCCGTCAACCGACACCATGGCATTGTCCTTGGTGATGATCTCCTGCCCCGGAATGTCGACCACCTGTTCCATCATGTTGATGCGGCGGCCGACCGCGTAGAAGAAGGCGGGGTAGAAATTGAGGCCGGGACGGGCAACCTCGGTGAACCGGCCGAACCGTTCGATCGTATATTGATAGCCCTGGCGGACCACCTTCACGCTGACGGCAAGGTAAAAGAGCACGAGCCCGGTAAGAGTGAGCGCGAAAGTCGTCAGCATGGTCAAGGGCCTTCCCCGTTGGCGGACTTGGATTATGCGCCTTATTCGTTAACGGGGAAAGTCAAACCGGAAGGGAGAATGCCCGATGTTGCTGCGCCACGCCCGTTCGCTGCTGTTCCTGCCAGCATCCAACCCGCGCGCTATCGCCAAGGTGCGGACCCTGCCGTGCGACATGGTGATACTGGACCTGGAGGATGCGGTGCCCGACGACAGGAAGGGCGAGGCGAGGGACGGTGCGCTGGCCGCAGTGAGTGAGGGTTTCGACGGACGGCTGGCGGCGGTTCGCATCAATGTGGAGGGCACGCCATGGCACGGGCCGGAGATGGTCGCGCTCAAGGGCACGGCCTGCGACTATGTGGTCCTGCCCAAGGTCGAGCATCCCAAGCAGGTGAAGGACGTGTTCTCCGTCAGCCAGAAGCCGGTGATCGCGATGATAGAAAGCGCGAAGGGGGTACTGGCGGCGGGCGCGATCGCCGCGGGCGAAGGGTGCGCGGGCCTGTTCATGGGAAATAACGACCTGCGCAAGGATCTGGCCATTCCGCCTTCGGCCGGTCGGATTGGCCTGTCCCATGCGATGCAGACCGTCGTGCTGGCGGCGCGGGCGGCGGGTATCGCCGTGTTCGACGGCGTCTTCAACCGGCTGGACGACGAGGCGGGACTCGAAGCGGAATGTGCCGAGGGTCATGCGCTGGGTTTCGATGGCAAGACCCTGATCCACCCGTCGCAGGTGACGGTCGCCAATCAGGTCTTCGGCCCCGACGCGCAGGCGGTGGCGGACGCACGCCGTCTGATCGAGGCGGCGACGGGCGGGGCGGAACGCTTCGAAGGCCGTATGATCGAATCGATGCATGTCGAGGAGGCAAAGGCACTGGTCGCGCGGGCACAGGCCATAGGGCAATAGACGGCGCCGCGCCTCCACCGCCGTGTTGCCAATGTGTGACAGGTTGAAAAAAATCTGGCCATTTTCGCTCTGTTCGTCGCAGCGCGGGTTGATCTGGCGCGTCAATCCCAGCCTTCTTGGCGCTTCGCGTTCTTTACGAACGTCCAACAAAACAGGGGTTTGACAATGGTCTTTCGGCAACACCGGCTTTCGCGCGCGCTGTTGGCAGCGACAGCTCTGACTTCCGCTACGGCAACACCGCTTTTTGCTCAGGAAGGGCCTGCGGCCGATGATGGCGAGACCATTGTCGTCACCGGCAGCCGCATTCAGCAGCGCAGCAGCTATGATCTTGCGAATCCGCTGGTTGCTGTGACGGCCGAAGAATTGGAACAGTCCGGTAACGTCCAGTTGGTCGACACGCTGCGCCAGAACCCGGCATTGATTTCCTCGTTCGGCGGCGCACAGACATCCGGTTCGAACAGTGATTTCGGCGCGGTTGGCGTCCAATTGCTCAACCTTCGCGGACTGGGCGAGGACCGCACGCTGGTGCTCGTCAACGGGCGCCGTCATGTCGCCAGCCTGTCCGGCACCGCCGCTGTAGACATCAACACTATCCCCAACGACCTGATCGAAAGCGTGGACGTGCTGACGGGGGGCGCATCGGCCATTTATGGAGCGGACGGCGTGTCGGGCGTGGTCAATTTCCGGCTGAAGCGCGATTTCGACGGTTTCAAGGCCAACGGCCAGATCGGCATTTCCAGCCGGGGCGATGCCGGCCAGCGCTACGGATCGCTGACCTATGGCAAGAATTTCGCGGACGGACGCGGCAACATCGCTCTGTCCTACGAATTTCGCGAGCAGGATCGGCTGAGCAGCTTCGACCGCGAGCGGACGGGCAACCCTCTCAAGACCTACGGGATCGTGCGTAATCCGGCAGATTTCCCCGACGATCCCAATGTGCCCGACCGCCTGCCGTTCAACGACCTGCGCTATGCGGACAGTTCGCTAGACGGCGCGATCGATTTCGACTTTGACGGCATTCCCGAATATACCGGCTCCGGCAAAGTCTATGATCGCGGTATGTTGCTGCCGTCGTCGGGCGGCCTGACGCAGGGCGGCGACAGCACGCCGCTGGCGGGGTATCAGGGCGATTTGCAGGCCTATAACCGGGTGCATAATTTCAACCTGTTGTCCCATTATGACTTCAGCGACGCGTTCAAGGTCTTCTTCGAGGCCAAATATGTGAAGAACCGGACCTTCACGCTGGCGCAGCCGTCCTTCGATTTCTATACCTACCTCACGCCGGACAATCCCTATCTTCAGGATCGGTTCGCGGGTATTGCGGATACGTCCGAAGGCGCGCTGATTTCGCGCGACAATTTCGACCTGGGCGTGCGCGGTGAACGGAACGATCGCGAAACAATGCGCTTTGTCGGCGGGTTTGAAGGCGATATTTCGGATCACGCCAAATATGAACTGTCCTATACGTTCGGCCAGACCAAGTCCAAGATCCTGTTGACCGACTATCGCATCGGCGACCGCTACTTCGCCGCGGTGGATGCGGTGCGCGATCCGGCGACCGGGCAGATCGTCTGCCGGTCGGACCTCGATCCGACGGCGAATATCGATCCGAACAATTATGATGCGCCCGCCACCACCTTCACGCCCGGCGCCGGCAGCGGATGCCGTCCGCTCAACCTGCTGGGCAATGGCGTGCGGGATCAGGCGGCGCTCGACTGGGTCAATGCGGACATCGTCAACCGCGCCAAGGTTCAGCAGCATGTCGTGTCGGGATCGATCTCCGGCGATTTCGGCCAGTTCTTCGAGCTGCCGGGCGGTCCGGTCGGTTTCGCGCTGGGCGCCGAATATCGCAAGGAAAAGAGCAGCTTCGTCCCCGACAAATTGCTCCAGCAGGGCGCGCTCGCCGACTTCTCGCTCCAGTTGCCGGAACAGGGCAGCTTCGATGTGAAGGAAATCTTCGGTGAATTGTCCGTGCCGGTGCTCAAGGACATGCCGTTCGCCTATAATCTGACTTTCGGCGCGGCGCTGCGCCTGTCGGATTATTCCACCGTGGGCAAGACTACCACGTGGAAGGTCGACGGGACCTATGCGCCCATCCCCGACATCAGTTTCCGCGGCACCTGGTCGGAAGCGGTGCGTGCGCCCAACATCACCGAACTGTTCGCACCGCGCAACGGGGGCTTTTCCTTCATCAGCGATCCGTGCGACCCGGTCTATATCGACGAAGGCACGCAATATCGGGTCGCCAACTGCAAGGCGGCCCTTACCGCCCTGGGCCTGACGCCTGACCAGATCGCCGCGTTCAACCCGGAAAACGACCCGCAGGCGACGGTCAGCCTGCCGGGCAATTCCGGCGGCAACCGCAACCTGCGGGAGGAAACCGCGCGCACTTGGACGGCCGGCGTCGTACTGCGCCCCGGCTTTATCCCGGGCCTGATCGCTTCCTTCGACTGGTATGACATCAAGCTGAAGAACGCGATCAACACGCCCACCGCGGAGGAACTGGCCGAGTTGTGCGTCGACCAGCCCACGCTTGATAATGTCTATTGCCAGAACGTCAGCCGTGCACCGGACACAGGCTACATCAACGGCTATTTCGTTTCGCCGCAGAATGTCGCCAATTTCCGGACTTCCGGCGCGGACATCAAGCTGAATTACCAGTTCGCCACAGCGAAGGCGGGCAGTTTCAGCCTCTCGCTGGTCGGCGGCTATCTCGACAAGCTGGAATTCATCGCGACGCCGGGCGCCGACGTCAATGTCGACCGTGAGGAGGCCTATTATCCCAAGTGGAACGCCACTGGCGACATCACCTGGAAACTGGACAAGCTGACGGTGAACTACGGCATCAGCTGGTTCAGCAAGACGCTTCGCTACACCACCGAGCAGACGGACGCGAACCCGGACATCGCCGAGTCCAAATATCTGAAGTACAAGGAAAAGTGGCAGCACGACCTCTACGTCGCCTATGACGTGGACGACCATTTCCGCTTCTATGTCGGCGCGAACAACCTGTTCGACCAGCAACCGTCGATCGCATCGAGCAACTATCCGATCAGCTATGTCGGCCGCTACATGTATGCCGGGGCCAAGATCACCATGTGACCGGCGTCATACCGGACATGAAAGAAGGGGGCGGTCTTTCCGCCCCCTTTTTCGTTCTCCCAGCCGGCAGCGGCGCTGAAAAGACGCGCGCACGCAAACAAGCGCCCGATCCGGTTCGATCGGGCGCTTGCGAAAGCCTGTCATGACCGGAGCCTTTCGGCCCCGCGCTATCAGCCCTGGCGGGCCTTGAAGCGGCGGTTGGTCTTGTTGATGACGTAGGTGCGGCCGCGACGGCGGATCACGCGGTTGTCCCGGTGGCGGCCCTTGAGCGACTTGAGCGAGTTGCGGATCTTCATGGCAGTCGGCCTTTTAAGAATCTGTCGGTTCGGAAAATCGAAGCGCAGCCCCTATGGGGCGGACGGTCCAAAGTCAAGGCCGCCGGGCCGTCTTTTGCCCTCGTTCATCGCCGGTGCAGCCAGATGATGGCTTTGCGCGTTGGAAGGAAATAGACTGGTCGTGCCGTGTATCGGTCAAAGCCTCGCTGGAGTGAAGTCCCATGCCGTTCCGTCCCCTGTTGGCCGCCTGCCTCATCCTGCCGCTTGCCGCCTGCGCGACGGCGATCCCCCCGGTCGAAGTTACGCGGTTCCACATCGACGATGTCGTCCGGTCGGGCACCGTCGCGGTGGAAGAAATGCCCGGTAATCCGGATGTCAGCCTGGAATTTCGCGCCTATGCCGCCGCGGTGGCGCAGGAACTGGAGCAGGTCGGCTTCGCCAGCGTCGAACCGGGCGCCGGGAGCGATTATGTCGCCCTGGTCAGTTTTCGCCGGGGTTTTCGTCCGACCGGCTATCAGCGCGACGACAAGCCGGTCAGCGTCGGCGTGGGGGGCGCGCTGGGCAGCGGCGGCTATTCCGGCCTTGGCGTCGGCATCGGCATCAATCTGTCGGGCAAGCCCAAGGACATCGTGACCACCGAATTGCGGGTGCAGTTGCGGCGGCGGGCGGACGCGACCACCCTATGGGAAGGCCGCGCCATGACGGAAGCGCGACAGGGAACGCCGGCGGCCCAGCCCGGCCTTGCCGCGCAGAAACTCGCCGCATCCTTGTTCCAGGGCTATCCGGGCGAATCGGGGCGCACTATAGTCGTCAAATGACCATTTCGATCACGAGCGCCTTCGACAGCGGCAATATCCGCGTTCTTTCCATCATCGACGTGCCGCAGGGCGTGCGCGCCGAGCTGGAAATCGTGAAGGACCACCGGAGCGATTTCTTCCAGTGGTTCCATTTCCGCGTCGCGGGCATCGCCGGGCGCGAAGTCGAACTGGTCATCGTCAACGGCGCGACATCGGCCTATCCCGATGGCTGGCCCGGCTATCGCGCGCGCTTCAGCGAGGACCGGCAATCCTGGTTCCAGGCCGACACCGGCTATGCCGATGGCAAGCTTACCGTCCGGCTTTCGCCCGACGCCAACGCCGTATGGCTGGCCTATTTCGCGCCCTATTCGATGGAACGGCACCATGACCTGATCGCCTGGGCGGGCAGCCAGCCGGGCGTCGCCCATCGCGAGCTGGGCCTGACCCTGGACGGCCAGCCGCTGGACCTGCTGACGATCGGCGACGGACCCAAGGCGGTCTGGCTCTATGCCCGCCAGCATCCGGGCGAGACCATGGCCGAATGGTGGATGGAAGGCGCGCTCGACCGCCTGCTGGACGAGGAGGATGCGGTCGCGCGGCTGCTGCGGAAGAAGGCAACCCTGCACATCGTGCCCAACATGAATCCCGACGGCAGCCGACGCGGGCATCTGCGCACCAACGCGGCGGGCGTCAACCTGAACCGGGAATGGCATGAGCCCAGCATGGACCGCAGTCCCGAGGTTTTTCTGGTCCGGGCGGCGATGGACGAAACCGGCGTCGATTTTGCCATGGACGTGCATGGCGACGAAGCGATCCCGGCCGTCTTCATCGCGGGGTTCGAGGGCATACCGTCCATCACCGATCGCCAGCTGGCGCTCTACCACCGCTATCGCGACACGCTTGCCTGTCGCACGCCGGATTTCCAGACGCGACGGGGTTACCCGGTGGCGGGCGCTGGCAAGGCCAATCTGTCCATGTCGACCAATCAGGTCGCTCACCGTTTCGGTGCGGTATCGATGACCCTGGAAATGCCGTTCAAGGACAATGACGACCTGCCCGACGTCGATTTCGGCTGGTCTCCCGCCCGGTCGATGCAACTGGGCAAGGATTGCCTGGCCGTGCTGGCGGAAATGATCGACGAGATCTGAACCGCAATCTGTCGTTCAATCGAACAGTTCGCTCAGGAAATCGCTCATGGCGCGGAAGCTGCGCCGATCGGCGTCTGCGTCGTAGGCCATGCCCCGTTCCGGCATTTGCGCGTCATGATCGGTGAAGGCGTGGCCGGTCTTCCCATAGGCATGGATCTGCCAGTCGCACCCTGCGTCGGTGAGTTCCGTCGCGAGCGCTACGGTGGCTTCGGGAGGTGCGATCGGGTCGTCCCAGCCATGGCAGACCAGCAGCTTCGCGCGGATGGCGGCGCGGGGAAAGAGCGGGGCATCATAGACGCCGTGAAAGCTGACGCCGCCGGCGATGTCGGCACCCGATCGGGCAAGATCCAGGACGCATTTTCCGCCAAAGCAGAAGCCGATCGCGGCGGTTCGGGCCGCGTCCACCTGCTCCATATCCTTCAGCAGCGTGTGGGCGGCGTGCAGCCGGTCGCGCAGCAGGGTGCGGTCGTCGTTCAGTTCGACCATGTAGCGGCCCATGTCGGTGTCGGCGCGGGTGGTGCGCTTGCCCTGGCCATAAAGGTCGGTGACGAGCACGGCGAAACCCATTGCGGCGACTTTTTCCGCATACCGCACATCCGCCTTCTTGGCGCCGAGCGCATTGGGGAAAAGCAGGATGCCGGGACGGGGGCCGGGCGCGGCATCGTCGAACACCAGGGTACTTTCGAACGGCGCATCGGCGGTGCCGTGCATGACGGTGCGGGGGACAATGGCCATGATCTTCTCTCCTGCTGTTACAGACTGCCGAAGCCAGGTGCCTCGCCGCGCGCGCCTTGCCGCAGCCGCCGGGGGCGTTTCCAGCCGATCGAGGGTCGCTTGCGCAGGCGCAACGTGGGCCAGTCCCCGCTGTCGGTGCGCTCGGCCAGTCGCATCCCCTGCGCGCGATACGCGGTCAGCACGGCATCGGCCTGACGGTCGAGCAGGCCGGCGAGGATGATCGTGCCGCCTTCTTCCACCAGGGCGCAAAGGGCAGGGGCGAGTTCGATGAGAGGTCCGGCGAGAATATTGGCGATCAGCAGATCATAGGGCGCGCGACCGACAAGCGCGGGGTGATCGGCGCCGGCCGCGGTCACCAGTGCCAGCCGGCCCGGTCCACCGCCCAGCGGCACGCCGTTGGCACGGGCATTGTCGGCGCTGATGTCGACGGCGACCGGATCGATGTCGGACGCAACGGCATTGGCGCGCGGCCACAGCCGCAGCGCGGCGAAGGCCAGCAATCCCGTCCCGGTGCCGATATCCGCGATGTTGCGGGTTCGCATGCCCAGACGCCGCATGCGGTCGAGCATGGCGAGGCATCCGGCGGTCGTTTCATGCTGGCCGGTGCCGAAGGCGCGTCCGGCTTCGATCAGCAGGTTGATATGGTCCGGCAATTCGGGGTCGTCGGCGATGTTGCGGACGTGGAAGCGGCCGGCGGTGACCGGTTCCAGCCCCTGTTGGCTGAGCGTGACCCAGTCTTGGTCCGGCAGGGCTTCGACCAGCGGCCTGGTGCCGGCGGCGCTGGGAACCAGTGTCTTGAGAATACGGATGGCGGCCTGGCTCGGCTTGCCCTCGAAATAGGCGTCGAGTTGCCATTTATCCTCGTCATCCGGCGCGGCCTCGCTCGTCATGAGGACGGGCGGGCGGTCCATCAGGGCGAAAGCCGCAATGTCCCCGTCCAGCGCCTCGGCTTCGACGCGCGTGCAGGGCAGGGTGACTTTCCAGCTTTGCGCGGCTGGCGCGGCGGCATTCTTCATCCCGCCGCCTTAGCGAAGGCGGTGGAACAGGGAAAGCGTCAGGCCACCTGACGGCCGAAATCCGAAGATGCGTTCAACAGTCCGGACAGCTTACCCTCGACGCTCATGAACCCGCGTTCGAGTTGGTCGATCTCCGATGCCACGACTTCGGTATCCTGCCGGATCGCGGAAATCGTCGTCGACATCGAGTCGGCTGCCAGCGCGGTTTCGTCCACGGCCGCGGTAATCATCGTCACCGTTTGCGCCTGGGCGTCCATGGCGTGGCGGATACGGTCGGCACTGGATTGAACCTCGCCAACCGTATTGCGGATACGTTCGTTGGTTTCAACCGACTGCCGGGTCGAAGCCTGGATGTCGGCGATCTTGCCGGCGATCTCGTCCGTTGCGCGTGCCGTCTGGTTGGCCAGGCTTTTGACTTCCTGGGCGACGACCGCGAAACCCCGGCCCGCATCGCCCGCACGCGCTGCCTCGATGGTAGCGTTGAGCGCCAGAAGGTTTGTCTGGCCCGCAATGTCGCGAATCAGGCCCAGGATCGATTCGATCGATTTTGCGTGCTCGGACAGGGTCGAGGACATGGTGACCGCGTCGCTCGATTGCTGGGCCGCACGCTGCGCGACGTCGGCCGCGCTTTCGACTTCCGTGCGGGCGTCGTCGATCGCGCGGATCAGTCCGGCGGAAGTCCGGGCCGCCTCGCGCATGGCCAGGGCGGACTGTTCGGCTGCTGCGGCGACTTCGGACGCCTTGCCCAGCATGCCGCGGGTAGCCGCAGAAGCGTCTTTGGCCTGTTCACGCAGCGATTCACCAAGCCGCGACGCGCCGTCGATCTCGGCAACAATGCGCTGTTCGAACATCACGCTGTAGCGCTGGCGCTCGGACCGTTCGGCCTCGGCCTTGTCATTGGACAGGACGCTGCTGAGGATCCACGTATCCATCATGCCGATCCTGTAGGTCGCAATGATCATGCGCTGGCACTTTTCAGGGTCGTCCGCGCAGGCGTTGAATACCAGTCTGGCCATCATTTCATTGCCTTTGGCGACGGCCGTCATGACGGAATAGACCGTCAGGCCGTGCTTGGCCGCATGCCGGACGCAATTGGTGATCTGACCGATCCATTCGCCCACGAGAAAATTGGTCATCTTCTGTTCGAAATAGCGCCGGGAATCCGCGCGGATTTTTTCGCAGGCCGCCAGCGAGAGCCGGTCTTTCAGGCCAGCCGATTCTTCATAGGCAAAGTAAAAGGCATCGGCGACATCGTCGAGTGACCCGGACAACAATGTGTAAAGTTCGCGGGCGCCCGCGCCCAATCCATATACGGGTTCCAGGTTGACGAGGTTTTCCGCGGTCGCCTTCCAGTTGTTCTGCCCCGTGTTCATCTAGTGCTTCCTTGATCGATGCGTCGTTTAGCTGGCACAGCGATAGGGCATTTTGGTTAATCCATTCTTAGCCCGGCAAGGACGCTTCAGAATGCGGCGCGGCTTGCCCTCATGCCACATCGACCCTAAGGGGACGGAATCAGGTAAAAGCTTCAGGGACGAAGAACTCGATGGCGCAATCCAACAGCCGGCCGCTTTCGCCGCATCTGACGATCTGGAAATGGGGGCCCGCCATGGCCGTTTCCATCATGCACCGCGTGACCGGAAACGGGCTTGCCACGGCTGGCGCGCTGGGGCTGGTATGGTGGCTGATGGCTGCCGCGACCGGACCGGATGCCTATGCGTACTTCGTCCGGTGCGCGACGTCGCCGATCGGCTATCTGGTGATGATCGGCCTTAGCTGGTTCTTCTTCCAGCATCTTTGTTCCGGCTTGCGTCACTTTGTGCTCGACATGGGCGCTGGCTATGAACTCAGGAACAACAAGAGCTGGTCGATCGCGACCTTCATCCTGTCGCTGCTGCTGACCGGGTTCATGTGGCTTTACATCTTCGGAAAGGCGCTCTGATGGGAACGGGAACTGGGATCGGCCGCGTCCGTGGCCTCGGCTCCGCCAAACATGGCGCGCAGCATTGGCTGGTGCAGCGTTACACCGCGGTCGGCAATCTGCTGCTGGTGCTCTGGCTGCTCTTCAGCCTGCTGACCCTGCCGGGGCTCGACTATGAAAGCGTCACCGGCTGGATCGCCAATCCGCTGGTCGCCGTGCCGATGATGCTGATGATCGTCAGCATCTTCTGGCACCTGCGCCTGGGGATGCAGGTGATGCTGGAAGACTATGTGCATGATAAGGGCCTCAGCTTCTTCTCCATGCTGCTGCTGAATTTCTATGCCTTCGGCGGCGCGGCCGCCGGCGTTTTCGCGATCGCCAAGATCGCCTTTCTGGGGGCCGCAGAATAATGACCGAAGCCTACAAGATCATCGACCACACATATGACACAGTGGTCGTCGGCGCGGGCGGTTCGGGCCTGCGCGCGACCATGGGCAGCGCCGAGGCGGGCCTGAAGACGGCCTGCATCACCAAGCTGTTCCCGACCCGCAGCCACACCGTCGCGGCGCAGGGCGGCATCGCGGCGTCGCTGGGCAACAACAGTCCCGACCACTGGACCTGGCACATGTACGACACCGTCAAGGGGTCTGACTGGCTGGGCGACCAGGACGCGATCGAATATATGGTGCGCGAGGCGCCGGCGGCGGTCATCGAGCTGGAACATGCCGGCGTGCCGTTCAGCCGCAACGAGAACGGGACGATCTACCAGCGTCCGTTCGGCGGCCACATGCAGAATATGGGCGCCGGCCCGCCGGTGCAGCGCACCTGCGCCGCGGCCGACCGCACCGGCCACGCCATGCTGCACGCTCTGTATCAGCAGTCGCTGAAATATGACGCGGACTTCTACATCGAATATTTCGCCATCGACCTGATCATGGAAAATGGCGAGTGCCGTGGCGTGATCGCCATCTGTATGGAAGATGGCAGCATCCACCGCTTCCGCAGTCATGCGGTCGTGCTGGCGACCGGCGGTTATGGCCGTGCCTATTTCTCCGCCACCTCGGCGCATAGCTGCACCGGCGACGGCGGCGGCATGGTGCTGCGCGCGGGCCTGCCGCTCCAGGATCTGGAGTTCGTGCAGTTCCACCCGACCGGCATCTACGGCGCGGGCGTGCTCATCACCGAGGGCGCACGCGGCGAGGGCGGCTACCTCACCAACTCCGAAGGCGAGCGGTTCATGGAACGCTATGCCCCGTCGGCGAAGGACCTCGCCAGCCGCGACGTCGTGTCGCGCTCGATGGCGATGGAAATGCGCGAAGGGCGCGGCGTGGGTCCCAACAAGGACCACATCTTCCTGCACCTCGATCATATCGATCCCAAGGTGCTGGCCGAGCGCCTGCCCGGCATCACCGAAAGCGGCAAGATCTTCGCGGGCGTCGACCTGACCCGTCAGCCGCTGCCGGTGACGCCGACCGTCCACTATAATATGGGCGGCATCCCCTGTAACTATCATGGACAGGTGGTGACGAAGGTCGGTGACGATCCGGAAGTCGTGGTCCCGGGCCTCTACGCCGTGGGCGAAGCGGCTTGCGTTTCGGTGCACGGCGCGAACCGCCTCGGCTCCAACTCGCTGATCGACCTTGTCGTTTTCGGCCGTGCGACCGGCCTGCACCTCAAGGAAACGCTCAAGCCCAACGGTAGCCACAAGCCGCTGCCGGCCGATGCGGCCGATCTGGCGCTGTCGCGTCTCGACAAGTATCGCAATGCCAAGGGCGGCACGCCCACGGCGCAGATTCGCCTGGAAATGCAGCACACCATGCAGAAGCACGCCGCGGTGTTCCGCGACAGCGACCTGCTGGCCGAAGGCGTGACGAAGATCGCGCAGGTCAACAAGCGTATGGAGGACGTCGCCGTTTCCGACCGCTCGCTGATCTGGAACACCGACCTGATCGAGACGCTGGAACTGGACAACCTCATGTCCTCCGCCGTCTGCACCATGGTCAGCGCTGAAAACCGTAAGGAAAGCCGTGGCGCCCATGCGCATGAGGATTTCCCGAACCGCGACGACGAAAACTGGATGAAGCATACCATCAGCTGGTTCGAAGGTTGGGGTGGCCAGGGCGGCAAGGTGACGCTCGATTATCGTCCGGTCCACGACTACACGCTCACGGACGAGGCGGAATATATCAAGCCCAAGGCCCGCGTTTACTGATCCGCGCGTCGGGTTGAAACAGGACAGGGCGGGCCGCAAGGTCCGCCCTTTTTTGTCAGGCGATGGCGCGGCGTGCGTAGCGGTTGCGTGACGCGAAAGCGCCGCCAGCTTTGCGGCTGGCTACATTTTGTGCCGTGCTTCTCCGCCGGTGCGGCCGGTTCAGGCGGCGGCTTCGTCGCCTTCCTGCGCAACCTTGCCTTGCCGCCGATCGGTAATCCAGATCGCCAGGATCGTGATCTCGTAGAGCAGCAGCAACGGCACGGCGAGCATTAGCTGCGATACGACATCGGGCGGCGTCAGCACCGCCGCCAGGATGAAGGCGGCCACGATCATGTACCGGCGCATGCCGATCAACTGCGCGCGCGTGACGAAGCCCGCGCGATTGAGCAGCATGAGCAGCACCGGCATCAGGAAGCTGATCCCGAACGCCAGGATGAATTGCATCACCAGGGTCAGATAGGCGTCGGTGCTGGGTAGTGCCTCCACCGCAAGTCCGCCGGCATCGCCTTGGAATTCCAGGAAGAAGTGGAAGGCGGTTGGCATCACCACGAAATAGGCGAGCGACGCGCCGAGCAGGAAGAGCACCGGCGTCATCACCAGGAACGGCAGCAACGCCTTCTTTTCCTTGGCGTAGAGGCCGGGCGCAACGAAGGCCCATAGCTGGTTGGCGATGATCGGGAAGGACAGGAAGAAGGCGCCGAACAGCGCGACCTTCACCTGCACGAAAAAGGCTTCGTAGAGCTTTGTGTAGACCAGCCGTCCGCCACCATCGCCGAAAGCCGCCTTGAGCGGCTGGACCAGGAAAGCGAAGATATGATCGGAGAAATAGAAGCAGACCGCGCCGGTGACAAACAGGGCGTAGACGCATTTGAGCAGCCGCCCGCGCAGCTCGATCAGATGGTCGAGCAGCGGTGCCTTGGTATCGTCCAGGTCCCTCATGCGGCGGCATCGCCCTTGGTGGAGGGAGCCTCCGCGACATAGGGCGGCTTGTCTCCGGCTGCCGGCGCGGACGGCGCCGCTTCGGCGACATAGGGCGGTTTTTCGGTATACGTCGTTTCAGCCGACGCCGTTTCCGCACCGTGAGACGGCGCTTCCGGGGCGGGCAGAGTGTCGGTCGAAGCGGGGCCCGGAAGGGATTCGGGCGGATGCTCGTCCATGATCCGCTTATTCTGTTGTGCCCACTTCTTTTCCAGTTCCTCCAGCTCCACCTCTCGCACCATGGCGTCGATGCCGGTGCGGAAATGGCGCGCCATGCCCTGCGCCTTGCCGACGATTTGCCCCACCTTGTAGAGCGCGCGCGGCAAGTCCTTGGGACCGATCACGATCACCGCAATGATCACGATCACCAGAAATTCGGTCGAATCGATGCCGAACATGGCCTGTCGCTATCCGGTTATGGACTTTTAGGCCTTGGTCTTTTCTTCGGTTGCGCTCGGCGCATCCTGTTCCGGTACGCGATGGCCCTCGATGCGCGTCGCAGGCTTGGTCGGGACGTCATCGTCGTCGTCGGCCATGCCCTTCTTGAAGCTCTTTATGCCCTTGGCAACATCGCCCATCAGGCCGGAGATGCGACCGCCGCCGAACAGCAGCATGACGACCAGGAGCACGATCACCCAGTGCATCAGCGAGAAGGAACCCATAACAAATACTCCTGAAAGGAGGCCTATCTAGGCCTCTTCCCCATCATTTTCCAGAACGGATTGGCCGCCCAGACCCTCCAGCGCAAGATCGACGGGATCGAGAAGACCCGCCGCACGCAGGTCTTCCAGGCCGGGCAGGTCGCGCCGGCTGCTAAGGCCGAAATGTGTCAGAAAATCTACGGTCGTGGCATAAATCAGGGGGCGGCCGGGCACTTCGCGGCGTCCAGCGGGGCGAATCCAGCCAGCTTCCATCAGCACGTCCAGCGTACCCTTGGCCACCTGAACGCCGCGGATCGCCTCGATTTCCGCGCGGCTGACCGGTTCGTGATAGGCGATGATGGCCAGTGTTTCCATCGCCGCGCGCGACAATTTGCGCGGTTCATCCTTTTCCCGTCGCAATATATGAGCAAGGTCCGCCGCTGTCTGGAAGTGCCAGCGGCCGCCCCGTTCGACCAGATTGATCCCCCGCCCGGCATAATCGCCGGCAAGGCGCGTCAGCGCGGCAGGCAGATCGCCGGCGTCGCCGACATGCAGGCGCAACTCCGCCGGGGTCATGGGTGCCTCGGCCACGAACAGCGCGGCTTCGACCGCGCGCAGGAAATCGTCCGGTTCCGTTGTCATGATGATGATCCGGCAAGCGGTGCGGGCGGGGCAACGCGCAGATAGAGAGGAGCGAATATGCCATCCTGCCTTATCTCCAGCTTGCCCTGCCGCGCCAGTTCCAGTGCCGCGACGAAGCTGCTGGCGCGCGCGGACCGGGTGCGGGCTGGGTCCAGCCCGTCGGGCAGGAAGGATTCGAGCGTCGTCCAGTCGATCGCCATGCCGACCAGCGATCCGACCCGGTGTATCGCCTCATCCAGCGTCATGACGGGCCGCACCGCGATGGTGTGCACCACCGGCTGGGTGCGAGCCCGGATCTGGCCATAGGCCTGGATCAGGTCGTAAAGGTCCGCGCGCCACCGCGCCTTTCTCACCAGCCGCAACCCTTCCGGCCGGCGGCGCGCAAATACGTCGCGGCCGACGCGGTCGCGCGCCATCAGCCGGGCGGCGGCGTCGCGCATGGCATTCAGTCGCTGAAGCCGCAATTGCAGCCGTAGCGCCAGTTCCTCCGGGCTGGGATCGGCCTGTTCCTGCCGGGGCAGCAGCAAGGAGGATTTGAGATAGGCGAGCCAGGCCGCCATCACCAGATAATCTGCCGCCAGTTCGAGCTTCAACTCCCGCGCACCGTCGATGAAAGCCAGATATTGCTCGGTCAGCGCGAGGATGGAAATTTCGCGCAAGTCGACCTTCTGGGTGCGCGCAAGCGTCAGCAGCAGGTCCAGCGGCCCTTCCCAATGGTCGAAGCTGACGGTCAGCATGTCGGGCCGGGGGATGGGGGGCAGGTCGAACAGATCCTCGTTCATGCCGCCCCCGTTCCGGCGCAGGTCATTCCACCGTGACCGATTTCGCCAGGTTGCGCGGCTGGTCGACGTCCGTGCCCTTGAGCACCGCGACATGATAGGCGAGCAACTGGACCGGCACCGCATAGACCATGGGCGCGATCAGTGGATGAACCTTGGGCATGGTGATCGTCGCTATGCACCCTTCGCCTGCCGCCTGAACCCCGTCATAGTCGGAAATGAGCACGACCTTGCCGCCACGCGCCTGCACTTCCTGCATGTTGCTGACCGTCTTTTCGAACAGCGGGCCACTGGGTGCAAGCACGATCACGGGAACCTGGTCGTCGATCAGCGCGATCGGACCGTGCTTCATCTCGCCCGCGGCATAGCCTTCGGCGTGGATATAGCTGATTTCCTTGAGCTTGAGCGCGCCTTCCAGCGCCAGCGGATAGTCCGGCCCGCGGCCCAGATAGAGGACGTCGCGCGCCGCCGCGACCAGATGCGCCATGGCCTCGATCGATTCGTCATAGGCCAGCGCGGCGTTGAGCGCTGCCGGGGCCTCGGCCAGATGGCGCACCAGTTCCTTTTCCGCCTTCTCGTCCAGCCGCCCCTTGGCACGGGCAAGGTTGGCCGCGAGCGCGGCCAGTACCGCAAGCTGGCAGGTAAAGGCCTTGGTCGACGCGACGCCGATTTCCGGCCCCGCATGGGTTGGCAGCAGCAGGTCGGCCTCGCGCGCCATGGTGCTGGTCGGAACATTGACGACGGCGGCGATCTTCTGGCCTTCCGCCCGCGCGTGACGCAGCGCCGCCAGCGTGTCGGCGGTCTCGCCCGACTGGCTGATGACGATCATCAGCCCGCCATCCTCCATCACCGGGTCGCGGTAGCGAAACTCGCTGGCGACGTCGATGTCGACGGGCACGCGGGCGAATTGCTCGAACCAGTATTTCGCGACCATACCGGCATAATAGCTGGTGCCGCAGGCGACGATGGTGACACGTCGGATCGACCCCAGGTCGAAATCGGGCACGGGCAGCGACACCTGGTCGTCCATCCGGCGCAGATAGGATCGAAGCGTCTGGGCTACGACCACCGGCTGCTCGTAAATCTCCTTGAGCATATAGTGGCGGTGATTGCCCTTGGAGATAAGTTCGCCGGTCACGCCGGAAATGGTAATTGGGCGCTCGACGGGCTTGTCATCCTTGTCGAAAATATCCGCGCCGTCCTTCGTGATGACGACCCAGTCGCCTTCTTCCAGATAGGCGATGCGCTGGGTCAGCGGGGCCAGCGCCAGGGCGTCGGAGCCGAGAAATGTCTCGCCCTCGCCATAGCCGACCACAAGCGGCGATCCGAGCCGGGCGCCGATCAGCAAGTCGGGATGGCTACGGAACAATATGGCGAGCGCGAACGCGCCGTGCAGGCGTGGCAGCACCTGGGCGACGGCGTCCTTCGGGCTTGCGCCCTGTTCGACCAGTTCGCTTACCAGGTGGGCGACGACCTCCGTATCGGTCTGGCTGTCGAAATGACGGCCGCGCGCCTGCAATTCATCGCGTAGCGTCTTGAAATTCTCGATGATGCCGTTGTGGACCAGCGCGACCTCGCCGGTGGCATGGGGGTGGGCATTGCTGGTCGTAGGCGCGCCGTGGGTGGCCCAGCGGGTGTGGGCGATGCCCGTCGTGCCCGGCAGCGGTTCCCCCGCCAGTTCCTTCACGAGGTTGGCAAGCTTCCCCTCAGCGCGGCGTCGTTCGATCGCGCCGTCATGGACGGTGGCGACGCCCGCACTGTCGTAGCCGCGATATTCAAGACGCTTGAGTCCATCGACAAGCCGTTCCGCCACGTCTTCCTTGCCGATGATTCCGATGATGCCGCACATATGTCGATACGCCCCGCCGATCCGAATGACCCTGACCCGCGCCTAGCGCAGGAAAATGGCCATGCCATTAACGCGGCCGTCATGACAGGGGGGGCGGACGATTATTGGACGTCGGGCGCAGGACGGATCGTCACCAGCCAGATGTCGGGCGGCGCCAGCAGCCGGATGGGCAGGCCGCTGGTGCCGACGCCCGCCGCCACGATCATAAGTTTCGCGCCGTCGCGATACAGGCCGCAGGCATAGCGCGTTCCATATCTTGAGGGCACATAGACGATCCCGGCGAAGGGCAGGGCGACCTGTCCGCAGTGGGTGTGGCCAACCAGGGCCAGGATCGGCGCATCGGGCAGCGGCGGAAAGACGTCCGGCCCGTGCGACAGGAGCACCGGGGCGCCGCCCACGCGGGCCATCGCCGCCAGTGTGGCGCCGATGTCGGGCTTGCGGGTGTAGATGTCCTTCACCCCGCCGATGGCCAGCGGCCCGCGTCGGACGGCACCGTCCTGCAACAGGGTGATCCCTATCTTCGAAAAAGCCGCGCGCCAGTCAGGCTGGCTGAGCGCCCGCCGGTTTTTCCGGCTGCGGCTGTCATGATTGCCCAGCACGGCGACCACGCCCAGCGGGGCGCGGAGAGAGGCGAAGGAAGCGATGCTCGCCCGCGCGTCATAAATGGCGCCGCCCTTGGCATCCCCGATATAGTCGCCGCCCAGCAGGATGAGATCGGGATGCAGGGCGTTGATCCGCGCCACGATCCGCGCCATCCGTGCCGGGCTGTTGTCCGGTCCCGACAAATGCGTGTCTGTCAGCAGCGCGACGGTTACCGGTCGCCGCGGTGCACCGGGGGGATAGGGCAAGGCGATGTCTGCCCGCCGTACCACCGGCATGGCGCGGGCGTTCATCACCAGCCATCCCAGAACGGCGACGATCAGCAGGAGAAGGATGGCGACACCGGTCAGGACCGGATAGCGCCCGGCTCCCTTCACCCCTTCGCCGCCTTGCGTGCCTTCATCTTCTCCCGAAAACGCCTGGCCCAGCCGGGCTTGTTGTCCTGCGCCGGGCGGACGAGGCAGAGCGCGTCGGCTTCTACCGGCTTCGTGACCACGCTGCCGGCGCCGACGATTGCGCCCGCGCCGATGCTCGCAGGGGCGACCAGCGCGCTGTTGGAGCCGATGAAGGCGCCCGCGCCGATTTCGGTCCGGTATTTCAGGAAGCCGTCATAATTGCAGGTAATCGTCCCCGCCCCGATGTTGGCATCCGCCCCGACCGTGGCGTCGCCGATATAGGACAGGTGATTGGCCTTGGCCCCTTCGCCCAGGCTCGATTTCTTGATCTCGACGAAATTGCCGACCTTAGCCTTGGGGCCGATGTCCGCGCCGGGCCGCAGCCGGGCATAGGGGCCGATCGCCGCGCCGCTGGCGACGCGGGCGCCTTCCAGATGGGAAAAGGCGTGGATGACCGCGCCGTCCGCGACGGATACGCCGGGGCCGAACACGACGTTGGGTTCCACCACCACGTCGCGGCCCAGGATCGTGTCGTGGGCGAAGAACACCGTGTCCGGCGCGACCAGGGTCGTCCCTTCGCGCATCGTCTCGATCCGGCGGCGTGCCTGCCACAGTGCCTCTACCGCGGCCAGTTCGATCCGGCTGTTGACTCCCGCGACTTCCCAGGCGTCGGTTTCGATGACAGCGCTCTGGGCGCCCGGCAGCATCACGACATCGGGCAAATAATATTCGCCCGCCGCATTGTCGTTGCCGATCTGGTCCAGCAGCACGAACAGATCGGTGGAACGCACTGCCATCAGCCCGCTGTTGCACAGGGTCACGGCGCGTTCCGCTTCGCTGGCGTCCTTATACTCCACCATCTTGTCGATGATGCCCTGTCCGTCGGCGATGATGCGGCCATAGGCGGCGGCATCGTCCGGGCGGAAGCCCAGCACCACCGCGCGCGGTTCGTCGCCCCGGCTCAGCCGGTCCAGCATCGCCCGCATCGTATCCGCCCGCACGAGCGGCACGTCACCGTACAGGATCAGGATGTCGCCCGCGAAGCCGGCCAGCGCATCATGGGCCTGGGCCACGGCGTGACCGGTCCCCAGTTGCTGTTCCTGCACGGCGATGACGGCACCGGTGCCCGCCACGGCCTTCTCCACCTGATCGCGGCCCGCGCCCACGACCACTACCTGCCGCTCCGGCGCCAGCGTGCCGACGCTTGCCAGCAGGTGCAGCAGCATCGGCCGGCCGGCAATCGGGTGAAGAACCTTGTGAATCGACGATTTCATGCGCGTGCCTTGCCCTGCGGCAAGGATGATCACGGCGAGCGGGCGGGGCAGGGTCACTTCGGGTCGGTCCTTATGCAAAGCGCGGTTCGACGGGTGCGCTCTGTGCCATGTTTGGCTTGCCTTTGCCACCGCGCACGCGGCATGGGGCTGGCCATGGCACGCTTTCCCTTCGACATTGTCGGCTTCGACCTCGACGGCACCCTGCTAGACACCAGCGGCGATCTGGCGGCGGCGGTCAATCATGCGATCGGCACAATCGGTCGTCCACCATTTCCCACTGCCGACATCCGGCCGTTCGTGGGCAAGGGGGCCAAGGTGATGCTCCAGCGTGCGCTCGCCGCTTCGGGCGGCTGCGACGATGCGATGCTGGAGACGACGCTGCCCATCCTGCTCGATTATTATCAGCAGAATCTGGCGGTCCATACCGTGCCCTATCCGGGGCTTATCGCGGCAATGGACGAACTGGCGGCGGCCGGGGTAAGCTTGGCCATCTGCACCAACAAGGCGGAACGCTTTACCTTGCCGTTAATGCGCCAGATCGGCCTGTCGGACCGGTTTGCCGCGATCGTGGGTGGTGACACGGTGGGGGTGGCCAAGCCCGATCCCGCCCCCATCCATGCCATGATCGACCGGGCTGGGGGCGGGCGCGCGATTTTCCTGGGCGACACGATCAATGACATTGCCGGCGCGCGCAATGCCGGTATCCCGAGCATCGCGGTCAGTTTCGGCTTCCTCGACGGACCGGTCGAGGCGCTGGAGGCGGATGCGGTAATCGATCATTTCGACGAACTGGCTCCCCTGCTGGAAAGCTGGTCGGCGTGACGCTGCGGCTGGAGCGGGACGGGCCGGTCGCCCGGCTGCTGATCGACCGGCCCGAACGGCGCAACGCCATGACCCAGGCCATGTGGGAGACGCTGCCCGCGCTGGTCGCACAGGCGATGGCCGACGATGCCGTGCGTGTCCTGATCCTCGGTTCAGCAAGGCCGGGTCTGTTCTGTGCAGGAGCCGATATTGACGAATTTGCCCGCCATTCGGGCGAGGAAAAATGGCGGATCGCCAATCAGGCGGCGATCCGCTCTACCCAATATGCTCTAGCCCATGCCGAAAAGCCCGTGCTCGCCGCAATCGACGGCGATTGCGTAGGCGGCGGATGCGGGCTCGCCCTCGCCTGTGACCTGCGGATCGCCGCGCCGCACGCGCGGCTGGGCATCACGCCCGCGAAGCTGGGGATCGTCTATTCGTTGTTCGACACGAAGTTGTTGGTCGATCTGGTGGGACCGGCGCGGGCCAAGCGAATCCTGTTCACCGGCATGTTGCAGAACGCGCAAACCGCACTCGCTATCGGCCTGATCGACGAAATCGCAGCCGACCCGATGGCCGCAGCCGAACGGCTAGCCCTGACGATCGCTGCCAATGCCCGGCATAGCGTACGATCGTCCAAGGCGATGATTCGCCGCATCCTGGACGGACAGGCGGACGACGACGACGTGACGCTGGCCTTGTTCCGCGATGCCTTCACCCTGCCGGACTTCGCCGAAGGCGTCGCCGCTTTTCGCGAAAAACGGCGTCCGGATTTCTGAAGCTGAAAAAAATGGCCCGCTCCGGTGGGAGCAGGCCATCCAGGAAAGGGAACCGTCAGGAAAAAGCGTCAGTCCGCCGCGTCTTCCACTGCCTTGCCTGCGCTCTGCACGTCGCGACCCGCACCTTCGACCGTATTGCAGGCCGCGACCATCAGCGAACCCGTCAGCAGAAGGGCGGCCAGGATCTTCTTCGTCATCGAAAATCTCCTCGTGGAACATGTGGCCGCGCATCTTTCAACGAAGCGGCAACGCGAGGGAAAACCCGCAGTTACGCAAAGCGTTCCGCTATCAAAATCATTATAATTTGAGGATGTTGCCGCCGAAAAAAGCTGAGCCCGGAACGCGTCGGGGGGGGGGAGAAACGTTCCGGGCTCATGTTATTGTGGATAGCAAGAGCGGGGGGCAAAAGATTTGCTATCCGAAATGTAGAACCCGCAAGGAATGATAAGGTTCCGGGCGATCTGCTAATTTCCTGCTTTTTTATTTTCGCGTTTATCAGTTGTTTCGGCGGTAAACCGAGCATTAACGGCAAAAAAACGCGTCTCAGGTAAGCGGGCGGCCGCTGTTGCGATATTCGGGGCGAATGGTGGATTCGGGGAGCGCGTCGTCTTCGCGCGGGGACCGGGGTAGCGGCGCCGCAGTCCAGCCGGTCGATGGGGGGGCGGCGAACGGCGGGGCCGAAATGGGCGCCAGTTCGACAGGCGCAACCGGCTTTTGCGGCCAAACGCGGCGAGCAGGCCCGGAAATCCATTCATGACCGCCATAGGCGACGGTGAACGCCGCGGGTGTCCCGTTAAAGCCCGGATTGCGATAGAAGATGTGCGCCCCGATCACCGCAACGGGGTTAAGGCTGGACGACCAGGCCGGGCGCACCGCCAGGGTATGATAATGGGTGGCGAGGCCGACAGGGGCATAGACGTGACCGTCAAGGGCGTCCTGAGCCACCCGGCGCGCACGTGCCCAGGCTGCTGCTGCGGGCATTCGCGCCATGGAGCCGTCGCAGCTGAAGGTGAACTGGCACCGGAAATCCAGCCTTTCCGACCCTTCGTAGATGACACCGCAGACCGTATCGGGCCAGAGCCGGCTGCGCACGCGGTTCAGCACCACCTGTGCCACCGCGCGCTGCCCGTCCTCCGGTTCGTTGCCTGCCTCATAATAGACCGCGTTGGTCAGGCAGTTGACCGCGCGATAGCTGTCGAGCGCGGTCATGCCGCGAAACAGCGCCGCGGGCGCGGCCTTGACCGCGTCCAGTCCCAGCACATGCGCACTTCTTACGGTTTCGACGCCGGGCGCCGGATCGAACGCCCCTTCGGCGAAGAAGAAGGCGGAACCGGGAAAGTTCGCGCCCGGCTCCTCGGCCGGATCGACGGGTGGAGGCGTGCCTTCCAGCATGTCGAGCGGGGCGGCGGTGATCAGATGGGGCGCGACGAGCAGAAGCAGCGCGACCGCAAGAATCGCGCCGCGTCCCTTCCATCCCACTATCCGCAGCCAGCGCGGCATATGCCATCCTTGCCAAAAAGAACGCGGCCACCGCCGCCCGGATGTGAGCCATAGGCGAAAACCCTTGACGCTTCGCCCTCGCTTTTCGCGCTGTACCGGGATGGGACGCACACTCGCGCAAAAGTTAACGGGGCAGGGCAAGCGGCCCTTTGCGCGTGCCATCATTCCATTGCTTGGCAAAGCGACCACGCCTCCGCTATGCGTGGCGCCATGCAATCTGGACCCAACAGCCTGGCGCTGATCGGCAACACTCCGCTGGTGCGCCTCGCCGGCCCGTCGGAAGCGACAGGCTGCGACATTTTCGCCAAGTGCGAATTCGCCAACCCCGGCGCCTCGGTCAAGGACCGTGCGGCGCTTTTCATCGTGAACGATGCCGAGGAAAGGGGGGTGCTTCAGCCCGGCGGGACGATCGTCGAGGGGACGGCGGGCAATACCGGCATCGGCCTGGCGTTGGTGGCCAATGCCAAAGGCTACAAGACGATCATCGTCATGCCCGAGACGCAGAGCCGGGAAAAGATGGATACGCTGCGTGCACTGGGCGCCGAACTGGTGACAGTGCCGGCGGCGGCCTATTCCAATCCCGGCCATTTCGTGCACACCTCCCGCCGGATCGCGGAGGAGACGGAAAATGCGATCTGGGCCAACCAGTTCGACAATATCGCCAACCGCAAGGCGCACATCGTCGGCACCGCCGAAGAAATATGGGCGCAGATGGATGGCCGGATCGATGGATTTACCTGCGCGGCCGGGACCGGCGGGACGATCGCCGGCGTGGGGCTGGGCCTGAAGGCCAGGGACGATCGGGTCACGATAGCACTGAGCGATCCGCACGGCGCCGCACTCTATAATTATTATGCCCATGGCGAACTCAAGGCCGAAGGCAGCTCGGTCGCGGAAGGGATCGGCCAGGGGCGTATCACAGCCAATCTCGAAGGCGCGCCCATCGACACGCAATTTCGCCTGTCCGACGAGGAGGGGCTCTACTGGGTCCGGCGCCTGCTGGCGGAAGAGGGGCTGTGCCTGGGCCTGTCATCGGGGATCAATGTCGCGGGCGCCGTGGCGCTGGCGAAGCAGCTCGGGCCGGGTCGGCGGATTGCGACCATATTGTGCGACACCGGCTTCCGTTATCTTTCGACGCTATACAATCGCGCCTGGCTGGAAGCGAAGGGCTTGACGATATTCCCTTGGCTGACGCAAGCTGGGTGATCGCCGACACGGGTCGCGGCGCAGGCAGCGAGAGCGCAGACATGGCTGAAACACCCCGCCGCGTGGAAGGGTTGCAGCGCGTCCAGATCGGTCTCACCGGTCTGGCGGGAGTGGTGCTGCTGGTCGGCCTGGCGAACATCGTGATAGACAAGGCGCGCATCGACGATGCTGCCGCGCCGCCTCCGACGATGCCGGCAGCGACGGCAAATGCGGTCGCGCCGAAGGAGCCGCTGGCCGAACTGGGCGTGCAACCGGCGCCGGACCAGGCGCCGGTCGTGCCCGATCTTCAGCCGGACCCCAATCTGAACAAGCCGATGGATCAAGATCCGGCGGGACCCGAGCAGCCACCGCAAAATTCCCCGCAGAACTGATCGATGACAACCGCCGGGGCTATGACCGCCATCCGGGCGGGCCTGGGCCGATTCCTCGGTTTGTGGGTGCCGATGCTGCTGGTTCTGCTGGCGGGGCTGGCGCGTGCCTGGCTGACGGGGCAGGCGGACCCGTGGGATTGGGCGGGCGCAGCCTTGGCGGTATTGGCGCTCACCGGCCTGATATCGGCTACGCACGGAACGCCGCTGCTCGTCTGGGCGGCATTGGGCGTTTGCGGGTCGGTGCTGCTGTTTTGCGCCTTCGCGGCGATGCGACTGCCCGATGGTCCGGCAGCAGCCGGCATCGTTTTCGTCGCCTTGCTGGCCGTGCTCGGCGGCGCGTGGCTGCGCGCTCCCCCCGGTCGGGTGACAGTCGCGCTTGAACGACACCGGGCATGGAGCAGGCTGTCTGGCCTGGCCCTGCTGGCAATGGCGGCATTGTTGCAGTGGCGCGGGCCGGTTCAGCCGCTCAGGCCTGCTGCCGAACGTCCGCTGCTCGCAATCCTGACCGGCCTGCCGCTGTTCTGGGCAGAGCCGGGCCGGGATGGGACAGGCCCCCGCGACGCGCCGATCACCGCGGTCCTGCGCACCCGGTTCAGCCTGCTCCCCATCGACGATCCCGCCGCACTGGTGCCGTCCCGTGCGCGCCTCTTGCTGCTGGCCCAGCCCCGCGCCCTCCCGCCTGAGGGACTGGTCGCGATCGATCGCTGGGTGCGTGCGGGCGGCACTGCGCTGGTCCTCGCGGACCCGCTGCTGGATTGGCCTTCGACGCTTCCACCCGGAGACCGCCGCCGTCCACCGCCGACCAGCCTGATAGCTCCCATGCTCGCCCACTGGGGTTTCGCTCGATCCGGACAGGATGATACCGAAAAACGGCACTTTTTGCCCGACGGGGGATTGCTGGTCCTGTCGGGAACGGACCTGTTCGACGCGCTTCCTGCGCGTCGCAAGGTCGGTCGCGGATCGGTGCTGCTGGTGGGTGACGCGGATCTGATCGACGACCGGCTGTGGCTCGCCGATCCGGCCCGACCGCTCGACCCGCGTGCATGGAGCGCGGAAACGCCGGCCCGGCTGGCGCGATGGCTGGGCGCGGGGATGCCGCGGCCGCGCCGCTGGATGCGTGACGGCGATGCCGTCGTCCTTGCCCTTCGCGCCGCGTTTCTGGCCGGGACGATCTGGGCGATCCTGGGAAGCATGATGTTCCGCCCCGCTTTCCACGCGCGATGGTGGATTCCCCAGACCCGGGAGAAAACAGAAAAAACGGACTGAAAACGCTGTATCCCAAATAAATCCGGTTTTTCCCGACCTCACCCAAAAAATCCCTTCCCCTCTCGCCCCGTGCTTGGTAGGAAAACCAGCATTGGGGTTTTCAGGCGTTGATCAGTCCTGGCGTCGGGATTCGCGGATGCGATTCCGGCGGTCGGAAGCCTGTGCTCCACGCAACAGGGGTCAGTTTCCAGCGTGTCGGACGCCATTCTCTATTCGGGCAACGCATTCAGCGTAGCGGACGGCAAGGGCCGGTTCGTGCTGCCCCTGGAGATGCGCAAGCTGGTCAAGCAGGCCAGCGGCGGCGAAAACCGGCTCTGCCTGTCCGTGCATCTCGAAAATGGCTGCGCAACCGGTTTCGGCCTTTCCCACAAGCAGTTTCTGTTCGACGAGGTGGGCGAACTGGAACGTCTCGCGCGGGAAGCCGGGCGTCCCTTCAACGGCGACCTGGAGCGCGAGAATCGCCTCGGCACGATCGAGGACGTGAATTTCGACGATGGCGGTCGTTTCTTCCTGCATCCCGACATCAAGGAAGAGGCGGGAATTGACGACGCCATCTTCTTCTACGGTGTCGGTCGCTATTTCCAGATCTGGCAGCCCGAGGCGCTGGTCGCCAGTCCCGAACGCCCCGCGCTCATCCGCAACAAGGTCCGCCGCTGGCTCGATGCGCGCGCGGCTGGGGGCAGCAAGTGATCCCGCCGCCTGCCGATCCGGCCGATGCCGGTGCGCCTCATGTGCCTGTCCTGCTCGCAGAGGTGCTGGGTGCGCTCGCCATAGCCCCGGGCGAGGTGCATATCGACGGTACGTTCGGAGCGGGCGGCTACTCCAGCGCCATGGCGCGCGCCGGCGCCCGCGTCTTCGCCTTCGATCGCGACCCCGATGCGATCCGGGAAGGGCAGGGCATGGCCGATGCGTCCGGCATCGCGCTGATTCCCGGCGAGTTTTCGCGCATGGCCGAGTTGCTGGCCGAGCGCGGCATCGCCCAGGTGTCCGGCGTGACGCTGGACATCGGTGTTTCCTCGATGCAGCTGGACCGGCCCGAGCGCGGCTTTTCCTTCCAGTCCGACGGCCCGCTCGCCATGACGATGAGCCAGGATGGCATGAGCGCCGCCGATTTCCTCAACACCGCCCCCGAAGAGGAAATTGCCGACGTCATCTATCGCTACGGCGAAGAGCCGCGTTCGCGCCGCGTTGCCCGTGCCATTGTCGATGCCCGGCCGCTTGAGCGTACCGGGCAACTCGCCGCGGTCGTTCGCCGCGCGCTGGGCTACAAGCCGCATGACAAGAAGGATCCGGCGACGCGGACATTTCAGGCCATCCGCATCCATGTGAACCGCGAGCTGGAGGAGCTGGAGCGCGGGCTGGAAGCAGCCGAGTCGCTGCTTGCGGAGGGAGGGCGGCTCGCGGTCGTTACCTTTCACAGCCTTGAGGACCGCATCGTGAAGCAGTTCCTGCGCGGTCGCAGCGGCGGAGAAGGCGGCGGTTCGCGCCATTTGCCCGAACGCGCGGCCGGCCCCGCACCGACCTTCGCCAAGCCCGCCAAGCCGGTTCGTCCCGGCGCCGCCGAACTGGCGCACAATCCCCGTGCCCGCTCCGCCACGCTGCGCAGTGCCGTCCGTACCTCAGCCCCCGCCCTTTCGTCCCATCGCCGGAGTGTCCGCCCATGATCGCCGTCAAGAGGTTGCAAAGCCTGATCTGGGTCATCCTGGTCGCGCTCGGGGCATTGGGGGCTTATATGGTTTCGCTCAAGGTGGCGACCGAGCGCAACGAACTGATGCGCGTCCGGGGTCAGATCATCGCGGCGAAAGCCGACATCCGCTATCTGGAAACCGAATTCAGCGCGCGGTCGTCGATGCGACAGCTGGAAAGCTGGAACCAGCATGATTTTCTTTATGCGACGCCAACCGCCCAGCAATATCTGGGGGGCGAGCGCGCGCTGGCGCAGCTTGACGGTATTCAGCCCAACGGGCCGGACTATGTCGCGCCGCCGGTGATGGTGGCCATGGCGGAAACGCCCGCCGACCTGCCGTCCGCACCGCTGAAAGCGCCCGAAAGTCCCGCCGCGAGCCAGATCCGCAGCGACATCGCCGTGATTCGGGAGGCTCACGCGGCCGACAATGTCGACAAGATCGCCCGGCCAGAGCCGCGCTCGCCCGCGCAGCAGGCCAGTGCCGACGCCGACCTGTCCAGGCCCAACCCCATCGCACGCAAGGCGGAACGCATGGCGATGCTGGATGCCAAGCTGCTGGATGACAGCACATTGGGCGATATCAGTGCCCGCGCCGCGCGCGAGCGCAAGAAGGGGGCGCAATAATGGCCACGGTTATCGTGCAACCGGGCGGCCCGCGTGCCGGGCGCCAACGGGTCAACCTGACTGCGCTGGCGCACAATCGGTTGATGCTGCTGCTCATCCTGTTCATGGCCATCACTCTGGCGGTGGTCGGTCGGCTCACCTGGGTGGGCCTGTTTGCGCATGGTGCCGGCGGGGACGGGGCGCTGGGTCCGTTCGTGCCCGCCCGCGCGGACATCGTAGATCGCAACGGCGTGCCCCTGGCGCGTACGATGGACGCCTATTCGATCGCGGTCCGACCCTCCAAACTGATCGGCGAACCTGCGGAGCTTGCCCGCAAGCTGCATGAAATCTTTCCCGACGAGGCGGAAGCGACTTTCTACAAGAAGCTGAGCGGCACGGGCTGGGCCTATCTGCGCCGGCGGGCCCTGCCGGAACAGGTGGCGGCGGTCAACGCGCTGGGTGAGATCGGCATCGAATTCCCGCGCGAGAAGGAACGGCTCTATCCGCAGCGCACGCTGGCCGCGCATGTGCTGGGCTTTGCGCCCAACAGCGAAGGGGTCGGCGGCATGGGTGTGGAGGCGGCCTTCAACGACCGGCTGACCGATCCTGCCTTGCGCAGCCAGCCCTTTGTCCTTTCTATCGACAGCCGGGTGCAAGGCGCGCTGGAAAGCGAACTATACGCGCAGATGGTGTCCCAGAATGCCAAGGGCGCAGGCGGCGTCATCATGGACGTCAATAGCGGCGAAGTGATCGCCATGGCGTCCATTCCGGTGTTCGATCCGAACAAGCTCAAAAATTATTCGGGCAAGCGGTGCAGCGAATCGCCGATCTGCAACCATATCATCCAGGCGCGTTACGAACTGGGGTCCACCTTCAAGCCGCTGTCGATCGGCGCGGCGATGGATCGCGGCATCGTGACGTCGATGAGCAAGCGCTACGATGCAACCCAGCCGCTGGCCGTCGGCGGTTTCCGGATCAAGGACGACCACCCGCTGGGCCGGTGGATCAACGTGCCCGAAACGCTGGTCCACAGTTCCAACATCGCGACCGCCAGGATCGCCGACGAAATGGGCGCGGAACCGATGCAGCAGCTTTTCCGCAGCCTGCATTTCAACGATCGCGCGCCGATCGAGCTGAAGGAGCGCGCCGGTACCCTGTGGCCGGTGAACTGGGGCCGGATCACGACCATGACAGTGTCGTACGGTCACGGCATCGCGGTCACGCCGCTGCATCTGGCCGCGGCCTATTCCGCATTGGTGAATGGCGGCATATGGCGCCCTGCCACGCTGCGCAAGCTGAAGCCCGAAGAGGTGCCGCAGGGGCATCGTGTCTTTTCCGCCGCCACCAGCGCGCGGATGCGGCAATTGTTGCGCATGATCGTGGCGGCGGGTACAGGTCGCAGTGCCGACGCCAAGGGATACCGGGTGGGCGGCAAGACGGGTTCGGCAGAAAAGCCCGAAGAGGGCCGCTATAACAAGAGTTCGCTGGTGACCACTTTCGCGTCCGCCTTTCCGATGGACAATCCCCGCTATGTCGTGCTCGCGATGATGGACGAGCCCAAGGGCAACGCCCAGACCTTTGGCCTGCGCACCGCCGCGTGGACGGCCGCGCCGGTGGTCAAGCGGGTGATCGAACGGACCGGCCCGATGCTGGGCGTGATGCCCGACGAACGGCGCGACGTCGACATTTCCGACCTGATGCCGTTGCTGTGGAAGCCCAAGGAGGCGAGCGAATGACGCGCCTGTCGGCGCTGCTGGACGGGCTGGATGCGACGATCCACGGCGATGCACCGGGCGATCCGGCCGTTACCGGTTTCGCCATCGACAATCGCAAGGTTGCGCCGGGCACGGTCTTCGGCGCCTTCCGGGGGCTGCGCGCCAATGGCGAGGATTTCATCGCCGACGCGGTGAAGGCCGGGGCGATCGCGGTCGTGGCGCGGCCCGAAGCGAGCGTAGAGGGCGTCATTCACATCGCCCACCCCAATCCGCGTCGCCTGTTCGCGCGGGTCGCGGCGCGCTATTTCGCGCCCTTCCCGGACGTGACCGTGGCGGTCACCGGCACCAACGGCAAGACCAGCACGGTCGAACTGGTGCGGCAGATATGGCGGATGCTGGGTTTCGCGTCGGCGTCGATCGGCACGTTGGGCGTCACGACATCGGTCGATCAGGTGTCGACCGGCCTGACCACGCCCGACATCGTCACATTCCTCGCCAACATGTCCGGGCTGCGGCGCGAGGGCGTGACCCACGCCGCGTTCGAGGCGTCGAGCCATGGCCTCGACCAGTATCGCACCGAAGGCCTGCCGGTCATGGCCGGCGGTTTCACCAACCTGTCGCGCGACCATCTCGACTATCATGGCGACATGGACCGTTATTTCGATGCCAAGATGCGCCTGTTCGATGATGTCGTCGCGCAGGACGGCGCGGCGGTGGTCTGGGCCGACGACGCGTGGTCGACCAAGGTGATCGACCGGGTCCGTGCGCGCGGTTTGCAGCTGCTGACGGTCGGCGAGCAGGGTGAGACGCTGCGTCTGGTCCAGCGCACCCCGACACATCTGGGTCAGACGCTGTCGATCGAGGCGGGCGACACGCGCTTCACGGTCAATCTGCCGCTGATCGGCGCCTATCAGGCGGCAAACGCCCTGACCGCGGCGGGGCTCGTCATCGCAACGGGCGCCGATACGGCGAAGGTGCTCGAACTGCTCGCCCGCGTCCAGCCGGTACGCGGGCGTCTGGAGCGCGCCGTCATCAGCAAGGCCGGCGCGCCGGTCTATGTCGACTATGCCCACACGCCCGACGGCCTGCGCGCAGCGATTGAGGCGCTGCGGCCGCATACCAGGGGGCGCCTTATCGCCCTGTTCGGCGCGGGGGGCGATCGTGACGCGGGCAAGCGCCCGCAAATGGGCAAGGTTGCGGCGGACCTGGCCGATCATGTCATCGTCACCGACGACAATCCCCGGTCGGAAGATCCGTCAGCCATCCGCGCTGCCGTGCTGGCTGGCGCACCCGAGGCGCTGGAAATCGGCGGTCGCCGGGCCGCAATCGCCGCTGCCATCGACATGGCGGGCGCCGATGACATTGTGCTGCTCGCGGGCAAGGGGCACGAACAGGGACAGATTATCGGCGACAGGGTCCTGCCGTTCGATGACGTAACGGTCGCGCGGGAGTGCGCCGGTTGAGCGAGTTGTGGAACGCGCAGGACATTGCCTTGGCAACGGACGGCGCCGCGTCGGCGCCGTTCGCCGTTTCAGGCGTCGCCTTCGACAGCCGTGAAGTCGGCCCCGGCGACCTGTTCGTTGCGATGAAGGGGGAAACGACCGACGGGCACCGTTTCGTCGAGCAAGCATTCGCGCAGGGCGCTTCGGGCGCTGTCGTGAGCACGCCCGTCGATCATCCCCACATTCTTGTGCGCGACAGCGCCGCCGCGCTCGAAGCCATGGGAAGATCCGGGCGCGAGCGCATGAAAGGCCAGATAATCGGCGTCACCGGTTCGGTCGGGAAAACTGGCACGAAGGAAGCCTTGTATCTGGCGCTGGACCGCGCGGTGCCGGGAAAGGTTCATCGATCCGTCAAGAGTTACAACAACCATGTCGGCGTGCCGCTCAGCCTTGCGCGGATGCCGCGCGACAGTGCTTTCGGCATATTTGAAATGGGCATGAACCATGCCGGCGAACTGGCTGTCCTGACACGACAAGTGCGTCCCCATATTGCCATCGTTACCGCCATCGCCCCCGCGCATATCGAATTTTTCGGGACGGAAGCGAAGATCGCCGAAGCGAAGGCCGAGATTTTCGAAGGGCTGGAACCTGGAGGAACGGCGATCATCCCTTATGACAGCCCGCATGTCGCCATCCTCTACAACAAGGCCGAACGGCACGCGGCGCGGATTTTGACGTTCGGCATGAACCGCGATGCCGATGTGCACGCGATTGAAAGCGTCCCGGCCCGTGGTGGCGGGACGCTTGTCACGGCGAAGCTGCCGGAGGGCGAACTCTGCTTCACCGTTGCGGCCCCGGGCGATCACTGGGTGTCAAACGCGCTCGCCGTGCTGACGGCCGTCGAGGCGGTGGGCGGCGACATTGCCGCCGCCGGTCTTGCGCTGGCGGAGATGCCCGGCCTCCCGGGACGCGGCGCGCGTCGCGCGCTGGCGCTGCCGGGCGGTGAGGCGCTGCTGATCGACGAAAGCTACAATGCCAACCCGCTGTCCATGGCCGCGACGCTGAAGCAGTTGGGCAGTGAGCCGGCAGACCGCCGCCTCGCCATATTGGGCGGTATGCGGGAATTGGGCAGCCGCAGTGCGGAACTGCACGCAGGCCTGGCCGGCGCGCTGGAAACCGGGCGCGTCGATTTCGCCGTTCTCGTCGGCGAGGAGATGGCTCCGCTTGCCGACGCGCTCGACGGCGTCATTCCCTATGCCCATGTTCCGGACGCCGCGTCGGCCATCCGGCTTACGCAAACCGAAATGCGCGCGGGGGACGCTATCCTCGTCAAGGGCTCCAATGGCATCGGCCTGTCCCGGCTGGTGGCGGCCCTGGCAAGCGATGCCCGCGACGGAGATTCCGACTGATGCTCTACTGGCTAGCCCAGAACCTTGATTTTGCAGGCGTGTTCAACCTGGTCCGCTACCTGTCCTTTCGTGCCGGTGCCGCGATCGCCACGGCGCTGCTGATCGGCCTGCTGATCGGTCCCCGGTTCATCGGCTGGCTGCGCGTGCGCCAGGGCAAGGGGCAGCCGATCCGCACCGACGGGCCGCAGACCCATCTCGCCAAGCGCGGCACACCCACCATGGGCGGTCTCATGATCCTGACATCCATGGTCGTTTCCGTGCTGCTCTGGATGGATTTGAGTTCCACCTATGTGTGGGCCTGCCTGTTCGTGACCCTGGGTTTCGGCGCGATCGGCTTTCTCGACGATTATGACAAGGTGACCAAGGCCAGCCACAAGGGGCTGTCGGGCAAGGCGCGTCTGCTGTTCGAATTCCTGATCGCGGGCGTTGCTGCCTGGATGATCGTGCACCAGCATGGCAACACGGCATTATACGTCCCATTCTACAACGGACCTGCGATCGAACTGGGGCCTTTCTATTTCTGCTTTGCCGCCTTCGTCATCGTTGCGTTCGGCAATGCCGTGAACCTGACCGACGGGCTGGACGGCCTGGCGACCATGCCGGTGATCATCGCCAGCCTTGCTTTCCTGCTGATCGTCTATCTGGTCGGGCGCGCCGATTTCGCGGAATATCTGGGCATCCCCCATGTGCCGGGCGCGGGCAATCTGACCATATTGTGCGGCGCGATCGTCGGTGCGGGGCTGGCGTTCCTGTGGTTCAACGCGCCCCCCGCCGCGGTTTTCATGGGCGACACCGGCTCCCTGGCGCTCGGCGGCACCATCGGCGTCATCGCGGTCACCGCCCATCATGAAATCGTGCTGGGCATCATCGGCGGCCTGTTCGTCGTGGAGGCACTGTCGGTGATCATCCAGGTGTTTTTCTACAAGCGCACCGGCAAGCGGGTGTTCAAGATGGCGCCGATCCACCATCATTTCGAACAGATGGGCTGGGCCGAACCGACCGTGGTGATACGTTTCTGGATCATCGCCTTCGTGCTGGCGCTCGCCGGCCTCGCCACCTTGAAGCTGAGGTAAGCGGATGATCGTTTCGGATGCTTTCCAGGGGAAGACTTATGCGGTGCTGGGGCTGGCGCGCTCGGGTCTGGCAACGGTCGACACGCTGGTGGCGAGCGGGGCGCGGGTCGTCGCCTGGGACAGCCGCGAGGAAGCGCGCGCCCTGGTCGCCGGCAAGGCGGAGATTGGCGATCCGATGGAAATCGATCTGGCCGGATTCGACGGGATCGTCGTGTCGCCCGGCGTGCCGCTCAACCGGCATCCCATCGCCATGCGTGCGAAGCTGGCGGGCGTGCCGATCATCGGGGACATCGAGCTGTTCGCACTCGCCCGCCCGACGCTGCCGCCCCACAAGGTTGTCGGCATCACCGGCACCAACGGCAAGTCGACCACGACGGCGCTGATCCACCATATCGTCCAACAGGCCGGCTACCCCGCGGTGATGGGCGGCAATATCGGCCTGCCCATCCTGAGCCAGCCGCCGCTGGAACCGAATCTGAAGGGGCCGGGCGTCTATGTTCTGGAACTGTCGAGCTACCAGATCGACCTGACCCGCAGCCTCGACTGCGACGTCGCGGTGCTGCTCAACATCACGCCCGATCATCTGGATCGCTACGACGGGTTCGAAGGCTATGTCGCGTCCAAGGCGCGATTGTTCGCCATGCAGTCACGAGGCCATGGAGTCGCCGTCATCGCAACCGAGGATGAGCCAAGCGTTGCGATTGCCGCCCATCTCCAGCGGGTCGATGTGCGACGGGGCGACGTAATAGAAGTTGGTATCGGAGACATTGATCCCGCGGATCAATTGACTTGGCCCTCACTGCAAGGCCCACACAATGCGCAGAATGCGGCTGTTGCCATTGCGGTGGCGCAGGCGCTCGGCATAGACGACGCCACCATCGCCAACGCCCTCGCCAGCTACGCCTCGCTCCCCCATCGGATGCAGGCCGTGGCGACTCGGGACGGCGTCCTCTACGTCAACGACAGCAAGGCGACCAATCCCGCCTCCACGGCACCCGCGCTCGCCGCATGGCCGGCGAAAGACGGCAAGCCGCGCATCCACTGGATCGTCGGCGGTCTCGCCAAGACCGACAATCTGGACGAGTGTGCGCCGTATTTCGCCAATGTCGCCCACGCCTATACCATCGGCGAAGCGGGGCATATGTTCGCCGATCTGCTGCGCCCCCATATGGCCGTGGATGACAGTGAAATGCTAAGCGCCGCCGTTCGCCGTGCGGCGCGGGTTGCCCGGCCGGGCGACGTCGTGCTGCTGTCGCCGGCCTGTGCGAGTTTCGATCAGTTCCGGGATTTCGAGGCGCGGGGCGACGCATTCGTGGCGGCCGTGAACGCGCTGGAATGATGGGCGCGGGGGGCGAGCATAGGATGGAAGGAACAAGGATGTTCAGGGCTGGCGAATTGGTGAAGGGGTTCAAGGCCCGCACCGTTCCGCGCGAACGCACGGCGCTTGCCATCTGGTTCTGGGAAATCGACCGCGTTCTCCTGTCGCTGATCGTGGCGCTCATGGCCATCGGTCTGGTGGCGGTGGCGGCGGCTTCTCCGGTGGCCGCGATCGACCGGTCGACCGCCGACGTCGCGGTCAATCCGCTACTCTACTTCTACCGCCAGCTCGTGTTCGTCATTCTTGGCGTGCCGATCATGCTGGTCATATCCATGCTGCCCCGGCCGCAGGCCCGGCGGCTGGCGACCTTTCTGGCCGTGTTTTTCTTCATCATGCTGCTGTCCGTGCCGCTGCTTGGCTCGACGGTCAACGGCGCCCGGCGCTGGATCGATCTGCCCGGTTTCCGGTTCCAGCCCTCGGAATTTCTGAAACCCGTCTTCGTCGTCACCATCGCCTGGTTGCTGTCGCTGCGGTCCAAGGACATCAGCCTGCCGGTGATCCCGCTGACCGGCGCGATGACGCTGATCGTGGCGCTGGTGCTGATGCGCCAGCCCGATTTCGGACAGACCGTCATCTATTGTGCCTGCTGGGGCGTGCTGCTGCTGCTGTCGGGCGTGTCCATGCGCTTCATCGGCGCAATGGGCGGCGTGGCGCTCATGGGGCTGGTCGCTGTCTACATGTTCTACGAAAACGGGCGGCAGCGCGTGAACGACTTCCTGGGCATCGGCGTCAATCAGGATACCGGCCCTGATCAGACGGATCTCGCCTTCCGGACTATCACCCATGGCGGCTTCACCGGAGTGGGGCCGGGCGGCGGCCAGAACAAGTTTCGCCTGCCCGAAGCGCATACCGACTATATATTTTCGGTGATCGGCGAGGAGTTCGGCCTGCTCGCCTGCATCGCCATCGCCTGTGTGTACCTTGCCATCGTGGTCCGCGTGCTGCTGCGCCTGCTGGACGAGGAGGATAATTTTACCATTTTGGCCGCCGCCGGACTGACCATGCAGTTCGGCTTGCAGGCGATCATCAACATGGGCGTCAACGCCCAGATATTTCCGTCCAAGGGCATGACGCTGCCCTTTATCAGCTATGGCGGCTCCTCTATGCTGGCGCTTTGCATCGGGGTCGGCCTGCTGCTCGCCTTCACGCGGCGCAATCCATTCATGGGCCGGCACACCGTTGTCAAATGGAGTGGCCGATGAGCATTTCCCGTCACTTCGTTCTCGCCGCCGGCGGAACGGGGGGTCACATGATTCCGGCGCATGCGGTGGCCGAGGAGCTGATGGCGCGAGGCCATCATGTCGCATTGGTGACGGACGAGCGGGGCGCGAAGATCCCCGGCATCTTCGACCGGGCGCAGGTCCATGTGATGCCCGCCGGCCGCATGACCAGGAATCCGGCAAGCTGGCCCGGTGCGCTCAAGGCGATCCTGGCCGGTCGCGCGATGTCGCGGCGCCTGAACGAAACCTTCCGGCCTACCGCCGTCGTCGGCTTCGGCGGCTATCCCGCCATGCCCGCCTTGCTGGGGGCGCTGGCAGACGGCATTCCAACCGCCATCCATGAACAGAATGCGGTGCTGGGCCGGGTCAACCGCCTGCTCGCCGGGCGTGTGGATGCCATCGCCACTGCCTATCCCGGCGTCGAGCGGCTGAAGGACAAATATGATGCCAAGGTGCATCTGGTGGGCAATCCGGTGCGCGAGGAAGTGAAGGCGCTGCGTGACGAGGAATTTCCCGCACTGACCGACGAAAGCGTCTTCCGCCTGCTGGTGATCGGCGGCAGTCAGGGCGCGACGATCCTGTCCCGCGTTGTTCCCGAAGGCCTGTCGATGCTCCCTGTCGCGCTGCGGCGCCGGCTTCAGGTGACGCAGCAATGCCGGGCCGAGGATATCGATCGCGTGCGCAAGCTCTATGCGGAGATGGAAATCCCCGCCGACCTTGCAACCTATTTCAACGATGTACCGGAAAAGCTGGGCTGGTCGCATCTGGTGATCGCGCGCGCCGGGGCGTCGACGCTGGCGGAACTGACCTGCGCGGGACGTCCGGCCATCCTCATTCCGCTGCCCAGCGCGATGGACGATCACCAGACCGCCAATGCCCGGGAAATGACCGAGGCGGGTGGCGCGCGCACCATCACACAAGCGCGGTTCACCGCGGTCGAACTCGCCAAGCAGATGCAGAAGATGGCGATGGAACCGGGCGCGCTCCAGAATGCGGCCAAACGCGCCTGGAATTGCGGCCGTCCCAATGCTGCGCGCGACATGGCCGATTTGCTGGAAAGCATCGGCCACGCGCCCATCGTCAACGATCCCGTCCGCGTCGGCCCGGCGCCGACCAGCCTCAATCTCCAGGGAGTTCCCGCATGAAGGGTGTCGGCACCGACATCGGCACGATCCATTTCATCGGCATCGGCGGCATCGGCATGTCCGGTATCGCCGAAGTGATGCACAATCTGGGGTATAGCGTTCAGGGATCCGATGTTGCCGAAGGCTATGTCGTGGAAGGGCTGCGCGCCAAGGGGATAAGGGTGATGATCGGCCACAAGGCCGAAAATCTGGGCGACGCCGCCGTGGTCGTCACTTCGACCGCGATCAAGCGCGGCAATCCCGAGGTGGAACTGGCCCTGGAAACCCGGGTACCCGTCATCCGCCGCGCCGAAATGCTGGCCGAATTGATGCGCCTTAAATCCACCGTCGCGGTCGCGGGCACCCATGGCAAGACGACGACCACCTCGATGATCGCCGCCTTGCTCGACGCGGGCGGGGTGGACCCGACCGTCATCAACGGCGGCATCATCAACAGCTACGGGTCGAACGCGCGGCTGGGCAACAGCGACTGGATGGTGGTGGAGGCCGATGAGAGCGACGGCAGCTTCCTGCGCCTGGACGGCACCATTGCCGTCGTCACGAACATCGATCCCGAGCATCTGGATCACTATGGCTCCTTCGACCGGGTGAAGGACGCCTTCGTCGAGTTCGTGGGCAACGTGCCTTTTTACGGTGCAGCGATGCTGTGCCTCGACCATCCCGAGGTGCAGGCCATCCTGCCGCGCGTGCAGGACCGCCGTATCGTCACCTACGGCTTTTCGGCGCAGGCCGATATTCGCGGCGAAAATGTCCAGTCCATCCCCGGGGGCAACCGCTTCGACGTGCAGATCCGCGATCGCGATGGTTCGGTCCGCCGCATCGAGGGGATCGAAATGCCGATGCCTGGCCGGCACAATGTGCTCAACGCCATGGCCGCCATCGGTGTGGCGCTTCAGATGGGCATTGACGACACGACCATCCAGACCGGCTTCGCCAAGTTCGGAGGCGTGAAGCGCCGCTTCACCAAGGTCGGGGAAATTCCGGCGGGCCAGGGGATCGCAACGGTCATCGACGATTACGGACATCACCCGGTCGAGATCAGGGCCGTGCTCGCCGCCGCCCGCGAAGGGGCGAAGGGCCGGGTCATCGCCGTGGTCCAGCCGCACCGCTTCACCCGTCTGCGCGACCTGATGGACGAATTTCAGCAGGCCTTCAACGACGCCGACATCGTCTACGCCGCCCCGGTCTACACCGCTGGCGAGCAGCCCATAGAGGGCGTGGACAGCGCGACGCTGGTCGCGGGCCTCAAACAACGGGGGCATCGCCACGCGGCAACGGTGATCGATGCCGCCGACCTTGCCGCCCATATCGCCGCCGATCTTCAGCCCGACGACATGATCGTCTGCCTGGGCGCGGGCGACATCACCAAATGGGCGGCCGGCCTTTCGGTCGCCGTGGCGGCGAAAGTCACGGAGAGCGCGTGACGGCGATCCTGTCCCTTCCCCCGGTTCGCGGCAAGCTGACGGCATACGCGCCGCTGGCGCCGCTTGTCTGGTTCAAGACGGGCGGCGCGGCGCAATGGCTGTTCGAGCCCAGGGACGCGGACGACCTGTCGGCCTTTCTCGCCGCGCTCGATCCGTCGGAGCCGGTGATGGCGCTCGGCCTCGGGTCCAACCTTATCGTCCGCGACGGCGGCGTGCCGGGCGTGGTCGTGCGGCTGGGCAAGCCCTTCGCAACGGTGGAGGCGATCGACGCGACGACGCTACGCTGCGGCGGCGGCGCGTCGGGCATCCTCGTATCGTCGACAGCGCGCGACGCGGGCATATCGGGCCTCGAGTTCCTTCGCTCCATTCCCGGTACGGTCGGTGGCTTCGTGCGGATGAACGGCGGCGCCTATGGCCGCGAAACCTGCGATATCCTGCTCGAATGCGACGTGGTCCTCCGCTCGGGCGAGCGGGTGACGCTGTCCAATGCCGACCTCGCCTACACCTATCGCCACAGCAGCCTGCCCGAAGGTGCGGTCGTGACCAGCGCGACCTTCCGCGGCCAACCGGGCGAACCGGCTGCGATTCAGGCGGAAATGGACCGCATCGCCGCCGCGCGCGAAGCCAGCCAGCCGCTGCGCAGCAAGACCGGTGGCTCCACCTTCAAGAATCCGGACGGTCACAAGGCATGGGCGCTGGTGGACGAAGCGGGCTGTCGCGGCCTGAAGATGGGCGGCGCGCAGGTGAGCGAGAAGCACACCAATTTCCTGCTCAACACCGGCAACGCAAGCAGCGCCGACATAGAGGCGCTGGGCGAGGAGGTGCGCAGGCGCGTGAGGGAAAGGAGCGGCGTTGAGCTTGAGTGGGAAATCCAGCGCGTGGGCCTAGCGAAATGAGAGGCCCCTGGCATGTCGCCGTCCTCATGGGCGGCTGGTCGGCGGAACGCCCCGTCTCGCTTTCCAGCGGGGAAGGCGTCGCCACGGCTCTTGAATCGCGCGGCCACCGCGTCACCCGCATCGACATGGATCGCGACGTCGCCGCCCGCCTCGCCGAAGCGAGGGCCGATGTCGTGTTCAACGCGCTGCACGGCGTTCCGGGGGAGGACGGCACGGTGCAGGGCATGATGGATCTGATGGGCCTGACCTACACCCATAGCGGCCTCGCCACGTCGGTGATCGCGATCGACAAGCAGCTTACCAAGCAGGCGCTGGTGCCGCACGGTATCCCCATGCCGAGCGGTCATGTCGTGGAAAGCGAAAGCCTGTTCGCCGCCGACCCGCTGCCGCGCCCCTATGTTCTGAAACCGGTCAACGAAGGCAGTTCGGTAGGTGTCGCCATCGTTACGGCGGACGGAAATTATGGCAACCCTATCGCGCGCGACAGCGCTGGCCCCTGGCAGGATTTTCCCCAATTGCTGGCCGAGCCCTATATTCGCGGTCGCGAACTGACGACTGCGGTGCTTGGCGACCGGGCCTTGCTGGTCACCGAACTCCGGCCCAAAAGCGGTTTCTACGATTTCGACGCGAAATATACCGACGGCATGGCCGAGCATGTCTGTCCGGCCGAGATCCCGGCCGAAATCAGCGAAGCCTGCAAGGACATAGCGCTGCGAGCGCACCGTTTGCTGGGGTGCAGGGGGGCGTCGCGCTCCGATTTTCGCTGGGACGACAGCCGGGGCGTGAGCGGACTCTATCTGCTGGAGGTCAATACCCAGCCGGGCATGACCCCTCTCAGCCTCGTCCCCGAACAGGCGGCGAAGCTGGGCATTGACTATGCCACGTTGGTGGAGACTATTGTTCAGGAGGCGCTGGACCGCGCCGGGGGACGGGAACATGGCTGAGGCACGGATCAGGCGCGGGGGCGCCGCGCGATTGAGCAGCGCCCGGGACAGAACGGGTAAGGGGCGTGGCCGCACGCTCAAGCGCCAGAGTCGGATCGATCGCCTGATCGAGGCCCTGCCGGTCAGCGAAGCGACATTGCAGCGCATGGCGAGTTGGGTCATCGTCGGGATCGTCTGCGCCGTCCTCATCGGCCTGGGGATCATATTCGGCCTGCCATCGATGGCGCACAAGCAGGCGGCCGAGCTGGCATCGCGTGCCGGTTTCGAGGTCGAAAAGGTCGAAGTGCGCGGCGTCGAGCGGATGGACGAGATGCCGGTCTACAACATCGCGCTGGGACAGGTTGACCGGTCCATGCTGTCGCTCGACCTGCCAAAGGTCCGGACCGAAATGCTCAAGCTGGGCTGGGTGAAGGACGCGCGCATTTCCCGCCGACTGCCCGACACGCTGGTGGTCGACATCGTGGAGCGGGACCCGGTGGCGGTGTGGCAGCACAACGGTCAGCTTCACCTGATCGACGTCAGTGGCGCCGTGCTTCAGCCCGTATCGGTCAGCGCCATGCCGGACCTGCCGCTGGTCGTCGGCCCCGATGCCAATCGGCAGACGGGTGCGCTGGCGGCGCTGATGGAAAATGCGCCCGCCCTGAAGCCGATGCTGGCCGGCGCGACATGGGTAGGGAACCGGCGCTGGGACTTGCGCTTTCAGTCCGGTGAAACCCTCTCCCTGCCGGAGGGGGACCGGGAATCCGCGTCGGCGCTAGTAAATTTCGCACGGATGGACGGAGTTAACCGGTTGCTGGGCCGGGGCATCGTGAAGTTCGATATGCGCGACCCCGACCGTTTTGTCCTGCGTCTGCCGCAGGGACGGGTCGAGGACAGGCCGATGGATGCGGCGGCAACGCCGGCGAAGGGCGAGGAAGGCTAAACCATGGCGCAGCCCAAGGTCGAAAAGCTCATTACCGCGATCGACATTGGCTCCTGGAAGGTGTCGGCGTTGATCGCCGGGCGCACCGACACCGGCGAACTGGCAATATTGGGCACCGGCCAGCGGGAAAGCCGGGGCGTGCGCCGCGGCTTCATCGCCGACATGGAACGTACCGAACTGGCCGTCCGCGAAACGGTCGAGCAGGCCGAGCGCGTGGCGGGCACCAATATCGAGGATGTGTGGGTCAGCTTTTCCGGCGGCTCGCTCGTCAGCGATGTCGTCACGGTCGAACGCGACATGGGGGGGTATCGCATCGAGCAGGCGGATGTCGACGACCTGTTGACCACCGGCCAGCAAGGTATCGACCCCGATGGCCGCATCGTCCTGCACGCCCAGCCGACATGCTTCACCATCAACGGCAAGGTGCCGGTGAAAAAGCCTCTGGGCATGCACGCCGACCTGCTCGGCGTGGACATCCATGTCGTGCTGGCCGACGGTGCGCCACTCGCCAATCTCGACCTTTGCGTGCGCGGGGCCTATCTCAACGTCAATTCGATCGTCGCCGCGCCGATTGCCACGGGGCTTGCCTGCCTTTCGGAAGAGGAAAGGGACCTGGGCGTCGCGCTGGTCGAAATGGGTGCGGGCGTGACAAACGTCTCGCTTTATGCGGGCGGCATGCTCGTGGGCCTTCATTCCATCCCCATCGGTGCGGCGGACATCACCGACGACATCGCGTCTGCCTTCGGCATCCGCCGCAGCCAGGCCGAGCGGGTCAAATGCTTCTACGGATCCGCCATGCAGAATCCGCGCGATTTTCGCGAAATGATCGAAATCGCGCCGCCGCATGGTGACGTTGCGATGCCCGGCCAGGCCGCCGGGCCCAATGCGGAGGGCGGCAAAATCACGCGCGCCGCGCTGGTCGGCGTCATCTGTGAGCGGCTGAACCAGATCATGAGCGAGGTCAACGGCGCGTTGTCGGGCATGGGCTTCAATTCGACCGGACGGCAGGTCGTGCTGACCGGCGGCGGCGCCGAGATGAAGGGGATTGCCGATTATGCGCAGGGCGCGCTGGGCCGCGCGGTGCGGATCGGGCGCCCGCGGGGCTTGTCCGCCCTGCCCGAGGCGCATAGCGGCCCGGCCTTCACGACGCTGGCAGGACTCGCGCTTTATGGCGCTTCCAACCCGGTTGATCTCCGCACGATGGCGCCCGCGCCGCAGACCGTGCATCGTATGGGATCGCCCCTCTGGTGGCAGCGCATGATGCGGGCGATGAAGGCGAACTATTGAGCGAATTGACAGATAGACGAAAATAGCTGGTGAAATCCCCTATTTTCTGGTGTTAACAAATGATGACGGTTTCGCTTCCTGACGAGGAAGCTGAGGGAGCAGAATATATGAGCATTGAGATCAGCCCGCCCCATGTGGACGAACTGAAGCCGCGCATCGCGGTCATCGGCGTCGGCGGCGCGGGCGGCAATGCCATCGCCAACATGATCGCCGCTTCGGTGGAGGGCGTCGATTTCATCGTCGCCAACACCGACGCGCAGGCGCTCAACAGTTCCCCTGCCGAACGGCGTATCCAGCTCGGCCCGCAGATCACGGAGGGCCTGGGCGCAGGATCGCGTCCGGAAATCGGCAAGGCTGCCGCCGAGGAAACGATCAATTCGGTCGAGCAGGCGCTGGAAGGCGCGCATATGTGCTTCATTACCGCGGGCATGGGCGGCGGCACCGGCACCGGCGCGGCTCCCGTTATTGCCAAGGCTGCGCGCGAGCGGGGCATCCTGACCGTCGGCGTAGTGACCAAGCCCTTCACCTTCGAGGGCAATCGCCGCATGAAGTCGGCGGACGCGGGCATCGAGGAGCTTCAGAAGCATGTCGATACGCTGATCGTCATCCCGAACCAGAATCTGTTCCTGATCGCCAATCCGAACACGACCTTCAAGGAAGCGTTCCAGATGGCGGACGAGGTGTTGCAACAGGGCGTGCGCTCGATCACCGACCTGATGATCATGCCGGGCCTGATCAACCTCGACTTCGCCGACGTGCGCTCCGTGATGGGAGAAATGGGCAAGGCGATGATGGGCACCGGGGAGGCGGAAGGTGACGGCCGCGCGCTTCAGGCAGCGGAAAAGGCGATCGCCAACCCGCTGCTGGACGGCGTCTCGATGCGCGGTGCGAAGGGCGTGATCGTGTCGATCGTCGGCGGCGAGGACATGCGCCTCATGGAAGTGGACGAAGCGGCGAACCATATCCGCGAACTGGTCGATCCGGATGCCAACATCATCTGGGGCAGTGCCTTCAACGACAATCTGAACGGCAAGATCCGCGTGTCCGTGGTCGCCACCGGGATCGACAACGACGTCGGTGCGCAGGCGGCGCCTCTGACCCAGCCCTTCAGCTTTGCCAGCCGCCCCTCGGTGGCGGTGCCGCAAGCCAAGCCGGCGCCGGCCGCGCCGCAGCAGCAGGCCGCGCCGCCCGCGGCGGAACCCGCTGCCGAAGAAACGCTGGAACTCGATGTTCCCGAAGCGCCCGCGCCCGCGCCGGTCGCTGCTCCCGCGCCTCAGGCGCCCTTTGCGCCGCCGCGACCCGCCGCCGTCTTTTCCGATGAAGGCACGGACGAGGACGAGCTGGTGCTGGGCGCAGACAGCGCGCAAGCCGCCGAGCCCGCTCCTGCGGCTCCGGCCCAGCCCGCGCCCCGGGTCGCATCGGGCGGTACATTGTTCGAACGCATGGCCGGCCTGACGCGGGGCAGCGAAAAGACGGCGGGACAGGATGACGCGGCCCCCGGAGTCGACATTCCCCGGTTCCTGAACCGTCAGAGCAACCAGTAATCGACAGAGGCGGCGTGTCCCCGCGCCGCTCCACGAAAAAGCGCGCCATCCGTCTTCCGAGGCGGATCGGCGCGCTTTTTCGTGGAGCGCATTTCCCAAGTGAGGTTGCATCGGTTAAGGCGACGCCGTGATACGGTCTCTTTCCTGGATTCTCTGCGGCGTCCTCATGTCGGGCCTCGCGCATGCCCAAACCGACCAGGTTCAGCTCGTTCGTCCGTCGGACGCGGACGACCTTGGCCGCAACCTGTCGCGGCTGGCCGCAAATCCGCGCGATGTGCAGGCGTTGATCGGTGCGGGCGAGGCGGCGCTGGCGCTGGACGACCCCCATGGCGCGGCGGGTTTCTTCGCCCGCGCCGATGCGATCGAGAGCGGCAATGGTCGGATCAAGGCTGGTCTCGCGCGCGTGATGCTGAAACTGCGCAATGCTGGCGAAGCGCTGAGGCTGTTCGATCAGGCCGCCCGGCTGGGCTATCCCGATACCACCATATTGAGCGACCGCGGCCTGGCGCGCGACATGGCGGGCGATCAGGCGGGCGCGCAGCGCGACTATGCCGCGGCAATGAAGACTTCGCCGGACGATCCGGAATTGATCCGGCGCTATGCGGCATCGCTCGGTATTTCGGGGCAGGTGCCAGCCGCCGAAAAGATACTGGAACCTCTGCTCTACAAAAGCGACCGCGCCGCGTGGCGCTATCGCGCGTTCATTTACGCCATGAACAATCGGCAAGGTGAGGCACAGAAGTTCGCGGCCCAGACCATGCCCGCGCAGCTGGCGGCCGCGATCGAGCCCTATATGCGCAAAATGCCCTATCTGACGGCGGCGCAAAAGGCGGCGGCGGTGCATTTCGGGCAGTTTCCGACCCAGGTCGGAACGACTATCGCCGCAGTCGCGCCGACCGCGCCGCCGCCATCCACCATTGCACCGCCGGAGCAATCCGTCGCATCTGCGTCCGAGAAACCCGCGGACAGGCCTGCGCCCGTCAAGCGTCTGAGCCGCTCGGAACAACGGCGTCAGCAGAGGGAGGCCGCCCGGCTCGCCAGGGAGGAGGGGCGTGTCCGGATCGCGACGGCGCAAAATGTGCCGACGCCGTCACCCGCCCCGACGCCGACCGCGGTCCAGGTATCGCCAGAACCGGTCGCACCGGCGCCTCCGACCCCATCGTCGGATATGGTTCAGCCTTTGCCGGATCGCGGCGTGCGGACCGTCCAGGCGCTGCCGTCCGCGTCGGGATCAACCGATGGGCCTGCCACCCCGGCGCCTCCGCCCACGCGCGTAGTGCAGGGACCGCCAGCCCCGGGCTTTGAATCTATCGATCAATCGCCCGCTGCGACGCAGCCGCCGTCATCCTCCGCATCGCAACTCAACGCGATTGCGCTGGCACGGGCGCCCGCACCTTCGGCGTCGCCTACGCCTACGCCAGCCCCGGCGCGAACGGACGGCGCCGCTTCGAGCGTCCAGCCTCTGCCGTCGCCCGCGGCCGTGCAGACGCCGGACCCCGAAGCAACCCGGACGCTGGCCGACATCATTCACGCGATCGATGTTCCGGACAGCGAACGGCAAACCAGCGTTGCTGCGGTCGACCTGGATGAAATCGCCAGAATGCAGGCCGCGCGCCGGGCCGAACGGCGGGCCGCTGCAACCGCTGCGGCGGACAAGGCCAGGAAGGCAGCGGCGGCCAAGGCCAAGGCGGAAGCCGATGCCAAGGCGAAGAAGGAGGCCGAGGAAAAGAAAAGGCTGGCCGACAACCCTTCGCGTAACTGGCTGCAGGTCGGGGTCGGGCAGAGCAAGTCGGCGCTGGCATTCACCATGAAGAGGCTGCGCGGCAAATATGACAGTATCGCACCCCAGGATGCCTGGGTGGCGGGTTGGGGACAGACCAACCGGCTGCTCCTGGGGCCATTTCCCAGCTTCACGCGGGCAAAGGACCTGGAAGGCAAGCTGAAGGCGGCGGGCGCCGACGTGTTCGCCTGGAAAAGCGACGCGGGAGAGGTGGTCGAGCGGCTGGGAGGCGAGTAAGGGGCGTCGCATGACGATGCTCGCGCCCTATGCCTGTCACCCCGCCGCCAGCCGGGGCCGCCTTCATGCCGAACCCGGCGGCGAGCGGCGCGGGCCGCGCGATATTTTTCAGCGCGATCGCGACCGCATCATCCATTCCATCGCCTTTCGCCGGCTGCGTCACAAGACGCAGGTGTTCGTGTCGCCCGATGGCGACCATTATCGGGTGCGGCTGACGCACAGCCTGGAGGTCGCCCAGATCGGTCGCGCCATTGCCCGAACGCTGGGGCTGAACGAAGATCTGACGGAGGCCTTGTGCCTGGCCCACGACATCGGCCACCCTCCTTTCGGTCATGCCGGCGAGGATGCATTGGAAGCCATGCTGGAATCCCATGGCGGTTTCGATCACAACGCCCATACGCTCCGCACGCTGATGCTGCTGGAAAGCCCGTATCCACGCTTTCCCGGGCTGAACCTGAGCTGGGAAATGCTGGAAGGCCTGGCCAAGCATAATGGTCCTGTCGAACGGCCCGGCTGGGCGATGCGGGAACTGGACGGCCTGTTTCCGCTGGACCTGCGCAGCCATGCGTCGATCGAGGCGCAACTGGCCGCGCTGGCCGACGACATCGCCTACGACAACCATGACATAGACGACGGATTGCGCGCGGGCCTGCTGACGCTCGAACAATTGCTGGAGGTGCCTCTCGTGCGCAATTGCTGGGACAGGGTGCAGGCTCGCTATCCCGATGTGGCGCATGAGCGCCTGCAAAGGGAACTGGTGCGCGAACAGATCGGCGTCATGGCGACGGACCTGATCGACGAAACGACACGCGCCATTGCCGCGTCCGGCGTCGAAACGGTCGATGACGTCCGGTCCCTCGGGCACGGGCTGGTCGCTTTCTCGCCCGAACTGGCGGCGCAGGAACGCGAACTCAAACGTTTCATGTACGCAACGCTCTACCACCATCCGGACCAGATGGCGGCGGCGGACCGGGCACGGGTCATCGTGACGGACCTGTTCCGCGCCTATCACGACCGGCCGGACCTGATGCCGCCCGAATGGCGCGACGATTGCCGGGCCGATGAACCGGGCCGCAGCCGCCATGTGGCCGACTTCATCGCAGGCATGACCGACCGCTATGCGGAAAAGCGTCATGCCGAAATCTTCGGCGAGGTCGCGTTGGCGGATTGACGCAGCCTGTCCTTTGGGCGATGCCGACATGGTCGCCCGGCATCGTAGATTCGGTGTCGGGGCATGATGCGGGAGAGTATGGGAAGCCTTTCAGGCCATCCCGTCGCCGAAGGAGCAACCGCCCCGGAATCTCTCAGGCCAACGGACCGCATCGCGCGCAAGGCACTCTGGAAAGCGGACGGGATTGCCCCGTCCCACCGAAGGGGTAAGCCATCAGGCCGCAAGGCAATGGTCAAAGCTCTCAGGTTCCGTGACAGAGGGGGTGGCAGAAGGGCAGGTCCGGTTCCGGGCCATCCCGCTGTCGCACCGACACTCGCACGGAAAGGCTGCCTTCATGTCCGGCACTGACGACATTACCCAGTTCGAAGAAGAGTTGCCGTTGCAGCCGCTGCCGCTCGATGCCTGGCATCGTGCGAAAGCCGCACGCATGGTGGGCTTCGCCGGTTACCACATGCCGATCCAGTATGAAGGCATCATGGCCGAACATGGCTGGACCCGCGAGCATGCCGGGCTTTTCGACGTCAGCCATATGGGGCAGCTGACATTCACCGGCGACGGCGTGGACGACGCCCTGGAACATCTGCTTCCGTCCGACATCAGGGGGCTCAAGCCCTTTCGCCAGCGCTATTCCATGCTGCTGGACGAGGACGGCGGCATTCTGGACGACCTGATGGTGTCCCGGCTCGGCGATGGCGCATTCGACGACGCAGCGATCTACATGGTCGTGAATGGCGCGACCAAATATGACGATATCGGCTGGATGATCGAACATCTGCCGGACGAAGTCGTCATGAACCATATGGACGAACAGGCGCTGCTCGCCCTTCAGGGGCCGGAAGCGGGCGACGCGCTGGCCAGCCTGATCCCCGGGACGGCCGATCTTCTGTTCATGCAGTCGGGCCGATTCGTCTGGCGCGGCGTGACGCTGTGGATCAGCCGGTCGGGCTATACCGGCGAGGACGGTTTCGAAATCAGCGTGCCGGGTGAAGATGCGGCCTTGCTCGCCGACGCGCTGTGCGCCCTGCCGCAGGTGAAGCCGATCGGCCTTGGCGCGCGCGATTCGCTGCGGCTGGAGGCGGGATTGCCGCTCTATGGCCACGATCTGACGCCCGCCGTCGGCACCATCGGCGCTGATCTGGGCTTTGCGATCCAGAAGCGCCGCCGCGAAGAAGGCGGCTTCATCGGCCATGCCCGCGTGATGAAGGAACTGGCCGATGGCCCCGGTTCGAAGCGCGTGGGGCTGGCGATTGAAGGGCGCGTGCCCGCACGCGAGGGGGCTCGGATCTTCGCCGGCGACGTGCTGGTGGGTACAGTCACGTCGGGCGGCTTCGCGCCGACCGTGGGCGCGCCGATCGCCATGGGCTGGGTCAGTCTGCCCCATGCGGGACCGGGCGAAGCTCTGGAGATCGAGGTGCGGGGTCGCCGCATCATCGCGACCGTCGCGCCGATGCCGTTCGTTCCGCACCGCTATCGCCGCAAGGCGTGACCGACTTTTCCTAGGGGAGTATCATCATGAGCCGTTATTTCACCGACGAACATGAATGGATCGATGTCGAGGGCGAAATCGCCACCGTCGGCATCACGGACTATGCGCAGGAGCAGTTGGGCGACATCGTGTTCGTCGAACTACCCGCCGAAGGGGCAAGCTTCGAAAAGGGCGACGATGCCGCCGTCGTGGAATCGGTCAAGGCCGCGTCCGATGTCTACGCACCGATCTCCGGCGAAGTGGTCGAAAGCAACAGCGCGCTCGAGGACGAGCCGGCGCTGGTGAACAGCGATGCCGAGGAAGATGGCTGGTTCTTCAAGCTGCGCATCGCCGATGCCAGCGAACTGGAAGGGCTGATGAACGAGGCGGCGTACAAGAAGTTCGTGGCCAGCCTTTGAACACCCTATGACCCCTCCCTTTCGGGGAGGGGGGAGCTTTCAACATGCGCTACCTGCCCCTTACCGACACTGACCGCCGCGACATGCTGTCCTTCATCGGCGCCTCCTCGATCGACGATCTCTTCGTCGACGTGCCTGCACAAGCGCGCCTGCCCGGCACGATACCCGGCTTGCCCGATCATGCCAGCGAAATGGCCGTGGAGCGCCATATGGCCAGGCTGGCGAAGCGGAATCTGTCGGCAGGGGAAGCGCCATTCTTCCTTGGCGCGGGCGCATACCGGCATCACATCCCGGCCAGCGTCGATCATCTGATCCAGCGGGGCGAGTTCCTGACGGCCTATACGCCCTATCAGCCGGAAATCGCCCAAGGTACGTTGCAGGTGCTGTTCGAGTTCCAGACGCAGGTGGCGCGCCTGCTGGGCTGCGATGTCGCCAATGCGTCCATGTATGACGGCTCGACCGCCTGCTGGGAAGCGATCGTGATGGCCCGCCGCGTGACGAAGCGGGGCAAGGCGCTGCTCTCTTCGGGCCTGCACCCGCATTATGTCTCGGTCGCGCAGACCATGGCGAAGTTCACCGGCGACGCGCTGGCCTACCGGGCGCCGACGCTGGATGCCGCGACCGACATCGATGCGCTGATCGGCGCGATCGACAAGGATACGAGCTGCGTCGTCGTCCAGTATCCCGACATTCTCGGGCGCGTTGCCGATCTTACCCCGCTTGCGGAAGCCGCGCAAGCGGCCGGCGCGCTGCTGGTCGCGGTGGTGACGGAACCCGTTGCGCTCGGAGCGATCCGGGCGCCCGGGTCCATGGGCGCGGATATCGTCGTCGGCGAAGGCCAGTCGATCGGCGTCGGGCTCCAGTTCGGCGGGCCCTATCTCGGCCTGTTCGCCTGCAAGCAGAAATATGTCCGCCAGATGCCCGGGCGGCTTTGTGGCGAGACGGTGGATGCGTCCGGCAAGCGCGGTTTCGTCCTGACCCTCTCGACCCGCGAGCAGCATATCCGTCGTGAAAAGGCGACGTCGAACATCTGCACCAATTCGGGCCTGTGCGCGCTGGCGTTCAGCGTCCACATGACGTTGCTGGGCGAAAAGGGGCTGCGCGATCTGGCGGGCCTGAACCATGCGCTCGCCTGCCAGGCGGCGGACCGGCTGGCGCAGGTGCCGGGCGTCACGCTGCTGAACGACAGCTTCTTCAACGAATTCACGCTGATCCTGTCGAAGGATGCACGCGATGTCGTCCGTACCCTGGCCGACAAGGGCGTGCTGGCGGGCGTCTCGCTGGGTCGTCTGTTCCCGGCCGCGCCGGAAATCGGCAACGGGCTGGTCGTCGCCGTCACCGAAACGGTGACGCCGGAGGATATCGAAACCCTTGCCAAGGCGCTGGAGGAGGAACTGGCATGACCATGCTGAAGGAAGGTCGACCGACCGCCCCCGCACCGGTGGAAGACGCGCATATGGCTCCCGCCACCGCTACCGGCAATCGCGCGCTGATGCTGGAGGAAAAGCTGATCTTCGAGATCGGGTCGACGGAAACGACCGGCGTCGATTTCGCTCAGGCGCCTCTGACCGGCAGCCGGCTGGGCAATCTGGCCCGCACCGACGTCATCGGCTTGCCGGGCCTGTCGGAACAGGAGACGGTGCGCCATTATACCCGCCTGTCGCGGCAGAATTATGCCATCGACCTGGGTCTTTTTCCGCTTGGCAGTTGCACCATGAAGCATAATCCGCGCCTCAACGAGAAGGTTGCGCGGATGCCCGGTTTCGCGGACATTCATCCCCTTCAGCCGCAATCGACGGTGCAGGGCGCGCTGGGCGTCATCAACGAACTGGCCTTCTGGCTGATCGAGCTGACCGGGATGCATGGCGTCGCCATGACGCCCAAGGCCGGCGCGCATGGCGAACTGTGCGGTTTGCTGTGCATCCGTGCCGCTCTGGAGGCGCGCGGGGATGCGCGTAGCGTCGTCCTGGTCCCCGAAAGCGCCCATGGCACCAATCCCGCCACCGCCGCCTTTTGCGGTTACAAGGTGGAGGATATTCCCGCGACCCCCGAAGGGCGGGTAGACCTGGAAGCACTGAAGGCCCGGCTCGGTCCCGACGTCGCGGCGGTGATGATCACCAATCCCAATACGTGCGGCCTGTTCGAACGCGACATGAAGACCATATCGGATGCGGTCCACGCCGCCGGGGCCTTCGTCTATTGCGACGGCGCGAACTTCAACGCCATCGTCGGCCGGGTTCGCCCCGGCGACCTGGGCGTCGACGCGATGCACATCAACCTGCACAAGACCTTCTCCACGCCGCATGGCGGCGGCGGTCCCGGTTCCGGCCCGGTCGTGCTGTCGGAGGCGCTGGCCCCCTTCGGCCCGCTTCCCTATACCGCCCGCATGGCCGATGGCACGATCCACCTGATCGAGGAGGAGAATGTCGGCGAGGAAATGCCGCGCAGCTTCGGCCGTATGTCCGCTTTCCACGGCCAGATGGGCATGTTCACCCGCGCGCTCGCCTACATCCTGTCGCATGGAGCGGACGGTCTGCGCCAGGTTGCGGAAGATGCGGTGCTCAACGCCAACTATATATTGCGCAGTCTGGACGACGTGCTGGATGCGCCCTTCGGCCAGAGCGGCCCGTGCATGCATGAGGCGCTGTTCAGCGACAAGGGGCTGGCCGAGGGCTTCACCACGCTGGACATTGCCAAGGGGCTGATCGACGAGGGCTTTCACCCCATGACCATGTATTTCCCGCTGGTCGTCCATGGCGCGATGCTGGTCGAACCGACCGAAACGGAAAGCAAGGCCGCGCTCGACCAGTTCATCCTGGCCTTGCGGAGCCTGGCGGAGCGGGCAAAGGCCGGAGACGATGCGTTGAAGGGCGCGCCTTATCATGCTCCCCGGCGACGGCTGGACGAGACACTGGCAGCCCGCAAGCCCGTCCTGACCTGGACCGATCCCGGTATGGTCTAGGGGCGGGGGCTCCCGCGCCTGCACCGGAACAGCATCCGCTGAGGCATATTGGCGCGCGTCCCTCCGCCGGGCGGATCAGGCGACTTCGGCCGTTTCGCCCGCACGGCTTGCGACCAGATTCCTGAACGCACCGACCAGCCCGCCGCCGTTCTGGCGCATCCATACCAAATCAAGATCAAGGGCGACCTGCAATTCGTCGACCCGGCGCAGCACGATGTCGGCGGGAAGCGTGTAGCAGGCGGACATGTTGACGAAGCCGAGCCCGATCCCTTCTCGGATCAGGGCGATCTGCAATCTTTCGGAATCGACATGGACGGCGGGACGCGGCGTAAATCCGCAGGCGTGACAACGGGTCAGCAACTTGCTTTGCGACAGCCAGTGTCGCTCGGCCGATATGGCGACGAAGAGTTCGTCCATGATGTCCGCGACGGACAATGTCTGCCGGACGGCAAGCGGATGGTCTTTCGGCATGGCTAGCACGAAATCGTCGCGACCGATCGAAAGATGGTCCAGTTCGTTCATCGCGGCTGGCCGTTCTATGACGACGCCGGCCTCGATCTGGTGATTCCGCAGTGCACGGAATTGCTCGATGGAGGTCATCATCGTCGTTTTCAGCAGGACTGCGGGATGCAGCCGTACAAATTCGGCGAGGGCCCAGACGATCGTGGGGTGGCGCACGGACAGTTCGTTCACGCCGATAGTCAGGGAACCGACCGAGCCCGCTGCGGCCAGCCTCGCCTGTCCGAAGGCGTTTTCAACCTGGGCCAGTGCGTCGCGCGCGTCGTCGAAAAAGACGCGGCCGACCGGCGTCATATGGACCCCGTTCGCGGATCGTTCCAGCAGGGGCGCCCCGATCGCCTGTTCCAGCTCGGCGATATGGCGGGACAGGGCAGATTGGGCGACGTGCAGGGTCGCGGCCGCGCGGCTGAAGCTCTGATTTTCCGCGACCGCGACGAAATATCTCAGCTTGTGCAACGACATGATGACCCTTCCTCCCGCTCGTTCGGCTATCATCTCATTTTGAGATAGAGTGCGCGCGCATCGCTATTGGACGCTGAACCCGGGCTTGTCCACTATTGCGGCCAAGGCGCGAACGCAGCAGCGCCGAAGGAGAGAGAGATGGGCACAACCACGCCCCGCCGGATCACGCAGATCGCATTCGCGACGCGCGATCTGGATGCCAGCATGGCATTTTACAGCCGCCACCTGGGTATCGGTCCCTGGTTCGTGCTGCCCATCGCACGCTTTGCCGACCCCCTGTTTCATGGCGCGCCCTGCGACGCCCAGGTGCGTGTTGCCTTCGCCAACAGCGGGGGCATGGAATATGAAATGGTTCAGCAACTGGACGATACGCCGTCCATCTGGCGGGATTTTCTGAAGGACAGCGCCGAGCGAGAGCGGTTTCATCATCTGTGTGAACGCACGCATGACTTTAGTGAGAGCGAGCGCCGGCTGCTGGACGAGGGCTACAGGTCAGCGCTGGAAGGCGCGACCAGGCGCGGCCGCTTCACCTATTTCGCGCATCCCGACGCGCCGGGCACATATCTGGAATTGCTGGAGAGCAGCCCTTCGCGTGAGGCGATGTACGCGCACATTCTGTTGCACGGACAGAGTTGGGACGGGCGCGACCCGGTGCGGTCGTTGCCGCCGTTATGATCGATATTCTGCTGAACGGACCGATATGATGGCTCAGAAGCAAATCGTCCTGGGTGCGCTCGATTGTTTCGCGCCCGGCTTCCTGGCACAGGGCATGTGGGCGCATCCCGCCGACCGCACAGGTGATTTCAACAGCCTTTCCTACTGGACGGACTATGCCCGCCTGCTGGAGCGCGGCCTGTTCGACATGCTCTTCCTGGCCGATACCATCGGCGTCTACGACGTCTATGGCGGCTCGCGCGATCCCGCATTGCGTCTGGGCGTCCAGGTGCCGATCAACGACCCCTTCGTGCTCATCGCTGCGCTGGCGGGCGCGACCAGCAATCTGGGCCTCGCGGCGACCGGCAACCTGCTTTACGAGCCGCCCTATCTGTTCGCCCGGAGGCTTTCGACGCTCGATCATCTGACCGGCGGGCGCGTGGGGTGGAATATCGTCACCGGTATCCTTGCCAGCGGCGCGCGCGCCTTCGGTCGGGACCTGATGGGTCATGACGACCGCTATGACTTTGGCGACGAGTTCATGGAGATCGTGTATCGCCTGTGGGAGCATTCGTGGGAGGATGGCGCGGTCGTGCAGGATCGCGAACGGCCGATGTTCACCGATCCCGACAAGGTGCATCAGGTCGCCTATGCCGGGCGGCATCTGAAGATGTCGGGCATCCACCTGACCGCGCCGTCGCCCCAGCGGACGCCATTGCTCTTTCAGGCGGGCGCTTCGGGTCGCGGAAAGCAGTTCGCCGCGCGTCATGCGGAATGCATGTTCGTCAACGGGACGTCGCGCGCCTCGCTGAGCCGCGCGGTCGCGGACATGCACCGGGCGCTGGCGGAGCAGGGACGGACGCCCGACCAGGTCCGCATACTTGCCGGCCTGACGGTCATCGTCGGCGAGACACGGGCGCATGCCCGCGACAAGCAGGAAGCGTTCAAGGCGGCCGCCAGCGCCGAAGCGACGCTGGTCCATGCGTCGGGAGGCCTCGGCATCGACCTGTCCCGCTACCCCTATGACAGTGAGATCGAATATAGCGAGACCGACGCGAACCGGACGCTGATGGACAATCTGACGCGGCAGCCCGACGGCAGCCGGATCACCATCCGCCAGGTGGCGGAAAAAATGTCCCTGTCGTCGCGCAATATGCTGATTGTCGGCGATGCCCAGACGGTCGCCGACGAGATGATCGCGGTCGTTGCGGAAACGGGCATTGACGGATTCAACCTCGCCCGTGTCCTGATGCCGGACTCGCTGGAGGATTTCGTGCGCCTCGTGGTGCCGCGACTTCAGGAAAAGGGTGCGTACAAGGCGGCCTATCGGTCGGGCACGCTGCGCGAAAAACTGGGGTTGGGCGACGGTGCCCGACTCGCGGCCAATCATTATGGCCGCCACGCCGGGGAGGAAGCGGTCGCCAGCATCTGAATCCCGGATTGGAATGCGTAACAAGAAAATGACAGTGGGAAGGGGATAGGTATATGAAGAAAGGATATATTTCCGTGCGCGGGCGATTTGCTTCGCTGTTGCTCGCGGGCACTGCGGCACTGCTCTTGCCGTCCCTTGCGGCCCAAGCGGCGGATCAGCCCGAAGCGACCGATCCGGCACCCGACATCGTGGTGACGGGGTCCCTTATCCGGCAATCGTCGACGCCGTCTCCGACCGATCTCGTCACTGCCAAGGATATCGATACGCGGGCGATCGTGAACGCATCTGAACTGGTGCGGGCGGTGTCGGCCAATGCCGGGTCGGAATCCCAGGTCGATTCCCTCAACCAGACGCTCACCGCCGGCACCGCGCAGTTCAACCTGCGCAACCTGGGCCTGGGCTCGACGCTCGTCCTGCTCAATGGCCGGCGGCAGACGCTGAGCGCGGTCGCGTCGATCGACGGCAGCACGTTCGTCGACATCAACTCGCTGGTCCCGCTGATTGCCATCCAGCGTATCGAAACGGTCAAGGACGGCGGTGCAGCGACCTACGGGTCGGATGCGGTGGCCGGCGTGGTCAATTTCATCACCCGCAAATCAGTCGACGGGCTGGAGATGAATGCGCGTTCCTATTTCATGGACGGTGCGCGTCAATATTCGATCGAAGGGATTACCGGGTTCAAGCTTGGTGGGGGCGACCTCGTCCTGGCAGGATCCTATTATGGCAGTACCCGACTGGCCACCAACGAACGCGCCTTCACCCGTGCGCGAACCTACGGGCGACCGAGCTGGCATTCGGTGTCGAGCTATGGGCAGCCCGGCTCCTATTATGTCCCGAGCCAGGGTCGATACGTGCCCGACCCGGATTGTACCAACGCGGCCTTCACTGACAGCTATCGCAATTCCGCGACGGACGCATTCTGCCGGTTCGACTTTTCGGATTTCTACGATGTGCTGCCCAAGGAGCAGCGCGCGCAGATCTTCGCGTCCTATAATGTAGATCTGGGCGCCAGCACCAAGCTGACGCTGGAAGGCGCCTACGCCTATACCAATTCCGAAACCACATCCTCACCGTCCTTCCCGATCCTGTCGATCAGCCCGGTGGTCCCGGCCGGCAACCCCTATAATCCGTTCGGTGAGGATGTGCTGTTTCGCGGCCGGGTCAAGGGAGCGGCCTATGGTCCGACCATAACGATCAACCGATACAACACCTTCCGCCTGGCCGCCGCGCTGGAAGGGCGGCTAAGCGACGACTGGCGCTGGACTACGGCCGCGACCTACAGCCAGCAGACCGTGTTGTACGACAAGCCCGACACCAGGGCATCGCGCCTCACGGCCGCGCTCAACGGGTTCGGCGGACCGGCCTGCAACGCATCGACCGGCACAGCGGGGATGGGCGGATGCCAATATTTCAACCCCTTCGGCACGGCGACGCTGGACGCGACCAAGGCGAACAGTCCGGAACTTATGAGTTGGCTGTTCGGGTCGACCGACATGCACGGCAAGAGTACGCTGGCGACGGTTGAGGGCGTCGTGAGCGGGGATCTGTTCACCTATGCCGGCGGCACGGTCGCCAGCGCTTTCGGCGTCCAGTTCCGTGGCAGCACCTTCCGCCACAATTGGAGCGATCTGGTCAATGCGGGCGATCTGATCACCCTGGGCCAGGCGCCGGACTTCTCGGGCGACCAGAAAGTCTATTCCGCCTTTGGCGAACTGCGCATTCCGGTCGGCGATCGCGTCGAGGCGCAGGTTTCCGGGCGGTTCGAGAAATATGAGGGCAGCTTCAGCAACTTCAGCCCGAAATTCTCGCTCCTCGCGCGGCCGACCGACTGGCTGTCGCTGCGCGGCTCCTACGGCAAGGCGTTCCGCGCGCCTTCCATCTACCAGACCGTCGCCGTTCAGAGTTCGCAGCCGTCCGTCAGCGACGGCGGCACCTTCGTGTTCGTCAATACCCAGGCCCGTGGCGACCCAAGCCTGCGGCCGGAAAAATCGACCAACTATAATCTTGGCTTCACGGTCAAGCCGGCGCGCCTGATCGACCTGTCGCTCGACTATTATTCCTTCGACTATCAGGACCTGATCGTGAAGGAAAATCCGCAGGTTATCATCAATCAGGAACGGGCCGATACCGCCGCCGGCCTGACGAACACACCCGCACAGCAGCGCGTGGAGCGTGACTCGCTGGGCGCCCTGCGACTGGTGAAGATCAACTTCATCAATGCATCCGCCGTCAGGACCAAGGGGCTGGATGTGGCCGCGAACCTTGGTTTCGATGCGGGGCCGGGGCAACTGACATTCAATGCCCAGTGGAACCATATCTTCAATTATCGCATCCAGATCGCGGCCGGACAGCCGGCGATCGAAGGGGCAGGCAACGTCAATTTCAACAATCTCGGCCGGTCGCTGCCCCGCGACCGGGTTGAATATGGGGTCGGATGGACTTCCGGTCCGCACAGCCTGAATCTGCTTGGCCATTATGTCAGCGGGTACAGGAACGACCGGAGCGGCATAACCCAGACTCACATCCGGGCTTGGAACATTTTTGACCTGCAATATTCGCTGGATACGGAAGGGCTGATAGGAAAGAACAGCAAGTTGACCGTGGGCGCGCTTAACCTGTTCGATCGCGATCCGCCATTGGCGCAGCTCAACCTGGGCTATGACCCGATCGTTCACGATCCGCGCGGGCGCGTGCTCTACATCGCGATCGGGCAGAAGTTCTGACGATGGCAAGGGGGGACGAGGACATGCCGATGGGCGTACCGGGCGAGAGCGGTCAGGCGACTGACCTGCGCCATGCCAACATCGCGCTCGGCATATTCCTCGTCGCCTATATTCTCTCGTTCGTCGATCGGCAGATACTCAGCCTGATGGTGGAGCCGATCAAGCGTGACCTGGGGCTCAGCGACCTTCAGGTCGGCCTGTTGCAGGGACTGGCCTTCGCCATGCTCTACGCCGTGGTCGGCATCCCCATCGGGATGCTGGCCGACCGGGTCAGTCGGCGCAAAATCATCGCCGGCGGCATTCTTTTCTGGAGCGCCTGCACGGCGATGTGCGGTTTCGCCGGCGGCTATCTTCAACTGTTCGTCGCGCGGATGGGCGTGGGACTGGGCGAAGCGTCCCTCTCTCCCTCCGCGCATAGCTGGCTTAGCGACGCCTATCCGCCCGCGCGCCTCTCGCGGGCCATGGCAATCTACAATCTGGGCATCACCATCGGCGGCGGTCTTGCGCTGCTGGTGGGCGGTGCGGTGGTCGACATGGTCGCGACCCACGGTGTCCCGGTGCTGCCGGTGGTCGGGGCGATGCCGACGTGGCGCATCGCTTTCCTCATCGTCGCGCTGCCCGGTCTGCTGGTGGCGGGGCTCGTCGCTTTCGCGCGCGAACCGGCACGCCGGGGACAGACTGGACCCGGCCCCATGTCGCTGGGCGCTGCCCTGTCGCATCTGCACCGCCACGGCCGCACTTTTTTGGCAATCTACGGCACTTCCGTCGCGCTGGGCGTGATGGGCTACGGTCTCACCGCCTGGTATCCGACGCTGCTGATCCGGACGTTCGCAATGACGGCGGGCGAGGCGTCGTTGCGACTGGGGCTGATCTACCTTGTCCTCGGCAGCCTGGGAGCGCTCGCCGGCGGGTTCGCAGCGGAGCGCCTGACGCTCAGAGGAGTGCGCGACGCGAATCTTCGCGTGCCCATGATCCTCGCCCTGCTTTGCGCGATACCTGCGGCCTGTGCGCCGCTAATGCCCTCGCCGGTCTTGCTGCTGCTGCTGTTTGCGCTGCTCACCTTTCTGTTCAACGGCTATTTCGGCTGTGCGCTGGCGGCGATTCAGTTGGCCACACCGCCGCGGATGCGCGCTACGGGTGCGGCCTTGTTCCTGCTCGCCAACAGCCTGATCGGGCTGTCGCTGGGTACGGCGATAGTCCCACTCATCGACCGGGCCTTCTTCGGCGGCCAGGGGCAGATCGGTCCGGCACTGGCCGTCATCGGCCTGCTGGCCACGCTCATCGCGGCCGTCGCCGCCCGGTCGGGTTTGCGCGCCTATGCGGCGACCATCGACGCGTTGGCGCGGGATTGAACCGGCGCCAACATGGGATTTCGCAAGGCCCGCCGGGCGGAAATCGGCTATGATTATGTGGTGGTAGGCGCCGGCGCGGCTGGCTGTGCCGTGGCGGCGCGCCTGTCCCGGCTGGAAGGTGCCAGCGTCCTGCTGATGGAAGCGGGCGGTTTCAGTCGCAATCCCCTGCTGGGCGTTCCGGCGGCGGCGGTGCTGAGCATGCGCACGCCGCGCTATTCGTGGCGTTACGATACAGAGGCCGAAGATCCAGATCCCGCCCGGGCCTCGTCCCTGATGGCCGGGCGGATGGTTGGCGGTGGGACGGGGATCAACGGCCTGATGTACTTGCGCGGGCATCCCCGCGACTATGATCGCTGGCGGGATGTAGCGGGCTGCCCGGGTTGGGGATATGACGATATTCTCCCCTTTTTTCGCAGGTCCGAAGCCAGCGAACGGGGCGAAAACGCGTATCATGGCGGTAGCGGGCCGATCGGGACCAGCCGGGGCAGGGCCTCCTTGCCGATCGGTGCCGCCTTTCTGGAGGCCTGCGCGCGCAGCGGCCTTCCCGTCGTGGACGATCTCAATGCCCTGACCGGTGAAGGGGCTGGCCTTTATGACCTCATGGCGCGCGGTGGCCGGCGATCCATGGCGGGGGATTATCTGCGTCATGTCGCCGATGCCCGTGGCCTGACTGTCATCACGGACGCCCTAGTAACCGGCATCGACATTCAGGACGGCCGCGCGCGGGCGATAGACTATGTGCACCGGGGTCGGCGCCGACGGGTCGAAGCGGGCAGGGACATCATAGTGGCGGCCGGTTGCATCAACACGACGCAGCTGCTGCTGCTTTCCGGCATAGGTCCTGCAACCGACCTGACCAGTCACGGCATCGCCGTGCGGGTCGACGCACCGCAGGTCGGCGCGAACCTGCAAAACCACGCGGCGGCATCGCTGCATTTCGCCTTCGATGCGGGCATGACGGCCACGGATCGCCTGCGCGGCGGGGGTCTGTTGACGGCCGGGATTCAGTATCTGGCGGGGCGCAGCGGCATATTGGCGGAACTGCCCACGCCCGCGGGTGCGCTGATCCACGCGGACGGCGCGGGGGCGGACGCGACGCCGGATACCCAGATCATTCTGGGGGCGGGCCTGCCGGGGAAGGGGCGCGGATGGAATGCCCTGCTGTCCGGTACGCCGGGTTTCATGCTGATGGTCAATCAGGGAAGGCCGGAAAGCAGGGGCAGCATCCGGTTGCGGTCCGCCGATCCGCTGGCGCCACCGCTGATCCGCAACGGATTTTTTCGATGCGACGGCGACAGGAACATGCTGGCCCACGCGGTACACCGCGCGCGCGCGATCGCGGAAAACGGCTTTTCGGCCGCAATCGGCGTCCAGCCGCAGCTCTCAAGCCGCTTCGCGCTGGAAGATGATGTCGATGCGCTCGCCAGGACCATCCACCGCCACGTCGCGCCCTATTATCATATGGTGGGAAGTTGTCGGATGGGCACCGATGCAGGAGCAGTTGTCGACCCTGAATTGCGGGTTCGGGGCATTGCGGGATTGCGCATCGCCGACACGTCCGTCGCCCCGCTGCTCGTGAACGGCAACACGTCGGCGATGGCGTTCATGATCGGCGAACGGGCCGCCGACTTCATCCGGGCCGACGCGGACAAGGCCTGAACCGTCATCCCGGCGGGGATTGGTCGCTTGAAACGGCGGCGGGCCGGTGTCGTCCGGGTGCCGGTCCCGGGCTATCGCCCCGGCGTTGGCCGCCATGAAATGGTGATGTGATCTGTTCATTTGGATTGAAGGATGGTGCCGGAAACGTCATGGGCCGGGGCGGCGTGGCATGAACCGCGCTGTTGTGGCAATCGATGATGGTAGAAACCGGCTCTTGATCGGGAATATGGCGAAAAATCTCCCTCCTCTTGTCGCCGCTGAACTGGCTCAGCCGGTCGACCAGCGCGCGGCCGCCATGGCCGGCGCGCTTGCGGCCCGCTATGCCAATGCCGCGCGCGCTGTCCTTTTCTACGGCTCTTGCCTGCGGGAACGAAATCTCGATGGGCTGATGCTGGATTTCTATCTTATCGTGTCGGACTATCGCAGCGCCTATGGCGGCGGTTGGCTGGCCACGGCCAACCGGATGATCCCGCCCAATGTATTTCCGTTCGAACATCAGGGGCTGATCGCGAAATATGCGGTTCTTTCCGAAGCCGATTTTGCGCGGCTCAACGGTATGGATGCCGACAATGTCTCGGTATGGGCCCGCTTTTCGCAGCCCGCTCGCCTGCTCTGGGTTTCGGATGCCATGGCGCGCGCGCGCGTCATCGGGGCGATAGCGGGCGCCGTTCCGACATTGCTCTCGCTCGCGCGGCCGATGGCGGATGAGGGCGTGCCGGTGCTGGAACTCTGGAAGACGGGGTTCGCGCTTACCTACAATGCCGAACTTCGCGCCGAAAAGACGGGACGGTCGACGTCCATCGTCGATGCCGACCCTGTCCGCTACAGCCGGTTCGGAGAGGCTGCGCTGGCAGACGGTCTGCCGCCGGCGCCACAACATACGGCGCGACATTGGCGCCGGCTTCAACGGCGGGGCAAATTCCTCTCGATCGCACGATTGGCCAAGGCCAGTTTCACCTATGCCGGCGGGATCGATTATCTCGCGTGGAAGATCAACCGGCACGCGGGAACCGCGCTGGAAATCAAGCCGTGGCAACGGCGCTGGCCGTTGCTCGGCGCCATCACTCTGCTGCCTCGGCTGCTCCGGTCCGGGGTGATTCGGTGAGCGCCTGCGACAGGGCATGTGCCAGACCCGCAAGCGTGTAGGGTTTTCGCAACACCACATGATCGGCGAAGTCCGCGCTTTCCGCCATGTCGCCGGCATAGCCCGTGACGAACAGGATCGGCAGATGCGCGTAACATGCGGGCAGGGACCGGACCATTTCCGGCCCGGTCAGGTCGGGCATCAGCACATCGGTCATGATCAGGGTGACGTCGCTATTGTGGGCGAGCAGCCGTGCCGCCTTGGCGGGATGATCGCAGGCGATGGGCAAATGGCCAAGTTCGGACAATGCCGCCATAGTTTGGTTCAGCACGCGTCGGTCATCCTCCACCACGAGTATCCTCGCGGGGGGATGGCGTACCGGCGTATCGGCCATCATTCCGGGTTCGTCGGCGACCGCCACGTCATCGGCCCCGCGCCGCGGCAGGTACATATGCACGCGGGTGCCCTTGCCCGGTTCGGTATCGATACTGATTTCGCCCGCGCTTTGCCGGACGAAGCCGAAAATCTGGCTCAGTCCCAGCCCGGTTCCCTTGCCGACCGGCTTGGTGGTGAAAAAGGGTTCGAAAACCCGCGCCGCGATCTCGGGCGCCATGCCGCAGCCGTCGTCGGACACGGTCAGCCGGACATAGTCACCGGCGCTACATTCCCCGACCTCGCCGTCCTTCAACGTGACCGGGCTGGTCGACAAGCTGAGAAGGCCGCGTCCGTCCATTGCGTCCCGGGCATTGACGCACAGGTTCAGTATCGCATTTTCCACCTGGTGCTGGTCGACGAAAATGCACCATCCGCGCGCGGCGGGTGACAGGTGAACGGTAATCTGATCACCGATGGTCCGGTCGATCAGTTCGGCCATGCCGGAAAGGAGCTTGTCCGGATCGATTGCGCTGGGCAGCAGCGGTTCTGCGCGGGCGAACGCCAGCAACCGTCGCGTCAGCGCGGCAGCGCGATTGGCCCCCTCGGCCGCATTGTCGAGGTGGCGGGCGGCTTCTTCGGGTTTCAGCCGCAATTTGCGCTTCGCAAGTTCCAGGCCGCCAACGACAACCGCCAGCATGTTGTTGAAATCATGCGCGATGCCGCCGGTAAGCTGACCTACCGCGTCCATCTTGTGCATCTGGCGCAGATTTTCCTCGGCGGTGGCGCGCTCCGCCGTTTCCTGCTTCAATTGCTGATAGGCTTCGGACAGTTCGGCCGTGCGCGCCTGAACCGCCGCCTCGAGGCGATCGGCCCGTTCCGTTTCCTGTTCCGCCTGTCTGCGCGCCTTGCGCCGCTCATTATAGGCGACATTGGCGAACCAGGCGGCAAACAGCGCGCATACCAGCAGAACGAGGCCGAACAGCCGCCAGGTCCGTCCGACCCATTCGGTGCGATCGCCCGCCAGCGACACGGCCAGGCTCCGTTCGCGCAGCCGAGCGTTTTCCGCCGTAATGATCTTGTCCAGCAGGGTCGCTATCTGCACCAGATCGCGGGATTTTCCCGCTTCGTGAAACCGCGCCAGCGCCGCCATCTTCTGGTCATAGGTCGTGCGAAGGCCGATTTCATTCAGAGTCTTGCCGCGCTCCCCGAACAGGCGTTGAAGGGATTCAACATTGCCACTCTGCCACCCCGCCTGGCGCGTGGCATAACGCAACGCCTTCAATTCGCTGGCGGCGCCGCGCCACTGATCCTGGAACAGGCGCCCCGTATCGGGGTCCAGGCTGATGACATAGCGCGCCAGCGTGGCTTCGGACCGGGCGATGCTGGCGTCGAGCGCATGGGCGAGCGCGATGACCTCGAAACTGCGTCGCTGCTCGATCAGTGCCCTTTCATGATCCCGCGACGCGTTGCTGGCGGTGTAGAGCAGGACGCCGAGCGACCCCACCAGCAGAGCCACCAGGAGCAACGGTATCGCGCGGCGCATGCGGGAACGCCAGCCTCCATCCTGCGGGGTTATGCAATCGCCGTCGGCCATAAGCCGTTACACTAGCCCAACAGGATCGTCCGTGGAACCACCTGCCGATATTGTTCCTTCGCCGGTACACGACTGGCCGCGCATTCGCAGCGCCCGGCCGCAAGCTCCGATCAGCCGATCGCGCCCGTCGCCTTCCCGGCCGTCGCGAAGATCGCAATGATCTGTTCGACCTGATCGTCGCTATGGTCGGCGCATAGCGAGCAACGCAGCAGGAAGGTGCCGGCCGGAGTCGCCGGCGGGCGCGCCATGTTGACGTAAAGACCAAGTTCCAGCAGCGCCTGCCACATGGCCACCGCCTGTGCCTGATCGTTCAGGATCACGGCGATGATGGCCGACTGCGGCGTTTCGGTCCCCAGCTTGAAGCCCAGGTCCGTCAGCCCCTTGTGCAGGCGCTGGCTGTTTTTCCACAGATGCGCGCGCTTGTCGGCCGCATGCATGAGTTTGCGGATGCTGGTGGCGGCGGTCGCGACAACGCTGGGCGGCAGCGACGCGGTAAACACATAGGGGCGGCAGACGAGGCGGAGCACCTCGAACTTGGGATGGTTGGACACACAGAAGCCGCCGACGGTACCGACCGATTTCGAAAAGGTCCCGACGACGAAATCGACATCCTTCTCTACGCCCTGCTCTTCGTAGACACCCCGGCCCTTCGCGCCGAAAAAGCCCATGCCATGGGCCTCGTCCACCAAAATCATGCAGTTGGGATGCCTGCGCACGGCGGCAACCATGTCGGGCAGCGGCGCGACGTCGCCCAGCATCGAATAGACGCCTTCCAGCACCACCAGCTTCAGCGCATCCGCCGGCAGCCGGCCGAGCCGCTTGTCCAGATCCTCCACGCTGTTGTGGCGGAACCGGACGATGTCCGCATCGCCAAGGAAGCAGCCGTCATAGATGGACGCATGGCTGTCCGCGTCCAGCACGACAAAGTCGCCCTTGCCCGCCAGGGTCGATATGATGCCCAGATTGGCCTGATAGCCGGTCGAAAAGACCATCGCCGACGACGTGCCGTAAAAGTCCTTGAGCGCGTCCTCGACTTCCTTGTGCCCCTGATAGGTGCCGTTAAGCACGCGGCTGCCGGTGGTGCCGGCGCCGAACTCGTCCAGCGCCTTCTTGCCGGCGGCGACGACGTCGGGGTCGAAGGTCATGCCCATATAGTTGTAGGTGCCCAGGAGGATGGTCTCCTTGCCCTTGATGATCGCGCGGGTGGGCGAAAGCACCTGGTCCATTACGATGGCGAATGGATCGCGCACGCCGGTGGCCAACAGCGCCTCGCGTTCCGCGATCAGGGCGTCGAACTTGGAAAACAGGTCGCGCGCGTTCGATATCTCGGCCGGCTTGCGGGTGTCGGGTGCTGTGGCGGTGGCTTCGGTCATGGTCATTGTCCGTTTGGTTCGAGCAGCATCGAGCGGTGTCGAGACATGTCGGTCGAGAACGAATTGCCCGCCTTCCCGACATCGGTTCTCGACAAACTCGAACCGCCGCCCGGGTCGAACGGCGGGCGGAAGATCAGGCGGCCTTCAACTTCGCGACCGCATCGACAAGCTGGCCGACGGTTTCGATCTCAGCCTGCATGTTCATGGTGATGATGATGTCGAATTCATCCTCGATGGCGGCAACGAAATCCATCACGGTCAGGCTGTCCCATTCCAGATCGCCTGCGAAGCTGGTGCTTTCGTCCAGGTCCACGCCCTTCTTGTTGAAAGGCTCGATCTGCGCCTTGACGCTGTCGAAAATATCGCTGCGATCCGTCATCGGTGAAAATTGTCTTTCCGTCAAAATGCGGCTTTTGCCGCTTCGACCTGTCCTTTGGCAAGGGAATAAGGCCGCAATCGGGCAGCATCGCGCCCGATTGTGCCAAGGACCGGCCGGGTCAGCGGAAATTGTCGGCGTAGGCCTGAAGCTTCAGCGTCTTGGGGGGCGTTGCGATCAGCGTGTAGGCGATGGCTTCGCGCTCGGCATAGGCGATGGCGGCCTCCTGCGAAGGAAAGGTCAGTTTCAACTGCTGCCTGGTATCGCCCGAACCGGCCCATCCGGTCAGCGGATCGGGCTTCTTCGCTTCGGCGGGCACATATTCCAGCACCCATTTACGGGTCAGCGCCTTGCCGGATTGGAGGGCGTTTTTCTGGATCTGATAGATGCGCGCGGTCATCGCGGTGGGACTCCGTTTGTCGTGATGCTGCGTTGCACCAGCGGGCGCCGCGAAGTCAAGACTTGGCGCGGGCGTCGGCACGCTTGGTTCGCAAGGTTGCGCTGGCCGCGGCGGGATCGTCGGGCCATGGGTGGCGCGGGTAGCGCCCGCGCATTTCCTTCGCCACGTCACGCCAGTTGCCGGCCCAGAAGCCCGGCAGGTCGCGCGTGGTCTGGATAGGGCGGCCTGCGGGCGACGTCAGCGACAGCACCAGCGGGATGCGCCGGCTGCCGATGACGGGATGGTGCGACAGGCCGAACAGTGCCTGGACGCGCAGCTCGACGCGCGGACCGCCTTCGGCCGCGTAATCGATGGCGTGGGTCGACCCGGCGGGCGAACGGAAATCCGGCGGGGCAAGGCGGTCGAGCTGCTGCTTGCCGTCCCAGCCGATCAGGCCTTCCAGCACGCCCGACAATTGCGACCGGTCAATGTCTGACAGGCGGCGTCTGCCGGCAAGCAGCGGCGGCAGCCAGTCGTCGAGTGTGTCGAGCAAGGTCGCGTCGGAAAGTGCGGTCAGGTTCGCGAAGCCCGCGCGGGTGCGCAGGGACAGCGCGGCTTCCGACCAGGGCAGCAGGGCAAGCCCTCCCTGCCGCACGCCGTTCGTCAGGGCCCCTGACACGGCTTGCGGATCGGGGCTGTCGTCCGGCCCTGTCGAGAGGGGCACCGAACCGAGGCGCTTTTCGCGGCGCGCGTCTATTCCCTTGTTGTCGGGGCGGAACGCGACGGTCCTGTATTCCACGACCCGGTCGGCAAAAAGGGCGCCTATGTCCGCTTCGGCAAGCGGCGCGGCGGACAGGATGCGTGCTCCCGCCGCGCTGCCCTGCACCTCTCCCACGGCCAGCCATTCCTCGCGCGCGAGGGCGGAATGCGGATCCAGCCGGAAGCCGCGTCCGCCCACGCTGGCCCAGTCCGCGCCGTCGGCCGACCGCCGCCTCGCCACCCGGTCGGGAAAGGCGAGGGCGAGGCAGACGCCGACCGGATGATCGGTCGACAGCGCGTCCCGGGCATCGGGCGCCATCCTTGCCCAGCGTTGCGCGAGCGCGCGCGCGGTGTTGGCGCGCCGGTCGCTTTCCCGCCGCCAGCGTTGCCGGCGCGACGGCAGGTCGACATCCTGTCCGCCGATCCCCCGTTCGCCGAGCAGCACCGCAATATCGGCCGCGACATCGGCCAGGCCGATTTCTCCCGCACGCACCAGCATGTGCGCGATGCGCGGCGCGAGGGGCAGCTTCGCCAGCGCGCGGCCGTGCGCCGTGATGCGTCCGTCGGCATCGAGCGCATCCAACGTCAGCAGCCGCGTCCGCGCCTCGGCCACGGCGGCGGCAGGGGGCGGATCCAGCCAGCGCAGCCCGCCCGGGTCGGCGAGACCCCAAAGGGCGCAGTCCAGCAGCAGGCTGCTGAGGTCGCTTTCCAATATCTGGGGCGGATCGAACGGGGGCATGCCGGCCGTCGCCGCCGCCTCCCACAGGCGATAGGCCACGCCCGGGCGCTGCCGCGCGGCACGGCCCGCGCGCTGGGTCGCGGCCGCCTGGCTGGCACGCTCCGTCACCAGTCGGGTTACGCCGGCCGCCCGGTCGTAGCGGGGGCGGCGTGCGAGCCCCGAATCCACCACGATCCGCACCCCCTCGATCGTCAGGCTGGTTTCGGCGATGGAGGTGGCGAGAATGATCTTGCGGCGGCCGTCGCGCGCGGGGCGGATCGCGGCGCGCTGGGCCGCCGGGTCCAGACTGCCGTGCAGCCGGTGCACCGTCACATCGCCGCCGTCGAGCCGTTCGGCCGTGCGCTCGATCTCAGCGACGCCGGGCAGGAAGGCGAGCAGGTCGCCCTCGCTTTCCTCCACCAGTGCCCTGCGGATGGCGGCAGTCATTTCGTCCTCGATCCGCTTTTCGGCGGCGCGGCCGATGTGGCGCAGGTCCAGCGGCTGGATGCGGCCCTCGCTCTCGATCACGGGCGCGTCGCCCAGCAACGCGGCGAAGCGCGCGCCGTCCAGCGTGGCGGACATCGGGATGATGCGCAGGTCGGGGCGCAGCGCGCCCTGCGCGTCGAGCGCCAGCGCCAGCCCGAAATCGCTGTCGAGGCTGCGTTCATGCACTTCGTCGAACAGCACCGCCGAAATGCCTGACAGTTCCGGGTCGTCCTGGATGCGCCGGACGAAAATTCCCTCGGTCAGGACGAGGATGCGGGTGCGCGCGGACGAACGGCTGTCCATCCGCGTGGCGTAGCCGACGGTGCCGCCCGGCTGCTCGCCCATCAGTTCGGCGATGCGTTCGGCGGCGGCGCGCGCGGCGAGGCGGCGGGGGGAAAGCAGCAGCACCTGCCCGTTGCACCACGGCTGGTCCAGCAGGGCAGGGGCGACGGCTGTGGTCTTGCCGGCGCCCGGCGGCGCGACCAGCACGGCGTTGCTGCCCGCCCGCAGCGCGGCGAGCAGGTCGGGCAGGACGGCGTGGACGGGCAGGGCGGTCATTGCCGCTTCCCTCGCGCCTTTTGCCGCCGGGCGCAAGGCAGGGCGATCAACCGAACAGGTAGATGTGGATCGGGTTCTTCGGATCCAGCAGCATCTTCGCTGTCAGCGCCAGCGACATGATGATCAGCAGCGGCTTGATGAGGCGCGAGCCGAAACGCATGGCCAGGTGGGATCCGATCTGTCCGCCGACGATGCTGCCCACCGCCATGGCCAGCCCCGCCACCCACAGCACATGCCCGCCCGCCAGCATGGTCAGCAGCCCGGCGATGTTGCTGGCGAAATTGGCCGCCTTGGTCTGGGCGGTCGCGCGCAGGATAGACAGGCCCCCCAGCGCCAGGAAGATGGTGGTGTAGAAGGCGCCGGCGCCCGGTCCGAAAAAACCGTCGTAAAAGCCGACCACCCCGATCAGGCCCGACAGTCCGGCCATCCCCACTCGGGCGTGGCGGTCGGCGTCGCCCAGGCGAGGTGAGAAGGTGAAATAGGCGGCCATCGCGATCAGCAGCGCGGGCATCAGCCCGGCCAGGATCGACGGGTCGACCCTTTGCAGCAGCCATGCCCCGCCGACCGACCCGATGAAGGCGGCGATGACCGGCGCTTTGTAGGTCCTGAGGTCCATGTGCCCGCGCCGCGCATAGGCGATGCAGGCGCCGAAGGTGCCGAAACAGCTTTGCAGCTTGTTGGTGGCGACCGCCGGCACCGGCGGTATGCCGGCCGCCAGCAGTGCGGGCAGGGTGATGAGGCCGCCGCCGCCCGCCATCGCGTCGATACAGCCTGCGGTCAACGCGGCCGCCATGAGGAAGGCGATGGTTTCGGGGGACAGGATCATGAAAGGGCGGGCCTCGATAGCGGTTCGCAGGCCGCCGGTCGCAGCGTCCTTTGCCGTCGCGGCGGGGCTTCGACAGGCTCAGCCCGAACGGTGACTGGAACGAGCGAAGCGGCCCGTCCCCTCAATAGGCGCGTGCGATAGCGAATTCGACCGCTTCGGTAAGGGCGGCTTTCGCCTTGCCGGACTCGAACATGCCCAGTGCGTCGATCGCGCGCTGGCCGTAATGCCGTGCGCGCGCCAGCGTGTCGGCGATGGCACCAGTCCCGCGCAGCAGCGCCGTGGCATGCGCCAGGTCCGCATCGCCCACGCGATGACCGGCGATCGCCGCTTTCCAGAAGGCGCGGTCCTCGGCCGACCCGCGCGCATAGGCGAGGATGACGGGCAATGTCACCTTGCCGTCGCGGAAGTCGTCGCCGGCATCCTTGCCCATCGTCGCCTCGTCCGATTCATAATCGATCGCGTCGTCGATCAGCTGAAAGGCGATACCGAGGTTGCGGCCATAGACGTCCAGCGCCTGTTCCTCCGTCTCGCTGCGATCGGCGACCACTGCCGATATGCGACAGGCGGCGGCGAACAGGGCGGCGGTCTTTGCCCCGATGATGTCGAGATACTGTTCCTCGCTGGTGTCGATCTTGCGCTGGGCGGTGAGCTGGTTCACCTCGCCCTCCGCGATCACTGCGGAGGCGCCCGACAGGATTTTCAGCACCTTGAGCGATTCGGCTTCCACCATGAGTTCGAAGGAGCGGGAAAAGAGGAAGTCGCCCACCAGCACGCTGGCGCTGTTGCCCCATATGATGTTGGCGGTCCTGCGGCCCCGGCGCATGCCCGACCCGTCGACCACATCGTCGTGCAGCAGCGTGGCGGTGTGGATGAATTCGACTGCGGCGGCCAGCTTGTAGTGGCGCGCGCCCGCATAACCGACCAGGTCGGCACAGGCCAGCGTCAGCATCGGCCTCAGCCGCTTGCCCCCGCCTGCGATCAGATGGCCCGCCAGTTCGGGAATCAGCGGGATGCGCGATTGCATCCGGTCCAGGATCACGGCATTCACATGGTTCATGCCGTCGGCGACCAGCGACATGATGGGGGCGAGAGAGGGCGCGTTCTTGCCGCGACCGATCGGATGGACGTTGCCGGGGACGGATGCTGTCATGACCGCGTCCATGTGGCGGTGCAAAAAGCCAAAGGCAAGCGGGAATAGCTTGCCACGCGGCCCGGATAACGCAAAAAGCGCGCGATTCGACCGGAGGATGCCCCATGGACCAGACCCTGCAGCGCTACCGCGAAAGCATCGACAATATCGACGCGGCGCTGGTGTTCATGCTGGCCGAACGGTTCAAGATCACCCAGGCGGTCGGCGAATTCAAGGCGACCCATGAGCTGCCCCCCGCCGACCCGGGCCGCGAGGAAAGGCAAATTAGCCGCCTGCGCCAGCTGGCGCTCGACGCGAAGCTGGACCCGGACTTCACCGAGAAATTCCTGCGCTTCATCATCGACGAGGTGATCCGCCACCATGAGAGCATCCGCGAGGGATAGCGTCAGTCCGCAGGATAGCTTTCATGGCCGGCATTGGGCCAGCGGAAGCCGGTATAGGTCAGCATGGTCGAAAAGCTTTCCGACCGCACCTGATGCCACCAGCCGATCGGGATGAAGAGCAGGTCGCCCGGCGTCAGCCGCACCTCATAGCGGGGCACGTCGCGTGCCTTGGGGAACTGGGCGAGCCGTGCCGGATCGGTCAGGTCGACGACGTCGCTGAACACATGGCGGTGATGCGCCAGACGGCCGGTCTGCGACGGCGGGACGAGGATGACCTGCTTGGTGCCGGTCACCTGCGCCAGCAGATTGTTGGTCAGGTCGAAATGCAACTGTGTGAAGGTGGCCGCGCCGCCGATCCACACCATGCCCGGCGCGCGCGTCAGATAGGCGTCGAGATGGCCCAGATCGTCGTGCAGGGGCGCCAGCGCGGGCGCGTTCCGGGCGCTGTTATAGGCAGTCAGATAGGCGTCGTTGCCGCCGTCGCGGACCATGTCGATGAACGTGCGGAAGGGTGCGCGACGCCTGTGCCTGTCCTTGCGGATCTCATAGTCGGCGGCACTTTTGCGGCCGCCCTGAAATTCGACCTCCGCATCGCCGATGCGCTCGGCGAGATAGTCGGGCGTCCAGCGGTCCAGCGCAGGCCAGCCCGCCATCGCCCCCTTGATCAGGACGGGTCGGCCGGGGGCGTAGAAATTGTCGAGAAATTCATCGCCCGAGAGATTTTCGGCGGTGAGCAGGCCCGAGGCATAGGCGGACAGCGCGCGCTGCCGCTCCATGACGTCGAGCAGCCATTCGCGTCGTTTCAGGGCAAGCAGTTCCTCGGCCGGGGTCGCTTTCGCCTTGACCGGTTGCGGGCGGGCGGGCGCGGCGGGCCGGCCCGGCTGGAAGCCGGTCTGGCGCAGCGCCATTTGCAGGCGCATCGAATCGGCATCGGAGAAGGGCGGTGTCTTTGCCATGATGCCGCGCTAATCCCCGTTCATGACGGGCCTGTTGCACGGCATGACATTATCATGACGGACCGGGCAGGCTCGATCCGGGCCATCTGGCCTGCGCGGCCCGTCGGGGCGGAGGCGAATTTTGCAAGTCGGTCGATCTTGCCAAGTTCACACCGTCGCGGCCTTCGCGAAATCGTGGATCGAGACCCGTGGCGTCGATTTCGCAATAGGAGATTTTTTGCAAAGTCGCGCGCGCCGGAGCGGCGGGCGGCGCGGGACGGGATGCGGACGGTGGGAAAGAGCCGTCGCCGGAGATAGCATGGAAGCGCACCGGTAGGACAGGGGAACGGTCGGGCGTCCCTATGGCGCCTCCGGACCCGAAGCGTCGGCCGCGGCAGGTGCCTTCGCGCGCTGCCGGGCGAGGAAATCGCTGATCGCCTGGCCGCTGGCGTTGAGCAAAGGATAGGTGCGGGCATCCGATAGCCAGTCGGGCCGGCGCGCGCCCGCGCCGTAGAGCGTATCGTAGACAAGGCTGAAGGCAAGGAAGAGGATGGTCGCGCCGATCAGGCCCTTGACCGCGCCGAACCCCGCGCCCAGCACCCGGTCGACCGGACCCAGCACGGACTGGCGGGTGCGGCGGCCGATCGCGTGGGCGAGCATCTTGCCCGCGCCGAAGGTCGCGCCGAAGACGAGGATAAGGGCCAGCACCGCCGCGCCGCCCGGCGTGCCCACGAAGGCGGACAGCAGGTCGGTGGCCGAGGCGTGGAACAGGCGGACCGCGAAGATTGCCAGCACCCAGGCCATGAGCGAGAGGGTTTCCAGCACGAAACCCCGCATGAGGCCCAGGACGGCGCAGCCGCCGATGGCGAGCAGGACGAGAATGTCGATGGCGTTCATCGCCTGCGTGGCTATCCGCGCCCGAGCATCTGGTCAACAAGCTGGGCAAGCGTGCGGTAGCCGCTGACGGCGATGCCCTTCACCCCGTCCGCCGCCGACGCGGGGATGAAGGCCCGGGTGAAGCCGAGCTTGCCCGATTCCCGCAGCCGCAACGGCGCATGGGCGACCGGACGCACTTCTCCCGACAGCGCGACTTCGCCGAACAGCACGACATCGGCCGGCACCGGCCGTTCGGACAGGGCAGACACCAGCGCGGCCGCGACGGCCAGGTCGGCGGCGGGGTCCGACAGGCGATAGCCGCCCGCGACGTTCAGATAGACTTCGGCGGTCGAGAAGCTGAGCCCGCATCGCGCCTCCAGCACGGCCAGGATCATCGCCAGCCGGCCGCTGTCCCACCCCACCACGGCGCGCCGCGGCGTCGCCCCGCTGGACAGGCGCACGACCAGCGCCTGGATTTCGACCAGCACCGGCCGGGTGCCTTCCAGTGCGGGAAAGACGGTCGCGCCGGTGATGCTGTCGTCGCGATGGGTCAGGAACAGCGCGGACGGGTTGGCCACTTCCTCCAGCCCTTCGGCCACCATGGCGAAGACGCCGATTTCGTCGGTGCCGCCAAAGCGGTTCTTGATCGCGCGCAGGATACGATATTGATGGCTGCGCTCCCCTTCGAAGGCGAGCACCGTGTCGACCATATGTTCCAGAACGCGCGGCCCGGCGATGCTGCCGTCCTTGGTCACATGACCGACCATGATGAGCGCGGTGCCGCGCTGCTTGGCGAAGCGGATCAGTTCCTGCGCGGCGGCACGCACCTGGCTGACCGTGCCCGGCGCCCCTTCGATCAGGTCGCTGTGCATCGTCTGGATCGAATCGATGATCAGCAGGTCGGGCGGCGATCCTTCGCCCAGCGTGGTCAGGATGTCGCGCACGGACGTGGCGCTGGCCAGCCGGACCGGCGCGGTGCCGAGGCCGAGTCGCCGGGCGCGCAGCCGCACCTGATCGGCCGCTTCCTCCCCGCTGATATAGACGACCTGGCGTCCGGTCGTCGCGATCAGCGCCGCCGCCTGCAACAGCAGCGTCGATTTGCCGATGCCCGGATCGCCGCCGATCAATGTCGCCGATCCCGCGACGATGCCGCCGCCCAGCGCGCGGTCGAATTCGGCGATGCCGGTGCCGGTGCGCGGCGGAAGTTCGACCGCGCTGTCCAGGCCGATCAGGCTGATCGCCCGCCCGCCGCTGTGCAGGTCGTGCCGGGCGGAAAAGACGGTTTCGGCGGCCTCCTCGACGATGCTGTTCCATTCGCCGCAATCGTCGCACTGTCCCTGCCACCGCCCGCTGACGGTGCCGCATTGCTGACAGACGAATTTTCGCTTTGCCTTGGCCATGGCGCCTTATGAATGGAACGAATGGGGAACGCAAGCAGTCACGAAACCGACCTTTTCCTGTCATCGCGCCGGCATCGCCGCGTCATCGGGGCGACGTGTCCGCCGACTAGGGCGGGGTCGACGCCGGATCATGCGGATTTGGGGAAGTCCTCCGGCGTCGGGAGGGTCGGTCCATGAATCGCAAGCGTATGGTCCTGTCGCTGATCGCGCTCGGGGCATTGGGGGGGTTTTCGTCCATGGTGCCCGGGTCGGTGCCGCCGCCCCTGACCTTGGCCGCCGCGCCCGACACCCTGCCGCCCGGATATCTGTCTGTCCTGACCTATAATGTCGGCGGGCTACCTTGGCCGGTCGCGCGCGACAGGCCGCAGGCGCTGGCCGCCATCGGCGACCGGCTGGCGCAGATGCGTGCGACCGGCGCCGCGCCGCAGGTCGTGGTGTTGCAGGAAGCCTTCACTACCGATGCCGAGGCGATCGCCAGACGGTCGGGATACGGTTTCGTCGCCTTCGGCCCGGGGGCCGGCATGGCGCAGCCCGCGCTGCCGGGATACGCCCCCGCGCGGTCGATATGGAAAGGCGAGACGGTCGGCCCGCAACTGTCTTCCGGCCTGGTCATCCTGTCCGACTACAGGTTGAGCGACATCCGTCGCCAGCCTTTCCCAAAGGGCGCCTGTGCGGGTTATGACTGCCTGGCGAACAAGGGGATGCTGTCCGCCCGGGTCGCGGTGCCGGACGCGCCCGCGCCGGTCGAGATCATAGCCACCCACATGAACAGCGCCGGGCCATCGGGCCAGCCCGAAATCGTCAGCCGCGCCGCCTATGCCCGCCAGATCGACGCGCTCGACCGGTTCGACGACCGGCCCGAAAGCCATCGCACTATCCGCCTGTTCGCCGGCGACTTCAACATGGGCCATTCGCCCGGCCGCCTGGAATTGCTGATGGGCTATATCAAGAAGCGGAAGGCCAAGGTCGCCACGGCGATGGGGCGCGACAAATATGCGGACGGTTGCCGGGCGATGCGATCGCTGTGCGGCGCGCAATTCGCCATGGCGGCGAACGTGCCTGCGCAGCACGCCAATGACTGGCAATTCTACGCCGCCCCCGACATGCGGATGTTGGCCGCCGTATCGCGCGAGGTGATGTTCAAACCCGACGCCAACGGCAAAACGCTGTCCGATCATCTGGGGCTGAAGGTCACTTATCGGTTCCAGTGAATGGGAAAGGCTGGAAACCCGCGCGCGGCTGGCGCATTGATGTCCCATGTCCCCGACCGTCCGCGTTGCCAGCTACAATATCCGCAAGGCCATAGGCACCGACCGGCGCCGCGTCCCCGAAAGAGTGCTGGAGGTGCTGGCCGAGGTGGATGCCGACGTGATCGCGTTGCAGGAGGCGGACCGCCGCTTCGGCGTCCGGTCGGCGGCCATTCCGCCGTTGCTGCTCGATAATCAGAGCAAATACAAGCCCGTGCCGCTGAATGTTCAGACGGATTCGATGGGATGGCACGGCAATGCCATATTGGTGCGCAAGGAGGCCGAACTGCGCGCGCACGATGTGCTGCACCTGCCCTATCTGGAGCCGCGCGGCGCCACGATGGCAGAAGTCGCGGTGAAGGGCGCGACGTTGCGCGTTTTCGGGATGCATCTCGACCTGTCGGGCCTGTGGCGGCGGCGGCAGGCGGCCGCCGTCATCCACGCTGCGGGGCAGGGGACGGCGATGCCGACGGTGCTGATGGGCGACCTCAACGAATGGAGCGCGGAACGCGGTTGCCTCGCCGACTTCGCCCGCCACTATAGTTTCGCGCCGTGCGGGCGCAGCTTCCATGCGCGCCGCCCGGTCGCCCGGCTGGACCGGATCATGCATTGCGACCGGCTGACGCTGCGCGACTGCGGCGTCCACGAAAGCGCGGCGGCGCGCAAGGCATCCGACCATCTGCCGATATGGGCGGATTTTACGGTTGCGTAACATCCCCTCGACAAGGGCGCCGCGCTCTGCGAGCCTGCGGCCATGAAGGAGAGGGAATTGCGCCTCGCGCTGGTCTGCTATGGCGGCATCAGCCTGGCCGTGTACATGCACGGCATCACCAAGGAGATATGGCGGCTGGCGCGCGCCAGCCGGGCCTTTCACGACGGCGCGCCGGCCGGCAAAGGCAGCGAGGCCGTCTATCACCGGCTGCTGGCCGCGATAGAAGACAGCAGCGGCGTGCGGTTGCGGGTGTTGCCCGACATTATCGCCGGTGCCAGCGCGGGGGGGATCAACGGTATCTTCCTGGCGCAGGCGATCGAGACAGGCCAGTCGCTGGAGCCGCTGACCGACCTGTGGCTGGACAATGCCGATGTCGACCGCTTGCTGGACCCGGACGCCCGGCCGGCGCGGGCCTTGACCAAATTCTGGGCGACGCCGCTGGTGTGGATGGTGGCGCGCCATCCCGGCGATGCGGTCGAGCGCACCGTCGCGCCGGGCACGCGCGAGGAGGTGCGGATGAAGCTGTCCCGCTTCATCCGGTCGCGCTGGTTCGAGCCGCCCTTCGGCGGAGACATCTTCACCGGCATGATATTGGACGCGTTCGATGCCATGGCCGCATCCGACCTGGGGTCGCCGCTGCTGCCGGACGGTCACCCGCTGGACCTGTTCGTCACGGTGACCGATTTCGAGGGGCATCCCCAGAGCCTGACCCTGAACAGCCCGGCGCAGGTGATCGAGACCGAACATCGCCTGTCCATCGGCTTTCGCGCGCGCGGGAGCGGCGCTCGGCCCTTCGCCGATGCGGCCGAACTGACCTTCGCCGCGCGGGCCACCGCCAGCTTTCCCGGAGCCTTCCCGCCCTTTACCGTGCGCGAATTGGACCGGGTGCTGAAACGCCGCCATCGCGCCTGGCCGACGCGGCAGGACTTTCTGGCCCGCGCCCTGCCGCGCCACAGCGCGCGGGGCACGGCCGAGGATGCGGTGCTGATCGACGGATCGGTCCTGGCGAACGCGCCCTTCGCCCCGGCGATCGGCGCGCTGCGCAACCGGCCGTCGCGGCGCGAGGTCGACCGGCGGTTCGTCTACATCGATCCGAAGCCCGGCCATCGATCGATCCGGCTCAACCGGCACGGCGAACAGGAAGAGGCGCCGACCGGCGAGGACGCGCCGCTGCCCGGCTTTTTCCGCACGATCTTCGGCGCGCTGTCCGACATTCCGCGCGAACAGCCGATCCGCGACAATCTGGATGCGATCGATCGCCATTCGGCGCGCATCCGGCGCTTGCGGCGCATATTGGACGCGCTGCGGCCGGGGATCGAGGCGGAAGTGGAAAATGCGGTCGGGCGGATGCTGTTCCTGGACCGGCCCACGGCCGCGCGCCTGTCCGCCTGGCGGGCGAAGGCGCAGCAGCGCGCTGCGAGCGCGGCGGGTTTCGCCTTTCCTGCTTATGGTCATATGAAGCTGTCGGGCATTGTCGAGGCGCTGGCCGGGTTGCTGTTTCGGCTGAGCGGCGAGGATGGCGCGGCAGTGCGCGAGGCGTCGCGGCGGGCGATCTGGGCGCAGGTGCGGGCGGACGGTGCCGACCGGCTGACCGAACAGGGCGGATCGGCGTCCGCCCCCGTATCCTTCTTCCGCACCCATGACCTGTCCTTTCGCATCCGGCGCCTGCGCTTCCTGGCGCGGCGGCTGGCCGATACGCTGGAGATCGACGCGGAGGTCGACGATCCGGCGGTGCAGGCGATGCATGACGCCATCTATGCCGCGCTGGCGCTCTACGCGGAATGCGAGGATGCCGAATTTCACGGCGCGGATACCGCCGCCGCCGCGCGTGCGCTGCGCGACGAGCCGGCCGCCGCGCTGGCCGCGGTGGCCCGCGATCGCCGGCTGGATCGCCGCGACCAGGCCGCCGACGAGATATTGGCGGAGGCCTTCGCCGGCCTGCCCAAGGGGGGACGCCGCACGATGCTGCTCGCCTATCTGGGCTTTCCCTTCTACGACATCGCGACGCTGCCGTTGCACCAGGGTGACAGTCTGGACGAATTCGATCAGGTCAAGGTGGACCGGATTTCGCCGGAAGATTGCGTGGCGATCCGCCCGGGTGGTGCCGAAGCAACTTTGAAGGGTATAGAATTCAATAACTTTGGAGCATTTTTTAGCAGGGTTTATCGGGAGAACGACTATCTGTGGGGCCGTCTGCATGGCGTCGAGCGGCTTCTGGACATCGTGATTTCGACAACACCCGTAGCAAGCCGCCTTCCGCCCGAGACGCTGCGCGATTATAGGCGAACCGCATTTCTGGCGATCCTGGAAGAAGAGGAGTCGCGGCTGCCGCATATCGCGGACCTGATCGCCAGCTTGCGGGAGGAAATCGGGTGAGCAGGCGTTGCGTTCTGGTGCCGATGGTTGTGATGCTGGCGCTGGTCGCCGGCTGCCGTGCGTCGGACGACAGCGCGCAGGCGGACAATGGCGTCGTAACCCCGCTGCCGGCCCAGGCCAAGGCGCCGGTTGCGCCCGCGCCCCCGGTGGCCGATGCCGAACCGGCCGCCCCCGCACCTGTCGCCGTCCCGCTTCGCAACAATCCGCAAGTGACCGTGCGGGCGCAGCCGGCACCCTATTTCCCGCTGGACCTGCCGCCTTCGGACGTGGCCGCCAGTGCCGAGCCTTTCCCCCGGGAGGTCACGGAATTCATGGTCGGCCGCGACGGATGCGACCATTTCCGGGGCGAGGAGGCCTATAACGCCGAACGGCGCGCCTATATCGCCGAAAATGTCGCCGAACTGTGCCAGGGCACCGATGCCAAGCTGGCGATGCTGCGCCGACGCTATGCCGGCGACGCGTCCGTGCTGGAAGCGCTCAAGGGCTATGACAGCCATATCGAGACGGCAGCCGCCAACAGCTTCTGAACGCCCGCCGGGTCAGTCGACCAGTGCCTCGATCGCTTTCGCCATGTCGATGTCCCGTTGCGACAGGCCGCCTGCGTCATGGGTGGTCAGCGTGATGTCGACCCGGTTGTAGACGTTCGACCATTCGGGGTGATGGTCCGCCTTTTCCGCCAGTATCGCGACACGGGCCATGAAGCCGAAGGCGGCGACGAAATCGGGGAAGGTGAAGCGGCGGGCGATTCCGTCCGGGCCGTCCGCGGTCGTCTGCCACAGCGGCAGCCCGTCCAGCGCCTGTGCCCGCGCGTCGCCATCCAGTTTACCAATCATGTCCCTATCCTCGTCATGGGCTTTCGCTTATGTGGCAGGCATGTCGCATGAACGTCAATCGTCGCGGACCGCGCCCGGCAAGCATGAGATCGAGGCGCTCGCGCTCGACGCGCTGTCCCGCCTGCCCGAACCGTTCCGCCAGCATCTGTCGAACGTCGTCCTGTTCGTCGAGGAATTCGCCGATGCGGACATCTTGCGGGAGATGGAGATCGACGATCCCTTCGGCCTGACGGGCCTTTATAGTGGCCGCCCGGTGGGGCAGGAAGCGCAGACGGGCGATGCGCCGCCCACCGTGCATATCTTCCGCCGGCCGCTTCTGGACGAATGGGTGGAAACCGGTGTGCCGCTGGACGCGCTGATCACCCATGTGGTCGTGCATGAGATCGGCCATCATTTCGGCCTGTCGGACATCGACATGCATGTGCTGGAGGACATGGTCGCTTCATGAGCGGCGCGGCCCTGCGGCTGAGCGACGTCGCCTGCGTGCGGGGCGGGCGGATGCTGTTTCGCGGCGTGTCGATGGCGCTGGAAGCGGGGGGCGGCGCGCTGCTGAGCGGGCCGAACGGCATCGGCAAATCCAGCCTGCTGCGGCTGTGCGCGGGCCTGCTACCCACGTTCGCGGGTCAGGTGACGCGGACGGGCGGCGTGGCGCTGGCCGACGAACGGCTGGCGCTGGACATGGACCTGCCGCTGCACCGGGCGTTGGCTTTCTGGGCGCGGCTGGATGGGGCCGGGCCGGACGCGCTGGCAGGCGCGCTGGCCGCCATGGACCTTTCGGCTCTGGCCGACATTCCGGTGCGGATGCTGTCCACCGGGCAGCGCAAGCGGGCGATGCTGGCGCGCGTGATCGCGGGCGGAGCGCCGATATGGTTGCTGGACGAGCCGGGCAACGGACTGGACAGCGCATCGCTCACCCTGCTGGGCGAGGCGGTGGAGCGGCATCTGGCGGGCGGCGGAATCGTGGTTGCGGCCTCTCACCAGCCGCTGCCCGTCGCCGCGCCGGTGACGCTGGCGCTGGCCGATTATCCGCCTTTCGAACCGAATGACGCGGAGGCGGCGGCATGAAACTGCTCTGGCTGCTGGTCGGCCGCGACCTGGCGCAGGGATGGCGTTCCGCCGGGCTGTGGCTGCCGGTCGCCTTCCTGTTGCTGGTCGCCAGCCTGTATCCGTTCGCCGTCGGCCCCGATGCGGCCCTGCTGGGGCGCACGGGCGGCGGCATGTTGTGGATCGCCGCGCTGCTGGCCAGCCTGTTGCCGGTCGACCGGTTGATCGCGCCGGACCGGGACGCCGGAATATTGGATCAGATCGCGTTGCGCGGCGTCGGCGAGGAAATGGTGGTGATCGCGCGGCTGGTCGCGCACTGGCTGAGTTTCGGACCGCCGCTGATGCTGGCGACGCTGCCCGCCGCCGCGCTGTTGAAGCTGGATGGGGGGACGATCGCGAAGCTGGAAACGGGCCTGCTGGCGGGCACGCCCGCGCTCGCGGCGCTGGGCTTGCTGGTCGCGACACTAACGGCGGGGCTGCGGTCGAGCGGCGCGCTGGCGGGGCTGCTGGCGCTGCCGCTGGCGGTGCCGCTGCTGATCTTCGGCGCGGGGACGCTGGGTGACGGCAGCGGCGCGGCGATCAAATTCCTGGCCGCGGCCTCGCTGCTGCTGGTCGCGATTACGCCGTTCGCCGGTGCCGCCGCGATCCGCGCCGGGCGCGAATAGCGTTCTAGAGCCAGCCCTTGGCGCGATAGGCGTCGGCGGTCGCGCGCAGTCCTTCGGGCGTGGCGATGTGCGGCATCCATAGCTGGCGGGGAACGTGCCGGCCGGTGGCCGCGACCCAGTCGGGATGACAGAAATAGTCGACGCGGTCCTGCGTCAGCCGGGCATTGCGGCCGCGCACCATCCGGTCGACCCGCGCGGCGAATGACAGCAACCAGGACGGCGCCGCGAGCGTGCGGACCTGCCGTCCGACCGCATGTCCGATGGCGGTGCCGAAATCCTTGTGATCCCAGCCGTCCGCCACCCCGTCGTCGACTTCATAGACCTGGGCCAGGCTGGCGTCGCGATCTGCGCCCAGGTCCAGCAGCAGCCGGGCGAGATCGGCGACATGGATGACCGACAGGCGGCCGCCCGGCGGCAGCATGACGAGACCGCGCTTCGCCATGCGGAACAGTTCCAGCATTTCCCGGTCCTGCGGGCCGTAGATGGCGGGCGGGCGCACGATCGTCCAGTCCAGCCCGCTGGCCTTCACATGGCGCTCGGCAAGCTCCTTGGACCAGCCGTAATCCGACAGTTGCGGTTCGCGCGCGGCGAGGGAGGATACGTGGATCAGGCGCCGGACACCGCGTTTGCGCATCGCGTCGACCACGGCCATGGTGCCGCGCGCGTTGCCGGCTTCGAACCCGTCCCGGTCCGGCGCGTTGACCACGCCGGCGATGTGGATCACCAGATCGGCATCGCGTATCAGTGCGTCGAGCGCGGCCGCGCTTTCCAGCGATCCGGGGACCCATTTGAGATGCGCGCGGGGCGGCTGGGCGCGGCGGGTGAGGGCGTTGGCATGATGGCCCGCCGCCAGCGCCTGCTCCAATGTTTCGGCCCCGACGAACCCGGTCGCGCCGGTCATGGCGATTTTCATATGCATCGCGGTCAGACCATCGCCATATGGTCGCGATGGACCAGCACGGAACGGGGCATCTCGCCCAATATGCCTGCAATGTCCTCGCTGCGGCGGCCGGCGATGCGGAGTGCGGCCTCGCTGTCATATTCGACCAGGCCGCGGGCGATGACGCGGCCGTCCTCCGTCACGATGTCGACTACGTCGCCCCGCGCGAATACGCCCTCGACCTGCGCGACCCCGGCGGGCAGCAGGCTGTTGCCCTTGCCCAGCGCGCGTTCTGCGCCCGCGTCGACGATGATGCGGCCGCGCGTCGTCAGCCGCCCGGCAAGCCAGCCCTTGCGCGCGCCCTGGCCGGGCGCGGCAAGGAAGATCGAACCGGGACCGCCCTCGGCCCAGCGGGTCAGCGGTGCGTCGACCTTGCCGGAGATGATGGCCAGATGCGCGCCCGCGCCGGTGGCGATGCGCGCGGCCTCGACCTTCGACACCATGCCGCCCGATCCCATGCCCGACGCCGAGCCCGTGTCGGCCATGGCCATGATCCGCGCATCGATGCGCTCGATTGTTTCTATCCGCATCGCGCCCGCATCGGCGTGCGGGTTCGCCGTGTAAAGCCCGTCCACGTCCGATAGCAGGACTACCGCGTCGGCCCGAGCCGCCTGGCCGATTCGCGCGGCAAGCCGGTCATTGTCGCCGAAGCGGATTTCGGCGGTGGCGACGCTGTCATTTTCGTTCACCACCGGTACCACGTCCAGCGCCATCAGCCGTTCCAGCGTGGCCGACGCATTGAGGTAGCGACGGCGGTTTTCCAGGTCGTCCAGCGTCACCAGCATCTGCGCGGCGGTGATCCCCCGTTCGTGCAGCAGGCTGGCCCAGCATTGCGACAAGGCGATCTGCCCGGTCGCGGCGGCGGCCTGCGCATCCTCCAGGCTGCCGCGACCGCCCTTGGGCAGGCCGAGCCGCCGGGCACCGAGCGCGATCGCCCCCGACGACACGATGATGACCTGCTGCCCTGCGGTCTTGCGCGCGGCGACATCGGCGACCAGCGTGCGCAGCCAGTCGGTGCGCACCTGTCCCGCCGGATCGACGAGCAACGCCGACCCGATCTTCACCACCAGGCGGCGGACCAGGGCAGGGGGAAAGCCGGAAAGAAGGTGTGTCACTTGGCCATTTGTCCGAACGGGTTGATCCGACGCGCCCTAGATGGGCGACCATTCCGCCGGCCCGTCGCCGCCGGCTTCCTCCTCGTTCGCGACACCTTCGTCCAGCAACGGCAAGACGGCGTCCAGCAGGGCGCCCACGCCTTCGCCCGTGGCGCCGGAAATGATGAACACGTCCTCCACGCCCGCTTCGTCGCGCAGCTGGGCGGCGATGTCCTCCATCAGATCCTGGCCCAGCAGGTCGCCCTTGTTCAGCACGATGAGTCGCGGCTTTTCGTCGAGGCCGCCGCCATAGGCCGCCAGTTCGTCGGTGACGATGCGGAAGGCGTCGGCCGGGTCGTCGGCGGTCGCGTCGATAAGGTGCAGCAGCACCCGGCAGCGTTCGATATGGCCAAGGAACCGGTCACCGATCCCCGCGCCCTCGGCCGCGCCCTCGATCAGACCCGGAATGTCGGCCAGCACGAATTCGCGGTCACGGTGCAACACGACGCCCAGTTGCGGCTTGGTGGTGGTAAAGGCGTAGGCGCCGACCTTCGCCTTGGTATTGGTCACCTGGTTGATCAGCGTCGACTTGCCCGCATTGGGCATGCCCACCAGGCCGACATCCGCCAGCAGCTTGAGCCGCAGCCACACCCACATTTCCTGCCCCGGCCAGCCCGTGCCATGCTGGCGCGGGGCGCGGTTGGTGCTGGTCTTGTAGGACAGGTTGCCGCGACCGCCGTCACCGCCACGCAGCAGCACGATCCGCTGGCCGACCTCGGTAAAGTCGGCCAGCAGTTCCTGTTCATATTCCATGCTGCCGTCTTCCTCGTCCTCCGTCCCCTCGACCGGGGTCGGATCGGACAGGATCTGCGTGCCCACCGGCACCTTGACGACAAGGTCTTCGCCGCCCGCGCCGAAGCGGTTCTTGCCCATGCCGGGCTGGCCGCGCTGCGCCTTGAAATGCTGGGTATAGCGAAAGTCGATCAGCGTGTTGAGGCCGGCCACCGCCTCGAAGATGATGTCGCCGCCCTTGCCGCCATTGCCGCCGTCAGGGCCGCCATATTCGACATATTTTTCACGCCGGAAGCTGACCGCGCCGGGGCCGCCCCAGCCGGACTTGATATATATTTTGGCCTGATCGAGAAAATGCATGGGCGGCCCTTAGCGCTATCGGCGGCAAAGTTAAACCTCGGCTTGCGCAACGGCCGAAGGGATGTCCCGCGCCAGCGCCAGGGTCAGGCTGCGGGTCGCGACATCGCGCGCCTTTTCCCGCGACAGGCCCAGCGCGGCCGCCATCGGCCCGCCCACCTGCGAATCGCCCAGCGCCAGCAGGACCAGCATCAGCGTATGTTCCCGGATCAGGTCCGCGACATCGGGCGTCGCGGCACTGGCGGCGAGCTTGTCGACCAGGCGGTGGATCGCGCCGACGATCGGGTCCAGCGCGTCCTCGTTGCCCGATGCGAGCATCCAGCTCGCCAGCGCGCCCGCGCCTTCCCGGTCGAACGCGTCGAAGGTCATGTCGACGATCGTGCGCGGGCTGACCGCGCCGCGCCGGGCGCCGTTGACCGCAGCGCCGATCTTGGCCGTGATCGTTTCACCCAGATGCCCGGCCAGCGCCTTTTGCAGGCCCGCGGCCGAACCGAAATGATGGAGCAGGTTGGCGTGGGTCCGCCCGACCCGCGCGGAGACCGCCTTGAGCGTCACCGCCTGCGGCCCGGCCTCGATCAGCAGGTCGCGCGCCGCCGCGATGGCGGCCTGGCGGCTCTCGTCCGGGCTGAGGCGTGCGCGCTTTATGGCGATATCGGGCATGGAACGGGCATGGCGCATGCCGGGCCGCTTGACCAGAGGCGTGCGCGCGTTTCTTATTCCCGCATGACGACCGCGCCCGTTCTGGAAACCGACCGCCTGATCCTGCGCCCCCACGTCCTGACCGATTATCCTGCCTGTTGCGCGCTCTGGGCGGACGAACGGGTCGTGCGCCACATCGGCGGGGTGCCGCAGGACGCGCAGGCGGTCTGGTTCCGCCTGCTGCGCTATGCGGGCATGTGGGCGATGCTGGGCCATGGCATGTGGGTGGTGGAGGACCGGGCGAGCGGTGCTGTCCTGGGCGAGGCGGGGCTGCTGACCGCGGCGCGCGGGCTACCCGAACTGGAGGCGGTGCCGGAGGCAGGATGGGTGCTGGCGCCGCCGGCATGGGGACGCGGTATCGCGACCGAGGCCATGAGCGCGGTACTGGCGTGGGCCGACCTCCATGCCGGGGCGCCGTCCGTCCGCTGCATCATCGATCCCGGCAATGACGGCTCGATCCGGGTGGCGGAAAAGCTGGGCTTCGCGCCGTTAGTCGACACGATGCTTGGCGACCGGCCGACGCGCGTGTTCGACCGGCCCCGGGCCGCCCCTCCCGGATGAAGGAGGGGCGGGTCGGTCAGGCAGCGACAGGGATCGCGTCGCGATAGAGATCCATCGCCGGGTCGTCGTTCATGCCGGTGTCGGCGCCTTCCTCGAACAGCAGGCAGTCGACCATGGTATCCCGGCTGCGGCTGTAGCGGGGTTCGACCCGGCCGGTGAAGCGGAAGCCCAGTTTGCGCAGGACATTGCCCGACGCGGGATTGTCGGCGAAATGGCAGGCGCGGACATTGGCGATGCCGTTGGCGCGCGCCATGCTCAGCACGGCACGGGCCGCTTCGGTCGCGAAACCCAGCCCCCAATAGGGACGGGCGATCCAATAGCCGAGTTCGGGCGTGCCGGCATCGTCCACATGGATGCCGCACCCGCCGACCAGGCGGGGGGCGCCCTGAGTCCGGGTGAAGGCGAGCAGGCGAGGCAGCTGCGGATGTTGCGGCAGCGCCAGGAAGGCTTCGGCATCGTCCAGGCGATAAGGGTTGGGCGCGCGGGCCAGATTGCGCAGGACCGCGCCGTCGTTGATGGTCCGGGCCAGGGCAGGGGCGTCCTCTGTCCAGCCGGGACGCAGAAGCAGCCGGGGGGTGCGGGCGAACATATTTGTCTCTCCTCTTGTATCGCGCCCCTAGCCGCCGATCATGACGACTTCGCGACGCTTTGCCTCTGGCTGATTCTCCGCCCGCAAGACGCGCGAAAAGGCGTTGAGTTCCAAAGATTTGAGGGAATTTCGAGGGGAGTTCGCCCAACGAAAAAAGGGGCGCTCCTCTCATGGAAGGAGCGCCCCTTTTTCCCTCGGATACCGGTGTCAGGCGCTGTGCCTGAACCCCGGGAGGATCGCCCCATGCGGAGGACGATCCGTCATCGATCGTCCGTTATTCGGCGGCTTCGGCCACGGCGTCGACCGACACATATTTGCGGCCGAGCTTACCGGTGTGGAATACCACCTTGCCTTCGCCGAGCGCGAAGAGGGTATGGTCCTTGCCCATGCCCACATTGCGACCCGGATAGACGCGGGTGCCGCGCTGGCGAATGATGATGTTGCCGCCGATCACGTCCTGACCGCCGAACTTCTTCACGCCAAGGCGCTTCGACTCAGAATCGCGACCGTTGCGCGACGAACCGCCGGCTTTCTTATGTGCCATGACCTAAACTCCTTGAAATTCTGCGCTGCGGCTCAGGCGATCGACACGATCTTGAGGATCGTGTGATTCTGGCGGTGGCCGTTCTTGCGACGATAGTTGTGGCGGCGGCGCTTCTTGAAGACGATGACCTTCTCGCCCTTCGCCTGCGCGACGATTTCGGCTGCGACGGTCAGCTTCGACGCGTCCTTCAAGTCGCCGCCTTCGCCGGCCAGCAGGACGTCGCCCAGCGTGACCTTGTCGCCGGCATCGCCAGCCAGCTTTTCAACGACGATCTTGTCTCCGGCGGCGACGCGATACTGCTTGCCGCCCGTGCGCACGATAGCGAACATGGCTTGTCTCTTCTCGTTCAAATCTGCTTTACGCAGATCATCGAGGACAAATCCTGTCGACCCGCGCGGGAATGTGGCCCGTTAGTGGAATGACTCGGCCCTGTCAACCAATCTGGACCGCCGCCGGGCTGGTTTTCTGCCTTTCGCTCCCCTATCGTCGGGTCCTCGGGAGCACAGGCGCGACATGCATATCATCGGTATCGGCAACGGCAGGAAAAAACGGGGCGCACGCCGGCCCGTCATTTTCGCTGCGCTGTGGATGCTGATCGCGCTGACGCTCCTTTCCGCGCTGGTGCCGATCGGCCCGCCGCTCAGCCGTCCGCGCGGATCGGCCTTCAACCCGGCGACGAGCGAAGTGGTCGTGCAGGCGCGGCGCGTCGAAAGGGCGCGGGCGAAGAATGCGGTCCAGCCCGATTCGCGGCGATTGCCACCGGTCGTCCTGCTGTCCTGCCTGGCGGCCATGCTGCCTGGCTGGATTGCCCTGGCAACGCCCGGCCTCTTCCGGCCGGTAGTGCGCGCCCGCGTCGTGCGGTTGGCGCTGGCGACCGTTCGCCGGGCACGCGCGCCGCCGACCCTGTCCTGACCAACATGCCCTGCCCGCCGCCGTGCGGGCGCCTGCCGGACAGAGGATTTATCCATGCCTGCTGAAAACAAGCCGGGCCGCCGACGCGGTCGCCCGCCCTGGTGGTTCATGCCGCTGGTCCTGATCGTCGCGGCCGCCGCGGCCGTCATCCTGGCGCGCCTCCTGATGCCGTCCGCCTGATCGGCGGCGGCATCCGCCCGGCTCCACCCGCTTATCCTGAAAGCCCGCTCATGCCCCACCATACACCCCTGATCGGCACGATTGTCGCCGGTCTCGTCGTCGCCTTCATCATGGGATCGATCGCCCACCGGCTGAAGCTATCGCCGCTTGTCGGCTATCTTGTCGCCGGCATCCTCGTCGGCCCTTTCACCCCCGGCTTCGTCGCCGACGCTGGGCTGGCCAACGAACTGGCGGAGATCGGCGTCATCCTGCTGATGTTCGGCGTCGGCCTGCATTTCTCGCTCAAGGACCTGCTTTCGGTCAAGAATATCGCCGTCCCCGGCGCCCTCGTCCAGATCGCCGCCGCCACGCTGATGGGCGTGGGTCTGGGGCAGTTGATGGGCTGGCCGCTGATGGGTGGCCTCGTCTTCGGCCTTGCCCTCTCCGTCGCAAGCACCGTCGTGCTGCTGCGCGCGCTTCAGGGGGCGGATCTCGTCGATACGCGGCGGGGGCGGATCGCGGTCGGCTGGCTGATCGTGGAAGATCTGGTGATGGTCCTCGCGCTCGTCCTGCTGCCCGCGCTCGCGGCGGTGATGGACAATGCCGATGGCAGCGGCGCGTCGGCGCTGCTCGCGCCGCTGCTCGGCACCCTGCTCAAGGTCGTGGGCTTCGTCGTCGTCATGCTGGTGGTGGGCCGGCGCGTTATCCCCTGGGCCCTGCACTGGGTGGTGCATACCGGCTCGCGAGAGCTTTTCCGCCTCGCCGTGCTCGCGATCGCGCTCGGCGTCGCCTTCGGCGCGGCCTATGTCTTCGACGTCTCCTTCGCGCTCGGCGCCTTCTTCGCCGGGATGATCCTGGGCGAAACACCCTTGAGCCGCCGCGCGACCGAGGAGACGCTGCCGCTTCGCGACGCCTTCGCCGTGCTCTTCTTCGTGTCGGTGGGGATGCTTTTCAATCCCGCCATCGTCGTCGAACAGCCGCTGCCGTTGCTGGCGACGGTGCTCATCATCGTCATCGGCAAGTCGATCGCCGCCTGGGGCATCGTGCGCGCCTTTGGCCATCCCAATGTCACCGCGCTGACGATCGCGGCCAGCCTGGCCCAGATCGGCGAATTTTCCTTCATCCTCGCGTCGCTGGGCAGCGGGCTGGGGGTGTTGCCGGCGGACGCGCGGGACCTGATCCTGGCGGGCGCGATGGTGTCCATCTTCCTCAACCCCATCCTCTTCTCGATGATCGTGCGCGACCACAGCAAGGATGAGGACGGACCCGACGCCGAGGTGGACGATGCGGACGGGCCGCGGATCGGCCATGTCATCCTGGTCGGCTATGGCCGCGTCGGCAAGCTGATCGCCACGCATCTGGTCGCGAAGGGGGTCCAGTTCGTTGTGATCGAATCCAGCGGCGACCGGGTGGAGCAGGCGCAGGAGGATGGGCTGTCGGTCGTCCGGGGCACCGCGCTTGACGACCGGCATCTGCTCGCGGCGGGGATTTGCGAGGCGCGCCGGATGCTGATCGCGGTGCCGGAAGGCTATGAGGCAGGCGCGATCCACGAACATGCCCGCCACCTCAAGCCCGATCTGCACGTCATTGCCCGCGCCCACAGCGATGCTGAAGTCGCGCATCTGGAACGGCTGGGCGTGCCCGATGTCGTCATGGGCGAACGCGAACTCGCCGGGCGCATGCTCAATCTCTGCGGCGTGTCCTAATGGATCGATTTTGCCATGTGCATCCCCTGGCGGCTTGGCGGGGTCTGCGGATGTCAAAATCATGAAATCCAATATAATCAGATATTTCCGGTGGTTCGAAGTCATTCCGACATGCGAGCAAACCTTGGCCTCGAACGGTATCGAATGTCAGAATCGGAACACTAGGTCAGCGCGTCCAGCACCCGCGCCGCCTGTTCGCGGATGGCGGCGCGGTCCTTTTCCGCCATTCCGGCCCAGTTGCGGTAGGGCATGGCGAGGCGCGGATTGCGTGCCAGCTTCTTCTCGTTACGGGCCAGGAAATCCCAATAGAGGCTGTTGAACGGGCAGGCATCATCGCCCGTGCGCTGTTTCACGTCATAGCGGCACGTTCCGCAATAATCCGACATGCGGTTGATATAGGCGCCGCCCGACGCATAGGGTTTCGATCCCAGCAGGCCTCCGTCTGCGAACTGGCTCATGCCCAGCGTGTTGGGCAATTCGACCCATTCATAGGCGTCGGCATAGACTTCCAGATACCAGACATGGACCTGATGCGGATCGATGCCCGCCAGCAGCGCGAAGTTGCCGGTGATCATCAGCCGCTGGATGTGATGGGCGTAGGCGTGGTCGATGGTCTGGCCTATGGCCTGCCGCAGGCAATGCATGTCTGTGTCGCCGGTCCAGTAGAAGCCGGGCAAGTCGCGGGTCGCGTTCAGCGCGTTGCGCCGCGCATAGTCCGGCCCTTCGTGCCAGTAGATGCCGCGCACATATTCGCGCCATCCGATGATCTGGCGGATGAAGCCCTCGGCGCAGTTGAGCGGCGCCTTGCCCGCCCGGTATCGCCGCTCCACCTCCTCGCACAGCGCCAGCGGGTCGAGCAGCCCGGCATTGATGTAGGGCGACAGGACCGAATGCCACAGGAACGGCTCGCCGGTCATCATCGCGTCCTGATAGTCGCCGAAGCGGGGCAGGGCCTCGTCCAGGAAGCGGCGTTGCTGCCGCATGGCCTCTTCGTGCGTGACCGCGAAATGGAAATGGCCGAGGCCGCCGATATGGTCGGCGAAGCGCTCCGCGACCATCTCCAGCACCTCCTGCGTCGTCGCGTCGGGCCGGAAACGGACAGGCTGCGGCATCAGCAGGTCGCGGGCAGGCGCGGGCTTGCGATTGTCCGCGTCGTAATTCCACTGACCGCCCTCCGGCCCGCCATCGGCGTTTAGCAGCAGCCCGGTCTTGCGTCGCATGTCGCGATAGAAATATTCCATCCGCAACTGCCGGCGCGCGGCCGCCCATGCGTCGAATTCCGCATGGGAACACAGGAAACGGTCATCCTGGTGGATGGTGACGGGGATGGCGAAGCGATCCGACCAGCCGTCCAGCATGGCCTGCACCCGCCATTCGCCCGCTTCGGTGACGTGGATCGCGCGGGGGCGGTGCCGGTCGACCGCGCGGGCGACTTCGCCTGTAAGGCTGCCGCTGTTCCCCGGATCGTCCAGCCGCACATAATCGACGTACCAGCCCAGATCCCGCAGCCTGCGCGCATGATGCCGCATGGCCGAAAGGATGAAGGCGATCTTGGCCTTGTGATGCTTCACATAGGTCGTCTCGTCGGCGACCTCCATCATCAGGACGACGGCATCCTTTCGGTCGGACGCCCGCAGCGCGGCGATGTCGGGCGTCAGCTGATCGCCAAGAACGGGAATGAGCAAGGGGGCATCGGTCATCCGTCAGGAATGACCGATGCCCCCTTCCTATCCCAGCCTGTCCCAAGGGGTATGTCCGTCCCCCGCGACGCTCAGCCCCGGCCGCGAGGCGGCCCCTTGCGGGCGCCGCCGCCCTTGAACGGGCGGGGCGCGTAGCCACCCGGGCGCGGGCCGCGATCGTTGGGGCGGCCGCCTGCACGCTTGTGCTGGCGGGCTTCCTCGCGCGGGCTGCCGTCGACCGTCTCGAACGCCACGTCGGCGCCTTCGTCATTCGCTTCGCCGGTGCGCTTGAGCGCTGACATGAAGCGGCTGACGATCGCCTTGGGGATTTCGAACATCGTTTCGTTGGCGGCGATGCGGATGGCGCCGATGTCCTGGCGCGACACATGGCCCCGGCGGCAGATCAGCGGCAATATCCAGCGCGGATCGGCATTCTGGCGACGACCGATGTTCATGCGGAACCATTGCGTATCCTCGAATCCCGGGCGCGGCCCGTCCTGGCGCGGCGGCGCTTCGCTGCGGTCGAGCAACTCCTCCGGCGCGGGCAGGGCGGCACGGGCGCTTTTCACCAGCATCGCCGCGATTTCCTTGGCGCTTTTTTCCGCCAGCAATTCGGCGCCCAGCGCCCAGTCGGCCTCGTCCAGTTCCGAGCGTTCCATCAGGCTGGCGCGCAGTCGGGCATTGTCCTGCTCCAGGATCGCCTCCCGGCTGGGCGGGGTGCCCCACTCGACCGGGATCTGCGCCCCACGCAACATCGATTCGACGCGGCGGCGGCGGGGATAGGGAACGATCAGCACGGCGGTTCCCTTGCGGCCCGCGCGGCCGGTGCGGCCCGACCGGTGCTGCATCGTTTCGGCGTCGCGCGGCAGTTCGACATGGACGACCAGGCTGAGCGAGGGCAGGTCGATGCCGCGCGCGGCGACGTCGGTCGCGACGCAGACCCGCGCGCGCTTGTCGCGCAGCGCCTGAAGCGCATGGTTGCGTTCATTCTGACTATGTTCGCCCGACAGCGCCACCGCCGCGAACCCGCGTTCGGTCAGGCTGGCGTGGAGATGGCGGACATTGTCGCGGGTGGCGCAGAACAGCATCGCCGTTTCCGCCTCGTGATAGCGCAGCAGGTTGACCACCGCATTCTCTATGTCCGACGGAGCGACCGTGACCGCCTGATAGCTGATGTCGCCATGACCGCGTTCCTCGCTCATGGTCGAGATGCGCAGCGCATCCTTCTGGTAGCGCTTGGCCATCGCCACGATCGGTTTTGGCATGGTGGCGGAAAAGAGCAGCGTGCGCCGTTCCTGCGGCGCGCTGTCGAGGATCGCTTCCAGATCCTCGCGAAAGCCCATGTCGAGCATCTCGTCCGCTTCGTCCAGCACGGCGGTGCGCATGGCGGAAAGGTCCAGCGCGCCGCGCTCCAGATGGTCGCGCAGGCGGCCGGGCGTGCCGACGACGATATGGGCGCCATGGGAAAGGCTGCGGCGTTCCTTGGCGGCGTCCATGCCGCCCACACAGGTGGCGATGCGGGCGCGCGCCGCGCCATAGAGCCATTCCAGTTCGCGGCTGACCTGAAGCGCCAGTTCGCGCGTCGGCGCGATCACCAGCGCGAGCGGCAGGCCCGCGACCGGCAGCCGTTCGGCATCGCCCAGCAATTCGCCCGCCATGGCGAGCCCGAAGGCGACGGTCTTGCCCGAACCGGTCTGCGCGGACACCAGCAGGTCGCGTCCGTGCGCTTCCTGCTGCGTCACTTCCGACTGGACGGGGGTGAGCGCCTCATAGCCCTTGGCAGTCAGCGCCTGGGACAGGAGGGGAGAGAGAGTTTCAAAAGCCATTTTATTGTTTTCCATCGGTAAAAGCGACCCGCCTTCGTCCGACGGATACAAACGACCAGCCAAGGCGCCCATGGGATGCGGGTGCCCCGGGGCGACGGTCCTGCGCCCCGTTTTTCCTGCTCCCGCCATCGGCGGGAGCGTGGCATCGGCTCACGATAAGCCATGCCGCAAACAAGAAAGCCTCCTTCCCGCGTTCCCGAGGAAGGAGGCTTTCCTATCGCTTATACAGCAAGGATCAGACGCTGGCGACTTCCGCCACGTCGACCTTAACGCCCGGGCCCATCGAGGACGACAGAGCGATCTTGCGGACATATTTACCCTTCGAACCCGACGGCTTCGCCTTGACGATGGCGTCGACGAAGGCGTCGAAATTCTTGCGCAGATCGTCGGCGGAGAAGCTCGCCTTGCCGAGGCCCGCATGAATGATGCCGGCCTTTTCGACGCGGAATTCGATCTGGCCACCCTTGGCGGCCTTCACGGCTTCGGCCACGTTCGGCGTCACGGTGCCCAGCTTCGGGTTCGGCATCAGGCCCTTGGGACCAAGCACCTTGCCGAGGCGGCCGACCAGGCCCATCATGTCCGGCGTCGCGATCACGCGCTGGAAGTCGATATTGCCGGCCTGGATCGATTCGAGCAGGTCTTCGGCGCCCACGACGTCGGCACCTGCATCCAGAGCGGCCTGCGCCTTGTCGTTGCGGGCGAACACGGCGACGCGGACGTCCTTGCCGGTGCCGGCGGGCAGGGTTACGACGCCGCGGACCATCTGGTCGGCGTGACGCGGGTCAACGCCCAGGTTGATGGCGATTTCGACGCTTTCGTCGAACTTTGCGGTCGCGTGGGTCTTGATCAGGCCCAGCGCCTCATCAACGCCGTGCAGCTTTTCGCGGTCGACCGCGGTGGCGAGAGCCTTCGCCTTCTTCGTCAGCTTTGCCATGGTCTTAGCCCTCCACCACTTCGAGGCCCATCGCGCGAGCGGAGCCTTCGATGATCTTCGTTGCAGCGTCGATGTCGTTCGCGTTGAGGTCAGGCATCTTGACCTGCGCGATTTCAGCGAGCTGCGAGCGCTTGATCTTGCCGGCGGTCACCTTGCCCGGTTCCTTCGAACCCGACTTCAGGTTGGCGGCCTTCTTGATCAGGTAGGTGGCAGGCGGCATCTTCGTGATGAAGGTGAAGCTGCGGTCCGCATAGACGGTGATGACGGTGGGCAGCGGCGTGCCCTTGTCCATCTTTTCCGTGGAGGCGTTGAACGCCTTGCAGAATTCCATGATGTTCACGCCGCGCTGACCCAGGGCAGGGCCGATCGGCGGCGAGGGGTTGGCGGCTCCGGCGGGCACCTGGAGCTTGATATAGCCCGTAATCTTCTTGGCCATTGTCACTCACTCTGTTGCTGGGCGTGCCCGTAGGCCCGCCCGGTTCAAGTTTAGCGGTTCATGCAGCGGACTTAAAATCCGCCTCCCGCACTTTCCCTTCATTGTCATCCCAGCGAAAGCTGGGATCTCAGGGCGCCGGGGGAGCGATCTGAGGCACGAGACCCCAGCCTTCGCTGGGGTGACGCGCAACTATTTCGACAGTTCGACCTGTTCGAAATCCAGTTCGACCGGGGTGGCGCGGCCGAAGATCGACACCGACACCTTGACCCGGTTCTTTTCGAAATCCAGTTCCTCGACCACGCCGTTGAAGCTGGCGAAGGGACCGTCCAGCACCTTGACGCTGTCGCCGATCTCGTAATCGACGCTGATCTTGTGCTTGGGTGCGGCCTCCGCTTCCTTCTGCGCGCCGAAATAGCGGGCAGCGTCCGCTTCGCTGATCGCCTGCGGCTTGCCGCTTGATCCCAGGAAGCCGGTAACCTTGGGCGTGTTCTTGACGAGGTGGTAGATGTCGTCGTTCATCGCCAGCTTGGCCAGGACATAGCCGGGCATGAACTTGCGTTCGACCTGCACCTTCTTGCCGCGCTTCACCTCGGTCACGGTTTCGGTGGGCACCTCGACCTGCTCGACCAGCTGGGACAGGCCCATGCGCTCGGCTTCGGCGAGGATCGATTCCTTCACCTTGTTCTCAAAGCCCGAATAGGCGTGGATGATGTACCAGCGCGCCATGTTACCGTTTCAAACTCCTGTTCAGAGCGTTTCGCTCAGCGTCCCGTCGCAAAGCCCAGCAGCCACTGGACGATCGCGCCGAAGAAGGTGTCGATCCCGAAGAAGAAGAGGCCGAGCAGCGTCGTCATGATCACGACCATCACGCCGGTCATCACTGTTTCGCGACCGGTCGGCCAAACGATCTTCTTCGCTTCGGTCTGCACCTGATTGACGAATTCGCCGGGGGTAACCTTCGCCATCGCCTGCCTTCTTCAAACCTTCGTACCAACGCCAATTCGCGAAGCAACAGTCCGCCCTCCCGATCCTGCCATTCGGCATCCGGGGGATGCGGCCGCATGCTTCGCGACACATGTTCGCCGGCGCACCTAGCCGCGAAGCCCCGAAAAATCAAGGTTCCACGGCAGGATATTGGCAGGAGTGGAGGGACTCGAACCCCCGGCATTCGGTTTTGGAGACCGACGCTCTACCAGCTGAGCTACACTCCTGTACCGGCGAAGGCGTGCCCTTTAGCGTGGCCCGTGTGGCAGGGCAAGCGCGTTTATGCGGCGACGGCGTGCGGATCGGCGACGCTGGTGTCGACGCTGGTCTGCCGTTCCGCCTCCGCGTTCACCTGGGCGCCGATCAGCACGACATAGGCGGACACGAACAGCCAAAGCTGCAAAACGACCACCGCGCCGAGAGATCCGTAGGTCTCGTTATAATTGCCGAAGCGCGAGACATAGAAGGAGACGCCCAGCGTCGCGAGCAGCCAGAAAAGGGTCGCGGTCACCGACCCTATCGTCAGCCATTGCCATCGCGCACGGCGCCGGTGCGGACCGAAACGGTAGATCAGCGCGAAGATGGCGCTGGCGAGCAGCCCGGCGCAGATCCAGGTCGCCGCCTTGATGACGAACAGGACGCCGGGGCCCCATCCGGTGAGCAATGTCTGGACCAGGCCGATGATCGTGGCGGTCACGACGCCCGATACGACCACCAGCACGGCAGAGAAGGTGATGCCCATCGATACGCGGTAGAAGGCGATGATGCCGCGCGATTCCCGCGAGGCGTAGACGATATTGAGCGCCTCCATGATCGCGGAGGCGGCGCGGGTGGCGCCGTAGATGGCCAGGCCCAGCGCCAGTACGAGGCCAAGCCCGGTCGTGCCCTTCGCGGCGGATACCACGCCGATGAGCTGGTCGTTGATAAGCCGGGCGGCATCGGCGGGCACCACCGTGATGATGGCGGCCATGTGCCGCTGCACCAGGGCGGGGTCGCCGATCAGGCCGTAGGTCAGCACCACGGCGGCCAGCAGCGGCGCGATCGACAGGAAAGCATAATAAGCGACGCCCGCGGACAACAGGCCCAGATGATTGGCGGACATGCCGACATGGACGCGCTTCAATATCTCCCACCAGGCGCGCGGCGGTATCTTCCACGGCGCATCGACATGCACCTGCTGCGCTACCGGCTGCTTCATCATGGTCCCCTGATTGCCCTGAACAAAAGGCAAGCGCATGAGTGCGGGACGGGTTCCGAAAAAGACGTCGCGTGCCTAGCGGCCGGGATAGGCTTCGCAGGCCGGGACGGGCGACTTCCGTTCCGCGCGTGGACGGTCGATCACATGGTCAGAGAAAGGTGCCGCCCTTCATCAGGCGGCGCACCCGGCCCTGCACCGGCACCTTGTCGAAGGGTGTGTTGCCCGCCGCCGCCGCCATCCTGCCGCTGTCGACGATCCAGGGCGCATCGGGATCGATAAAGATCAGGTCTGCGGCCGCGCCCGGCGCGAAGCGGCCCGCGTCCACGCCCAGGATGCGCGCGGGATTGGCGCAGAGCAGGGTCATCAGGCGCCCCATCGTCACCCGGTCTTCGCGCACGAGGTTGAGCGACAGGGCAAGCAGCGTTTCCGCCCCGGCCATGCCGGGCGCGGCATCGGCGAAAGGCAGTCGCTTGTCCTCCGGTCCGCGCGGGTCGTGGCCGGACGTGATGACGTCGACGGTGCCGTCCGCGACCGCCGCCAGGCTCGCCTGCCGGTCGCGTTCGCCGCGCAGCGGCGGGGACAGGCGGGCGAAGGTGCGGAAATCGGTCACTGCCTGATCGTTGAGGAACAGATAGGCGGGGCTGATGCCGCAGGTTACGCGCAGCCCTTCCGCCTTCGCCGCGCGGATGAGGTCGAAACCCGCCCCGGTCGTCACCAGCCGGAAATGGATCGCCGCGCCGGTTTCCCGCGCCAGCATGATGTCGCGGGCGATCGCCATCGCTTCGGCACTGGCGGGGGCATGGGGCAGGCCGAGCCGGGTCGCCGTCTCGCCGCTGGTCGCCACCGCCTTCGCCGTCAGCCCGCCATCCTCGGCATGGGCGATGACGGTCAGGCCAAGGCCGCTGGCATAGGTGAGCACGCGCAGCATCACGCCCGAATCGGCGATCCAGTGGCGGCCGGTGCTCACGGCCCGCGCACCTGCGGCCTGCATCAAGCCCATTTCCGCCATTTCCGTGCCTTTCAGACCCCGCGTCGCGGCTGCGATGGGGTGGACCCAGAAGTCGGGCTTGCCCGCACGCGTCGCTTCCCGGATCAGCCCGGCCTCGTCCAGCGGCGCCCGCTGGTCGGGCATCAGCGCGGCGCGCGTGATGCCGCCGAAATGAAAGGCGGGCTTGTCGGTGGCGAAAACGCCCAGATCGACCAGGCCCGGCGCGACGACCAGGCCCTGCGCATCGATCCGGTCGGCATCGGCGGGAATGTCGATTGCGCCGGTGGCGACGACGCGGTCGCCGTCTATCAGGACAATGCCGGGAACGGGCGCGTCCCCGCACGGGTCGGCCAGCCGGCCGTTGACGATGGCGATCCTGCTCATGCCCATCCCTCCACGCCGCGGGCGCCGCGCGTCAGCACGTCCAGGCATGCCATGCGCACCGCTACGCCCATCGCCACCTGTTGGGTGATGGCGGACCGGTCGGGATGATCGGCGACGGTGCTTGTGATTTCCACCCCCCGGTTCATCGGGCCGGGATGCATGACGAGCGCGTCAGGCTTCGCCAGGGCCAGCCGTTCCGGCGTCAGCCCGTAGAGCGCGTGATATTCCCGCGCCGACGGGATGAAGGCGCCGTCCATCCGCTCGTTCTGGAGCCGCAGCATCATGACCACGTCGGCGCCGTCCAGTCCTTCGTCCATCCGGGTGAAGGGCGTCGCGCCCAGCATGTCCACGTCCGGCGGCAGCAGAGTGGGCGGGGCGACCGCGCGCACCTGCGCCCCCAGCGCGGCGAGGCACAGCATGTTGGACCGTGCCACCCGGCTGTGCAGCACGTCGCCGCATATAGCCACGACCAGCCCTTCGAAACCGCCCTTGCGGCGGCGGATGGTCAGCGCGTCGAGCAGCGCCTGCGTCGGATGCTGGTGCCAGCCGTCGCCCGCGTTCAGCACCGGGCAGTCGACCTTGTCCGCGATCAGCGCCACCGCGCCGGAACTGGCGTGGCGGATAACGATCACATCGGCGGCCATGGCGTTCAGCGTCATGGCCGTGTCGATCAGCGTTTCGCCCTTCTTAACGCTGGACTGGCCGGCGTGCATGTTGACGACGTCCGCGCCCAGCCGCTTGCCCGCGATCTCGAACGACAGCAGCGTGCGCGTGCTGTTTTCGAAAAAGGCGTTGATCTGCGTCATGCCCGCCAGCCGGTCGTCATGCTTGCGCGCGCGGCCCTCGTTGGCCTGCGCCCACTGTTCCGCCTCGTCGAGGAGGAAGCGGATTTCCCAGGGCTTCAGGTCGGCGATCGACAGCAGGTGCCGATGCGGAAACAACGCCCGGCCGGTCAGGTCGGTCGGTGGCGGCGCGGCGGTCATGTCGGGCATGAGCGACCCTTTAGGCGAGGGCGCGGAGGAGGGCAAGCTGTCGCCGGACCAGTGCCGCGCGACCGGCCCGTTGCGGGGGCCGGGGAAAGCGCTAGGAAAGGGGCATGACAGACGATCCCGCCATCCGTTTCGACGACATAGTGGATGCCGCGCGGGCCATAGCGCCCGCGGCGGTGCGCACGCCGCTGATCGAGAATATGCGCCTCAACGAACAGTGCGGCCGGCGTGTTCTGGTGAAGTTCGAGGGCGCGCAGCACACCGGGTCGTTCAAGTTTCGCGGCGCCTATAACCGGCTGGCGCGGCTCGACCCGGCGGAGCGTGTGGCCGGCGTCGTCGCCTGGTCGTCGGGCAATCATGCGCAGGGCGTGGCGGCGGCCGCGCGGATGCTGGACATGCCGGCCACCATCGTGATGCCGGCCGACGCGCCCGCTATCAAGATCGCCAACACCCGTGCCCTGGGCGCCGAAGTCGTGCCCTATGACCGCTTTACCCAGAGCCGCGAGGAGATTGCCACCGGCCTGGCCAGGCGGCGCGGCGCGGTGCTGGTGCCGTCCTTCGACGATCCGTTCGTCATCGCCGGGCAGGGAACGACGGGGCTGGAGATCGTGGCGCAGGCGCGGGAAGCGGGTGCCGACATCGGCCAACTGCTCGTCTGTTGCGGCGGCGGCGGCCTGTCCGCCGGGGTCGCGACGGCGGTCAAGGCACTGGCGCCGGAGGTCGATATCCACACCGTCGAACCGGCCGCGTTCGACGATACCGCCCGGTCGCTGAACAGCGGCGTGCGCGAAGGTGTGTCGCGCGATGCGCGGTCGATCTGCGACGCGCTGATGGCGCCCAGCCCCGGCGCGCTGACTTTCCCGATCCTTCGTGCGTTGGCATCGGATGGCCTGTCGGTCACCGACGACCAGGTACGCGATGCCATGCGCTTCGCCTTCTCGACACTCAAGCTGGTGGTGGAACCCGGCGGCGCCGTGGCGCTGGCCGCGCTGTTGGCGGGGATCGCGCCGCCGAGCGACCGGCCCGTGGCCGTGGTCCTGTCGGGCAGCAATGTCGACCCGGTGGATTTTGCCGCGATACTGGGCGGCGACTGAAAGGCGGTGAATCGGCGCTGCGGAACACCGATCCTGCTGGACAGGAGCGTGCAGATCGGCATCTAATCGCGTCACCGCAACATGGGGGTAGGCATGGCGATCAGCTTCACGGTGAACGGGGAAAAGCGGCGGGTCGACGGCGATCCGGCCAAGCCCCTGCTATGGGCGCTGCGTGAGGATCTGGACATGGTCGGCACCAAGTTCGGCTGTGGCGCCGGGCTGTGCGGCGCGTGCACCGTTCATCTGGACGGCGTGGCGGTGCGGTCCTGCCAGACACCGGTGGGCGATGTGGCGAACATGGCGGTCACCACCATCGAAGGCGTGCAGGCGAGCGATGCGGGCAAGCGCGTCGCGGCGAGCTGGGTGAAGCTGGACGTGCCCCAGTGCGGCTATTGCCAGGCGGGCCAGATCATGAGCGCGACGGCGCTTCTGGCACAGACGCCCCGGCCCAGCGACGAGGAGATCGACGCGGCGATGATGGGCAATCTGTGCCGCTGTTCAACCTATGTCCGCATCCGCGCCGCCATCAGGGACGCCGCCGGCATCGCGGAGACGCAGGCATGAGCGCCGCCCTTCTTTCGCGCCGGGGCTTCATTTCCGCGTCGCTGCTGGCGGGCGGCGGCCTGCTGTTCGACCTCCGGCTGGCAGTGGCACGGGCGGCGGACGGGTCGCCGGTGGTCCTGACCGCCTTCATCCGCATATTGCCCGACAATCGCGTCGTCATCGGCGCGAAGAACGCGGAAATCGGGCAGGGCGCCAAGACGATGCTGCCGATGCTGATCGCCGAGGAACTGGATGTCGACTGGAGCCAGGTAACCATCGAACAGACCCATGCCGACAGCAAGATTTTCGGCGGGCAGAGCGCGGGCGGCAGCCGGACGACGCCGCGCGAATGGCTACCCACGCGGCAGGCGGGCGCGGCGGCGCGGGCCATGCTGGTCGCGGCTGCGGCGCAGGACTGGGGCGTGGCGACCGGAACGTTGCGCACCGGCGGCGGCATGGTGCGCGATCCCGCTTCGGGCAAGACCGCCAGCTACGCATCGCTGGCCGCCGTGGCGGCGAAACTGCCCGCGCCCGATCCGGCGACGCTGACGCTCAAGGACGCGGCCGATTTCCGTATCATCGGCCGGTCGATAGGCGGCATCGACACGCCGGCCATCGTCGCGGGCAAGCCTTTGTTCGGCATCGATTTCAAGCTGCCGGGCATGCTCTATGCCGTGCTGGAAACCTGCCCTGCTTTCGGCGGGACGTTTTTGTCGGCCAATCTGGACGAGGTGAAGGCCTTGCCCGGTGTCGAGCGGGTACTGACGATCAGGGGCGACGGCACACCCGAATCCCTGTTCGACGGTGTGGCGATCCTGTCCCGCAGCTGGTGGAGTGCGAACAAGGCGCGCGAGGCGCTGAAGGTCGAATGGGACGCGGGCGCGGTCAGCGGCTTTTCGAGTGCCGGCTATGCCCGACAGGCGGCGGAAAAACGCCTGGCGAAGGCGGACGCCGACATCATCCGCACAGGCGATGTGGATGCGGCCTTTGCCGGCGCTGCGAAAACAGTCAGCGCCGACTACAGCTACCCCTTCCTGGCGCATGGCACGCTGGAACCGCAGAACTGCACCGCGCTGTTCGCCGATGACGCGATCGAAATATGGGCGCCCACCCAGAATCCCGAAAGCGGACGCGCGCTGGTGGCCAAGGCGCTGAATCTGCCGCCCGACAAGATCCGGATCAACTTCACCCGGATCGGCGGCGGGTTCGGACGGCGGCTGATGAACGATTATATGGTGCAGGTCGCCGCCATCGCCGCGCAGGTGCCCGGCGTGCCGGTCAAGCTGCTGTGGAACCGGCAGCAGGATATCCAGCGCGATTTCTACCGTCCCGCCGGATGGCACGGTTTCCGCGCGGCGCTGGACAAGGACGGCCGGCTGACGGCCTTTCACGACCATTTCGTCACGTTCGGCAAGGACGGCAAGCCGGTGCGCGCCGCCGAATTGTCCGCCACCGAATTGCCGGCGGGCCTGATCGATCATGTGCTGCTGGAGCAGAGCTTCATCGCCACCAACATGCCGACCGGCTGGCTGCGCGCGCCCGGTTCGAATGCCATCGCCTTCGTCTACCAGGCATTTCTGGACGAGGTGGCGCTGGCCGCCGGCAAGGATCTGCCGACCCTGATGCTGGACCTGCTGCGCCAGCCGAGGGAACTGGATCGCGGCAAGAACGCGCCGCCGTTCGTGACGGCGCGGGCGACGGCGGTGATCGAGAAGGTGCTGGCGATGGCGGGTTGGTCCGAACGCGCCGCGCTGCCCAAGGGCACGGGCAAGGGCTTCGCCTTCTACTACAGCCATATGGGCTATTTCGCCGAAGTGGTGGAAGCGGTCGTCGCCGACGGCCTGCCCCGGGTGAAAACCGTCTGGGTCGCTGGCGATGTCGGCAGCCAGATCATCAATCCCCTCAACGCGCTGCACCAGGCGCAGGGATCGGTGATCGAGGGGCTGGGCCAGGCGCTGGCCGGGCAGCAGGTCACGCAGGCGGACGGCGCGGTCGAGCAGGCCAATTACGATACCCATCCCTATATGCGCATCACGGATGCACCGGAGATCCATGTCGAATTCGTCCGGACCGACTATCCGCCCACGGGGCTGGGCGAACCGGCATTGCCGCCGGTCATCCCCGCGCTGGTGAACGCGATTCACGCGGCGACGGGGAAGCGCGTGCGCGCTTTGCCGATCACGGCGGAGATGCTGGCCTGAACAACCGGCGGCGCGCGCGGGCACCGGGGCGATCAGATGCGGCGGGCGATCGCCCCGGCCGCCCAGCCCATGCCGAAGGCGACGGCGATGGCGGTCAGGCCGTAGAAAAACGACCATTGTTCCGCCGCCACCGCCATGAAGCGTTCGAAACCGGATTTGCGCACCGTGATGTCGCGCACGGCGGCGGCGACCACCCGGCCGTCCTGCACCAGGAAGGTTTCGGCGGTATAGTCGCCCACGATCACGCGCGCCGACAGGGGCAGCCGCGCGCGGTAGAGAAGGCCGTCGGTGATTTCGACCGCGCCCGGCCGTTCCACGAACAGCCCGGCCCGTTCGCGCAGGTCCACCAGCCCGGCCTGAAACCGCTTTAGTTCCGCGCTCTCGTTGAGGGACGAGGGGGAGAGTTGAAGCTTGTCCACGCCCAGTTCGTAGATGGCGGCGGTGCGTTCGTCCACGATCTGGCCGATGGGCCGGGACGAGGCCATGGCATAGAAGCTGGGCGCGGATTCGAAACGGGCGCTGTCGGCATTGACCCAGATGCCGGCGACCTTCTGCTTTTCGCGCATGGTGATGGACTGTTCCGGCCCCTTCAGCACGACCACGATGTCGGCCGGCTTGTCGGGCTTGCGCCCGTCGGGATAGGCGATGGCGCCGAACAGCAGCAGGTCGGCGCCGGTGAAGCTGTACTGTATCTCCACGTCGCGCTGGGACACGTCGGGCACGAGCTGCGGCTCGTCCGCGCCGGCAAGCAGCAGCAGCGCCGGCAGCAGCGCCAGGCGGGCGCGGACGCCCATCAGCGTACCCCGATCGTGTAGATTTCGTCGGGGCGCCAGGCGAGGCCCAGCAACATGCGCGCCGCGACCAGCAGCACGATCGCGGCGAGCAGGACGCGCAGATATTCGGGACGCAGCTTCATCGACAGGCGCGTCCCGATCTGGGCGCCTGTCACGCTGCCGATCAGCAGCAGCATCGCCAGCACCAGATCGACCGCCTTGGTCGTCATCGCGTGCATCATCGTGGTCGCGGCGGTCACGAACAATATCTGGAACAGGGACGTGCCGACCACCGACTGGGTCGTCATGCCGAGCAGGTAGAGCATCGCGGGCACGAGGATGAAGCCGCCGCCGACGCCCAGCAGCATGGTGAGGATGCCGGTCGCCATCCCCAGCAGCAGCGGGGCGAGCGGCGAGATGTAAAGGCCCGAGCGGTAGAAGCGCCAGCGCATCGGCAGGGCCGCGACCAGCGGGTGATGCCTGCGCTTGCGGGCCTGGGCCTTGCGTCCGGTCTTCAGCGCGATCAGCGCCTGAATGGATTCCTTCGCCATCAGGCCGCCGATGCCGCCCAGCATCAGCACGTAGAGAATGCCGATCACCGTGTCGATCTGGCCCAGGCTCTGCAACAGGCGGAACAGCAGCACGCCCATCCCCGCCCCGGCGACGCCGCCCGCGATCAACACGCCGCCCATGCGAAAATCCACCGTGCCGCGCGCCATATGGGTGACCACGCCCGATACGCTGGCGCCCGTGACCTGCGATGCGGCGGACGCGGCGGCGACTGTAGGCGGAATGCCGTAGAATATCAGCAGCGGCGTTGTCAGGAAGCCGCCCCCCACGCCGAACATGCCGGACAGCAGGCCGACCACACCGCCCAGGCCGATGATGACGAGCGCGTTCACCGACAGATTGGCGATGGGCAGGTAGAGATCCATGGCATGTCGGCCTAATAGCAAAGCGCGGCGATATAAAGACGCTAGCGCCGGGCGGACTCAAAAATCGGCGGCGATCGTGACGGCAAGGCCGGACACCGGGCGGGCATGACCGGCGACCCGCTGTCGCCATTCGACGGAAAGGCGTGCGGGCATCCGTGGCAGGGGCAATCGAAGCCGGATTTCGGGGCCGATGTCCAGGCGACCGATGCCCGGTTGTACCCCGCCGGACAATGTCGCGCCGATGCGCAGCCCGGTGCCGGGCAGCGGATGCAGCAGCGACAGCTTGCCGTCCACGAATATATCGCGCTGCCGCAGTCCGACCACGCCCGCCTGGGCATATCCGTCCGCCGCGATTCCGGCGGTCACGGGCGTAGGACCGAAGCCGCCGACCGCCATCAGCGCGAAGGCATCCCGCCCGCCTTTGCCCAGGGCAATCCGTCGTTCGGCCGCGATACTGACGGGAATGGCGCTGTCGGGTTGCAAGGCGATCCCGGCCGCGAGTTCGGGCGCGGCGGGCTGTTCCAGGGCGACGCTCGCGCGTGCGTAGGCGCTGGCGGGGGCATGGGCGCCTGCGGTCAGGCGATAGGCGATGCGTGTGCCGGCTTGCGACGCACCCAGTCTTCCGGCGGTTGCGATGTCGGTGACATCGCTGTGATCCGGGCGCCAGAGCAGCCAGGCGCTGGCCTGCCAGCGATCGGTCGCGGCGCCGAGAGGAGCGGGCAGCGGCGGCCCCATGGCGGGGAACCCGATCGGCCTGCCCAGGCCGACCGGCCGATCATCGCCATAATGGCGGTTGGCGAAGGCGACGGAGAAATGGATGAAGTCGAGCAGGTCGACCGGTGCGCCGACATTGATTCGGGCCAGAGGCGCGGCTTTGATCCACGCGCCGGGAACCGGCGTCGCCACGGCCGCTCCCGCGCGCGCGCGCAGCGGTCCTGAAGGCGATGCGGGGAGGAGGAGCGGCGGCCGAACCACAACCTGCCCCGTCGATGTCGTGCGTGTGCGGGCCATGTCGGGCGGCAATGGCAGGTCCGGATCCGACGCCAGACGAATGCCGATCCAGGCAAGCATCAGCAGGGCGAAGAAACGCAGTGGTCTTCCCCGCCCGGCGCGCGTCACGGCTCGGTTCGCAGGTCTGGAAAGCGATGGCGCGTCTTGTCCCAGCGCAAAGGCGCGCCCAGCAGCGAGCGCACATAGAGGGTTACGGCGCGCCGGGCCGCCAATATCGCGATATAGTTGGCGATGACCGTGCGCGGGATGGCGGCCAGCCCCTGTCGCCACCCATAGATACGGCCGCTGAAGATGGCGCGCATCAGCGTCCGCCAGCCCATCAGCCCTCCGTTGAGCCACAGCAGCGCGACCATGGACGGAGGCACGGGGCGGGCGGGCACGGGCATGAATAGCGCCATCACCAGCAGCAATGCCCAGAGTAGCAGCGCGACATAGGCCGCGAACAGGACCAGGGCCGCCATCGCCGCACGCCGGTCGCGCAGGCGCATCCACCATTCGGCAGGGCCGCCGCGCCAGCCCAGCCGGTCCCATCCGGCGAGCGAGATGCCGACCATCCAGCGGGCCTTCTGGCGCACGGCCGCGTCGATTCTGTCGGGGAAATATTCACGCGTCGCGACCAGATCGCCGGTCGCGTCGCGCATCCGTACGAAAATGCCTCGCCCGCCCAGGTCGCGGATGCGCAGTCCCGCTTCATAATCCTCCGTCAGCGAGGACGGGTCGAACGGCCCCGGTCCGTCCTTGTCCGCCAGACGGGCGAGCATGCCCCGCGCGAAGGCGCAGGCCACCCCCGCCGACGGGACCGACGCTCCCAGCGCTTCGCGCACGGTCAGTGCCTTGCCATGGCTTTCCGCGAATTCGTCGCCATAATGACCGGCGATCGCCCGCGCCAGCCAGCGGCCCCGGCCGGGCAGCGGCAGGACGGGCAGTTGCACCAGTGCGAACCGGTCGATCAGCAGGTCGAACAGGCGGATCTCGTCGGCATGAACCACGTCTTCGGCATCATGCAGCAGGATCGCCTTGTATCGGAATCCGGCGGCATCCTCCGGCATTATGTAGCAAACGCACCAACGTAAGGATAGATGCAATCGCCCGCGTTGCGTAATGTCATCATATGAAACTCGTTGTGCATGGCCTGATCGACAAGCGGGCGGAGATCGTCGGGAAGATAGAGGCGCTACAGGCGCAGCTTGCCCAGCACATGGCGGACCTGGACAGCCTTGAGCGCTCCATCCGCATATTCGAACCCGACATCGACCTATCAGACGCGCCGGTCAAACCCGTGCCGCCGCCGAACGCTGCCTTTCGTGGCGAGGTTCAACGCTTCCTACTGGACACGATCCGCAAGAGCGACGTCGCATTGACGACGCTGGACCTTGCCAGACTGGTGATGGAGGTGCGGGGCCTGAATACCTCCGACAAGGCCCTCAGGAAGCTCATAGCGACGCGCACAGGGCACAGCCTCAAGAAGCTGCGGGACAAGGGCTTCGTGTGCTCTGAGAAAGCCGCAGCGGGCGGGCTGCTGCGATGGCAGCTAACCGGGAAGCCGGGGGAGCCTACGGGCGAATGGCGGAATGGGAGTGGGTGAGGCGCGTGCCATCTAAGACGGAACGCGCCTCGCCTCTTTACTCGATAACGGGAGAGTTATACGAGCCTTTCAAAAGGTTGATGCCGTTTATGGCATCCTGCTTATTCCAGTAGCCTTCTGCACTGTCGGCGATGGTGCGGCCGTTAGAGGACACATAACGCCACCGCCACTGACTAGCTGCATCTTTGTAAAGCTTGTAATAGGCCATGGGAGGCCCTTTCATGTCAGAGTTCAAAAAATATCTGGTGAGCTATCGTCATGACGGTGCGCAATGGAACGTAGAACTACAGGCCACATCTTTTGAGGACGCAGAGCGCCGTCTCGGTCAACTTACTTTTGGCCGAGTGGACGGAGAGCTTATCGCTTCCGTGCCAAGTTCGTTTGGTCCATTGGCGATGTTTGCAGCGAGAGTCAGAAACCTGCTCTCAGGTGCAAACCGATAGCGCCGTCTTAATTTGAAATGGGAACTAGCGTCGTTTCCTTTCGGGCCTAGAGGCTCCGAGGATGTTGACGAGTGTATCAGTCTGGGCTATATGCCGCTTCGTGATCACAAGCGCCAACGGCCCTCGGAGCCGGTGGTATTGCAAAATGGGCTGGTAGGGATTCGCACTCCCTGCCGGCCTATTTTTGTCTCTAGCCGATTTTTGATTCGTTGCCAATACGGTTTCATCTTCTCAACGATTTGAGGGGCCGTACAGGCGAAACTTTGTTTGGGGGCGCCCTACCCTATTGGCGGTTGTTGCCGCCCCTCCAAGGGTGCTTAACGGGCAATCTATGGCATAAATTGTGGGGCAGGGACGGATTGCGCCTGAGAATTGTTCTCAACACGTTAATGTTCGCAACTTGTTCATGCGCTGCGCTGCCAGTAACCCTTCCACTGGCGGCTAACCCGCGAAGCCATCGCCGCAGCCGTCACCATCGCAGCCTGTCCACCGTTCGCAACGCGGCGATTATCTTCGCGCCAAGAAGCCTCACCAGCGTAGGCGTTCAGATAGGGGCCAGCGATATGATGATGCGTGCCGACTTCCATGCGGCGCAGACGGCTGAAATAGCTTTCGGCCTGATTGGTGCAAACGCCCTTGTCCATGAAACGGAACGAGTGATTGACCCGGCCAGTCTCATAGGAGGCGTGAAGCACGTCCCACGCGCTGCCTTCGTCGGCATGGACGATAGCGCCTTCCTCGACCACAGAACGGATGAAGGGGACGCCCTGAGCCTCTGAGCCGGTGACGGTCGAGAGAGTGCGGCCATCACGCTCGCGGGCCACGACGACGACCTGACGCTTTCCTGTCTTGTTCTCCAGTAGGCGGCGGTCCTTACGGTCGGCCTTCTCGTTGGCGGGCTTGCTATAGCCACCGAAATAAGCACCATCGACCTCGACAACGCCGCCGATGGTCGCACCCATATTCTCGCGGGCCATGGCTTCGCGAAGCTTGTGGGTCAGGACGAACGCCGTCTTATACTGGCAATCCAGATCCCGGCTCAATTGCAGGGCGGCGACACCCTTGGCGCCGTTCACGAAAATGACAATCGCGGCCAGCAGGTCGGTGAAGGACATTTTGCGGCTGGCGAAGATCGTGCCGCTGGTGACGCTGAACTGGTGATAGCAGGCAACGCACTTGAACTTGCGGCGTGACGTGATGTTGTAGGTTTCGACGCAGCCGCAGCGCGGGCAAACCGCTTCACCGTCATTCTCCGGCCAACGCATTTCGCAGAAGGTCCGGTAAGCCTTGTCCTCACCCATGGAGAAAACAGCCTTGAGGCTGATCGTGCGGGCCTGGGCAGAGAGGAGAAAGTGCTGCATGTCATCGTATCCGTTTCTTATGCATTGCATATAATGGCATTCATGCACTATTGTCAATGGAAAACGTATCGTATATGATGCACATAACATCATAGGAGATACGACCATGCCTAAGACAGCGAAGGATTGGGAAGATCAGGTTAAGGGGCTGCTCAAGGCTGAGCTGAAGCGCCGTGGGCTGTCCTATGCCGACCTGGTGGGAAAGCTGGCCGACATAGGAGTGATGGACTCTGAGCCGAATATCAGGAACAAGCTGAGCCGGGGCAAATTTACAGCGGTGTTTCTGGTCCAATGTCTGGAAGCGATAAGAGCCGACACGTTGCGGTTATAGGGGCATCACTTGCCGCAATCGCCGTATTGAGCGGGACGCTTACTTACACCTTCCATATCGGCGAACTATCAGGTCGTAATGATGCTCAAGCCCAAGGCTACGCCGCCGCCTATCCCTATGACACCAGCAAGCAAATAGCCGATTGCTGGGCCAAACCCGATACGACCGCCATTCAGGAATGCGTAGCAAGCGCTATACAAGCCAGCCATGAGGCACAGCGCAGCGAGGCCGATCTTAGCGCCCAACGGCAGATGTCCGATTGGGCTTTTTGGGCTTTGATAGTCGGCATCGCAATGGCCTTCATTACGACGATAGGCACTTATCTGATATTCCGACAAGTTGAGCTTACCCGTAAGGCCGTTGAAGACACCGGAAACGCGACTGATGCGATGTTGGAAGCCAACGAAATTGCTAGGGCGCAATCTAGTCCATACATTATGCTCGAAGATATACAGGTATCTTATACGCGCCAATGGGACAGTCTTATCGAAGAGTTCATGGGCTACATAGATAGCACGTTTAGATTTAGGAATGTCGGCGGCTCCGTTGCTATAGTTGAACGATACCAAATGAAAATAGCCGCGATGCCCTACATGGGCAGAACAGGTTTTAGTTGTGGAGGCGGTGGGATACCCACCAATTTTGCCCTGCAAAGCGGGGATGTTTCCGAGATTATGCGTGGCGCGGGGGGTGGCTTCAACCATAGTTCGCTGGCCAAATATTTCGAAGGCCATGATCCTCGGCGCTGTATCGTTGAGGGATGGGTCCAATGCCGGAATGTTCACGGCGTTAGCCGTAGATATCCGTTCAAATATCGCACGCAAATGCAAGACGGGGAAGTAATCTGCCTCCCTATGACCGATCCCGTGGCTTGGCGGGAATACCAAACACCCAAGGATGAGCGAGATCGCTTTTACTAACTCGATCACGCTACACCACCATCTGCGATACGTCCGCCATCGCAGGAAAATACAGACGTAATCGCGTTGGTGCGTTTGCTACATAATGCCGGCATCCTCCTGCGCGATCATGGCCCGCCAGAGCAGGTTCAGGCAATCGGCCTTGGTGGTCGGGCCGGGGCAGGAATTGACGGCGAGCACCAGGCGCGGGTCGTCCTGCGCCACCGATGCGATGGCATCGATCGTGGCGGGATCGTTGGGATAGGCGCCGACGAAGATGCGATACCGGTCATGGCCCCAGCGGGACAGCGCATGGCGCAGCATCGGTGCGATAACCTCCGCCTCCTGCCAGGCGGGGACGAATACCGCGATCCGGCCAGGATCGCTTGAAACAGGCAGGAAAGCGGTCGTCATCCGGGGAAATCGTGTATAGACGGCTGCGTCGCGCCACGCCTTGCGGGCCAGGAACAACAGGTCGACGATCAGGTCGTCGATGCCACCGATGGCCAGCCCGACGGCGGCGAAGAGCAGGATTTCATGGTGCAGTGCGGCAAGCAATGCGACCGGATTGTCCCCCAAAGGCTTGACCCCCATGCCCAATCAGGGAAGAGGATGCCACTGGTCCCTGTCGCTTCCAAGCGAATTGCAGCCGCTCCGGCAAAGGAATTTCCGCACGATGCAAAATCGCCCCGCCTCCATCCTCCGAGAATTCCTGGCCGGGGAGGCCGGTGGCGCGATCCTGCTGATGGCGGCGGCCGCGCTGGCGATGCTGCTGGCGAACCTGCCGGGCGAGGCCGGCCATATCTATCATGACATGATCCACGCCGAACTGGGGCCGACGCTGTCGTCCAAGCTTGGCGCGATGACCGTGCATCTGTGGATCAACGATGGTCTGATGGCGATCTTTTTCCTGGTCGTCGGGCTGGAGATAAAGCGCGAGTTCCTGGACGGCGGGCTTTCCACCTGGGACCGGCGACGGTTGCCCATCCTGGCCGCCGTCGCCGGCATGGCGGCACCCGCTATCGTCTATCTGGTGGTGACCGGCGGCGACCCGGCGCTGATCCGGGGATGGGCGATACCGGCGGCCACGGACATCGCCTTCGCCATCGGCGTGCTCGCGCTGCTGGGCGACCGCGCGCCCGCGTCGCTCAAGCTGTTCCTTACCGCCGTGGCGATCGTGGACGACATGGGCGCGGTCGCGATCATCGCGCTGGTCTATACCCAGGGGCTGGACCTGCCGGCGCTGGGCGCAGCGGCGCTGGTGCTGGCGGCGATGTACGGAATGAACCGGGCGGGGGTGAAGGCGCTGTCGCCTTATCTGATCGGTTTTGCCCTGCTGTGGTACTTCACGCTGCTTTCCGGGGTCCACGCCACCGTGGCGGGCGTGCTGGCGGCGATCACGGTCCCGATCCGCTGCACCCCCGGCGCGCCGGATGCCGTCGACAGTCCGCTGCACAAGCTGGAACACCGCGTTCATCCTTGGACCGCCTATCTGATCGTGCCGCTGTTCGGCTTCGTCAATGCGGGCCTTACCATCAACGGCGCCACATTGGGCGCGCTGCTGGCGCCATTGCCGCTCGGCGTCGCGCTGGGGCTGTTCCTGGGCAAGCAGATCGGCGTGTTCGGCGTCATCTGGGGCGCGGCGCGGCTGGGCATCGCCGAGCGGCCTGCCGGCGCAAGCTGGGTCCAGCTCTACGGTACCGCGATGCTGTGCGGTATCGGGTTTACCATGAGCCTGTTTATCGGCGGACTGGCATTCCCGGCCGATCCGCTGCTGGTGGAGGAAGCGAAGGGTGGCATATTGATGGGATCGATCCTGTCGGCGCTTGCAGGGTTCGCCGTCTTGCGCTGGGCCGCCCCGACCCCGCGCCGGGTTGCGGCGGTGGCGGAATAGACGATTTCGATCCTGCGTCATTCCGTGATACAAGGGTGTCTGCCGGTCGGGCCATGTGGTCACGGTCAGGCCAATCAATCTCTTGCGCTGACAGGAGGGCGAAATGAGTATGGAGACGGACGTAAACTACCTGCTGTGTCGTCAGCAGATATCATTGTTCCGCGCGCAGGGTAGCGCGTCGCGGGAGGTGCGCGCAGCCTATGAAGGCATGGCGCGCGGATATGGCGAGCGCATCGACGCCTATCGCCGCGAAAATGTAAAGCTGACCGCGCACGCGCACTGACTGGCGGTTCAACGCCGCCGGATCAGCCGGTCGAACGCCAGTCGATGGGTTTCGTCGTCGCCGCATTCGCGTTCGATGACCCGTTTGATGCTTTCCAGTTCGGTTTCGGTCAGATGCTCGATACCGATGAAGTCGTTGCGCGCATTGTCGATCGCGCGGATCAGTTCGTCCAGCTTCGCTTGGATGGCGGCCCCGTCACGGTTCTGCGCATTCTGGATCAGGAACACCATCAGGAAGGTGATTATGGTCGTCCCGGTGTTGATGACCAGTTGCCAAGTGTCGGAATAATCGAACAGCGGCCCGGTCACCACCCAGACTATGATGGTTCCGAACGCAAGGATGAAGGCGAAGGGCTGTCCGGTCCATCCGGCAACCCGATGGGAAAGAGCGGTGAAGAACCTGTCCATGAACCGACTCCGTCCATTACGCCATTTAGCTTCTGTTCAGCCGCCTCTTGCCATGACGCGGCGATGATCGCCACTCCCGCCTTGCGCCCGCGCCGTTTCCTTTCGACAGCCCTTGTCCTGTTGGCCGGCTGCGCCAGCGTGACGCCCGAATCGCGCCTGCGTGCCGGGCTGCTCGATGCGGGCCTTTCTCCCCGGATGGCGGGATGCATGACGCAGCATATGGTCGACCGGCTGAACCTGGCACAGTTGCGCCGGCTCCAGTCGCTGGCATCGCTCCGCAAGTCCCACTTGGGCGAGATGACGGTCGACAGGTTCCTGTACAAGGTGCGGGCGCTGGAGGATCCGGAGATATTTCTGGTCACCAGCAAGGCGGCGATCCGCTGCGCGATCTAGCGCCAATCCGCAATAAAATGGCGGCCGGGGCGTTTTCCGATTTGCAATTTTGCAAAGTGATTTTGCGAAATCTGGCTGGCCTTCGAAAATGGGCTGTGCTTTAGCGGGCATCGATACGGCGACACCCGAAAAGGACGGTACGACCCATGAATATTCACGAATATCAGGCGAAGGAACTGCTCGCGAAATATGGCGCGCCGATCGCGGCGGGCTATGCCGCCTTCTCGGTCGATGAGGCTGTCGAGGCCGCCAAGAAGCTGCCCGGGCCGCTCTATGTCGTGAAGTCGCAGATCCACGCCGGCGGCCGTGGCAAGGGCAAGTTCAAGGAGCTCAGCCCCGAAGCCAAGGGCGGCGTCCGCCTGGCTTTTAACCTGGACGAGGTGAAGGCGCACTCGGCCGACATGCTGGGCAACACGCTCGTCACCATCCAGACCGGCGAAGCGGGCAAGCAGGTCAACCGCCTCTACATCACCGACGGTGCCGACATCGCCAAGGAATTCTACCTTGCGCTGCTGGTCGATCGCGCCACCAGCCGCGTCGCCTTCGTCGTGTCAACCGAAGGTGGCATGGACATTGAAGAGGTCGCGCATTCCACTCCGGAGAAGATCCACAGCTTCTCGGTTGACCCGGCTTCCGGTTTCCAGCCGCACCACGGGCGCGCCGTCGCCGCCGCGCTGGGCCTGACCGGTGATCAGGCGAAGCAGGCCGCCAAGGTCGCCTCGTCGCTCTATGCCGCGTTTCTCGACACCGATGCCGAGCAGATCGAGGTCAACCCGCTGGCGCTGACCGAGCAGGGCAAGCTGCTGGTGCTCGATGCCAAGGTCGGCTTCGACGGCAACGCCATGTTCCGCCACAAGGACATCGCCGAGCTGCGCGACCTGACGGAAGAAGACCCGGCCGAGGTGGAGGCGAGCGAATATGACCTCGCCTACATCAAGCTGGACGGCAATATCGGCTGCATGGTGAACGGCGCGGGCCTGGCCATGGCGACGATGGACATCATCAAGTTGAACGGCGAATTCCCTGCCAACTTCCTGGACGTCGGCGGCGGCGCCAACAAGGAAAAGGTGACCGCGGCCTTCAAGATCATCCTGAAGGACCCGGCGGTGAAGGGCATTCTCGTCAACATCTTCGGTGGCATCATGAAGTGCGACATCATCGCCGACGGCATCGTTGCCGCCGCCAAGGAAGTGAACCTGTCGGTTCCGCTGGTCGTGCGTCTGGAAGGCACCAACGTCCAGCAGGGCAAGGACATTCTGGCGGCTTCGGGCCTGGCCATCGTCCCGGCGGACGATCTGGGCGATGCGGCCAAGAAGATCGTGGCGGAAGTGAGGAAAGCAGCCTGAGGCGCGCTTTCGCCTGATCAGTGACACCAAGGGGTGCGGGTGGTCCGGGAACGGACTGCCCGCGCCCGTGTCCGCATTGGCGGGCATGGCGTAAATGAAGGAAGGATGTTGAAATGAAGATCCTTGTGCCCGTGAAGCGGGTGATTGACTATAATGTGAAACCGCGCGTGAAGGCGGACGGGACGGGCGTCGATCTTGCGAACGTCAAGATGAGCATGAACCCTTTCGACGAGATCGCGGTGGAAGAAGCGATCCGCCTGAAGGAAAAGGGCGTGGCGACCGAGGTGATCGCCGTTTCGATCGGTGTCGCCAAGGCGCAGGAAACGCTGCGCACCGCGCTCGCCATGGGTGCCGACCGGGCGATCCTGATCCAGACCGACGATGAGGTCGAACCGCTTGGCGTGGCCAAGCTGCTCGCCAAGGTGCAGGAAGAGGAAGGCGCTGGCCTGATCATCCTGGGCAAGCAGGCGATCGACGACGACAGCAATCAGACCGGCCAGATGCTGGCCGCGCTGCTGGGTCTGCCGCAGGGCACCTTTGCCTCCAAGGTCGAGGTCGAGGGCGACACTGTCAGCGTCACCCGCGAAGTCGATGGCGGTCTGGAGACGGTGAAGCTCAACACACCGGCGATCATCACCACCGACCTGCGCCTCAACGAACCGCGCTATGCGTCCCTGCCCAACATCATGAAGGCGAAGAGCAAGCCGCTCGCGACCAAGGCGCCCGCGGATTACGGCGTGGATACGAGCGCGCGTCTGGAAACGCTCAAGGTCACCGAGCCGGCCAAGCGCTCGGCTGGCGTGAAGGTTGCCGATGTCGATGAACTGGTCGCGAAGCTGAAAGCTCTGGGAGTTGCCGCATGAAGACGCTTGTCTGGGTTGAACATGAGGGCGGCGCCGTCAAGGACGCGACCCTTTCCGCCGTCACCGCTGCCGCGAAGCTGGGTGAAGTGCATCTGCTGGTTGCCGGCGCGGGCGTCGACGGCGTGGCCGCCGAAGCCGCGAAGATCGCCGGCGTGGGCAAGGTCCATGTCGCCGACGACGCCGCTTTCGGCCATGCGCTGCCGGAGAATGTAGCGCCGCTGGTCGTCGAACTGATGGGCCATCACGACGCGTTCGTCGCGCCCGCCACCAGCAACGGCAAGAATATCGCGCCGCGTGTGGCGGCCCTGCTCGACGTGATGCAGATCAGCGACATTCTGTCGGTCGAGAGCGAAGACACCTTCACCCGCCCGATCTATGCCGGCAATGCGATTGCGACCGTCAAGTCGAAGGACGCCAAGATGGTCATCACCGTGCGCGGCACGGCTTTCGAGAAGGCGGCCAAGGAAGGCGGCAGCGGCACGGTGGAAGCCGTGGCCTCGACGGGCGACAAGGGCATCTCCTCCTTCGTCGGCGCAGAGATCGCCAAGCTGGAGCGTCCGGAGCTGACCTCTGCGAAGGTGATCGTGTCGGGTGGCCGTGCGCTCAAGGACGGCGAGACGTTCGAGCAGGTCATCTTCCCGCTGGCGGACAAGCTGGGCGCGGCAGTCGGCGCGAGCCGCGCGGCGGTCGATGCGGGCTATGTGCCCAACGACTATCAGGTCGGGCAGACCGGCAAAATCGTGGCGCCGGAAGTCTATATCGCCGTTGGTATCTCCGGTGCGATCCAGCACCTGGCGGGCATGAAGGATTCGAAGACCATCATCGCCATCAACAAGGATGAGGACGCGCCGATCTTCCAGGTCGCGGACGTCGGGCTGGTCGGCGACCTGTTCAAGGTGGTGCCGGAACTGACCGAGAAGCTGTAAGGTTTTTCATCGGCATGCGAAAAGGGCGCGGGATCGACGATCCCGCGCCCTTTTTCGTAGGCTTGAAGCGTCTATTCGCAGTTGATGTCGTTCTTGTCGATGGCCCTGCCGGCCAGTGCGCCGCCGCCTGCGCCAAGGATGGTGCCAAGCGTCTTGGAACCGCCGGGCGCGATGAGGTTGCCCAGCACGCCGCCGGCGATGGCGCCGACGATGGTGCCGGTGGTGCCGTCGTCGCGCTTGCAATAATAGCGGCCGTCATTGTCGCGGTAGATATAGTCGTTGTTGCCCAGGCGCCGGTGATGGGCACCGTGTGGACGGGGGGCGGGGCGGTTGTACCCGTTGCCATAATTATCGGTGGCACAGGCGCCGAGCGGCATCATCGCCACCATGGCGACCGCGATCAGGGGTTTGCGCATAACTTTTTCCTTTTGTTCATCCTCTGCCCCGGGACAGCTGTAACGCGGTCCCGTGACCAAGGTTGCGCGCCGGACGGGGCGGGGTCGCCCGATCCGGCCGGCCCGGGTCAGTTGGGCAACGGATGCGCAGGAGTGGTCGCGGTGCCGGCGGGCACGGTGCCGATGCCGGTGTCCTGCGACTGCGCAAGGCTGGTGCGGGCATCGTTGTAGCGGGTGACGAGATCATTCTTGAACTCGGTCAGCTTGCCCTCGTCATAGAGCTTCTTGCCGACATAGCCGGCGATGGCGCCGAAAATCAGGGTGCGGATCATGCTAATCTCCTCGGTGGATTTGGAGGAGATAACCGGCGGCGGCGCGGCAGGTTCCGGAGCGGACCGCCCGTGCGACACATTCCGCCAGGCTTGCGACAAACGGCGGAGGGCCGCGTCAGAGCATGGGGGGCGGCGCATCCTCCCGATCCAGTCCGGCTTCGCGGCGGGCGCGGTTGCGTTCGCCCAGATCCTGCCGCTGGGCCATGGCGAGAAAGGCGGCTTTGGATCGCAGCGCGCGGTCGCGGACGTTGGCGAGCGTGGCGGCGGCGGCTTCGTCATGCGCCTTGGCGGCGAGCGCGCGATAATCGGGATTGGCCATGGATCGGTTTCCTTCCATCCCCCGCAGGGGCGGTTTCCGGTCGGGCTGCGCCGGGCCGACCGCTCCATCGGTGTGTGATGGCATGTCTTCGGGGTTTCGGGGCGTTATGACCCGATGCGAAAACAGGCCGTAAAATGGGCCGGGCGCCATGGAACACGACGCCCGGCCGGCCCACACCGCCCCTGACGCCGCGAAGCGGAGGGGGCGGGGGCCTTTCGGGTGCGGGGCGGGGCGGCACGCGGCCCCCCTGCGCCCCGCCGGGCCGGTTATTCGGCGGGCTGGATGTTCACGGCCGCCATCTTGCCGCGACGGTCCTGCTCCAGATCGTAGGAGACGCGGTCCTTGTCACGCAGGGTCGCGAGACCCGCACGCTCAACGGCGGTGATGTGGACGAACGCGTCCGGGCTGCCGTCATCGGGGGCGATGAAGCCATAGCCCTTGTCGGCGTTGAAGAATTTGACAGTTCCGGTGATGCTCATGATGAGTCCTTCTTTCGTTGCGGCCCGTCCCGTGTGAACGGGCCAAGGGCTAAAGGGGCAGGGAAAGAAGGAAACAGGTGCCGCAAAGCGCCGTAGACCGTCGATTTGCGACTGTAGCCCGATCCCTATAGGCGATCGGTCCGGAAATAGCAAATGGGCGGGCGCGGGGGGCGTTCCGGCGGCGGCGATCATCCCGCCTGTTCGAGCGCCGCGAAGCCGAAAAAGGCGTCGCGGGCGCGGGCGGCGGCATCTTCATAGGGGCGGCGCTGCACGGCGGCGATGGCGGCCAGCGCCTGCTGTTCCTGCGTGGTCAGGTCGCGCTCATAACAATCTATGTCGTAGAGGCAGTCGCTCTCTTCGCCCGCGAAACCGGGCGGGGCGGGATAGTCGGTGCGCCAGGTTTCCCGCTCCTCATCCCACCATGTGCCGCGCAGGCGGGCGGCGGCTTCGTCGGGTGGAAGGGTGGCGCGATCGACGATGGGAGGGCGAAGTTCACACCGTTCATGGGTCGCGTGGGGATCGGCCCCTTTGCCGTTCTGCAACGCCATGCGCGCGGCGATGAAGAGCGCGGCGGAGGCTCCGGGAGAGAGGGCGGTGGCGGTGGCTTCGATGCGGTCGGGGAGGGCGGGATCGAGCGCGGCAAGATCGGCCAGGGCGGCTTCGTCCATGTCTGGCGCGTGCGCGTGCGCGGGGGCGGAGGCGGGCTGGTCCGCCTGATCCGCTATCCGGTCCTCCGGGCAGATGAGGTCGAGATAGGCGGCGAAATCCTGCGCGACGACGCGGGCGAGGGCGGCGTCGGAGCCTTCGGGCGGGGTGTCGGCCATGCGGTCGAGGCGGGAGAGCATCGACATGGCGAGGCGGTTATCGTGGCGGTGGCGGGTGATTTCGCCTGCGTCGGCGTCCTTGCGGATCACTTCCTCATGGCCGGTGAGGGCGCGGGCGAGCAGTTCGTCGGCGAGGCGCGCGCGGGCGATGAGGATGGCCGCGTCCCAGCCGAGGCGAAAGGCCGCGCCGTCGCGGCGGATGCGCAAGGCATAGGCCGAGCGCGGGGAGATGTGCGCGGCATCGCAGGCCGTGGTGATGACGCCGGTGGCGGCGAGGGTTTCAAGGAAGAGCCGTTGACGCGCGGGGCTCCAGCCGTCGGCGCGGACTTGATCGGCGGGGGTGGGGAGGGAGGAGAAGTGGTAGGACATGGCAAAGCTCCGCTTTAGGGAGGGTTTGCCCGGGAGGGTATCAGGGGTGAGGGGGTGTAGGACAGAACAAAATGGGAACAATGGCAGGAGGGGCTACCAGTTGCCGCCAGCGTCCTTGATGGCCTTGAGCAGCGCTTTTTTGGAGGCGGTGCGGCGCGTGCCGCTGTTGCGGGGCATGTCGGCATCGGTGATGCCGAGTTCGGCGCGGCGGCGGGCAAGTTCGCGTCCAAATTCTTCCATATTGATGGCGGGGCGCTTTGGCTTGTCAGTCATCGGTGCGCTCCTTTCTGTGAGGTCAGGGATATTGCTGGCGGGTGTGGAGGACAGCAATAACCTCTATGGCGTCGGTGGCGCGATAGACGAGGACGTAATTGGGTGTGACCAAGGCTTCGCGCGTGCCGGGCACTCGGCCGGTGCGGTACATATAGGGATGGGCGGGCAGGCGTTCGGCGGTGTCGCGGATGGCGTTACTAAGTCGCTCTGCGGCGGCCGAATTGTGCATTTCTATGAAGTCGATGATGGCTTCGAGGTCATCCAGCGCACCTTCCTCCCAGATCAATGGGAGCATCAGGCGTTCTTGCGCCGGTCTATGATCCTTTGCATCCGGGCCATGACCTCGTCATGCGGGATGCGGGGGGTTTTGGATGCCAGCCTCGCCTCGACCTTCGCCCGGAACCAGACGTCGTACGCCTCGGCTTCCTCGGTCGTCGCGAACTCGGACTCGATGGGGGTTAGTTTGGTCATCGGGGCAGTGTATAAAAGAAAGAGCGCAGGCGCAATTATTGCTGACGATTTGCGGGGACTGCGTCCGCGAAAAAGGGGGGCCGCATTGCGGCCCCAAGTGCTTCAAGATTCCCTCGCTGATCCAGCGAGGTAGCCTGGCGCTTCCCTTAGCGGGAGCGCCAGTGCGCGCTGACGTGTTCGACCCGACCGAAGCGGATGCGACTGTATGCTGAGACAAAGACCATGGGTCCATCTCCTCATAGATGGTTGATCCACACGGCCAAATGTGCGATTTCTAATGTGCTACAGAGAGATCGCGACGGCATGCCGTAGTGGCTTTCGGAGGCCGGCCCTTGGGTCGGCCTTTTTTTGCGGCTTTTCGGTGGCCGGCACCAGCAATTAACTCATTTCGATTGTCCTTTCTGTCGCGGCGATTCCGCGTTCGCTTCTTCCGACCAGACGATCTATGCAATAAAATACTGCGCCACTCAAGTGGCATTTACTGCGGACATCGCATTTTCCTTTATTTCGCGCGATCGACGCGTTATAGCGTTTCAACCGAAGAGGAGATAAAGCCAATGGCCCGAATTCGCAGTCCTAATTATCCTCAGATCAGCCTGCCGGCCGCGCTTGAGAGAGTCAGGTTGGTTTATAAAGTAGAGCGCCAAAATCGAATAGACCGTGACGATGCCCTCAAGCTTATGGGTTTTGGCGGATATAATGGCGCTTCAGCTGGAGTGCTTTCTGCACTGCTCAAGTACGGCCTTTTTGAAGATCTGGGCAGTCGTGAGATGCGCGTCAGTGATTTAGCCGTAAAAATCATTGTTCCGCATAACGACGAGGAGAAGGCGTCTGCCATTGCGGAGGCTGCGGCGAAACCGCCATTGTTTCAGGAGCTTGCAGAAAGGTGGCCTGACAACCACCCTTCCGAACATAGCTTAAGGACGTATCTCACTAGGCGAGGTTTTGCGGATAGCGCCCTTGAAAACGTAATCAAGTCTTATGCTGATACACTCGGTTTAGTGAACGCACTCAATCCGCAGTCCGCATTTGATGAAGAAAATGACGTTAGCGATCGCAAAGGTGTGCAGGTAGCCTCAGAAGCTTCGACAAGCACGGCCCCACCTGCGCCGAGCCCCACCCATTCGATAGCGCAATCGCAGCCCGTGAGCGAGGGGCCGGGTATGAATTTGGTCCGCGCAAAGGGAGGCTACGTTGTTTATTTGAGCGGTGCTGTTCTATCAAAAGAGCATGTGGACGAAGTGGTTACACTACTGTCTGCATTGAAGGCATCAATGCCAGACAAGGCAGCTATTTCCGAAGATGAACTTGAGGTTTAACTTCGGCCGAGCATCTTCACACGTTGCTTGTGGCGGCTGGTAATCACTCCGCCGCCACAGCCTCCATCCCCAGCAACGGCGCAAGATAGCGCCCGGTAAAGCTCCGGGCGTTCTTCGCGACCTTTTCCGGCGTGCCTTCGGCGACGACTTCGCCGCCTTTCACACCGCCTTCCGGTTGATCGCGTTCGACCGTCCCCCGGACGGTCTCGGCGCGATCAAATGTCGAGGATCCAGTCATTCTGCGGCCTCGGTCTTCGGCTGGGCCAAAAGGGGGGCGAGGTAATGGCCGGTGAAGCTGCGCGGCTCCTTGACGACCTGCTCCGGGGTGCCCGTCGCGACGATTTCACCCCCTTTTACCCCACCCTCTGGACCGAGATCGATTATGTAATCTGCGGTCTTGATGACATCCAGATTATGCTCGATCACGACCACGCTGTTGCCCTGTTCGACCAGGGCGTGGAGGACTTCGAGCAGTTTGCGGACGTCTTCGAAGTGGAGGCCGGTGGTGGGCTCGTCCAATATGTAGAGGGTCTGGCCGGTGGCGCGGCGGGAGAGTTCCTTGGCCAGCTTGACGCGCTGGGCTTCGCCGCCGGACAGGGTGGTGGCCTGCTGGCCGACCTTGATATAGCCCAGGCCCACTTCGGCGAGCATGGCCATCTTGTCGCGGATGGGGGGGACGGCCTTGAAGAATTCCACCGCATCCTCGACGGTCATGTCGAGCACGTCGGCGATGCTGTGGCCCTTGAACTTCACCTCCAGCGTTTCGCGATTGTAGCGGGCGCCGTGGCACACGTCGCAGGTGACATAGACGTCGGGGAGGAAGTGCATCTCTATCTTGAGCACGCCGTCGCCCTGGCAGGCTTCGCAGCGGCCGCCCTTGACGTTGAAGCTGAAGCGGCCGGGCTTGTAGCCGCGCGCCTGCGCTTCGGGGAGGCCGGCGAACCAGTCGCGGATGTTGGTGAAGGCGCCGGTATAGGTCGCCGGGTTGGAGCGCGGGGTGCGGCCGATGGGCGACTGGTCGATGTCGATCACCTTGTCGCAATGCTCCAGCCCCGTCACCTTGTCATGCGGGCCGGCGATGATGCGCGCGCCATTGAGCGCACGGGCCGACGCGGCGTAGAGCGTGTCGATGGTGAAGCTGGACTTGCCCGATCCACTGACGCCGGTGATGCAGGTGAAGGTGCCCAGCGGGATGGACGCGGTGACGCCGGTGAGGTTGTTGGCGCGGGCGTTGTGGACGGTGAGCTTCTTGCCCGTGCCTTTGCGGCGCTTGGCCGGCACCTCGATGCGGCGGGTGCCGTTCAGATAATCGGCGGTGAGGCTGTCCTTGTGCGCGAGGATCTGATCGAGGGTGCCCTGGGCGACGATGGCGCCGCCATGGACGCCCGCGCCCGGCCCCATGTCGACGATATAGTCGGCGGTGCGGATCGCATCCTCGTCATGCTCCACGACGATGACGGTATTGCCGAGGTCGCGCAGGCGTTTCAGGGTGACGAGCAGCCGGTCATTGTCACGCTGGTGCAGGCCGATGCTGGGTTCGTCGAGGACGTAGAGGACGCCCGACAGGCCGCTGCCGATCTGGGACGCGAGGCGGATGCGCTGGGACTCGCCGCCGGACAGGGTGCCGCTGGTGCGGTCGAGGTTGAGATAATCGAGGCCGACATTGTTGAGGAAGCCGAGGCGCTCCACGATTTCCTTGAGGATGGCTTTCGCGATCTGGTTCTGCTGGTCGTTGAGATGGGCGGGCAGGCGCTCGAAGAAGCCCAATGCGTCGACCACGGAGCGGCGGGTGGAGACGGAGATGTCCTCCATGGCGACCTTGACCGCCAGCGCTTCGGGCTTGAGGCGGGCGCCGTGGCAGGTCTCGCACGGCATGGCGGTCTGGTACTTGCTCAGTTCCTCGCGCATCCAGGCGCTTTCGGTCTGGAGCAGGCGGCGGTTCAGATTGCCGATGACGCCCTCGAACGGTTTCTTGACCTCGTAGGATTTCTTGCCGTCCTGAAAGCGCAGGGTGACGGGCTTGCCGCCGGTGCCGTGGAGGATGATGAGCTTCACCTCGCCGGAAAGGTCGGCCCAGGGCGTGTCGAGCGAGAAGCCATATTCGCGGGCGAGGGAGCCCAGGACCTGCATATAATAGGGGCTGGGCGGGTTGGACTTGGCCCAGGGGACGACGGCGCCCTTCTTGAGGCTGAGCGCTTCGTTGGGGACGACCAGTTCGGGGTCGAATTCCTGCCGTTCGCCCAGGCCGTCGCAGGCGGGGCAGGCGCCCATCGGGGCGTTGAAGGAGAAGAGGCGCGGTTCGATCTCGGGAATGGTGAAGCCGCTGACCGGGCAGGCGAATTTTTCGGAAAAGACGATGCGGTTGGCGGGGATGCCGGCGCCCTTCATCTTCTTGTCGAGGGAGGCGGCCTCCTCCTCGCGGCCGGGGACGACGCCGTCCGCCAGGTCGACATAGGCGAGGCCGTCGGCGAGCTTGAGCGCCTGTTCGAAGCTGTCGGCAAGGCGGGTGCCCATGTCGGGCTCCACAGCGAGGCGGTCGACCACGACTTCGATGTCATGCTTGTATTTCTTGTCGAGGGCGGGGGCGTCCTCGATCCCGTACATTTCGCCGTCGATGCGGACGCGGGTGTAGCCCGCCTTCTGCCACTCCGCGAGTTCCTTGCGATACTCCCCCTTGCGGCCGCGCACCACGGGGGCGAGCAGGTAGAAGCGCGTGCCCTGCGGCAGGAGCATCACGCGGTCGACCATCTGGCTGACCGTCTGGGCGCTGATCGGTTCGCCGGTGACGGGCGAATAGGGGATGCCGACGCGCGCCCACAGCAGGCGCATATAGTCGTAGATTTCCGTCACCGTTGCGACGGTGGAGCGCGGATTGCGGCTGGTCGTCTTCTGTTCGATGCTGATCGCGGGGCTGAGACCCTCGATATGCTCGACATCGGGCTTCTGCATCATCTCCAGGAACTGGCGCGCATAGGCGGAGAGCGATTCCACATAGCGGCGCTGCCCCTCGGCATAGATGGTGTCGAAGGCGAGCGAGGATTTGCCCGAACCGGACAGGCCGGTGATGACGACGAGGGAGTCGCGGGGCAGGTCGACGTCGACGCCCTTGAGATTATGCTCGCGCGCGCCGCGGACGGAGATGTGGGTCAGCATTCGCTATGGCTCTGCTTCTGGATGTGGGGAAGGCTCATGGGGTCCGTTCTACAAATGTTCCGGCGAAGAATCCAGAGGGGAAGATAGGAGCCGAACCGCCCAAATGCGAGAGCGGTTGCAAAAGCGCTTGGCGGTCAAGGCTGTTCCCCGTTAGCGTCGACGACAGAGGGGTGTTCGTGGACATAGAGCAATTCATCGACCGGTGGCGCAGCAACGAGGGCGGAGCCGAGCGTGCCAATTTCCCGCTGTTCCTGACCGAACTGGCGCAGGTGCTGGGCCTGCCCCAACCCGACCCGGCGGGCGCGACGCACGACCATAATGATTATGTGTTCGAACGGGCGGTGACGTTCCGCGATGCCGACGGCAAGACCAGCCATGGCCGCATCGACCTCTACAAGCGGGGCTGTTTCGTGCTGGAGGCCAAGCAGAGCCGCGAGCGGGGCGGGGGCAAGGAAGTGGCGCTGCCGGCGGCGCAGGCCGCGCTGCCCGGCATGGATGCAAGCGGCGCGCGCGGACGGCGCAGCGCCCATCGCGGCTGGGACGTGCTGATGCGCAATGCGCGCGAACAGGCGGAGCAATATGCCCGCGCCTTGCCCGCCGACCATATATGGCCGCCCTTCATCCTGGTGTGCGATGTGGGCCATGCCATTGAAGTGTTCGCCGATTTTTCGGGGCAGGGCCGCAATTACCGGCAGTTTCCCGACCGGGCGGGGTTCCGCATCTATCTGGACGACCTGACCCGGCCGGACATTCAGGACCGGCTGCGCGCGATCTGGACCGATCCGCACGCGCTGGACCCGGCGAAGCACGCCGCCGAAGTGACGCGCGACATCGCCAAAAGGCTGGCAAGCGTCAGCAAGCTGCTGGAGGATCGCGGGCACCGGCCCGAACCGGTCGCCCATTTCCTGATGCGCGTGCTGTTCACCATGTTCGCCGAGGACAGCGGCCTGCTGGCCGAGGGCAGTTTCCTGGACGTGCTGTCCGACGCCCGCAACAATCCCGACAGTTTCGCGCCGATGCTGGAAGAATTGTGGCGCACGATGGACACGGGCGGATTTTCCACGACGCTGCGCAAGGCCGTGCGCAAATTCAACGGCGGGCTGTTCGCGGATGTGAGCGCGATCCCGCTGCACAGGGAAGAGATTGGCGAGCTGTACGAAGCGGCCAAGCATGTTTGGACCGATGTCGAGCCGGCGATTTTCGGCACGCTGCTGGAACAGGCGCTGGACAAGGAGGAGCGCAAGCGGCTGGGCGCGCATTATACGCCGCGCGCCTATGTCGAGCGGCTGGTCGATGCAACGGTCATCCAGCCGTTGAAGGCGGAATGGGAAGGCGCGGTGCTGGGCACGGTGGAGCGTGAGCGGGAGGATGACCCGCAGGCGGCGATCCGCGCGGTGCATGATTTCCACGTCAAGCTGGCGCAGACGCGGGTGCTGGACCCGGCCTGCGGCACCGGCAATTTCCTGTATGTCGCGCTGGAACTGATGAAGCGGCTGGAAGGCGATGTGCTGGAAGTGCTGGCCGATCTGGGCGGGCAGGAGGCGTTGGCGCTGGAGACGGACACGGTGCATCCGCGCAATTTCCTGGGGATGGAGCTGAACCCGCGCGCCGCCGCCATTGCCGAACTGGTGCTGTGGCTGGGCTATCTGCAATGGCAGATGCGCAACAAGGCGACGATCAGCGACCCGGTGCTGGAGAAATTGTCCAACATCACCGCCATGGATGCGGTGCTGAGGCATGATCCCGAACGGCCAAAAGCGGACGGGACCGGCACCGAATTGCCCAATGCGCGGCGGCCCGAATGGCCGGAGGCGGATTATATCGTCGGCAATCCGCCCTTTATCGGCGGCAAGGACATCAGGTCACGTCTGGGCGATGCCTATGCCATCGCGCTGTGGAAGGCGAACCCCAAGATCAACAAGTCGGCCGATTTCGTGATGTATTGGTGGGACCGGGCGGCGGAGATGCTGGTGCGCAAGGGCACGCGGCTCAAGCGCTTCGGCTTCGTCACCACCAATTCGATTACGCAGGAGTTCAGCCGCCGGGTCATCGCGAAGCGAATGGAGGGGCGGCCGCTGGTCAGCCTGTTGATGGCGATTCCCGATCATCCGTGGACCAAGGCGACGCGCGATGCGGCGGCGGTGCGGATCGCCATGACCGTAGTGCAGGCGGGCAAGAGCGACGGGACGCTGCTGGAGGTGGTGTCGGAGAGAGGGCTGGACAGCGATGCGCCAATCATTGAACTGACGTCTGTCCCGGGCACAATTAATGCTGATCTGACCGTGGGAGCTAATCTATCTGCCACCGTCCCGCTCCTTTCGAACGAATGGCTGGCATCCCGTGGAGTGGCACCGCACGGTAAGGGCTTTGTCATTCGGGCAGTTGAGGTATCGGCGCTTGGCTTGGGCCAACGTGTGGACGCTGACATCAGGCTCCGCCAGTTCAGAAACGGGCGCGATCTAATGGCGCGCCCACGAGACGCTTGGGTTATCGATTTGGATGGTTTGTCCGAAAAAGACGTGCGTCGTGAGTATCCTGAAATCTATCAGCACTTGCTGGTGACGGTGAAGCCGGAACGTGAAAACAACAATGAACCATATAGGAGGGAAAATTGGTGGCTTTTCGGTCGCAAAAATACAGATCTCCGGGGGTTTTTGGCTAACATTGGCCGTTATATAGCAACCGCAGAAACTACAAAGTTTAGGATTTTCCAGTTTCTGGATAACGAAATATTGCCAGATAACACATTGGTGGCAATCGGGTTAGATCGTTCCGATATTTTGGGTGTTCTTTCTTCGCAAGTTCATACGACATGGGCTACAAATGCTGGTGGGTGGCTAGGGTTTGGAAACGATCCAAGATACTCTAAGACTCTCACCTTCGACCCCTTCCCCTTCCCCGACGCCACGCCTGACCAGCGCAGGATCATCGGCGACCTTGCCGAGGAACTGGACGCCACGCGCAAGGCGGTGCTCGCCGAGCAGTACGACCTTACCCTGACCGGGCTCTACAATCTGCGCGAGAAGCTGGTGAAGGGGGAGGCGTTCAGCGAGGCCGAGCAGGACCAGCGCCGCCGGGGGCGGGTGGACATCATTCACGAGCTTCATTGCCGGATCGACGATGCGGTGGCGGATGCCTATGGCTGGCCACGTGACCTGAGCGACGAGCAGATCGTCGAACGGCTGGTGGCGCTGAACGCGCAGCGCCATACCGAGGAGCAGCAGGGCAAGGTGCGCTGGCTGCGGCCGGACTATCAGATTCCCAGGGCGGGCCTGACGCAATTGCCGGTGCGCAAGGACACGCCCGAGCAGATCGAGGGGCTGTTGCCCGAGGCGAAGGCGAAGAAGCCGACCTTCCCCCGCGACGCCATCGGCCAGACGGCGGCGGTGCTGGATGCGCTGCGCGGCGGGGCGGTGATGACGGCGGAGGAGATCGCCGTCCGCCACAGCCAGGGACGCAAGGTCGAGCGGCGCATCGCGGCAACGCTGGAGGCGCTGGTGCGGCTGGGCCATGTCGCAGCGCAGGATGGCGGATACCGGCTGCGCAAGGCGGCGTGAGGAGACAGGCATGAGCGGGACATTGCCGAAATATGATGCGCTGATGCATCCGACCTTGCAGGCGCTGGCGGCATTGGGCGGTTCCGCTTCGGTCGAAGAGATACGCGGCTGGCTGGTGGACCATCTGCCGTTGAGCGAGGCGCAGATGGAGGCGACGCACGAAAAAAGCGGCAGCCTGATCATGCCGCACCGCATGGCATGGGCGCGCAGCTATCTGAAGATCGCAGGCATGGTATCAAGCGGCGGCAAGGCGATCTGGGTACTGACCGACGCGGGGCGTCATGCCTTGGCGCGGCCGGATGCGACGCTGCGTGCCGAGGTCCGCAAGCTGGTTGCAGCCCATGCAGCGCTGCGTCGTGCGGAGGCCGCCGCCGGTGACGCAAACGATCCCGACGACACAGCCAGCGCAGATCAGGCCGAATGGACGGACACGCTGCTCGCGACGTTGAAGGCCATGCCGCCCGACGGGTTCGAGCGGCTGGCGCAGCGGTTGTTGCGGGAGAGCGGCTTTGTGCGCGTCGAAGTGACGGGCAAGTCGGGCGACGGCGGGATCGACGGGTCGGGCGTGCTGCGCATGAACCTGATCAGTTTCCAGGTGCTGTTCCAGTGCAAGCGCTATGCGGGGTCCGTGCCGTCGTCCACCGTGCGCGATTTTCGCGGGGCGATGCAGGGGCGGGCGGACAAGGGGCTGATCATCACCACCGGCAGCTTCACCGCCGAAGCGCGCAAGGAAGCGACGCGCGACGGGGCACCGGCAATCGACCTGATCGACGGGGAGGCTTTGTGCGAATTGCTGCGCGAGCGGCAACTGGGCGTGCGGGTGCGGCAGGTGGTGCGCGAGGAGGTGGAGGTGCTGCCGGCTTTCTTCGACGACATCTGAATTCCCGATTTTGCATCCTGCCGCACGCCCAAAGGCGATAGGGGCTTGCGCTCGCCCCGCTTTCCGGCAGGATGACGGCCGGGTCGCTCCTTCCAATCACGGATTCGATGGAGTGTCGTTCGCATGCTGATCAAGCCTCTGGGCCCGGCCGCGCCCTTTTCCGGTCCGTCGCCGACGTTCGCCATATTGGCCAATGGCGATTATGCGTTCGTGTGGACCGGGGACTATCCGTCCGACAGCGACGGCAGCGACGTCGGCGTGCGCGCGCAGATATTCGGCGCGGACGGCACGGCGCGCGGCCCCGCATTCTGGGTGAACAGCACCACCGAAGGCTATCAGGTGGCATGGGGCGTGGATGCGCTGGCGAACGGCGGCTTTGTCGTGAGCTGGCGCGGGGCGTCGCCGCAGGATTATTATGGCGAAACCCAATATGCGCGGATATTCGACGCGGCGGGGAAGGCCGTCAGCCCCGAAATTCCGCTGGGCGATACATTCTATTATGCCGAGGACAGCACGATCCTGGCTCTGCCGGACGGCGGTTTCCTGTCGGCCTGGCATGAAGGGGATTTCGGCACGACATTTCATCTGCAACGGCACGATGCCGATGGCAATGTGGTTGCGCAGAACGACTATTTCGTGGGCGATTATCACTTCACGTCGATCCCGGAGGTGACGCTGCTGAGCGACGGGCGCTTTGTGGTGACATGGTCCGACCTGCTGCTGCTTTACGATTTCCGGTCGGAGATGATCGCCGGGCAGATTTTCGACGCGACGCTGAAACCCGTCGGCGAGACCTTCACCATCACCGGCGACGAGCGTGCCGCGTTGCCGCATAGCGTCGCCACCGACGATGGCGGTTTCCTGGCGGTGTGGGACGAAGGCATAATCGCGCGGGGCCGGTTGTTCGACGCACAGGGCGTGGCCATCGGCTATGATTTCGTGATCGCGCGCGACAATCCGGTCGGGCTGAGCGTCGAGGCGCTGGACTGGGGGTATCTGGTGCAATGGCGCACGGCGGGCACGCAGGCGGGGCAGCCGAGCTGGACGACGTCGCTGCTGATGCTGGACAGCGCCGGGCAGCCGGTCGCCGATGCGGTGGTGACCGCCGGCACGGGACGATATGAGATGCTGGCGGACGGATCGCTGGCCTATTTTTCCGAAGGCACGCGCCAGTACTTCGCGCTGCCGGTGGCGGGGACGGCGGGGGCCGACACCTTGATCGCCGACGATAGCGGGCAGGTGCTGCTGGGGCTGGGCGGCGACGACACGCTGACCGGCGGCGACGGGGACGACAGCCTGCATGGCGGCGACGGTGCGGACCGGATGGCCGGCGGAATTGGCGACGACAGCTATTATGTCGACGACGGGGACATCGTGACCGAGCGGCCGGGCGAGGGCACGGACACCGTCTATGCCGTCTATGGCGGGACGCTGTCCGACAATGTGGAGAATCTGGTCTTTCTGGGCGGGGAGGTCTCTCCGGGGCCGGGCAGCGGCCGGGGCAACGCGTCGGACAATGTGCTGGACGCGTCGCTGGCCGAGCCCATTCCCTTTCCGCGCCAGGCGCCGGTCATCTACCTGTATGGCGAGGGGGGCAACGACACGCTGATCGGGTCGGACCGCAATCTGGACGTGCTGGACGGCGGCACCGGCGCCGACATCATGATGGGGGGCGCGGGCGCCGATACCTATTATGTCGACAATGCCGGCGACCGGGTGATCGAGGGCAATAGCGACGACAGCGCGCGCTATTACACCACCGTCTATAGCGACGGGCGGGTGGAAAAGACCTATTATACCGTGGCGGGCGACCTGGTGATCGCGACGATCGACTACAGCCTGCCCGCCTTCGTCGAGCGGCTGAGCCTGGGCGGGTCCGGCGGGCTGAACGGCACGGGCAACAAATGGGCCAACATCCTGACCGGCAACGACGCGGCCAACCGGCTGGACGGCGCGGGCGGGGCGGACGCGATCTACGGGCAGGGGGGCAATGACCTGCTGATCGGCGGCGCGGGCGACGACGAACTATATGGCGGCACGGGCGACGACCGGCTGAGCCCGGGTGCGGGCAACAACCTGGTCGACGGCGGGGCAGGCAGCGACACGCTGGTGATGGCGGGCAAGGCGGCAAGCTACGGCTTCATCGCCAACGCCACGACCGGGGTGCTGATCGGCGCCGAGGGCATGGTGCGCTTCACCAATGTGGAAGCGGTGCAGTTCAGCGACGGCACGATGGCGGTGGCCGACCTGTCGGCATCGCTGGGCGGGTTCGACGCGCTGCGCTACGTCGCGGGACAGAAGGACCTGATTGCCGGCATCGGGCCGGATGCGGCGGCGGCGACCAGCCATTATCTGAACCATGGCATCGACGAGGGGCGCGACGTGACCCGGTTCGCGCCGTTGCAATATGTGGCGGGCCATGCCGACCTGCGCGCGGGGATCGGGGCGGACGCGGCGGCGGGGACGCGGCATTATCTGCAATATGGCGCGGCCGAGGGGCGCAGCGACGCGCGGTTCGACGGGCTGCAATATGCGGCGAGCTATGGCGACCTGTCGGCCGTGTTCCGCACCGATGCGGAGGCGGCGGCGCGGCACTATATCCAGTATGGCGCCAAGGAGGGGCGGTCCGCCGACGCGTTCGACGGGCTGCGCTATGTGGCGTCCAACCCGGACCTGATCCTGGCATTGGGCGATGACGACGACGCGGCGGCGGCGCACTATATCCAGTTCGGGCGGGGCGAGCATCGCGCGACGGCGAGTTTCGACGCGCTGGCCTATGCGGCGGCGAACCCCGACCTGGCGCGGGCGTTCGGGTCGGACGTCGCCAAACTGACCGAACATTATGTCGATTACGGCTATTTCGAGCATCGCAGCACCGGCTTTGCGCCCGCGCCCGAACCGGTGGTGGCGGGCTGACCCGCGCACTGGACCTGCGATGAACGACATGGCCACGGATCATTCAGGGCCGATCAGGCATTTAGGCGCAGATCGAAGGGGGAAGTGAAGGAGATGTGCCATGACCCCTTATGCCAAGACGGCCCGCTGGAGCGGTCTGTGCGGCGTCGCGCTGATGCTGTCCGGGTGCCTGGATGACAAGCCGGGCGATGCCGTAGACGCGACCGATACCGCCTGGACCGACGCCCTGAACCAAGGCGATGTCGGGTTGCCGCCTTTGCCCGATGCCGAGCCGATGACGGTGGCCGACAACGGCCCGTGGCAGGATGCGCCCCGGGTCGAGCGGCTGCCGGCCGCCAAGCCGATCGCCTATGCGCAGCCGCAGGGCGACAGCTATGCCTGGATCGACCGGGCGGACCAGTTCACCGACATGCTGGGCGACGCGCCGCCCGATTACGGCTTTGCCTATGATGACGGGGTGACCCCCTGGGCATGGCAGAGCAGCGACGATTATCTGCGCTATGCCGAGCCGATCGACGGCGGATACCGCTATTATTATTACGAACCGGGTGCCGACCGGCCCTGGCTGGTGAGCGACCCCTGGTACAGCTATGGCTATCGCGACGATCGGTTGACGGTGGTCTATGACCGTCGTGGCGCGGTGCTGCCGTGGCGCGAGGCGCGCGCGCGCGATGCCTATGCCGCGCGCTATTACGCCCGGGCGCGCGAGATGCGGCGCGCGGCGCGCGAGCGCGACCGTCGGCGGGTTGCCGCGCAGCGGTGGGAAGCCGAACGCAACGCCATCTGGCGCGATCGCCAGCGTTGGGCCCAGGCGCGCGAGCAGCAGGCGCAATGGGCGCGCTATCGCCGCGCCAATGACGACCGGGGCGAACGCCACTGGGCGGCCGAGCGCCGGGCGCGCCAGCAGGCGGCGGTGCGTTTCGCAAGCTGGCGTCAGGACGAGTATCGCGGACAGGCGCCGCGCTTCTACGCCGAACAGCGTGCGCAACGGGAACGTCAGCAGGCCGAGCGGCAGCGTGCCCGCCAGCAAATCGCCATGCGCGACCAGCGGGAGGCCGCGCAACGCCGCGACCAGAGGCAATGGCAGGCCGAGCAGCGCGCCCGCCAGCGGCAGCAGGCGCAGATGACGCAGCAGCGGCGGCAGGCCGAGCAGCAACGCCAGCGCCAGGCACAGCAGCGTATCGCGCAACGCGATCAGGCGCAGCAGCGCCAGCAGGCACAGCGCCGGGCGGAACAGCGCCAGCAGGCGGACCGTGTGCAGCAGCGTCGACAGGCGCAGCAGCGGGCGCAGGCGGAGCGTCGCACCCAGCAGCAGCGCCAGCAGGCCGCGCGCGCGCAGCAACAGAAACAGGCGGCGCAGCGGGCGCAGGCGCAGCGCCAGGCCCAGCATCGTGAGGCGCGCCAGCAGCAGGCGCAACGGCAGACCCGCGAGCGTGCCGCGCGGCAGGCGCAGGCCCAGCGTCGCAATCAGCAGCGCCAGCAGGCCGAGGCCGCCCGCAAGGCCCGGCAGCAGCAGGCCAAGGCGCGGGAGCAGCAGAATGCCGCCCGCCAGGCCCGTGCGCGCGCCGCCGAGGCCCGTCAGCAGGGCCAACAGCGCCAGCAACAGGCACAGCAGCAGCGCCAACAGGCGCAAGCGCGCGCGCAGCAGCAGCGGGCCGCAGCCCAGCAACGCCAGCAACAGGCGCATCAACGGCAGCAGGCGCAGGCTCGCCAGCAACAGCAGGCCCGCCAGCAGCGCATGGCCGCGCGTCAGGCGGTGGCGGAACGGGGCCGCGATCCGCGCCAGCAGCGCCGCGCGGAAAACTGAGCCCGCGCCCGAAGGGCAGATCGGGCTGGCCAATCGCCGCGTGCTGGGGCAGAGCCGCGCGATGACCATGCCCGATCCGTCCGCATTCATCGCCGCCGGTGCGAGCGCCGAGGTGTATCGGCTGGAGCCGGGGGTTGTTCTGAAGCTGTTTCATGCCGGGATAGATCCCGGCATCGTCACGCGCGAAGAGGATATGGCCCGGATCATCGAGGCCACGGGTTTGCCGGTGCCGCGCCTGATCCGGCGATGCGCGATCGAGGGGCGGTCCGGGCTGGTCTATTCCGAACTCGCCGGCCCCAATTTGCTGGCCTATATCGGTCGTCATCCTCACCGCGCGCACTGGGCGCTGGACCAGATGGCGGCATTGCAGCAGCGCATCAGCGCCTGCCGCATACCGTTGCGACGCAGCCGCAAGGTGGTGATGGCCGACGATATCGAGGCCGGACCGATCGACGAGCGGCTGCGCGCCGCGGCGATCGACCGGCTGGAAGCGTTGCACGAGGGCGACGGCCTGTCCCATGGCGACCTGCATCCGGGCAATCTGATCGTCACCGACGCGGGCGTGGGCATCGTCGACTGGTCGCGGGCGGCGATGGGCACGGCGGCGAGCGATGTCGTGCGGACCGAGATGGTGATGCGGTTCGGGCCGGGGCGTGGCGACGGGACGCAGGTCGGATGGCGCGAGAGCGCGGTGCGTGACGCGGCCGCCGGCTGGTATGTGCACCGTTATCGCGCGCAATCAGGGCTGGACCCGGAGGCGCTGGCGGCGTGGCGGCCGCTGGTAGCGCTGGCATGGCTGCGCCAGCGCGCGCCGGTAAGGGACGCGGCCTTTGCGGCATATCTGAACGACGCCTTGCGCGTTGCGGGCCTGCCCCCGCAGGGTTGATGTCGTTCGTCGGCCGGGGTCGGTCGTTCATCCATGGGCCATGCCACCCGGCGGGAATCCAGCGCCGGTCATCGAAGGAGTGATTTCGCGCCCGCGCCAAATGGCTATTGTCGCATGCAACAGGAAACGGTTCGGCAAGGCCGGTGTCGTCTGCCTGACGCGAGACAATGATCCTGGAGTGCCCGACAGCATCCCGGATACGCCCCCGGCCATCCCTTGCGCCGGGGGCGTTTTCCTGTGTCCTCCCCTTTTCCTTTCGATTCCGCCATTCCGTTACGGAAACAGGCGTTCGTCGGCATCGTCATGTCGTTCGTCGCGGCGTTCGTAGCCCCGACATCGGTCGTTGGTCGACAGTTGGTGCGTTCGCCGACCGATGCCGTTCCCGGTCGAAGCGCACGGGCGCCGTCCACCCGACCGGCCTAAACAGGATGGGCGAACGGGACAGGACGCCGACCCTGTAGACATCCGGCATTCCCCGTTCGCACCCCGCGCCGCGACGCCCCCGATGGCGGCCGGGACGCCCAGGTTTGAGGAGATATGTCCATGTTCGTTTCAAAGAGCCTTTCCGCCGTTGCCGCCGCAGCCCTGATGATGACCGCCGGTGTCGCGGCGGCACAGGATTTCCAGTCCAACGGCCGGACCAGCGAGGTCCATCACGGCGACCTGAACCTGTCAAAGGCCGCCGACCAGAAGGAACTGCGCCGGCGCATCGCCAGCGCCGCCAGCCGCGTATGCGCATCGCGCGACCTGGCGATGGCCGCCGCCTGCCGCAGCAATGCGATCGCGCATGTCGAAGCGCCGGTCAGCGCGGCGATCGCCCGTGCCGAAACCGGCGACCGCTACGCCGATGCCACGCCCAAGGAAGTTCGTTCGGCCGCCGGCAACTAACACCGCCCCGGCCGAACCCACGAACAGGCCCGGCATCCGCCGGGCCTTTTCCGCGTCCGGGTTGCGCGGGCGAAAGCTGCCCGCTAAGCACGCGTCATTCGCAAGGACCCGGTGAAATTCCGGGTGGCTATTCCGGCCGCCGATCCGCCGGACAACATCACACATGATCTTTCGAGCGATGCGCCGTCGCGGCGCCATGTGCCTTGTTGTGGAATTTAGAATGACGCAGATATCGACCCGTTACCGTGCGCAATGGTTCAGCACGGGCACCGCCGCGCGCCAGGACATATTGGCCGGCATCGTCGTCGCGCTGGCGCTGATCCCCGAAGCGATCGGCTTTTCCATCATCGCGGGCGTCGATCCGCGCGTGGGCCTGTATGCTTCGGTGGCCATCGCCATCGTCATTTCGCTGATCGGCGGGCGGCCGGGCATGATTTCCGCCGCGACCGCCGCCGTCGCCGTGCTGGTGACACCGCTGGTGCGCGACCATGGCGTCGCCTATCTGTTCGCCGCCACGATCCTGATGGGGGTAGTGCAGGCGGTCGCGGGGCTGTTGCGGCTGGACCTGCTGATGCAGTTCGTGTCGCGATCCGTCATCACCGGCTTCGTCAACGCGCTGGCGATCCTGATATTCCTGGCGCAATTGCCGCAACTGACGGATGTGGGTTGGGAAACTTATGCCATGGTGGCGGGCGGGCTGGCCATCATCTACCTGTTCCCGCGCGTGACGACCGCCGTGCCGTCGCCGCTGGTGGCGATCCTGATGCTGACGGCGATCAGCATCGGCATGGGCCTGCCCGTGCACAGCGTGGGCGACATGGGCAAGTTGCCCGAAGGGGTGCCGGTATTCGCCCTGCCGCAGGTGCCGCTGACATGGGAAACATTGCGGATCATCGCGCCCTATTCGGTGACGATGGCGGCGGTGGGGCTGCTGGAATCGCTGCTGACCGCGCAGATCGTCGACGACATGACCGGCAGCGACAGCGACAAGAAGCGCGAATGCGTCGGGCAGGGCGGAGCGAACATCGTGTCGGCGCTGCTGGGCGGCATGGGCGGATGCGCGATGATCGGCCAGTCCGTGATCAACGTGACGTCCGGCGGGCGCGGCCGGTTGTCGACGTTCGTCGCCGGTGCGTTCCTGCTGTTCCTGCTCGCGGTGCTGGGACCGTGGGTGGGGCGGGTACCGATGCCGGCGCTGGTCGCGGTGATGATCATGGTGTCGATCGGCACGTTCAGCTGGAATTCGATTCCCAACCTGCGGCGGCATCCGCCGACATCGTCCGTGGTGATGCTGGTGACGGTGGTGGTCGTGGTGGCGACTCGCGACCTGTCGCTGGGCGTGCTGGCGGGCGTGCTGCTGTCGGGCATATTCTTTGCCGGCAAGGTGCAGCGCATGTTCGCCGTGGAGCGGACGGAGGAAGCGGGCCGGGCCGTCTATCGCGCCACGGGGCAGATATTCTTCGCGTCGGTCGACCGGTTCACCCGCGCTTTCCAGGCCGAAGCGGGGACGAACGACGTGACCATCGACGTGTCCGCCGCGCATTTCTGGGACATTTCGGGCGTCGGCGCGCTGGACAAGGTCGTCGCGCGGTTGCGGGCGCAGGGCGCGGCGGTCGCGGTGATCGGCTATAACCGGGCGAGCGCCGACCTGATCGACCGCTTTGCCCTGCACGACAAGACCGGCGTGGAAATGGGCGTGGTGCCGCATTAGATTATCGTTGCATTCTGCTACGCAATGACGATGATCGCCCCGTCTCCCCCAGCAAAGAGGAATCGTCGCATGATCATCCATGGTGCCCGCCCATCGCCCTTCGTCCGGAAGGTGGTCGTCTTTGCCGCGGAAAAGGGCATCGACGTCGAAGTTCGGTTGGCGGGTTTCGGCCGGGGCGAGGATGGCTGGGCCAAGGCATCGCCCTTCGGCAAGATACCGGCGCTGGAGGATGGCGATTTCCTGCTGTGCGATTCCTCCGCCATCGTAACCTATATGGATGCCATCAAGCCGGGGGAGGAGATGATCCCGGCCGAACCACGCGCGCGGGCCCGCACCATATGGTATGAGGAATTCGGCGATACCGTGCTGCAACCCACGGGCATGAAGATATTCTTCAACCGGGTCGTCGCCCGGACGGTGAAGCGGCCGCAAGACCTGGCGGCGGCGGACAAGGCCGAGGCGGAGGAGTTGCCCGGCCTGTACGATTATATCGAAAGCGTGCTGCCGGACAGCGGATGGTTGGTCGAGGACCGCTTCACCCTGGCCGACCTGTCGGTGGCATGCCCGATCATCAATATCAGTTATGCAAGCGATCTGCTGACCGCCGACCGCTGGCCCGGGACGTTCGACTGGCTGGCGCGGGTAAAGGCGCGGCCGAGCGTCGCGGCAGCGCTGGAAGCAGAGTCGGTCATGATCAAGGGCATGATCGAAAAATAACCTATCTGGTTATTTTCTCTTGACATCGTCACGCTGTCGTGGCAGAGATGTCGACACTGGAAAATTGCGATTCGCCGCTGCGGCGTTTCGATGGGCCGGCCCTTCGGGGGACCGGCCCTTTTCCGTTTCGGGAGTAGGGCGACATGGGCGCTGAGGGCAGTAATCCGGTCGCGCTGCGTCGCGCGGCGGCGGCACGATGGACGCAAGGCGAGGAGCGGTTGTTTCTGGACGGGCTGGCCGCGACGCTGGACAGCGACGAGGCGGCGCGCCTGTCCGGGCGGAGCCGGGCGAGCGCCTATGCCCGGCGACGGAACGACCCCGATTTCGCCCGCGCCTGGGACCGGGCGATCGGCACCGGCTATGTCGAGCTGGAGGCGGCGCTGCTGCGCGACATGCTGTTTGGCCACGACGTGGAGGAGATCACGCTGGATGCCAGCGGGGCGGTGACGGGCCGCAAGGTGAAGCGCGGGCGCGACCATCGCGCCGCTCTCGCCATGCTGGACAAGTGGCGCGACCATATGGCGACGACACGGGACGGCGGCGACGCCGGTCCGGACACCGACAGCGCGGTAGCGCGGGTGCGCGCCATGCTGGACGAGATACGGCGCAAGCGGGCCGACGCGGGGGGATGAGCCGGATGGCGGAGCTTTACAGGGGGCGACGAGGCATTAGACCTGCGTTCCCATGAAGATATTGCCCCTATGCGCCGCCGCGACCCTGCTCGCCAGTCCCGCCCTTGCCCAGACGAAGGCGCCCGATCCGGCGCGGCTCAAGGCGACGGTGGAGGCGCTGGTGCGGTTTGGGACGCGCCATACGCTGTCGTCCGCGACCGACCCCAAGCGCGGGATCGGGGCGGCGCGGCGATGGGGCGCGGCCGAGTTCGGGAAGATCGCCAAGGGTTGCGGCGGATGCCTGACGGTCGAAACGGTGGCGGATCGCTTCAGCGGGCCGCGCGCGCCCGACGGGGTGGAGATTGTCGACGTCCTGGCGATCCAGAAGGGAATGGGCGATCCCGACGAGGTGGTGATCGTCGCGGGGCATATCGACAGCCGGGTGAGCGACGTCATGGATGCGACCAGCGACGCGCCGGGCGCCAATGACGACGGGTCCGGCACCGCGCTGGTGATCGAGGCGGCGCGGGTGCTGGCGGGCGAGACGTTCGACGGCACCATCGTCTACGCGCTGCTGTCGGGCGAGGAGCAGGGGCTGTGGGGCGGCAAGTTGCTGGCCAGTACGGCCAAGGCGCGCGGATGGAAGGTGCGCGCGATGCTGAACAACGACATCGTGGGCAACACGGTCGGCCAGAATGGGCGGATCGTGGCCGACCGGGTGCGTGTGTTTTCAGAAGGCATCAGGTCGTCGGAGGACCAGAAAGCAGGGCTGACGCGGCGCGCGACCGGTGGCGAGGATGACGGGCCGTCGCGCGCGCTGGCCAAGAAGATCGACACGATCGCGCAGGAGAATCCGCAGATCGGGCTGGACGTGTTCGCGGTGCGTCGGCCCGACCGTTTCGGGCGCGGGGGCGATCATACGCCGTCGCTGGAGCTGGGCTATCCGGCGGTGCGCTTTTCGGTGGGGATCGAGAATTACGACCAGCAGCATCAGGACCTGCGGACCGAGAATGGCCGCGTCTATGGCGACACGGTCGACAGGATGGACTTTCCCTATCTGGCCCGGGTGACGGCGCTGAACGTCGCGACGATCCGCGAACTGGCTGCCGCGCCCGCCGCACCGGCGACGGTGTCGCTGGACGGCGCGCTGTCGATGGACACGCGGGTGTTCTGGGACGCGGTGCCGGGGGCGGCGGCCTATCATGTCTATTGGCGGCGGGCCGATGCGCAGGACTGGACCGACGGCCGCATCGTCACCGGCGCGACGCAGGCGGTGCTGACGGATGTGGTGGTGGATGATCATTTCATCGGCGTGGCGGCTGTCGCGAAGGACGGGATGGAGAGCCTGGTGACCTTTGGCGGGATGGCGCCGCGCAAATAGGGAAGCGGACCGCTTCCCTGATCGGGGGGGCGGTGGCGATTTCGGACATGGAGTGGCTGGCGGAGGACGAGAGCCTGCGCGAGCGGTTGATGAGCGGCATGAGCGAAAGCGAGGCCGCGCTGGTCGAGCATCTGTGGGACCTGCATGCCCGCCCGGCGCAGCTGCCGCCCGATGGCGACTGGCGCATATGGCTGATGATGGCGGGCCGGGGATTTGGCAAGACGCGGGCCGGGGCGGAATGGGTCCGCGCCATCGCCGAGAGGGAGCCGCAGGCGCGCATCGCGCTGGTGGCGGCGACGCTGGGCGAGGCGCGCAGCGTGATGGTGGAAGGCCCATCGGGCGTGCTGGCGGTCGCGCCGTGGTGGCGGCGGCCCATGTTCGCGCCCGCGCTGCGGCGGTTGACCTGGCCCAATGGCGCGGTGGCGCTGCTGTTCGGCGCCGCGGAGCCCGACAGCCTGCGCGGGGCGCAGTTCACCCATGGCTGGGCCGACGAGATCGGCAAGTGGCCCTTTGCGGAGACGGCGTGGAGCAACCTGGAGATGGGATTGCGGCTGGGGCGGCGGCCGCAGCTGCTGGCGACGACGACGCCGCGCCCGGTGGCGCTGGTGCGCAGGCTGGCGACCGGGGCGGACGTGACGGTGACGCGCGGGCGCACGCTGGAGAACCGGGCTAACCTGGCCGAAGGCTTCATTGCGGCGATGGAGGCGAATTACGGAGGAACCCGGCTGGGGCGGCAGGAACTGGACGGCGAACTGATCGAGGAGGTGTCGGGCGCGCTATGGCGCCGCGACCTGATCGAACGGTGCCGCGTCGCCCATGTGCCGGGCGACATGCGGAGTGGGGCGCTGCTGCGCCGCGTGGTCGTGGCGGTCGATCCGCCCGCGTCCGCGGGGGGCGACGCGTGCGGCATCGTTGTCGCCGGACTGGGCGGGGACGGGCGCGCCTATGTGATTGCCGACGCGAGCGTGGAGGGCGCATCGCCCGAAGGCTGGGCACGGGCGGTCGCGGCCGCGGCGATGGCGCACGGCGCCGACCGGGTGGTGGCCGAAGCGAACAACGGCGGCGCGATGGTGGAAAGCGTGCTGCGCGCGGCGGACGCGGCGCTGCCGGTAAAGCTGGTCCATGCGAGCCGGGGAAAGGCGGCGCGCGCCGAGCCGGTCGCGGCGCTGTATGAAGCGGGGCGGGTGGCGCATCGGGGCGCCTTTCCGGCACTGGAGGACCAGATGTGCGGGCTGGTGGCGGGCGGTGCCTATGAAGGGCCGGGGCGATCGCCCGACCGGGCCGACGCGCTGGTGTGGGCGCTGACCGAACTGATGCTGGGCAAACGCGGCGAGGCGCGGGTGCGGGGGATGTGAGGGAACCGGCCGGCGACCAGGCTCGTTCCCGATCCATCATGTTTTGACGGAGTAGCAGCCATGAAGACGACAAAAATCCTAGCGGCGCTCGTCGGTGTTTCGGTGATGGCCGCGCCGGCGATGGCGGCGAGCCTGAACAGCAAGGACCGGGCCAGGGTGGCGCGTGCGGCGCCCCGCGACCGGGACGATGTGCGCTATTGCCTGCTCAAGGGCAAGGAAGGGCGCGACAAGGGTACGGTGATCGGTGCCGCCGGTGGCGCGGGCGTCGGCGCGCTGGCGGGCGGAAGCCTGGGCGAAACCCTGCTGGCCGGTGCGGCCGGCGCGGTGGCCGGCCGGGTGATCGGAAAGAGCGAGGGCACGAACAGCGTCTGTGACGGCGTGCTGGCGCGCAATCCTTGAATGTCATGAGAGGGTGCGCAGGCCCCCTCTCCCAGCTTCGGTAAGCGGCAGAGCCGCTAACCTCCACTAACCCTCTCCCCCCCGGTTGGGAGAGGGTTTTGCTTTTTGGGGACAGCGACATGCGGTGGTTCGGAACGAAGGCGGCTGCGCAGGGGGATGCGCGGCCGGTGCTGGCGCGTGCCTGGGGAACGGGCGCGGTCGTGCTGGGGGAATGGCCGGCGAGTTACGAAGCGCAACTGCGCGCCGGCGTGATGGGCAATCCCGTCGCGCAGCGGGCGATGCGGCTGGTGTCGGAGGGGGCGGGGGCGTGCGCGCTGACGGTGCGCGGGCATGATGACGCGGATGCCGTGCGCGCGCTGATCGGCCGGACGTCGGCGGGGCAGGGGCTGGTCGAGACACTCGCCTGCAACCTGCTGCTGCACGGCAATGCCTATGTGCAGGTGATCGCAGGCGCCGACGGAATGCCGGCCGAGCTGTTCGCGCTGCGGCCCGAGCGGGTGCGGGTGGAACCGGACGCGCGCGGCTGGCCCGCCGCCTATCTGTATCGGGTGGGAGAAAGCGTGACCCGGCTGCATCCCGAGGATGCGGGCGGCCGGACGAGCGTGCTGCACCTGAAGGCGCTGCATCCGCTGGACGATCATTATGGGCTGGGGTGCGTCGGCGCGGCGGCGGGCGCAGTGGCGATCCACAATGCGGCAAACGTGTGGAACAAGGCGCTGCTGGACAATGCTGCGCGGCCGAGCGGGGCGATGGTCTATGCGCCCGGCGACGGATCGGTGCTGTCGCCCGAACAGTTCGAGCGGGTAAAGCGCGAGATGGAGGCGGCGTTCCAGGGCGCCGCCAATGCGGGGCGGCCGATGCTGCTGGAGGGCGGGCTGGACTGGAAGGCGATGAGCCTGACCCCCGCCGAGATGGACTTTGTGGGGCTGAAGAGCGCGGCGGCGCGGGAGATCGCGCTGGCGTTCGGTGTGCCGCCGATGCTGATGGGACTGCCGGGCGACAATGCCTACGCCAATTATCGCGAGGCCAACAAGGCGCTGTGGCGGCAGGCCATCCTGCCGCTGGTCGCGAAGATCGGCGCCGGTCTGTCGCAGGGGCTGGACGGATGGTGGCCGGGTGTCGTCGTCGCGCCGGACCTGGACGCGGTGCCGGCCTTGTCCGACGAGCGCGCGGCGCTGTGGGACAGCGTGGCGGCTGCGGATTTCCTGAGCGCCGAGGAGAAGAAGGCGATGCTGGGCATCGGATGAGGGAGGGGGCGATGAAGGAAGCGATGCTGGCGCGGCTGATCGCGCAGGCGGAGGGGACGCCGGTGGACATGGTGACGATCCGCGCATTGGTCGAGGAAGCGAGCGCGCTGGGCGCGGAACGGGCGCTGGAGCGGCTGGGGCTGGCCGACCGGCGGGCGCAGGACGATGTGCGCGAACTGCGCGAATTGCTGTCGGCCTGGCGCGACGCGAAGAAGGCGGCGCGCGGGGCGGTGATCGGGTGGGCGGTGCGGATCGGCATGGCGCTGATCCTGCTGGGGATCGCGGTCAGGACCGGGCTGGTCGGGCTGGTGCGGGGATGAGCGGCGCCGGGGGCACGGACGACGTGCGCTTTGCCGGCTATGCTGCGATATTCGACCGGGTGGACCGGGGCGGCGACGTGGTGCGGGCGGGCGCATTCGGGCGGGTCGAGGCGGCGGGGGTGCCGCTGTTGTGGCAACACACGCCGGGCAGCGTCATCGGCGTCGTCGAAGCGGCGCGGGAGGACAGGCGCGGGCTGCGCGTGATCGGCCGGGTGTCGGCGCGGACGGCGGCGGGGCGCGAGGCGGCACGGGCGCTGCGCGAGAAGGCGGTGGATGGCCTCAGCTTCGGATACCGGGTGCGGGAGGCGCGGGGGACGACGCCGCGCGAGCTGGTGGCGCTGGAGCTGGTGGAGGTGAGCCTGTGCGCGCGAGCGTCGGCGCGCTGGGCACGAGCGGCGTGCAGCGCATGGCCGCGGCGGAACTGCACATCAACACGGTCGGGCCGGAGGATTATGCGGTCGAGGGATGGATGGGCAAGCCCACCATCCTGACCCCGGCCATGTCGGTGATGATGGACGGCGGGCAGGCGAGCCTGCGTGTCGTGGGTGTGGGGGCGCTGGCCAACAACCGGCTCTATCGCGCCAACGGCACGCTGGCGGCGCGAACCGACGTCACCACCAACGATGTCATCGGCGACTATAATGTCTGGGGCATGATCGGCGGCAATTTCACCGAACTGGCGCGCATCCGCACCACCTATCTGGCGACGGCGCCCGGGACGAGCAACCTGGCATCGCGCATGAGCCTGCATGTCGGGCGCAACGGGTCGTCGTCGATGCAGGAGGCCTTGCGACTGGAATATCAGGCCATCACCGCCTTCGGCGCGGTGACGCCGTCGGCCGACAACAGCTTCGCGCTGGGCGGCGGCGGGGCGCGATGGTCGGTCGTCTATGCGGCGAGCGGGACGATCAGCACGTCCGACGCGCGCGCCAAATGCGACCTGGCCGATGTCGACGACGCGCTGATCGATGCGTGGGACGCAGTGCGCTGGCGACGGTTCCGCTTTGCCGAGGCGGTCGCGGCGAAGGGCACAGCGGCGCGCGATCATGTCGGGCTGGTGGCGCAGGAGGTGCAGGCGGCGATCGACGCGCGGCTGGGCCCGGATGCGGCGGTGCGGCTGGGGCTGTTGTGCCATGACGCCTGGGACGGGGCCGGCGCCGCGGGCGACCGCTGGGGCCTGCGCTACGAGGAGTGCCTGGCGCTGGAGGCGGCCGCGACGCGGCGGGCGCTGGCGCGGCTGGACGCGCGGATCGCGGCGCTGGAGGCGGGTCATGTTGCAGGGTGACGCGCTGGGCGCGGCGGTGATCGGCGCGCTGGATACAGGGCCGCCGGGATGGCGGGGACCGTGGCAGGCAGGGGTGCGGCCGGGACTGGGCATGCGGGTCGAGGCCCGTCCCCCGGTCGCGCGGCCGGAGGCGACGAGGGGGAGCAGGGCGCGATGAATCTGGTGATGAAGGACCCGCAGGCGCGGGTCGACCATGCGATCGACTGGTCCGCCTATCTGGCCGGACAGAGCCTGATCGCGAGCGCGTGGACGGTCGTGCCGGACGAGGAGGGCGGGCTGACGGTCGAGGATGCGGCATTCGAGGCGCAGCGCAGCAGCGTGCGGCTGGCCGGCGGGATCGTCGGGCGGGTCTATCGGCTGATCAATCGCGTCACCCTGTCGGACGGGCAGGAGGACGAGCGGACGCTGACCATGCGGGTGGAGGAACGCTGATGCCGGCGGAACAGGAAGCGGGCGCGCTGCCCGCGCCGATGGACGAACTGAAAGCCTATCTGCGGATCGCGGGCGGCGACGACGATGCGGTGCTGGCCGGGCTGCTGCGCAGCGCGGCGGGGCTGTGCGAACGGTTTGTCGGGCAATGGCTGATCGCGCGCGATGCGCGCGAGACGGTGGCGGGGTCGGGAAGCTGGCAGAGATTGTCGGCGCGGCCGGTGGTGGCGGTGACGCGCGTGGAAGCGATCGATGCGGAGGGCAATGTCCAGAGCCTGCCGGTCGACGCCTATGCGGTGGACATCGATGCGGCCGGCGACGGCTGGGTACGGGCGGTGCCTGGCGACGGGCGGCGGCTGGTCGTGACCTACAGCGCGGGGCTGGCGGCGGAGATGAACGGCGTGCCCGAGGCGCTGCGGCAGGGGATCATCCGGCTGGCGGCGGAGCATTATCTGGCGCGCGGGGTCGAGGGCGGCGCGCCGCCCGCGGTGGTGAGCGCGCTGTGGCGGCCCTATCGCCGGATGCGGCTGGCGTGAGGGCGGCGCTGGAGCGGATGGCGCGGGCACGGGCCGCGGCCCGGCGCGAGGCCATCGCCGCGGCCCTGGCGGCGCAGGGCGTGGAGGCGCGTGTCGAGGGCGATGCGGTGCGCATGAACGGCCGGGGGCTGGCCGCGCGCTGGATGCGCGACCTGGCATTGCGCGAGGCGGGAAGGAGCGGACGATGAGCGCGGAAGTGGCGGTGCGCGGCGCGGTTATCGCGGCGATGCGGGACGACGGCGCGCTGATGGATGCGCTCAACGGCCTGTATGACGGCGAGCCAGCGCGGGCCAGCGCGCCCTATGCGCATGTGGGCGAATGCCTGGGCAGCGACTGGGGCGGCAAGGATGTGGAGGGACGCGAAGTGCGGCTGACCATCGGCCTTGTCGTGCCGGACGACACGCCCGGGCGGCTGGCGCCGATGATGGCGCGGATCGACCCGGCGATCGGCGCGGCGCCGGTCAGCGACGGATGGCGGATCGTGAGCGCGCGGCTGGTGCGGTCGCGGGTGACGCGCAGCGGGGGACGGCCGCCCGTCGGTTGGCAGGCGATGATCGACTATCGCATTCGCGCGGTGCGGGAATGACGGCGGCCAAGGCCGGGCCGGTCAGCCCGGCTGGCTGTAATCCTCGAACTCGCCGGTGATCTTGTCGACATATTCGGCGACCTGGTCGTCGGCGTCGGCCTGTGCGTCCTTGTCGGACATCCTGTCGGCCTTGTCCTGCGCGACGATGGCGGCGCGGAAGGCGGATTCCTGATCCGCGCATGCCTGTTTCATGTGCGCCTGAAAGTCGGCCAGGCTCATCTTGTCATTGATCGCCGGCTGGATCTGCTTCGACAGACAGGTCGAAAAAGCCTTGCGACCCGCGCCGACCGGGTCGGCCGCCGGTGCCCCGGCGAGCATCATGGCAAGGGAAACGGACAGCAACATCGGGGACTCTCCTTAACCTGCGTTTTGCACGCTTTAGCTGATGAAAGGATGCGCCATGGGCGTCGAAAAGGGAAGTGCATTTCTGTTGAAAGTGGGGGACGGCGCCATGCCGGCAACCTATTCGACCGTCGCCGGGATGCGCACCACGCAATTGTCCGTAAACGGCGAGGCGGTGAACATCACGAGCAAGGATTCGGGCGGCTGGCGCGAATTGCTGTCGGGGGCGGGCGTGCGGTCGGTCAGCGTATCGGCGGCCGGGCTGTTCACCGGGTCCGGCGCGGAAATCCGCATCCGCAACCATGCGCTGGCGGGCACGATCGAGGATTATGAGCTGAGTTTCGAGAGTGGCGAGCGGATGCGCGGCCGCTTTCTTGTCACGCGGCTGGACTATGCCGGCGACTATAATGGCGAGCGCAACTATGCGCTGAGCCTGGAAAGCTCCGGCGCGGTGGTGAGCGAATGAGCGCGGCCAATCCCGAGCGCGGGGAAGCGGCGCTGGAGGTCGGCGGCGAGCGGCTGGCGCTGCGGCCGAGTTTCGCGGCGCTGGTGGCGGCCGAGCAGGAACTGGGGCCGCTGTTCGAGCTGATCGAACGGGCGTCGGACGGGAAGCTGGCGCTGGGCGACCTGATCGCGCTGTTCTGGCATTGCCTGACCGATCGCGGGGCGATGACGCGCGAGGCGCTGGGCGAGGCGGTGCTGGCCGCCGGGCTGGCGAAGGCGACCCCGGCGCTCAAGGCGATATTGCACCAGATATTGGCGGGCAAATGACACGCTTCGCCATGCGGGCGGCGCGGCTGGCGGGTGTTGCCGGATGGCTGCTGGGGTGGCGCCCCGACGAATTCTGGCGTGCGACCCCGGCGGAACTCGCGGCGGTGCTGCGCGCGGCGCGGGGCGAGGATGCGCCCGATGCGGGCCTGGATGCGCGGGAACTGACGCGGCTGATGGCGGCGATGCCGGATCGCGGCGGCAGGGGCGGGGGGAAGCGGGATGGATGACGAGATCGAAACGCTGGTGGTGCGGGTGCGGGCCGACACACAGGGCCTGGCGCGCGATGTGGAGGCGATGCGGGGGACGCTGGAGGGATCGCTCGGCGCCGGGGCCGACCGGGCCGGGCTGCGCATCGAGCAGGGCCTGCTGCGCGCGGTACGAAGCGGCAAGTTCGGGTTCGAGGAACTGCGCCGCGTCGCGCTGGGCGTGCTGGACGAGATTGCCGCCGGGGCGCTGCATTCCGCCATCGGTGGCGGTGGCGGCGGATCGGGTGGCGGCCTGCTGGGCATAGGCACGGCGCTGCTGACGTCGGTGCTGGGCCTGCCGGGGCGGGCGACTGGCGGCCCGGTGGCGCCGGGGCGGGCCTATATGGTCGGGGAACGCGGGCCGGAACTGTTCGTGCCGACGAGCAGCGGTCAGGTGGTGCCGGGCGGCGGCGCGGCGCGCGACGTCCGGGTGAGCATCGCGGTGAGCGGGCGCGGCGAAGAGAGCGAACCGCGCCTGCTGGCCCGCAGCGCGCGGCAGGTGGCGCGCGCGGTCAAGGGAGCGCTGGAGCGATGAGTATCGGCTATTGGCTCGCCGACGCGCGGCGGGGGCAGGAAACAGGGTTCATCAAGCGGTTCGCACCGACGCACTGGACGGTGAATTTTCCCCGCCCGATGATGGCGAGCGTGGTCACCACCGCACCGGATGCGGTGCGGGTGGACGCGGTCTTCTACGGATCGGGCGACCTGGCCGGGCTGATCTGGGACGCGGAGGACCGGTGGAGCCACCCGCTGCTGGCCTATGAGACGCGCCGGGATTTCCGGGATTGCGTGCTGTCCTTCCGCTGGCGCAGCGGCGGCGTGCGCCGGCTGGACGAAACGCACGGGCCGACCCTGACCATCGAGGGACGGGATGCGGCGGGCGCGGCGCGGGCCTGGTATGTGCGCCTGTGGAACTATGCCAGCGGCGATCCGGAGGATGCTGTCATCACGCTGGATTTTGCCGCGCTGGAGGGCGGATACCTGCTGCCGGAAGAGGCCGATCCGGTCTGGGCCGGGGATGTCGACCGGATGTTCATTTCGCTGGTGCCGCCCGATTATGACGGCGGCGACACGCCGTTCGCGGGCGGGGTCGAGGGATGGGCCGAACTGAGCGGCATGGGCTGCGACGGCGCCGGATCGGTGCTGGCGGTGGGCGACGTCATGCTGCCAGAACATGGGCTGGGCATGGCGACCGGCTATGACGACTGTTTCAACCAGACGCCCGAGCGGGTGGTGGCGACGATCCACGCGCTGGGCTATCGTGGGGCGATCAACCATTATGTCGGCATGAGCCATTATTTCCGGCTGGAACGGGCGGGCGCCGAATGGCGCGTCAGCCTGGCGGGCGGGGTGCTCAACGCGCCCTGCGCCGCCTGGCACCGGGACTTCGCGGCGCGGGCCGGGGCGCTGGGGCTGGGCGTCATATGGTCGTTGTCCTACGAATTGTTCGACGCGCATTGCTGGGGCGACTGGAAGCAGAGAGCGGAGAATGGCGACCCGGCGCTGACCGGATGGACGCCGCCATCGGCCCTGCTCTCGCCCGCCCACGCCGGGGCCATGGCTTATCTGAGGGCGGTGGCATGCGCCTTTGTTTCGATAGGGTTGGACGCCGGCCTGCCGATCCTGTTTCAGGTCGGGGAGCCGTGGTGGTGGGTGATGCCGGGCGACGGGCGCATCTGCATCTACGACGATGCGGCGCGGGCGGCCCTGGGCGGCAGTCCGGTGTCGGTCCCCAGCCTGTGGGGCGAGATGGACGCGGCGCAACGCGACGTGCTGGACGCGGCAGGCGCGCTGCTGGCGGCGTCCACGGCGGAGCTGTGCGCGGCGGTGAAGGCGGTGGCGCCGGGGGCGCTCACCCATTTGCTGACCTATCTGCCCACGGTGCTGGACGCCCGCGCGCCCGAGGCCAAGCGGGCGAACATGCCGGTCGGGTGGGCATCGCCCGCGTTCGACGTGCTGCAACTGGAGGATTATGACTGGGTAACCGAGGAACGGCCGCACCTGACCGCGCGCGGGGTGGCGCTGGCGACGGCGCGACTGGGCTATCCCGTCGAAAGGCAGCATTATTTCTCCGGCTTCGTGCTGATGCCCGGGCAGGCGCAGCAATGGCGCGCGATCGCCGACGCGGCGCAGGCGTCGATCGCGCGGGGGACGGCGGCGACCTTCATCTGGGCACTGCCGCAGGCGTGCCGCGACGGTTTTACCTGCTTCAATCTGGATGAGGAGGATGGCATGCAAGCCTTTGACGATGTGCTGTTTCCTCTGGCGATCGGACGGGACGCCAGCGTTGCGCTGGCCTTTTCGACCCAGATCGTCGAAAGCCCGTCGGGCCATGAACGGCGCAGCAGCGACTGGGCCGATGCGCGATTGTCCTACGATGCCGGACCGGGCGTGCGGTCGGAGGCGGACATCGCCGCGCTGATCGCCTTCTTCCGCGCGCGGCGCGGGGCGGCACGGGGATTCCGCTTCACCGATCCCTATGACAATCGCAGCGGCGCGCCCGGCGCGGCGCCGGGACCGCTGGACCAGCGGCTGGGCACGGGCGACGGGGTGCGGGCGTCGTTCCAGCTGACGCGCTATTACGGTGCGGGGGAGGAGGCGCAGACGCGGACCGTCACCCGGCCGGTGGCCGGAAGCATCCGCGTGGCGGCGGACGGCATGGAGATGAGCGAAGGGTGGAGCCATGCCGGGATGGGCGTGATCGCGTTCGACACGGCCCCGGAGGAAGGCGCCGTGCTGACGGCAGGCTTTCGCTTCGACGTTCCGGTGCGCTTTGCCGAGGACCGGCTGGAGATCAGCCGCGCGACCTTTCTGGCCGGCGAGGCGCCGTCGGTGCCGCTGGTGGAGATCCGCGAATGAGCGCGGCGGCGATGCTGGCCGGGCCGCTGTGCACCATGGCCTTCTGCTGGCGGATCGAGCGGCGGGACGGAGTGACGATCGGCCTTACCAGCCATGACCGCGACCTGACGGTGGCGGGGCTGGACTATCGCGCGGCGCCCGGCATGACGCCGGCGGCGGTGCGATCGGGCATCGGGCTGGAGGGCGAGGACAGCGACGTGGCCGGCGCGCTGAGCAGCGACGCCATCAGCGAGACGGACCTGATGGCGGGCCGATGGGACGGCGCGGCGCTGGAACTGCGGCTGACGCAATGGGAGGCACCCGGCGCGCTGTGGCTGTTGCTGGCGCGCGGGCGGATCGGCGCGGTGTCCCGCAAGGATGGCGGCTTCACGGCCGAACTGACGGGTGCGGCGGGCGTGCTGGATGCGCCGGTCGCGCCGTCGACGTCGCCCGATTGCCGCGCGATGCTGGGCGACCGGGGATGCCGGGTCGCGATGGCCGGGCGGCGGCGGATCGTGGCGGTAGAGGCGGTGGACGACGCGGCGGTGACGGCCGGCGGCCTGACGGCGGGGGCCTATGCCTATGGCACGCTGCGCTGGTTGCAGGGGGCCAATAGCGGGATGACGCAGGCGGTGGTCGACAACGGGACGGACGGGCTGCGCCTGGCCGATCCGCCCGCCTTCGCGGTGACGGCGGGCACGCTGGCGCTGCTGACCGAGGGATGTGACCGGCAATTGGCGACCTGTGCGGGCCGGTTCGGCAACGCCGTCAATTTCCGGGGCGAGCCCTATCTGCCGGGCATGGACCTGCTGACCCGCTATCCCGGCGCATGAGCGGTGAGACGGGGGCGGCGGCCATCGTCGCGCAGGCGCGGGCGCTGATCGGCGTGCCGTTCCGCCTGCACGGGCGCAGCGAGGCGGGACTGGATTGCGTGGGGCTGGCGGCGCTGGCGTTTGCGCGCGCCGGGCATGCGGGCGTGGCGCCCGATGCCTATGGCCTGCGGACCCATGACGCCATGCGGGTGGGCGGCTGGCTGCGCGCGGCGGGGCTGCGGCCGGTCGGGACCGGGAGGCCGGGCGACCTGGCGCTGGTGCGGCCGGGACCGCTGGCGCTGCACCTGATGATCGCGACGGGAGACGGGTTCGTCCACGCCCATGCCGGGCTGGGACGGGTGGTGGAGACGCCGGGCGCTTCGCCCTGGCCGGTGATCGGCTGGTGGACGGGCGCGTAGATGAAAAGGGGGGATTCATGGCGACGGTTGTGCTGACGGCGGTGGGGACGGCGCTGGGCGGGCCGTTCGGCGGGGCGATAGGCGGGCTGATCGGCAATGCGGTCGACCATGGCATCCTGTTCAAGCCCAAGGGGCGCGAGGGACCGCGCCTGTCGGACCTGCAGGTGCAGACGTCGAGCTATGGCACGCAGGTGCCCAAGCTGTTCGGAACGATCCGGGTCGCCGGCACGGTGATCTGGGCGACCGACCTTAAGGAAAGCAAGACCAGGAGCGGCGGCAAGGGACGGCCGAGCGTCACCAGCTACAGCTATTCGGCGAGTTTCGCCGTGGCGCTTTCGGCGCGGACGATCAGACGGGTCGGGCGGATCTGGGCCGACGGCAACCTGCTGCGCGGGGCGGCGGGGGATTTCAAGACCGAACTGGGCGCCTTTCGCCTGCACGGCGGCGCCGAAGGGCAGGCGGTCGATCCGCTGATCGCGTCGGCGCAGGGGACGAGCCAGACGCCGGCGCACCGGGGCATCGCCTATGCGGTGTTCGAGAATCTGGCGCTGGCCGATTACGGCAACCGCATACCGTCCCTGACCTTCGAGGTGGAGGCCGATGACGGTGCGGTGGCGATCGATGCGATCGCGGCTGAGCTGAGCGAGGGGCGGCTGGGCGGTGAGGGGCCGGGTAGCGGGGCGTTGGCGACGCTGGGCGGCTATGCGGCGGAGGGCGGAGACCTGCGCGCGGCGATCGCGCCGCTGGTCGCGGCGCACGGGCTGGCGCTGGGGTCAGGCGAAGCGGGGCTGGCGTTGCTGCCCGCGCCCGATGTAGCGGAAGAGGATGTGACGGCTGCGATCTGGCGCGGCGGGTCAACGGCCGGGCGGTCGACGCCATGGAGCGATCGGCCGGCGGCGCGGATGCGGTGCCCGTCGCCCTGTCGCTGCGCCATCACGACGCGGCGCGCGATTATCAGGCAAGCGTGCAGCGGGTGGTCCGGCCAGGCGCGGGGCGCACGGAGGAGGGAATCGACCTGCCCGCCGTGCTGGCCGCGGACGCGGCGCGCGCCCTGGCCGCGGCGCGCCTGGCGACGCTGTGGACCGGACGGGCGGTGGTGACGCTGCGGTGCGGATGGGAGGCCCTGACGCTGCAGCCCGGGATGGCGGTGCGGATCGCGGACGTGCCGGGCCTGTGGCGGATCGAGGAGCGCGAATGGGAGGCGATGGCGGTGCGCCTGTCGCTGCGCCGGGTGCCCGGGGCGGGGACGGCGCCGCCCGGCGGCGCGTCGTCCGGGACGATGGTGCGGCAGGTCGATGCGCCGCACGGCCCCACGACGCTGATGCTGGCGGACCTGCCGCCCCTGCGCGAGGCAGTGGCGAGCGCGCCGCTGGTCGTCGCGGCGGCGAGCGGCGGGGCGGGCTGGCGCGGTGCGGCGCTGTTCGTGACGGGCGAGGGCGGCGAGGCGGTCCCGATCGGTCGGAGCGCGCCGCGCGCGACGCTTGGCACGGCGGACGCCGCGTTGCCGCCGGGCAGCGCGGTGCTGGTCGACGGGCGCAACGCCCTGACGGTCACGCTGCTGTCGCCGGACATGGAATTGGCGGGCGCGGACGAAGCGGCGCTGGCGCAGGGGCGAAACCTGTGCCTGCTGGGGCGCGAACTGATGCAGTTCGGGCACGCGGCGCGGACCGGCGCTGCCAGCTATCGCCTGACCGGGTTGCGCCGGGGGCTGCGCGGCACCGAATGGGCGATGGCGGATCATGCGGCCGGCGAGCCCTTCCTGCTGGTCGAGGAGGACCGGCTGGTCGAGCCGCTGGTGCTGGCCGGGATCGCCGGCGAGGCGGGAGCGTCGCTGGCGCTGGCCGCGATCGGCATCGGCGACGTCGACCCGGCGGGCGCACAGATCGCGGTCAGCGGCGAGGCGATGATGCCCCCGTGTCCGGTCCATCTGGCCGCCCGGCCCGATGGCGCCGGGGGATGGACGTTCGGCTGGACCCGGCGAAGCCGCGCCGGATGGCGCTGGCTGAGCGGTGCGGACGTGCCGCTGGGCGAGGAGGCGGAAGCCTATGATGTGGCCCTGTTCGACGGAGACGGCCTGATCCGGAGCGCGCGGACGGTGTCGACGGACTGGACCTATGACGCGACCATGATCGCCGCCGACGCCACGGCCGGGCAGGTCCTGACAATGACCGTGCGGCAGCGCGGGACGCTGGCGCCCGGGCGCGAGGCCGGAATGACGATCATCGCCTGAAAACCGATCGAGGAGACGAAAATGGACATGACGCCGCGATGGGCGCTGCCGCTGCTGTTCGCCGGGCAGGCGCAGAAGGAATTGTTCCACAACGAGGCGCTGGCGACGATCGATGCGCTGCTGCACGGACGGGCGGAAAGCGCCGACCTGCCCGAACCGCCGGCGGCGCCGGAACCGGGGCAGTGCTGGATCGTGGCAGAGGGGGGCATGGGAGACTGGGCGGGGCGGGACGGCGATGTCGCCTGCTGGACCGACGGAGGGTGGCGATTCACCGTTCCCGCGGCGGGCCTGACGCTGGATATTGGGGACCGCGATCATGGACTGTTTCATGATGGCGTCGAGTGGCGGGCCAGTGCGGTCCGGGATGACGGCTTCTATCTGGACGACCAGCGAATCGTCGGGGAAAGGCAAGACGCCATCGCCGGTCCGGAGGGCGGAGCGGTAATTGACGAGGAAGCGCGCAGTTCGATCAATATGGTTCTCGCCGTCTTGCGCGTTCACGGGCTGATACATTCGTAATTCTGTCACAAACGGGTTTTTTTGTTTGGACGGGGCCGCATTTGCGCTATTGTGCACCGAAATAGCCTGAACGCCTTTGCAAATCCGGGTTACTGCGTTATTTTTGCAACGGTTTCACTATTTGTGGACTTGCTATGAAACCTTCTTGCGGATACAGGGTTTCAGCAGTCCTTCGTGACACTTTTGAAAGGGGAATTCATATGCGGAAGCTCGCCCTCGCGGCTGCGCTCGCGACCAGTGCCCTGGCCACACCGGCCTTGGCGCGCGATAATAGCTGGTACATCGGCGTGGACGCCGGCGTGCTGCTGGTTGAAGACCAGGACATCGAAAATCGTACCAATGGTAACGAAATCACCGGTATCGACTACCATAAGGGTTATGATTTCGACGCCAACATCGGCTACGATTTCGGCGGTTTCCGCCTGGAGGCCGAAGCGGCCTACAAGCGCGCCAAGATCGATCTGGACAAGACCGGCTTCGGCGGTTCGGCTTCGGCGCTGTCGTTCATGCTGAACGGCCTGCTCGACTTCGGTCCCGATGACGGCCTGCAGGGCTTCGTCGGCGGCGGCGTCGGCGTGTCGCGCGGCAAGCTGGCCAACGACATCGTGAACGACACGGACACGGGCTTCGCCTGGCAGGCGATCGCCGGCGTTCGTTACCCGGTCACCAGCAATGTCGATGTCTCGCTGAAGTATCGCTTCTTCAACCAGGACAACATCAAGGTCATCCCGGCTTACACGACCGGCTACCCCGGTTTTGCCGGTTTCGCGACTGCTGGCGACTCGCTGAAGACCGATCTTCGCACGCACAGCCTGCTGCTCGGCCTGACCTACAACTTCGGTGGCGCCGCGCCGGTCGAGGCTGCGCCTCCGCCGCCCCCGCCGCCGCCGCCCCCGCCGCCCCCGCCGCCGCAGCCGGTTGCGGAATGCAGCCCCGGGCCGTACATCGTGTTCTTCGAATGGGACAAGTCGGACATCACGCCTGACGCCGCCACCATCCTGGACAACGCGGTTTCGGCATATAGCAGCTGCGGCAGCGCCCAGGTCATGCTGGCGGGTCACGCGGACAAGTCGGGCTCGGCCTCGTACAACGTCGGCCTGTCCCAGCGTCGCGCTGACTCGGTCAAGGCCTATCTCGCCTCGAAGGGTATCCCTGACGGCGTGATGACCACGGAAGCCTTCGGTGAATCGCGTCCGCGCGTTGATACCGCCGACGGCGTTCGCGAAGTCCAGAACCGTCGCGTGGAAATCACCTACGGTCCCGGCGCGGGCATGTAAGGATATCGTCCTTCCTTCGGGATGGACGAACGGAAGAGGGCCGGTCGCAAGACCGGCCCTTTTTCTTTGGCAGGCGCGGATATGCGCGCGCCATCCCTGTTGGCCGGGCCGGGCCGGGCAGGATCGGGCCGCAAGGGTGGCCATTACTTCCACCGGACAAAGCTGGTTTCGCCGGCGCAGGGGACGTGGATGCCGTGGGCGCAAGCAGATTTGCCGGTCGCGCCCGTCCACATCGTCCTTCCGCACCCCTGGGCGGACGCATGACGGCGGCGGGCAACCGGACGGCGGACGAGCGGGCGGGGTGACAAATCGAACCGGATGGGCAACAAATGGCGCGATGCCGCGTTCCCCTGCTGCAAGCCTGCCCCCAGATCCCGGAGATATTTCATGAAAATCCAGCCTTTCCTCGCTGTCCTGCCCTTGGGCCTGGCGCTGTCCGCATGCGCGACCACGTCCGAAATGGCCGCTCCGCCCGCCGAAGCGCCGACGGCCCGCGCCAGCCTGGCCGCCGGCGACGGGAGCGCGCGCGGTGGGGCGACCGTGACGGAGGCGGCGGACGGGCTGCATGTGCTGGTCAAGGCGCAGGGGCTGACGCCCGGCCTGCATGCCGTCCACATCCACACCACCGGCACCTGCACCGGCCCCGATTTCACCAGCGCGGGCGGTCACTGGAACCCGACCGGCCGCCAGCATGGCAAGGACAACCCGCAGGGCCAGCATATGGGTGACATGCCCAATATGATCGCCGGGTCCGATGGCACCGGGGAGATGGAATATGTGGTGCCCGGCGGCAAGATCATGACCGGCGCGACGCCCCTGCTGGATACGGACGGCGCGGCCATCGTGATCCATGCGAAGGCGGACGACAATATGAGCGACCCGGCCGGCAATGCGGGCAGTCGTGTAGCGTGCGGCGTGCTGGCGGCAGGCTGAAGGCACCCGGTACGGCCTGCGGGGCGATCAGGCGGAGGCGTCCCCGCCATAGTCGGCGACGGCATGATAGCGCGCGCCATCATGGCCGACATGACTTTCGAACAATGTGAAGCCGGTCACCGGGAAAGCGGGTCCGGCAAGCCCGGCATGGACCGCGAGGAAAGCGTCGATCCGTCCGCCCGACCGGCCGAACCGCGCGAGGGTGATATGCGGCAGATAGGCGCGCCCTTCCGGCGCCAGCCCCAACGAGACGCAGATGCGGTCAATCTTCCGATGGAGGCGCGCCAGCGGATCGATCGGCCGGACGCCGGCCCAGAGCGTATCGATAATCCCCTTCCGGTCGAAACCGCCGACGCCTGAAATCGCGATGTCGAACGGATCGAACCGGATCATGCCCAGCGCGTCGGCAATGTCGTTGGCCTGGTGCCGGTCGACCTTGCCGATGAAGCGAAGGGTGAGATGCAACTGGCCATCGTCCTGCCAGCGCGCGCCTTCGACCCCACCCATCAGCGCGACGAGGCTGCGACGAACGGCCGCGGGCGGACGAATGGCGACGAACAGGCGATGCATGGCGCGATCATAGGACTTCGGCGACAATCCGTCATCGATCTTCCGGTTTGGCTTGAAGTCGGGGGCCGATGGGCCGATAATAGGGAAAGCGGCGACAGACGCCGGAAAAGGAGATGCATTTCATGGCCAACTGGTCCGACCCCCAGTCCGGCATCACGGGCTTCGGCGGCGCGACTGCCGCACGCGGTGAGGCGTTCGACGCCGGACTGCGCCGCTACATGCTGTCGGTATATAATTATATGGCGAGCGGCGTGCTGCTGACGGGTATCGTCGCCCTGCTGTTCGCGTCCAGCGGAATGGCATATAATGTGTTCGTCGGCCCGGGCATCCTGAAATATGTCGTGATGTTCGCCCCGCTGGCATTCGTGATGGTGATGAGCTTCGGCATCAACCGCCTGTCGACCGGGACGATGCAGGCGCTGTTCTGGGCCTATGCGGCCGTGATGGGCGTGTCGCTGTCCTACATCTTCCTGGCCTATACCGGCACGTCGATCGCGCAGACCTTCTTCGCGACGGCGGCGGCGTTCGCGGGTCTGAGCCTGTGGGGCTACACCACCAAGAAGGACCTGTCGGGCTTCGGCACGTTCCTGATCATGGGCGTCGTGGGCCTGCTGGTCGCGAGCCTGATCAACATCTTCATGAAATCGAACGCGTTGAGCCTGGTCATCAGCGGCGTCGGCGTGCTGCTGTTCGCCGGTCTGACCGCCTATGACACGCAGAAGATCAAGAGCATCTACGCCCATGTCGCGGGCACCGACATGATGGGCAAGTCGGTGGTGATGGGGGCGCTGAACCTCTATCTCGACTTCATCAACATGTTCCTGTTCCTGCTGCGGCTGTTCGGCGATCGCCGCTGACCGGCGAAGGACATATGGAAAACGGAAAGGCCCGGCGGAGCGATCCGCCGGGCCTTTTCCTTGTGCTGCGGCCAAGAAGGGTGGCCGGTCAGCCCTTTTGCTGCATCTCCGCGATCAAGGCGCCGTCAATCTCCTTCTGCCGCCGATAGGCGGGCCGGGCGCGCAGGCGTTCTGCATAGGCTTCGAAGGCGGGCCGGGTCGGGATCGTCTTGAAGCCCAATCCCCAGTCGACCTGCGAGCCGACATAGACGTCGGCGGCAGTGAATTGCTCCCCGCAGATCCAGCGGTCGCCCGATACCGCCCTTTCCAGTACGTCCATCGTGGCGTCGAAGCTGCCATAGCCGGCCATGCGTTCGCGCCCGTCCGGCACGACGAAGCCGAGCGCGCGGTTGGTCACAGCAGCCTCCACCGGCCCGGCGGCGAAGAAGAGCCAGCGATAATAGGCGTCGCGTTCGGCCGTGGGCGGCGCCAGGTTGGCGGCGGGAAAGGCATCGGCCAGATAGGCGCAGATGGCCGCGCATTCGGTGACGACGCGGCCCCGATGGACGATCGCGGGCACCTTGCCCATCGGATTGATCGCCAGATAGTCGGGCGACTTCATGGCGCCTTCGTAGTTCAGCAACACGGTTTCGTAGACTTCGCCGACCTCCTCCAGCATCCAGCGGACGATCTGCCCGCGCGACATGGGGTTGGTGTAGAAAACGAGATCGAGGGACATGGCGGCATCCTTTCTGAATCAGGTCTGCGCATGGTGCGCCGGGTTGCCGATGGATGCCAGCGTCGGTGTGGGATTCATTTTAGCGCGCGAGAAGCGGGAGGCTGGGGGGCTTTGCGGTCATGGCTGACCGGGTCAGCCCTCTTATCGCTGAGGTTGAGCGCCAGCCCGCAAATCCACGTCGTCTATGGCAACAAAAAAAGGCGACCCGAACGGGCCGCCTTTTTCGATTTGCGTGCGAACGCTCTTACTTCGTTCCGGCTGCCGTCTTCGCCTTGCCGCCCTTCTTGCCCTTCTTGGGCGCGGCGGGAGTGATTTCAAAGGCCAGGGCCCCAACCCCTTCGGCATCTTCCTTCATGCGGACGTGGACCTCGCCGCCATGGACCAGCTTGCCGAACAGCAGTTCCTCGGCCAGCGGCTGCTTGATCTTTTCCTGCATCAGGCGGCCCATCGGACGGGCGCCATAGAGCTTGTCATAGCCCTTGGCGGTGAGCCATTCCTTCGCCTTGTCGTCCAGCGTGATGTGGACGTCGCGATCGGCCAGTTGCAGTTCGAGTTGCAGCACGAACTTGTCGATGACGCGGGCGACGATTTCCGGCGGCAGATAGCCGAAGGGCACGATCGCATCCAGGCGGTTGCGGAATTCGGGGGTGAAGAGCTTCTTCACCGCGTCTTCCTGCACGTCGTCGCGCGACAGTTCGCCAAAACCGATGCTTTCCTTCGCCATGTCCGACGCACCGGCATTGGTGGTCATGATGAGGATGGTGTTGCGGAAATCGACGGTCTTGCCGTGATGATCGGTCAGGCGGCCATTGTCCATCACCTGAAGCAGGATGTTGAACAGGTCGGGATGCGCCTTCTCGATTTCGTCCAGCAGCAACACGCTGTGCGGGTTCTGATCGACCGCGTCGGTCAGCAGGCCGCCCTGATCATAGCCGACATATCCCGGAGGCGCGCCGATCAGCCGGCTGACCGAATGGCGTTCCATATATTCCGACATGTCGAACCGCTGGAGCGGGATGCCGAGCAGCGTCGCGAGCTGGCGCGCCACCTCCGTCTTGCCGACGCCGGTGGGGCCGGAGAAGAGATAGTTGCCGATCGGCTTGTCGGGATCGCGCAGGCCCGCGCGCGACAGCTTGATCGCGGAGGACAGCACTTCGATCGCCTTGTCCTGCCCGAACACCACGCGCTTCAAATCCGTGGTCAGGCTTTCCAGCACGCTCTTGTCGTCGGACGACACCGTCTTGGGCGGAATGCGCGCCATGGTGGCGATCACCGCCTCGATCTCCTTGGGGGTGATCGTCTTTTTCCGCTTCGAAGGTACGACCAGCATCTGCATCGCGCCGACCTCGTCGATCACGTCGATCGCCTTGTCGGGCAGCTTGCGGTCGTTGATGTAGCGCGCCGAAAGCTCCACGGCCGCCTTGATCGCGTCCGGTGTATATTTGACGTGGTGATGCTCCTCGAACGCCGAACGCAGGCCCGCGAGGATCTTGATCGTGTCCTCGATCGTCGGTTCGTTGACGTCGATTTTCTGGAACCGGCGCAGCAGGGCGCGGTCCTTTTCGAAATGGTTGCGGAATTCCTTGTAGGTGGTCGAGCCGATGCAGCGGATCGTGCCGCCCGACAAAGCAGGTTTCAGCAGGTTCGATGCATCCATCGCGCCGCCGCTGGTCGCGCCCGCGCCGATCACCGTGTGGATTTCATCGATGAACAGCACCGCATGCGGCATCTTTTCCAGTTCGGTGACGACCGCCTTCAGCCGTTCCTCGAAATCGCCGCGATACCGGGTTCCGGCCAGCAGCGCGCCCATGTCGAGCGAATAGATGACCGCTTCCTTCAGCACGTCGGGCACGTCGCCCTCGACGATCTTGCGGGCCAGCCCTTCGGCGATCGCGGTCTTGCCGACGCCCGGATCGCCGACATAGAGCGGGTTGTTCTTTGACCGGCGGCAAAGAATCTGGATGGTGCGATCCACCTCCGCGGTGCGGCCGATCAGCGGATCGACCTTGCCGCGACCGGCCTTCTCGTTGAGGTTGACGGTGAACTGTTCGAGGGCACTGTCCTTCTTGGCCTTCCCGTCCTGCACCTTCTTTTCCTCCTCGGCGGCGCCCTTTGCTTCCTGACGCTCGGGCTGGGGCGTGCCCTTGCCGACGCCGTGGCTGATATAGCTGACGGCATCGAGACGGCTCATGTCCTGCTGTTGCAGGAAGTAGACGGCATAGGATTCCCGCTCGGAAAAGAGCGCGACCAGAACATTGGCGCCCGTCACCTCATCCTTGCCGGACGACTGGACGTGCAGGATTGCGCGCTGAACCACGCGCTGGAAACCGCTGGTGGGGGAGGGATCGGACGAGCCCTCGACCTTAAGGCTGTCGAGCTCGGCGTCGAGATAATGGGTCACGGCATCGCCCAGCTCGCCCAGGTCCACGCCGCAGGCCTGCATCACCTTCGACGCATGTTCATCGTCGATCAGGGCGAGCAGCAGATGTTCCAGCGTCGCATATTCATGCCGACGCTCGGACGCGTGGGTCAGGGCATTGTGCAGGGTGGTTTCGAGGGCGGACGCGAAGGATGGCATGTCTGTTCTACTCCTGGCCCCATGCAGGGGCGGTATCGAACCTTATGTCGGCATTGCTCGACGCCGGATCAAGCCATCCGGCCCGATCAGCGGAATTGCCAGACTGCCCATGCCCGGAGAGACCCTGAAGGGTACAGGGGGCGGGGCGCCGGTTCATCGCTTGAATAGCGCCTCGGCACTTGCCTTATGGTTAACGGCGCTTTCCATTTTCGATCTGGTGCGCACTATTTCCGCTTCCAGCGCGGAGATGCGCGCCCCCAGTTCGGCAACGGACAGGGAGGCCAGATCCTGCCGCAGCAGTCTGGCCAGAGGATCGTCTCCCTTACGCGGCAGATCGTCGTCCATGTCCATGCAGGCCAATGTTGACCCTGCGGGCCACTCTGTCAATAAGGGCGCTCGCTTTGCCGCATGATTTTTGTGCGACGCAGCATCATACGGCTTTTGGGGAAGCACATATGGCGGACGCGGACGTGCAGCAATTTGCGGTGCCATCGGATATGACCGCGATCGGTATCGCGGCGCCGGGCGGCCCCGACATGCTGGTCCCGGAACGGCGGCCGGTGCCGGTGCCGGGCGCCGGCGAAGTGCTGATCCGGGTCGCGGCGGCCGGGGTCAATCGCCCGGACGTCCTGCAACGCATGGGCAAATATCCGCCGCCGCCCGGCGCCTCGGACATTCCGGGACTGGAAGTTGCCGGCACGGTCGTCGCGGCCGGCGAGGGCGCGGACATGATGGTCGGGCAGAAGGTCTGCGCCCTGCTGGCGGGCGGAGGCTATGCCGAATATGCGGTCGCGCCCGCGGGCCAGTGCCTGCCGGTGCCGAACGGCGTCGACCTGGTGGAGGCGGCGGCACTGCCCGAGACATTGTTCACCGTGTGGACCAACCTGTTCGAACGCGCCTATGTCGTGGCGGGAGACACGGTGCTGGTGCATGGCGGCACCAGCGGCATCGGTACGATGGCGATCACCCTGTGCCGGCTGTTCGACATCCGCATCGTCGTAACCTGCGGCAGCGACGGGAAATGCGCGCAGGCGCGGGAATGGGGCGCCGATCACGCGATCAATTACCGGACCGGGGATTATGTCGCGGCGGTGAAGGAGATCACCGGCGGAAAGGGTGTGCAGGCCGTGCTGGACATGGTCGGCGGCGACTATGTGCCGCGCAACCTGGAATGCCTGGCCGAGGACGGACGGCATGTGTCGATCGCGGTACTGGGCGGGGCGAAGGCGAGCATCTTCATTCCGGCGATCATGAGCAAGCGGCTGACCATCACGGGATCGACGCTGCGGGCGCGATCGGTGGGCTTCAAGAGCCTGGTCGCGGATGAGCTGATGCGCAACGTCTGGTCCTTCGTGGAAGAGGGCCGTCTGCGCCCGGCGATGGACCGGCGCTTCGCGCTGACGGACGCGGCGAAGGCGCATGCGCGGATGGACGCGGGCGAGCATTGCGGGAAGATCGTGCTGGTGGCGTAAGGGCGCGCTGACCGGCATCGGCGATGATCCGGTGCGGATGAAACCGTAGCATTTCCGTCATATTCTCTGCGGAACTGTAACATAGTGGCGCTAAGGATTCGGTCCCGAGGACAGAGGTTTTCGGGGACCCATCATGAACGCCATCACGCGCCTGCCCTTCCTGAGCGACCTGGAAGAGGGCGTTGAAGATACGCTCCAGACGCCCGAGCGGGAAGGGCAGCGGCGCCGCTATCGCACCATCTGGATTTCGGACATTCACCTTGGCACGCGCGGCTGCAATGCGGCGATGCTGATCGACTTTCTGGACAATGTGGACAGCGAAACCATCTATCTGGTCGGTGACATCATCGACGGATGGCGCCTGAAAAAGCGCTTCTACTGGCCGCAGGCGCATAATGACGTGGTGTGGCGCATCATGAAGCGCGCCAAGCGCGGCACGCGCGTCGTCTATATTCCCGGCAACCATGACGAGATGTTCCGGCAGTTCACCGGCATGAGCTTTGGCGGGGTGGAAATCCGGCGCAAGGCGATCCACCAGACGGCCGACGGCCGCAAGCTGCTGGTGCTGCATGGCGACGAGTTCGACACGATCATGCTGGCGCATCGCTGGCTCGCCTTTGTAGGGGACGCGGCCTACACGACGCTGATGCGGCTGAATGTGGTCGTGAACGCGGTGCGGCAGCGCATGGGGCTGCCCTATTGGTCGCTTTCCAAGATGGCCAAGCACAAGGTCAAGAATGCCGTGTCCTTCATCTCCCGCTTCGAGGAAGTGGTGGCGCATGAGGCCGGGGCGCGCGGCGTCGACGGCGTGGTGTGCGGCCACATCCACAATGCCGAGATGCGCCGGATCGAGGGCGTCGATTATTATAATGACGGCGACTGGGTGGAAGGCTGCACCGCGCTGGTCGAACATTGCGACGGGCGGATGGAGGTGCTGCATTGGGCCGATGAAATCGCCGGGCGGTCGCAGGACGGTCGCGTGGAACAGGCCCGGATCGCGGCGTGACGCCGGAAGTGGCATCGCCCGGGGCAGTCTTCAGTGGAGCATGACGTGATGCGCATCGCCATCGTGACCGATGCCTGGAGCCCGCAGGTCAACGGCGTCGTGCGAACCCTGCAGACCATCCAGCGCGAACTGGAGCATATGGGCCATCAAGTGAAGGTGGTGTCGCCCGATCTCTACGGGTCCATTCCCTGTCCGACCTATCCCGAGATCCGGCTGGCGCTGGTGCGGTCCGCCGTGGTGGGTCAGGAGATCGCGGCGTTCCGGCCCGACGCGGTGCATCTGGCGACGGAAGGACCGCTGTGCGTGGCGGCCCGGCGCTGGTGCCTGCGCAGCGGCGTGCCCTTCACGACCGCCTATCACACCCATTTCCCCGATTATGTGGCGCAGCGCACGGGTCTGCCTGCCGCGTGGTTCTGGCGCTATATACGCTGGTTTCACGGGCCGGCGCAGGCGGTGCTGGTGTCGACCCGTTCGGTGCGCGAACAATTGCGCGCGCACGGCGTCGCCAATGTGCGGCCCTGGGGCCGGGGCGTGGACCTGGCCGCCTTCACGCCCGCCGCCCCGCCGCCCGATCTGTTCGCCGACCTGGCGCGCCCGATCATGCTCTATGTCGGGCGGGTCGCGGTCGAGAAGAATCTGGAGGCGTTCCTCGCCAGCGATCATCCCGGCACCAAGGTGGTGGTCGGCGACGGGCCGGCGCGCGCTGCGCTGGAACGGGCCTGGCCGCAGGCGCGCTTTCTGGGCGCGATGTTCGGCACCGGACTGGCGGGCGCCTATGCCGGGGCGGACGTGTTCGTCTTTCCCAGCCGGACCGACACGTTCGGGCTGGTGATGATCGAGGCGCTGGCCTGCGGCACGCCGGTCGCGGCCTATCCCGTGACCGGCCCGGTCGACATCGTGACGGCCGAAACCGGCGCCCTGTCGGACGATCTGGGGCAGGCGATCGGGCAGGCGCTGACCCGCGACCGCGCCGCCTGCGCCGCCTATGGGCGCGGCTTCAGCTGGGAACGGAGCGCGCGCGAATTCCTGTCGGGCCTCCACGAAATCGACCCGGACGTCATCGACAGCGCCGCCTGACGCTTTTCCTTGCCGCCGGGGCCGCGATGGATTATCTCTCCTCCGTCACGGCCGCCCAGATTGGGCGGCCCTTATCGTTTTTACGTGCCGGAGAAGACCCCGTGTCCCAGCCCCTTATGCCCCATGCGACCGCCAGCTGGCTGGTCGACAACAGCGCGCTGAGCTTTGACCAGATCGCGGAATTTTGCGGGCTTCACATCCTTGAGGTGCAGGCGATCGCCGACGATACCGCCAGCATCAAATATACCGGTCGCGATCCGGTGCGCGCCCATGAGATCACCATGGAGGAAATCCACAAGGGCGAGGCGAACCCCGACTACAAGCTCAAGATGCTGAAGGGCCCCGAGCCGGTCCGTCGCACCAAGGGGCCGCGCTACACCCCGGTCAGCAAGCGGCAGGACAAGCCGGACGGCATCGCCTGGATCCTGCGCAATCATCCCGAAGTGTCGGACGGCGCGATCGGCAAGCTGATCGGCACGACCCGCACGACCATCGCCGCGATCCGCGACCGCACCCACTGGAACATCTCCAACATCACGCCCAAAGACCCGGTGACGCTGGGCCTGTGTTCGCAGCGCGAACTGGATGCGCTGGTGGCGCGGGCCGCCAAGAAGGCGGGGATCGAGGCCCCGACCGATTCGCGCCTGGACGGCGACCGCGAGGCGTTGATCGAGGAACTGCGGCGCGAGCGCGAGGATGCCGTGCGTCGCGCGGAGCAGGCGCTCAAGAGCGAAGGCGACCTGATTTCGGGTGTCGCTACCGTGCTGGATCCGTTCAGCAGCAACAAGGGCGAGGTGTGATGCCGTAGCGTCGGCGGCGTTCCCCGGGGCGCGCCGCGACGCCGCCGGAATGCAGGGCCGTGCGGGCATGTCCGCGCGGCCTTTTTTGCTGCGGTTGACGCTTGCGTAAAGTAGGCGATGGCCATACATTCCAGGCATGGAGAGCATAGAAAAAATCCTGACGGAGCATTACCGGCACCCTACGCCATGGGCCCAGAGCTTTGCGCCGCTGTCGATGGGACAGATGGTCGCCGACAGCGTCAACGCCCATCCCGACGCCCATATGATCGACTTCATGGGCCGCAAGTTCAGCTATGGCGAGACGTTCGACCAGATGCGTCGCATCGCCTGCGGACTTCAGGCGATGGGCGTGCGCAAGGGCGATCGGGTCGGCCTCTTCCTGCCCAACACGCCCCATTATGTCACGGCCTATTATGGCGCGCTGATGGCCGGGGCGATCGTGGTCAACTTCTCCCCGCTCTATACCGCCGCCGAACTGGAGCATCAGGTCGAGGACAGCGGGACGAAGATCCTTTTCACACTGTCGGCAAAGGCGTTGCTGCCCACCGCGCTGGACGTGCTGGAGCATAGTTCGCTGGAAACCCTGATCGTGGGGACGGTGGCGGAAATGCTGCCGCCGGTGAAATCGCTGCTGTTCCGCTGGTTCAAGGCGGGTGAATCCGCGCCCATCCCCGACGACCCCCGCGTGATCCGCTATGACCGGCTGATGGCCAACCGCGGCGAATGCGCCATGGCCGACATCGATCCGGCCAACGACATCGCGTTGCTGCAATATACCGGGGGCACCACCGGCACGCCCAAGGGGGCGATGCTGACGCACCAGAACCTGACCGCCAATGCGCGACAGGCGCAGGCGATCGACCCGCGTGCGCATGAAGAGGACCGGATCATCGCGGTCCTGCCTTTCTTCCACGTGTTCGCCAATACCTGCACGCTCAACCGGACGGTCATGAACGGCGGCGAGATGGTGATGCTGCCGCGTTTCGATGCCGCCCAGGTGCTGGCGGCGGTGCAGCGCGTCAAGGCGACGTCGCTGCCCGGCGTCCCGACCATGTATCAGGCGCTGCTGGATCATCCCGCGCTCAGGAATGTCGACTTTTCCTCGCTGCGCGCCTGTATTTCCGGGGGCGCGCCGCTGCCGCTGGAACTCAAACAGAAATTCGAGACGGCGACCGGTGCCAGGCTGATAGAAGGCTATGGTCTGACTGAAACCAGCCCCATCGTCTGTTCCAACCCCTATGAAGGGTTGAACAAGAGCGGGACGGTGGGACAGCCCGTGCCCGGAACGCGCGTCAGGCTGGTGGACCGGGAGGACCCGACGAGACCGCCGCCCGAGGGCGAGCCGGGCGAATTGCTGTTCGCCGGGCCCCAGATCATGAAGGGCTACTGGAACCGGCCGGACGCCGACGCGCAGGTGTTCGTCGGCGATTATGTCCGCACCGGCGACGTCGGCATCATCGACGAGGATGGTTATGTGAAGATCGTCGACCGGCTTAAGGACATGATCGCGGTCGGCGGGTTCAAGGTGTTCCCGAGCCAGGTCGAATCCGTGCTCTACCACCATCCCGCGATCAAGGAGGCGCTGGTGATCGGCGTGCCCGACCGTTATCGGGGCGAACAGCCCAAGGCCTTCGTGACATTGAACGAGGGTGAGACGATCGACGGCGCGGCGTTGAAGGACTGGCTGAACCCGCAACTGGGCAAGCATGAGCGGGTATGCGAGGTGGAGGTGCGACTTTCCCTGCCCAAGACACTGGTCGGGAAGCTGTCGCGCAAGGAACTGGTCGCGGAGGAACGGGCCAAGGCGGAAGCCGCGGCGATGGAGGCTGGAACACCGGCCTGACACTTCCTATCTCCCCGTTTCAGGACGACAAGGATGGATCATATGGCCGACGACATCGCGACACTAGCCGGGGGCTGTTTCTGGTGCACTGAGGCGGTGTATCAGAATCTCAAGGGCGTGAAGGCGGTGGAAAGCGGCTATATCGGCGGCGCATTGCCCGATCCCACCTATGAACAGGTCTGTTCGGGCAGCACGGGCCATGCCGAGGCGATCCGCATTGCCTACGACCCCGATGTCATATCCTACGACGACCTGCTCGCCATCTTCTTTGCGACGCACGACCCGACGACGCTGAACCGTCAGGGCAATGACGTCGGCACCCAGTACAGGTCCGCCATCTTTCCGCATTCGCCCGAGCAGGAAGCGCAGGCGCGTGCCGGGATTGAGCGCGCGCAGGCGGACCAGTCGGCCCCGATCGTCACCACGATCGAGCCGGACGCGCCCTGGTATCCGGCCGAGGACTATCACCAGAAATATTGGGAGCGGGTCGGCGACCGAAACCCCTATTGCATGGCGGTGATCCCGCCCAAGCTTGCCAAGCTGCGCAAGGGTTTTGGCGAGCGGATCGACGCCTGATCGGTGCGCGCGCGCCCGCACGCCCCGCGCGACGTCCTTGGTGGGCGGTTCATATCCGTCATGCTAGGGGATTGATTTTGACATTTGCATTCCCGCCGGCTTGGATGGGTCTGCAAATGTCAAAATCGGACCACTGAGGACGGCGAAACGCATCAGCCGGGGATCGACGACGATGACGAGAAAGATAATGTTCGCAATGCCGCTGCTGCTGCTGGCCCTGCCGGGGTGCGTGCGCACCGTGGCGAGCGTGGTGACGGCACCGGTGCGGGCCGGGTCGCAGGTGGCGGACTGGGCGACCACCAGCCAGGACGAAGCCGACCGCAACTATGGCCGCAAGATGCGCAAGCAGGAAGCGCGCGAGGGCAAGGCGGCGAAGAAGGCGGCGAAAGAGCGCCGCAAACAGTGCCGGGATGCCGGCTACAGCGACTGCGACTGACCGTCAGGCGGCGGCGCGGCGCAGCCGGTCGTTGATCGCCGCGCCGATGCCTTCGACCGGGATCGGCGCGACCGCGATGCTGGCAGCCGCGCTGGCATCGGCGACATGCAGCGCGGAGAACAGGTTAGCCGCCGCCTCGCGCATGTCCGCTTCGAGGCTGAGGTTGATGTGGCAGGGCATCAGGCCGAAACCGATCAGATATTCGTCCTTTTCCGCGCGCAACGCGTTCAGCCGGACGGGCTTGGACGGCGCATAATGGCTTTCCAGTTGGCCGGGCGCCTCGATCCGCGACGTGTCGCCCGCGCCGGTGACGGGCACGCCCGCCGCCTGCTCCAGCATCGCCGCCGTGACCGGGCCGGGGCGCAGCAGCCGCACGCGGTCCGCCTCCGGCGCGGCGATGGTGGATTCGAGCCCCTCGCTGGTCGGCCCTTCATCCAATACCAGGCGCAGCCGGCCGGACAGGCTTGCCAGCACATGTTCCGCGCGCGTCGGGCTGATCGAACCGCTGCGATTGGCCGATGGCGCGGCGAGCGGCCGGCCGCTTTCGCGGACCAGCGATCGCATGGCGGGATGGGCGGGCAGTCGCAGCGCGACGGTCGGCAGGCCCGCCGTCACCAGCGCGGAAAGGCCGCTGTCGGCGCGCACCGGCAGCACCAGCGTCAGCGGGCCGGGCCAGAAACGCTCGGCCAGCAGCCGCGCCATCGGGGAAAAGTCTGCCAGTCGCTCCGCCATGTCCAGGTCGGCGACATGGACGATCAGCGGGTTGAAGCTGGGCCGTCCCTTGGCGCTGTAGATGGCGGCGACAGCCTGATCGTCGGTGGCGTCGGCGGCAAGTCCATAGACGGTTTCGGTGGGAACGGCGACAAGTTCGCCGGCGCGGATGAGCAGGGCGGCCTCCCGCAGCGCGTCGGCACCATAGCGGCAGGTTCTGGTCGCGAAAGCTGGATTGGCGATGGTCACGGCCCCGGCGATATACTCTCCACATCCGCCGAGTAAAAGACCATTGCGTCAGAAGAATGACATTGCCTTGGCGCTTGTCCTCCATCACCCGCGTCGGTAAGCCGCGCGCCATGAACGACGCGATCCTGACCCGCATTGCCGAGGCGCTGGAACGGCTGGCGCCGCCGCCGGCTGCCCCTGCCGACCTTTCCGCCGCCCCGGCCTATGTCTGGGACGGCCGATCCATCCGTGCGGTCGAGGCGTTCGCGCCGGTCGATTATGCGCTGCTGACCGGCATCGACGCGCAGAAGGAAGCGCTGCTGGAAAACACGCGGCGCCTGGCGGCCGGGCATGCCGCCCATGACGTGCTGTTGTGGGGCGCGCGCGGTACGGGCAAGTCCGCCGTCGTTGCGTCCGCGGTCGGTGAACTCCAGCGGCAGGGGCGGGACATCGCGCTGTTGCAATGCGCGATCGACGAACTGGCCAGCCTGCCGGCGCTGTTTTCGGCGCTGCGGGCGACGACGCGGCCGTTCATCCTGTTTCTGGACGATCTGGGGTTCGACGACAGCGGCGCCGATGCGCGTGCGCTGCGATCCCTGCTGCAGGGGGGCACGGCGGCGCGGCCGGCGCATGTGCGGCTGTATGTCACGTCCAACCGCCGCCATATCGTGCCGCGTCACATGGCCGAGCAGGATGATCCGATCAATCCGCGCGACGTGGTCGATGACAAGATGGCGCTGTCGGACAGGTTCGGGCTGAGCCTGGGCTTTCACGCCATGGATCAGGACGCCTATGTCGCCATCGTGCGCGGTTATGCCGACAGCCTGGGCCTGGACTTCGATCCGTTGGAGGCGATCCGGTGGTCGACGCAGCGCGGCAGCCGGTCGGGCCGGGTCGCCTGGCAATATGTGGTCGAACTGGCGGGGCGCAACGGGCGCGCCGTCTGACGCGCTATTTCGCCTTCGTCACCCGCCATATTATCCCGCCCACATCGTCGCTGACCAGCAGCGCGCCACCGGCGTCCGGGGTGACGTCCACCGGCCGTCCATTGGCCGAACCTTCCGCGTCCAGGAATCCGGTCAGCACGTCGATCGGCTTGGCCTTCGTCGTTTCGCCATCCTTCAGCGGAACGAACACCACCTTGTATCCGGCCGCCGGCTTGCGGTTCCAGCTGCCGTGCAGCGCGATGAAGGCGCCATTGCCGAAGGGTGCGCCCAGCTTCACATTCTGCGCGAAGCTCAGGCCCAGCGGCGCGACATGGTTGCCCAGCGCATAGTCGGGGCGTTTGGTATATTCCCGAATCTCCGGCCGCTGCGGCTGGACCCGGCGATCCTCATACCCGCCCCAGTAATTCCACGGCCAGCCGTAGAAGGCGCCGAATTCGACCCGGGTCAGATAATCGGGAACAAGGTCCGCGCCCAGCATGTCGCGTTCGTTGACCACGCCCCAAAGGCCGCCGCCTTCCGGTTCGAAGGCCAGGCCGACCGGGTTGCGCAGCCCCGACGCGAAGATACGCGAATAGCCGGTCTTGGGATTGACCTCCAGCACCGCGGCGCGGCGCGCTTCGCTCTCCATCCCGTTTTCGCCGATATTGCTGTTGGACCCGACCCCGACATAGAGCAGCCCGTCCGGGCTGACAGCCAGGCTGCGCGTCCAGTGCATGTTGGGGGCCTGCGCCGGCAGGTCGATGATCTTGCGCCCCTTGGCCGCGATCCGCGTATCGCCGGCCTTGTATGGATAGGCCATCAGCGCATCGGTATTGGCGACATAGAGCGTGTCGCCGATCAGCGCCATGCCATAGGGGGAATTGAGTCCGGTCAGGAAGGCGGTGCGGGTTTCGGCGTGACCGTCACCGTCCGCGTCGCGCAGCAGGGTGATGCGGTTGGCCGACGGCACGCCCGCGCCCGCTTCGGCCATCAGATAGTTCATGACGCGCTGGACCAGGCCATCCTTCGGCCGGGGCGGGCTGTTCGTTTCCGCGACCAGTATGTCGCCATTGGGCAGGCGCAGCAACGAACGGGGATGGGCCAGCCCCTCGGCGAACCGCGCTACCGCCAGCCCGCGCGCGGCGACGGGGGCCGCCCCGGCTTTCCACGGCTTTACCTTGGCGATGTTGACGGTCGGTATCATTTCGCTGCGGGGGCTGGTGAAGGCCGGTTCCGGTCCCACGTCGGCGCCCGGCGGCAGGCGCGCCGTATCGCCCTGCGCGAAATAGAGGAAGGCGCCGCCCGCAAGGGCGATCACGATAAGCGGAAGGGCGATGACATGCTTGTTCATGGCGTCCCATCTAGGTCGGGGCGCAGCGCCGGGCAAGGCGGATAGCGGCGGCGCCGGCGGCTTATTCGCCCCGTTCGCGCAACCAGAGCAGAATGGCGATGGCGATGCCGGTGCCGAGCCCGGACAACAGGCCGATGCTGGGCTGCCCCATCAATCCGCCGCCGATCGTGCCGACCATGGTCAGCAGCGCGATGATCGCGCCCGCGCCGGTCGGAGTCTTGTTGTTCCTGCTCATGGAGCGCCCTTTGCCACGGCCGCGCCGTCAATGCCAGCCGCTTCCCGTCGCGGCCCGTTTCGGGACGACGTGTCCCGGTGTGGCACTCCTGTCCCGTCCCGGGACTTGCCTAATCCTTCGTTCACCCTCGTATCCCGCCCTGCGTCCCGGCGGCGGGAAATGGCACGCGGCTTGAACCGTCGACCTGACTAAGGGGTCGCCAGAATATTATGCGGGGGTGCAATGCAGATGCCGTTTGTCGCGGATCGCAAGAGCTACGAGGATGCCGCCGAACTGATCGCAATGTTCGGCGACAATGCGGGGTACGAAGCGGCCGCCCGCGCCGACCGCAGCCTGGACATGGGCAATCATATCCATTTCTGCCACTGGCGCCAGATCGAGCGGCTGATCGTCGTGCTGACCCATTATCAGCCGATCGGCACGGTTCACTGACCGCGACCGATCAGAGCCGCAGGCCCGCCGTTTCCGGCAGGCCGGCAAGGATGTTCAGGTTCTGCACCGCCGCGCCCGCCGCACCCTTGCCCAGATTGTCCAGCGCCGCGATCAGCCGCGCCTGACCGCTTTCGGCATTGCCGAACACGAAGAGGGCCAGCCGGTCGGTGGCGCCCACATGCTCCAGGTCGATGCTGGTCATGCCGGCGCTGGCGTCGAACGGCGCCACACTGACGATCGGCGACCCCGCATAGGCGGTCGCGAGCGCTTCGTGGATGCTTTCCAGCGTCGGGACACCGGGCATGGCCCGCAATTGCAACGGAACCTCCACGATCATGCCGCGATAGGCATCCGCCACGGCCGGCGCGAACAAGGGCGGATGGGCGAGGCCGGAATAGCATGTCATTTCCGGGACATGCTTGTGGGAAAGGCCAAGGCCGTAGGCGCGAAACCCGGTCGGGGCGCCGCCTTCCCCCTCATAGTCCGCGATCATCGCCTTGCCGCCGCCGGAATAGCCCGACGCCCCCGATACCGAAACCGGCCAGTCGGACGGGATCCGCCCGGCAAGGACCAGCGGGCGCACGAGCGCCAGAAATCCGGTCGGCCAGCAGCCCGGGTTGGCGACGAACCGGGATGCGGCCAGCCGGTCGCGATGCCCGGGCTCCAGCTCGGGAAAGCCGTAGGTCCACCCGTCCGCCACCCGGTGCGCGGTGGACGCGTCGATGACGCGTGTATGATCGTTGTCGATCAGCGCCACCGCCTCGCGCGCGGCGTCATCGGGCAGGCACAGGATCACGACGTCCGCCGCGTTCAGCGCGTCGCGCCGCGCGGCCACATTTTTGCGGTCCCGCTCGTCCAGCCTGATCAGGGAAAGCTCCGCACGGCCCGCCAGCCGCTCGCCGATCTCCAGCCCGGTCGTGCCCACGCCGCCGTCGATGAAGACCCGGGTCGTCATGCGCCGATCCTCCGCATCGCGATAACGGGCTGGGGATGGTCGGGCGCCAGCCGCGCGACGACGTCGGCCAGCGGTTCCTTCACCACCGCCATCCAGTGGGCGTTGGCGTGCAGCAGGATATGTGCATCCGTCATGATGCCGACATGGCCGGGAAAGAAGATGAGGTCACCCCGTTGCAGCCCGGAGTCGGTCGGCACCGGCTGGCCGATCCCTTCGCATTGCAGGTCGGTGTCGCGCGGCACGGCGATGCCGCATTGGCCCAGCGCGACCTGCACCAGTCCCGAACAGTCGATGCCGCGATGACCGCGTCCGCCCCAGACATAGGGCTGACCCAGATAGCTTTCTGCCACGGCGACCCAGTCCGCCGGCACGGATGCGACCGGTGCGGCATGGCGCGCATGGACATAGCCTTCGGCGCAGGCGATGAATCCGTCCTGGAAATCGCCGGAGAACAATGCGCCTTGCGGCCAATAATCGACGATCGGCGCCTTGATGGCCGGTGCGGCGAACAGCGGCGCGGTCTCCGCGATGATCCGGTGAGTCGGCTGTTCCTCGACATCCAGGGCGTCGCGCCGGACATAGCCGACATACCCGTCATGGCCGCAAAAGCCCCAGGCCCAGTCGGTCGTCACGTCGAGCGCGTGAAAAATCTCCCCGCGCAGCAGTTCGCTCGATGCCTCGGCCGATGGCGTGGTGGACGTCAGCACCGGTGTGCCGCCGGCCACGCAGCTCAGCGGGACGGCGCGTGCATAATGGGCGGAAAAGAGCGTGCCGGCCAGCGACAGGTCGGCCAGATCGCCGCGCGCGGCATGGATGCGGCGGTCGAGCGCAACGGACCGCCCTTCCAGATGGAAGCGGGTTCTTTCAGGCGGAGCGTTCCGCGCGGGAGTGATCGGACCTTTCATCGCGCGCGGTTCCTGCGATGAAATGGTGAAAGGCGTCAAGAAATTCCGCCCCTTTGGACGTGCGTGTGATGAAAATATTGCGGCGATCGGTCACATCGCGCTCCCGCCGCAGGTAGCCGAGCGCCGACAGCTTGTTGAGCGCACGGGTGATCACCGGCTTGGAAACGTGCAACGCCTCGGCCAGTCCGCGCACCGTATGCGGTCCGGCGGCGATATAGACCGTCATCATAAGCGCCATTTGCCGGTTCGTCAGATCGGGGCGGCCCGATCGGACATAGTTGACCAGCGTGTGCATCCAGTGTCGCAATGGCGGCATGCCGGATTGACCGATTTCGATGAGCTGTTCTTTGGCCGAATGCGCGTTCATGGGCCCTTAACGCGCAATGGCAAATCCGGTTGCGTAACGGCCCCGTGATTATCAGGCCATTATATATTCTTGCCAAAGCGTCGCTGGAGCAATCGGAAAACGGCGCGCAGACCCAGCGCCTCGCCGCCCTTGGGCCGGCCGGGCCGCGCGGCCGGGCGCCAGGCGAAGGTATCGAGGTGCAGCCAGGGCGTGTCGGCGGGCACGAAGCGCTGAAGGAACAACGCGGCGGTGACGGCGCCCGCGAAGCCGCCTTCGCCGGCATTGTTGATGTCGGCCACGTCGGACTTCAGCATGTCGGCATAGCCGTCCCAGAGCGGCAGTCGCCACAGCGGATCGTCGACCTCCGTCGCGCAGGCGACGATCTGCGCGGCAAGATCCTCGTCATTGGCGAAGGTTGCGGGCAGGTCGGGGCCGAGCGCGACGCGGGCGGCACCGGTCAATGTCGCGAAATCGATCACCAGGTCCTGCTTGTCCTCGCCCGCGCGGGTCAGCGCGTCGCCCAGCACCAGCCGGCCCTCCGCATCGGTATTGCCGATCTCCACCGTCAGTCCCTTGCGCGTATGCAGGATGTCGCCGGGACGGAAGGCGTTGCCGCCGACCGCATTTTCCGCCGCAGGGATCAGGAGATGCAGCCGAACCGGCAGGTGCGCGGCCATGATCAGGCGGGCCAGAGCCAACGCGTGCGCCGCGCCGCCCATGTCCTTCTTCATCAGGCGCATGGCAGATGACGGCTTCATGTCCAGGCCGCCGCTGTCGAAACAGATGCCCTTGCCGATGATGGCGACTCGCGGTGCGCCCGGATCGCCCCAGACCATCTCGATCAGCCGGGGCGCGAAATGCCGGTCGGCGGCGCGGCCGACCGCGTGGATCATCGGATAGCCCTGTTCCAGCGCGTCGCCGCGTGTCACCGACATGTCGGCGCCGAATGCCGCCGCGACCTCTCCCGCCGCCGCCTCCAGTTCCGCCGGACCCATGTCGGCCGCCGGCGTGTTGACGAGGTCGCGTACCAGCGCGATCGCGCGCGCGAGTTCGATCGTCGGGTCGATCCGGGCGACGTCGCGCGACAGCAACAGGCGCGGGCCGGTTGCGGTTTCGTCCTTGCGATAGCGGTCGAACCGATATTGCGCGGTCAGCCAGCCCAGCGCGGCGGCACCGGGCGCGCCGTCCGCCAGCCGATAGCTGCCCGCAGGCAGCGTTTCGGCCAGCCTGGCCAGGCACCACGGACCCAGCGCCTGCTGGTCGGCGACACCGGCGACCACGCTCCAGTCGTCGGCGCCATCCCCCGGCAGGATCGCCCGCTCGCCCGCCTTGCCGCCGAATTTCTGGGCGGCGATCAGGGCACGGACGTGGTCGGGCCGGGAGGACAGCCAGGCATCGAACCCCGTGGCGTCGATCAGGTGGATGGCATGGGCGGGCTGGCCTGCGTCGGCCTTGAGCAGATCGGGATAGTCGGTCATTGCGCGGATGTAAGGAGCGCGAAGGGGCATGAAAAGCGCAAAAAAATTTCATCGTCCGCGGGCCACGGCCGGACTTTTCTTCATTTGCCACGTTCGCTCGGCAGGCCTAGTTTTGAAACAGGACAATAAGGAGAAGGATGATGTTGCACGACAATGATCGCGGCCTTCAGGCCGCCCGCACGCGTGCCTATGCACTCGCCGAGACCGGGCGATACGACAATAGCCATGCGGTCGAGCAGGCCCTGATCGCGGAAGGCTGGCCGAACGCCGCGCGCGCGCTGGAAGGCGATCATGCGCGCAAGGCGATCGGCGAACGCTGCCGCGCCGCACAGGCGCATTGATGCGGAGCGGGCGGCTGGCGTTCGCGGCGTTCGCGCTCCTGTTACCGGGCCTGATGCTGGGGGCGTGCGTTCCCCGCGACCCGGCGGGGAACGCGGCGGATGCGACCAACAACGCGGCGGCCGCGAACTTCGCCGACCGCATGGCGGGAACACCGCCGCCCGCGCCCCCTGCCAAGGCGTTCAAGGCAGAGGACAATAGCCCGCTGCTGGAATTTTCCTACGCCTATCCCGCCCAGGCGGCAGCGGTCCCGGCACTCGTCGCGAAGTTCGGCGCCGGGATGAAGGCGGCGAAGGACGACGCCATGAAGATGGCGCGCGAGGATAGCCGGTCCGCCAAGGAATCGGGCTATCCGTTCCGGGCCCACAGTCTTGAGACCGAATGGTCGGTGGCCGCCGACACGCCCCGATTCCTGTCGCTCCGGTCGCAGACCTATGTCTATACCGGCGGTGCGCACGGCATGACCGGTTACGACACGCTGCTGTGGGACAAGACCCGGGGGCGGGAAAGCAGCACCAAGGCCCTGATGACGTCGCCCGCGGCATTCGCGGCGGCCATCCACGACCGGTTCTGCAAGGAACTGGACCGGCAGCGCGCGGAGAAAAGGGGCGAGCCGGTCGTGCCGGGAGACGATGAATTCACCCAATGCATCGACCCGATGGAACAGGTGCTGGTGCCCACGTCGAAAGACGGCACGCTGATCGACGGTGTGACCGTTGTGATCGGCCCCTATAGCGCCGGTCCCTATGCGGAGGGCAGCTACGAAGTGGCGCTGCCGGTCGATGCCGCGATGCTCAAGGCGATCAGGACGGACTACCGGGACGCGTTCGCGCAGCCCTGAGCGGCAGCGCCGTCGCGGCTAGACCGGCACGCCGTAGAGGTCATGCTCGTCGGCATCCTCGATCCGTACGGCGATCCTGTCGCCGGCCTTCCGTCCGTCGCCCACATCGCGCAGGAAGACGTTGCCGTCGATTTCCGGCGCATCCGCCTGGCTGCGCGCCGTGGCGCCGATGCTGCCATCTTCCTCGTCCGGTTCGCCCACCTCGTCCAGGATGACGGGCAGGACGCGGCCGACCTTTGCCTGCAACTTGGCGGCGCTGATCGCGGCGGTCCGTTCCATGATGCGCTGGTAGCGTTCTTCCTTGACCTCTTCGGGCACGGCGTCGGGCAGGGCGTTGGCGGCCGCGCCTTCGACGGGTTCGAACCGGAAGGCGCCGACGCGGTCGAGCTGCGCTTCGTCCAGCCAATCGAGCAGATACTGGAAATCCGCCTCTGTTTCGCCGGGAAAGCCGACGACGAAGCTGGATCGAATCGCGATGTCCGGGCAGATGTCGCGCCATTTTCGAACGCGGTCCAGCACCTTGGCCTCATTGGCCGGGCGCTTCATGGCCTTGAGCACGGAGGGCGCGGCGTGCTGGAAGGGGATGTCGAGATAGGGCGTCAGCAGCCCTTCGGCCATCAGCGGAACGACATGGTCGACATGGGGGTAGGGATAGACATAGTGCAGCCGCACCCAGGGCGCGGCGCCGTCCGCCGCGCGCAACTGGCCCAGCTCCCGTGCCATGTCGGTCATGTGGGCGCGAACTTCCCGGCCCTTCCACTGGCGCGGTTCGTGGCGCGTGTCGACGCCATAGGCCGATGTGTCCTGACTGATGACCAGCAATTCCCGCGTCCCGGCGGCGACCAGCTTTTCCGCCTCGCGCAGCACCGCGTCGATCCGGCGCGACACCAGGTCGCCGCGAATGGACGGGATGATGCAGAAGGAACAGCGATGATTGCAGCCCTCCGAAATCTTCAGATAGCTGTAGTGGCGCGGAGTGAGCTTCAGCCCGCCTTCGGGCACCAGGTCGACGAAGGCGTTGGGCACGGGCGGCGACGCGTCATGCACTGCGTTGACGACCTGCTCATATTGATGCGCGCCGGTGACGGCGAGAACCTGCGGGAATTTAGCGCGGATCGCGTCCGCCTCGTCCCCCATGCAGCCGGTGACGATGACGCGGCCGTTTTCCGCGATTGCCTCGCCGATGGCTTCCAGCGATTCCTCCTTGGCGGAATCGAGGAAGCCGCAGGTGTTGACCAGCACGACGTCGGCGCCGGCGTAGTCGGGCGACATCTGATAGCCGTCGGAGCGCAGCTTGGTGAGGATGCGCTCGCTGTCCACCAGATTCTTGGGACAGCCGAGCGACACCATGCCGACTTTCGGCGCTTGCGGAATTTTGGTTGCCATGATCGCCGCGCACATAGGGTTTTTCGCGCCAAATGTCACGTGGTCGACAAGGCGGTTCAGCCGACGCCATTGCCTTCGGTGATTTCGATGATCATGTCCCCGGCCTGAAGCCGCTTTGCACCGTCTTCCCAGAAGCCGACGGGACGGTCGCCGCGATAGACCCGCACGCCAAGGCCCGTTGTTATGGCAGAGAGCGGGGCGCCGATTTCCTCGGGTCGGACCGGACGCTCGTTCAGCTTCACCCGGCCGCCCGACGCGGCGAGATCGGCCATATAGTCGGCGATATGCGCGCCGCCCGTGCTGCCCGCCAGCAGCAGGCCCGCGAAGCTGACCGGATTGATGACGGTCGTCGCGCCCGCTTGCCGGGCGGGAAGCTCGTTATCCTCGTTGCGCACGACGATGCTGATCGGCAGGTCGGGGGCAAGATGCCGGGCGGTAAGCGTGATCAGGATCGACGTGTCGTCGCGACCGGCCGACACGATCATACCGCGCGACCGGTGGATCGCCACGTCCTTGAGCGTCTTGTCCCGCGTCGAATCGCCGCACAGGATATTGCAACCCTTCGCTTCGGCCAGTTCGAGTGCCTTTTCGCTGCCGTCGATCACCACGATCTCGCGCGGGTCCGTGCCGCGCGCGATCAGTTCGTGCACCGCTTCCTGGCCGCTGGTGCCAAAGCCGGTGACGATGATGTGATTGTGCAGATCGGCCTGGATGCGTGCCATGCGCCACCTGTAAACTATGTTGCGGAAAAACAGATTATAGGCCGTGCCCAGAAAGAGCAGCCAGACGAACAGCCGGATCGGCGTGACGAACAGCGATTCGAACAGGCGGGCGGCCGGCGTGACGGGGACGATGTCGCCATAGCCGACCGTCGTCACCGTCACGGTGGTGAAGTAGAGCACATCGATGAAATCGATATGGTCGTCATAATTGTCCTTCAGCCCGTCGCGCCCCACCCAGTGCAGCAGCAGGACCAGCGCGATCAGGCCGAACAGCAGCGCCACGCGCCACGCCAGGTCCGCCCAGATCGGCAGGGACGAGCGCCGCCGCAGGAAGCCCGCCGTCGGGGAGCGGGTGAGGCCTTCGTCGATCCTCATGCCGGCGGCAGCTTGCCGACCGGGTCCACCGGCGTGCGGTCCTTGCGCAATTCGAAATGCAGCTTGGGCGTGCTGGCATAGCCGGTGTCGCCGGTCAGGCCGATGACCTGCCCCTTGGCCACCTTTTGCCCGCGCACCACGTCGACTCGGCTGGCATGGCCATAGGCGCTGACCCAGCCGCTGCCATGGTTGATCAGGACCAGGCCGCCGAACACCGCCACCTTGTCCCCGGCATATGCGACGACGCCGCCGGCGGCCGCGCGGATCGGCGTGCCCATGGGTGCGGCGATGTCGATGCCGTTATTCTTCGATCCGCTCTGGCCCGGTCCGAAGCGTGAGACGATCGTGCCCTTGAGCGGCCAGCCGAAACTGCCGGCGAAGCTGCCCGGCTGGGCCATGGGCACGTTGGCGGGCAGGGGATCGGGCCGGGACGAGGCGACGGCGACCGGCGCGTTTTCGGCCGCGGCGGGCTGGCCGCCGGTCACCACATCGTCGATGTCGATGCGGAAGGCGGCGGCACGCTGTTCCATCGACGGCGGACGCACGGGCGTCTCGCCGGGCAGCAGCAGCCTCTGCCCGCGCCGCAGCGTATAGGGTTCCTCCAGGCCGTTCGCCTCGACGATGCGGCTCCACGGCACGCCATAGGCCGCCGCGATGGCGATCCCGGTCTCGCCCTCCGCAACGGCATGATAGCGGCCGCCGGGAATGGTCAGCCGCTGCCCGGCGCGGATCAGATAGGGCGGGACCAGGCCGTTGGCGCGCGCGATCATCTCCGATCCCGCGCCGGTGCGATTGCCGATCCCGCGCAGCGTGTCGCCCGGTTGCACGACATAGGCGGACCCGGCGACATTTTGCGCGTTCGCCACCACCTGCTGCGCGGTCCAGACGGGCTCGGCCTCCACGACCCGGGCGGTCGATGCGTCGGCGTCCATGCGGGGCGGTGGCGTATCCGGACGGGGTGCTCGGCCGGTTTCCGCCGGGATGCACGCGGCCAGCATCATCGGCGCGAGCAGCAAGGGCGATCGTTGCATCCTGCGCCCCTGATCCCCCATGTCCATCCTCACTCCCCGTCGCCGCCCATCGCCCGGCCGCCCATCATTCCGCGAAGGCCGCGGCCGTCGCCTTCAACGCGCTGTCCTGCGTCAGGTCATAGTGCAACGGCGTCACCGTCACATAGCCTTCGGCGATCGCGGCCAGGTCCGATCCTTCCGGTACCGCATCGCTGCTGCCAAGACCAAACCAGAAATAGGGGTAGCCGCGCGGGTCCATGCCTTCGATGATCTGCGTGCGGTCGACGTCGTGAAACCCCTGCCGCACGACCCGTATGCCCTTCACCGCATCCGGGTCGACGGCGGGGAAATTCACGTTGAACAGCATCCGGGGGGAAGGGGGCATGTCGATCAGCGGCCGCAGCGCCCTTTCGCCCCACGCGATCGCCGCCGCGAACGGCACGCTATCGCCCATGCCCTCGCGCGCGTAGACTTGGCTCAGCGCGATGGACCGTATGCCGGAGATCGCGCCCTCCATCGCCGCCGCGACAGTGCCGGAATAGGTGACGTCCTCCGCCAGGTTGGCGCCGCGGTTCACGCCGGACAGCACCAGATCGGGCTTGCACGCCTTCATCAGGTGGCCGACCGCCATCATGACCGCGTCGGTCGGCGTGCCGGTGACGCTGTAATGCTTTTCGCCGTGGCGGCGCACCCTGAGGGGACGGGTCAGCGTCAGGCTGTGGCCCGCGCCCGATTGTTCCTCATGCGGCGCGACGATCCAGATGTCGTCGGAAAACCGGCGCGCGATCTGCTCCAATATCTTCAGGCCGGGCGCGTGGACGCCGTCGTCGTTGGTAAGCAGGATGCGCAAGTCGATACTCCTGTCGGGGGCTCAGCGGGGCTCCAGCCGGGTGATGCCGCCCATATGCGGGGCGAGCGCCTGCGGGATGAGGACGCTGCCGTCCGCCTGCTGGCCATTTTCCAGAATGGCGACCAGCGTGCGACCGACCGCCAGGCCGGACCCGTTCAGCGTATGGACGAAACGGGTCTGCTTCTCGCCCTCCGGCTTGTAGCGCGCGTTCATCCGGCGCGCCTGGAAATCTCCGCAATTGGAGACGGAACTTATCTCGCGATAGGTGTTCTGGCTGGGCAGCCACACTTCCAGATCCCAGGTCTTGCGTGCGCCAAAGCCCATGTCGCCGGTGCACAGCAGCATCTTGCGATAGGGCAGGTCCAGCGCCTGGAGCACGGCCTCCGCCGCCATGACCATGCGCTGATGCTCGGCGTCCGACTCCTCGGGCCGGCAGATGGCGACCAGCTCGACCTTTTCGAACTGGTGCTGGCGAATGAACCCGCGCGTATCGCGCCCGGCCGACCCGGCCTCCGACCGGAAGCAGGGGGTCAGCGCGGTAAGGCGCAACGGCAGGCTGTCGGCCGGCACGATCTGCTGCGCGACAAGGTTGGTCAGGGACACTTCGGCGGTGGGAATGAGCCAGCGGCCGTCGGTGGTGCGGAACAGGTCCTCGGCGAACTTGGGCAATTGTCCGGTCCCGAACAGCGCTTCGTCCTTCACCAGCAGCGGAACGATGGTTTCCTCATAGCCGTGGGTCGCGGTCTGCATGTCCAGCATGAATTGCGCCAGCGCCCGGTGCAGCCGCGCCATCGGTCCGCGCAGTGCGGTGAAGCGGGCGCCCGAAAGGCCCGCCCCGCCTTCGAAATCCAGGCCCAGCGCCGGGCCGAAATCGGCATGATCCCGGGGCGCGAAATCGAAGTCGCGCGGCGTGCCCCAGCGTCCGACCTCGACATTGTCGTCCTCGTCCACGCCTTCGGGGACATCGTCGGCGGGCAGGTTGGGGATGGCGGCCAGCATCGCGGTCAGCGCGTCGCCGGCCTCGCGGTCCTCCGCCTCCAGCGCGGGCATCCTGTCCTTGAGCGCGGCCACTTCCGCTTTGAGCGCCTCCGCCTTGTCCATGTCCTTTGCCGCCATGGCCTGGCCTATCGCCTTGCTCGCTTCGTTCCGGCGGGCCTGCGCCTGCTGCCATTCCGTCTTGAGCGCGCGGCTCCGTTCGTCGACTGCCAGAATGTCGGTCGAGAGCGGCGCCAGCCCGCGCCGTGCGAGTGCGGCGTCGAAAGCGGCTGGATTTTCGCGGATGGAGCGGATGTCGTGCATGGGCCAGCCCTATGCCGCCGCGCGCGAACCGGCGCAACCCCGGGCGCCTTCACCCGTTGAACAGGGGCAGCGAAAACAGAAAGGAGAATGCAGGATGCAAATCGACCATGACACGGTGGTGTTGGTGGCGGACGGACGCAAGATATTGTTCTTCCGTAACGACGGCGATGCCGAATTCCCGAATTTGAAGGCGGAGGTGGTGCGCGAGCAGGAAAATCCGGCCGATCGCGACCAGGCGTCGGATGCGCCGGGCCGGGCCTTCAATTCCGTCGGCAGCCATCGCAGCGCGATGCAACAGACCAATTTTCACGATCTGGAGGAAGCGCGCTTCGCCGCCGACGCGGCGGACCTGCTGAAACGGCGCGCGTTGGCCAACGACTATGAACGGCTGATCGTCGTCGCGCCGCCCACGGCACTGGGCGAGATGCGAAAACATTATCACAAGGAGGTGCGGCAAAGGCTGGTGGGCGAGGTTGCGAAGGACCTGTCCAACCATCCGGTGCCGGACATAGAGCGCATCATCGCCGAAAGCTGACGGACGCGAAAAGGGCGGCTTACCCGGTCGGGTAGCCGCCCTCTTTGCAATATTTGTCTGTCGCCGTCAGGCCGCGTTCTGGGCCTTGCGCTCTGCAAAGCGGCGGCGGGCGACCAGCGCCACGGCGGCCGCGCCGAACAGCAGGACCATCGGCGGGGCGGGAACGTCCGTGCCGCCGGTGCTGGAACTGGAACCGCCGCTCGACGAACTGCTGGACGACGAACTGCTCGAAGAGGACGAGGACGAACTGCCGCTAGAACCCGAACTGCCCGACGAACCGCTGCTGCCCGAACTCCCGGTGCTGCCGAAGCTCGACGAACCGCCCGAGGATGAAGAGGAGCCGCTCGAGGACGAAGAGCTGGACGAGGACGAACTGCCCGACGAACCACTGCTGCCCGAACTGCCGCTGGAGCCGGAGCTGCCGCTCGAACCCGAACTGCCGCCGCTGGAGCTGGGGTGATCGGGCTTGCCCGGCTTGCCGCCGCTCGATCCGCCCGAACTGCTCGAAGAGGAGCTGGACGAAGAGGAGGACGATGACGAGCTGGAGCTGGACGAGGAGCTGGAGCTGACCCCGGAAGATGTCGACACGCCACCGGTGGAGGTGGACACGCCGCCGGTGGAAGTCGACACGCCGCCGGTCGAGGTCGACACGCCGCCGGTCGAGGTCGACACGCCGCCTGTCGTCGAACTGGTCGAGCTGCTGATCCCGCCGGTGGAGCTGCTGGTGGACGATATGACGACCGAACCGCCGCTGCCGCCTCCGCCACCGCCGAAGAAGCCACCGATGAAACCGCCGCCGCCGAAGCCGCCGCCACCGCCCATCACCACCGGAACAGCGCCGCCGCCACCGGACATCATCGGCATTTCGGCCGGCGGCAGGGGCAGGGGCAGGGGAACGGGCGCCGGCTGGCTGGTGACGGTCACCGTCTGCGGTGCGCACGCGGTCACGGTCTTGACCACCTTGCGCTTCACGGCGCGCACGGCATAGCGCTTCTTGGGCGCTGCCTTGACGCTCTTGTTGCTGTGAACGACCGCAGGGCGCGCGCTTTCCGCCACATGGACCGCGCCGCCGCCGATGATCGCCCCGCCGCAAGTGCAGGCGCATAATTTAGCCAAGGCCATCCGTACCGACATAGGGTCCACTCTTCGTTTTTTGTCCAGGACCCGCCTCCGGTGTATCCAGGTGGCGGGACTGAGACTTCCTATCCCCAAGAACGCAAAAGAAAGCGTTAACTGCAATGACGTTAACCCTGAATATCGGGTGCAAGTCGAGGTAATTCCTGCGGTTCGCTGAAGGGATATGGTTAACGTCCCACAATGGAACGGCCGCGGGGCAAGAGCTGAATCCCCTTGCCTTGCTCTGCCGTCCCGGCGGCCGGTCGCGACGCAATCGCCCGTGCCGTCGGCGAAATCGTACCGGGCCGGTCCGGCTTCACCATTGCGCGCTTGTGTCGCCTCGTACCCATGGCTATTAGGCGCCACGAGAAAAAGGCATGTGCGCCCCGGGACTTCCAGCATCGGGGCCATTCGATTCGGAGAGCCAGATGGCATCGGTCCTGAATTCCGATAAAGACGGTGCAAAGCCGCCCAAATCGACTGTGACGCTACCCCCCGATTATCGGCCTTCGCCCGACGAAGAGTTCATGAATCCGCTTCAGCAGGAATATTTCCGGCAGCGCCTGTGGGCGTGGAAGAAGCAGATACTGACGGAGGCCGAAGGGACTTTGGCGGTGCTCCAGAACGAACCGCTGCGCGAACCCGATCTGAACGATCGCGCATCCAGCGAAACGGACTGGTCGATCGAACTGCGGACCCGCGACCGTCAGCGCAAGCTCATTTCCAAGATCGACGCGGCGCTGCGTCGCATCGACGAGGGCGAATATGGCTATTGCGAAGTGACGGGCGAGCCGATCTCGCTAGGTCGGCTGGAGGCGCGGCCGATCGCGACGATGACGGTCGAGGCGCAGGAGCGTCACGAGCGCCAGGAGAAAATCTCCCGCGATGATTAACGCTTTGTCCATTCCCCGAGCTTAGATTGCCCGTACCACATCACAAGTCATTACGGGTTTGGAATGGACGACGAACCGAACAATGCTGAACGAGGCCCGGCGCGCTCCGCACCGCGTGACAGCCTGTTTTTGCTCGCGTCGCTGCAGGCAGAGGATGGCGCATCGCTTGGCAAGGCGCGAATCCGCAATCTGTCAGCCACCGGACTGATGGCGGATTGCGAACGCGCCATTCCCGCCGGCACCCGGGTCAAGCTCGATCTGCGCGGCGTCGGCCCCATCAGCGGCATGATCGCCTGGTCGCGGGAAGACAAGATCGGGCTGGCATTCGATGAACCGATCGACCCCCAGCTTGCACGCAAGCCCGTATCCTCCGGCGTTGCCAAGGCGCAGATGCCCGACTATCTGCGCATGCATCAGCGGCAAATGCCGCGCCGCTGACGATCCGGCGCCTCGGCCGTTTCCGGACACAAAAAAACCCCGCGGACCGGATGGTCGCGGGGTTCTTTGCAGATGAGCGAACCTGGCTTAATGCTGCGCGGTCATCTCTTCCTTCAGCCGTAATTTCTGCTTCTTGAGCGTCGCCACAAGAACGGCGTCGGGCATGGGTCGACTTGTCTCCGCCTTGATTCGGGCTTCGAGACCGGCATGCTTTGCTGAAAGAGCTGAAACGTGGCTGTTTTCCATGACATTCTCCTGAAAGAGGCTGATGGACCTATGAGTAGATCATGATTCGGTCGGCTTGTCTCGACCGGATTCGGCCTTTGCGACGGGCCGCGAGAAAATTTGCGGTGGCCCGCATGCGCGCGGCTCGCTATTCAGCGGCTTTGGCGACCAACGGGAAGCGAGCAGGCGGGTGAGCCGGGAAGATATCATGCGGCGACTGGAACTGCTGCGGGTCGAACATCGCGATCTCGACAGCGCGATCGCCGCGCTGGCCGAATCGAGCGCCGGCGACCAGATGCAGGTGGCCCGCCTGAAAAAGCGCAAGTTGCGCCTGCGCGACGAGATCGCGTTCCTGGAAGACCAGCTGGTGCCCGACATCATCGCCTGACGGGCCGGATCCGGCGAGGATGGTTAATTCCGCGCTAACCGACCATGAATGGGACAGTCGCCGATCGTGGCGAGCAGCGGGCCTGACAAGGGCGCAGGATTATGGCAGTGACGGTCCATGGAAATCGCGCCCTTCCTAGATGCCGGCCTGCACCGGCGCCTGGTCGACAGCCTCTATGTCGAAGCCATGGTCATGGCCGACGAAGCGCGCGCCTATTTCGACGGCGGCGTGGAGGAGGACGGGTTGGACAACCCGCTGCGGCGCGTCGCGTTCGCCTGCGAATCGCTCAAGGTCACGACAAGGCTGATGCACGTCATCGCCTGGCTGCTGGGCCAGCGCGCCTGGCAGCGAGGCGAAATCGACACGGACGAACTGAGCGGGGAGAAATACCGGCTTGGTCGCGCCAGTGAGACCGACCCGGCCGTCACGGAAGAATTTCCCTTCGCCGCGCGTGCGCTCATTGCCGCCAGCCAGGATCTCTACGAGCGGGTGGCCCGGTTGCAGGACCGCATGGAAGCGATGCGCCATCGCCCGGCCGCCGATGGGTCCGGCCCGGCCCGGGCGCTGCTGGATCGCCTGAACACCGTCTTTTAAACTTTCGCCTCGGACTGTCCTGTTCCGATGTGGTGGGCACTGGCGCTGTGGCCCGGATTTGGTCTAGATCACGCACATGACCATTGGTTCGCGGACGCGACGCCGCATTTCTGGCCGACCGCCCGCCGTCCGGCACTGTCTTGCTTGGCTGCTCCTGCTGGTTCCCGTGCCGGGACTGGCCCGGCAGACGCCGCCCGACAGCACCGCCGGCATGGACAGTCCGCTCGACGCCATGCCGGAAATCGGGCTCGACTGGCCGGACTTGGGGCAGCCCGACGCGGTCGCCCCACTGCCCGAGGATCCGGCCGACATTGCCCAGGAGCAGGTTGCAGTGCCGGAACTCCCGGACCTGACGACCCCCGATGAAGAGGAACCCGTCGCCGCGTTCGCCGATTCGGGCGAGGAGCGCCGCTACACTGTTACGCTGAACGGCGTGGATGCCATCGCGGACGGCCTGTTCCGGCAGCGGTTCGACCAGTTGTCGGTCCTGCGGCAGGGGCAGGACAAGCCCGCCAATATCGCCCAGATCAACCGCCGGATGAAGGAGGACAGCGAACTTCTCGACCGGCTGCTGCGGGCCAAGGGCTATTATGCCGCGCGCGTTCGCGGGGCCGTAACGGCGCCGCCCACGGGCAGCGACCGGCTGGCAGTCGACTTATCGATCGTTCCGGGCACGCAATATCTGCTGGGGTCCGTGGATGTGACCGGCCTGGCCGAAACCGGCGCGCGGCAAGATCAACTGCGCGCCGCTTTCCCGCCCAAGCCCGGCGATCCGGTGGACGCGGACAATATATTGGCGGGCCGTGATGCTCTGGCGACCGCACTGGCCGAAGGCGGGTTTCCCTTCGCCGCCGTCGACGAACCCGAAGTGCGGATAGACCATGAGGATCGCAAGGGCGATCTGGACATCATCGTGACGCCGGGCGGTTTCCGGCGTTTCGGGGCGATCCGGCTGGACGACGACAGCCTGTTCAGCGCCCGGCATGTCCAGCGGATCGCCCGCTTCGATCCCGGCGACGCCTATATGGCGTCGGATGTGGAGGATCTGCGGCGCGCGATCGTCGCCACCGGCCTCGTCTCGTCCGTCCGGCTGACACCCGTGGATGCCGGTGACGACGATCATGTGAACATCGACGTCGCCGTGCGCCCGGCGCCGCTGCGCACCGTCGCGGGGGAACTGGGCTACGGCACGGGCGAAGGCTATCGCGCGGAGGTCAGCTGGCAGCATCGCAATTTCTTCCCGCCCGAAGGTGCGGTGACGTTGCGCGGCGTGCTGGGCACGCAGGAGCAGACGGCATCCTTCACCTATCGTCGCAACAATTTCCGCCGCCGCGACAATGTGCTGACCGGCCTGCTGTCGGTCAGCAACATCCGGCGCGATGCCTATGACGCCCGCACCGTCACCCTGTCCGGCGCGCTGGAACGGCAGACCAACATCCTGTTCCAGAAGAACTGGGTCTGGCATGTCGGCGCTGAACTGATCGCGTCGGACGAGGCGGATGCCTTTTCCGGCGGTGCCCGGCGCACATTCCTGATCGGCGCGGTCCCGCTCAGCCTGACCTATGACGGCAGCGACGACCTGCTCAATCCCACCCGCGGCTTTCGCCTCGGCGGCCGGATCAGCCCGGAACTCTCCTTTCAGAACAAGACGTTCGGCTACACGCGGGTGCAACTCGACGGCAGCGCATACCAGCCGCTGGGCGAACGGGTTGTGGTCGCGGCGCGCGCGCGGTTCGGCACCATTCTGGGATCGGCGGTGGACCAGATCGCACCGTCGCGGCGCTTCTATGCCGGCGGCGGGGCGTCGGTGCGCGGCTATGGCTATCAGGCGATCGGGCCGCGGTACGGGCCGGACGACGATCCGGTCGGCGGCAAGAGCCTGGCCGAATTGTCGGTCGAGGCACGCATACGCTTCGGCAATTTCGGCATCGTGCCGTTCGTCGACGCCGGCAACATTTCGGCCAGCTTCCTGCCCCGTTTCCGCGACTTGCGGATCGGCACGGGGCTGGGGGTGCGTTACTATAGCAGCTTCGGTCCCATCCGCGTCGATGTGGGCACCCCGCTCAATCCGCAGCAGGGCGATCCCAAGGTGGCGGTCTATGTCTCGCTGGGGCAGGCCTTCTGATGGTTGAGGGGGGGGCTTCTCCTGTTCCACCGCCGCCGCGCCGGGCGTGGGACGGACGCTGGCAACGCTGGGTGGCCGGCGTGCTGGCATTGCTGGTCGCCATAGTCGCCGCCGCCCTGGTCTGGCTCGACACGACGGGGGGACATCGCTTCCTGGCCGGCCGCATCGCGGCAATCCGGTCGGCGTCGGGGTTGCGGATCCATGTCGGCGCGATCGAAGGCAGCATCTATCGCAAGGCGGTGCTGCGCGATCTGGCGCTTTCCGACGGGAAGGGCGTGTTCCTCGACGCGCCGCGCGTCGAACTGGACTGGTGGCCCTTCGCCTGGCTGTCCAACCGCCTCGACATAGACCGCCTGACGATCCCGCGCGCGACCTTGCACAAGCTGCCCCGCCTGAATCCGACGCAGCGGCGCGGGGCGATCCTGCCCGGCTTCGACATCCGACTGATGCAGTTTTCGGTGGGCCGGCTCGACATTGCGGCACCGGTGACCGGTCGTCCGCAGGTGGCGACCATCGCGGGGAAGGCCGATATTCGCGGCGGTCGCGCGGTCATCGATCTTTCGGCGCGCACGCAGGACGGCGGCGACGCGCTGATCGTCGCGCTGGACAGCCGTCCGGACAATGATCGCTTCGCGCTGGAGGTCCGGGTGAACGCGCCAAGGAACGGCGTGTTGGCGGCGATGGGCGGCCTGCGGCAGGACCTCATCCTGACGGTCGACGGAAAGGGCGGATGGACCCGGTGGGACGGCCGGTTGCGGGCGACGCTGGACGGCGATGCGGCGGCCGACATGGTGCTCGCGGCGCGCAGCGGCGCCTATTCCGCGCGCGGCACGCTGGAAGCGTCGGCCATCGCCGGACAGGGCCTTGTCCGGCGCCTTGCCGACCCGCGCCTGTCCGTCCGCGCCGACGGAACGCTGGTGAACCGGGTGATCGACGGGCGGCTGTCGCTGCGGTCCGGCGCGATCGACCTGGATGCCGACGGCGCGATCGACCTGCGCAACAATGCGCTCGACAACATGCTTGTGCATCTTCGCCTCGCCCGCCCGCAGGCGCTGCTCAGGAATATGCAGGGCCGGGATGTCGCGGCGAAGATCCGGCTGGACGGCGCATTCGGGGCGCTGGGCTACGAATATCTGCTGACCGCGCGGCAGCTCGTTTTCGACAAGACCGCGATCAGCGACGTGCGGGCAAATGGCAAGGGCCGGCATGCAGCCGGGGCGCCGGTGGTCGTGCCCCTGCACCTCACCGCCGCGCGGCTGGAAGGCCATGGCGACCTGGTCGAAGGAATTTTCCGCAGGTTCGATCTGGATGGCGTGCTCCAGTTCAAGGGGCAGCAGATCGTCAGCAATCCCATGACCGTGCGCAGCGACAAGCTGCGCGGCAAGCTGGTGATGATCGCGGACATCGGCACCGGGCGCTATGATTTCGGGCTGGACGGACGGATCGACGGCCTGTTTATTCGTGGGCTCGGCATCGTCGACCTGACATCGAAGCTGCGCGCGGTGCCCCGTGCCGACGGCAGTTTCGGGCTGAGCGGCGACGCGCTGGCGCGAATGCGCCGGCTGGATAATGATTTCCTCCGGTCGCTGGGCGGCGGCCTGCCGGCCGCGCGCAGCAGGCTGGAATTGCTGAAGAACGGGGAACTGGCGTTGACCGGCCTGCGTCTGGAAGCACCGCTGCTGACGCTGACCGCCGATGGCGTGCGCCATCGCGACGGAACCTTCCATTTCGCGGGCAGCGGCGACCATCGCCGCTATGGTCCGCTGCGGCTGACGCTGGACGGCCGGATCGAGCGGCCGGAGGTAGACCTGCTGCTCGACCGGCCGTTGGATGCGCTGGGCCTGCGCGCCGTCCATGCCCATCTGCTTCCCGATGCGACGGGCTATGCCATTGTCGCGACAGGCGATTCCACCTTGGGTGCCTTCACCGGGCGGGGCAATCTGCTGCTGCCATCGGGCGGGCAGGCCGTGGTCCGGGTGGCGAGCCTCGCCGTCACGGGGGTTACGGCCAGCGGAGATGTGCGCCCGGTTACCGGCGGGCTGGAAGGCCAGTTGGGCGTGCAGGGCGCGGTCACCGGCTTCATCGGCCTGCATATGGTGAACGAGGTGCAGCAGCTTCAGCTCAGGCTGACAGCGAATGAGGCCAGCTTCGACGGGCCGACCGTCATCGTGGTGCGGCGTGGCACGCTGGACGGCACCATCCTGCTTGATCCGGCCGGAACGACCATCGATGCGACGGCGCAGGCCCGCGGAGTGCGCGTCGGCGGCGTCCTGCTCGGCCGGCTCGCGCTGAATGCCAATCTGGTCGACGGCAAAGGGCGCGTGCGCGGCAGCCTGTCCGGCCAGCGGGGGCGCCTGTTCGACCTTCAGGGCGATGCGCAGGTGGAGCCGGGCCGCATCCGCCTGTCGGCGAACGGCACGATCGACAAGCGCAGCGTCCGGCTGGAACGGTCCGCGCTGCTGACGCGCACCGACGATGGCTGGCGCCTCGCGCCGACCCGGCTGCTCTATGCCGGCGGGTCGCTGCAACTGTCCGGCGAACTGGGCCGCGCGTCCACGCATGTCGAGGCGCGGATGCAGGCATTGCCGCTGTCGCTGCTCGATATCGGCTACGACAATCTGGGCCTGGGCGGCATGGCGACCGGATCGCTGAGCTACGCGCAGCCTCGCGGCGGCCTGCCCAGCGGGACGGCAGAATTGCGCATTCGCGGCCTGTCGCGATCCGGCCTGTCGCTCAGTTCGCGCCCGGTGGATGTCGGCGTCAACGCGGCGCTCGGTCCCGACCGGCTCGCCACGCGCATGGTGTTCGTTTCCGACGGCAGGACCATCGGGCGGGCGCAGGCGTTGCTGACGCCGCTCGGGCAGGATGGCGGACTGATCGCGCGCCTCAACGCGGCACCGTTCGTGGCGCAATTGCGCTATGCCGGTGCGGCCGATACGCTCTGGCGCCTGACCGGGGTGGAAATCGTCGACATTGGCGGTCCGGTCAACGTGTCGGCCGACATGCGCGGCACGCTGGGCGATCCCCGCATCACGGGGCAGCTCGCCACCGACAATGCCACGATCAACAGCCCCGTCACGGGAATGCGCCTGCGTCAGGTCAGGGCCCGTGCCGCCTTCTCCGGCGCGCAGCTCGTTTTTTCCAGCTTCGCAGCGACCGCGCAAAATGGCGGTTCGGTGACCGGCACCGGGCGCTTCACCTTCAACGGCATCGCAGGGGTGGGCATGGATCTCGCGCTTCAGGCGGACAATGCCGCGTTGCTGGAACGCGACGACATCGCCGCGACCGTTACCGGCCCGATCACGCTGCGCTCCGATGGCGTGGGCGGGACGGTGGGCGGGGACCTGGTCCTCAACCGGAGCCGCTTCACCCTGGGGCGCGCGGCGGCCGTCGCGGCGATCCCGGAACTCAAGGTGGTGGAAATCAACCGGCGCGGCGACGAGATCGAGCGGGTGCGGACCAACGTGCCGTGGGCGCTGGCCATCAAGGCGCGGGCGCGCAACAGGCTGATGGTCACGGGCCTGGGACTGGACAGCGAATGGCGTGCGGATCTTGACATTGGCGGCACCGTCACCGCCCCGGTGGTCGGCGGCCGGGCGGAACTGGTTCGGGGCGGCTACGAATTTGCCGGTCGCCGGTTTGACCTGCGCGAAGGGCATATCCAGTTCGATCGCCGGACCCCCGTCAATCCGACGCTGGACATCAGCGCGCAGGCCGATGTGAGCGACCTGAGCGCCACCATCCATGTCGGCGGCACGGGATTGCAGCCGGACATCAGCTTCACCAGCATTCCGGCATTGCCGCAGGACGAATTGCTGTCCCGCATCCTGTTCGGAACATCGATCACCAACCTGTCCGCACCCGAAGCGCTGCAACTCGCGTCCGCCGTGGGATCGCTTCAGGGGGGCGGCGGGCTCGACCCCATCAATGCGGTGCGCAAGGCGGCGGGCCTCGACCGGCTGCGCATCATCGCTGCCGATCCCGCCCAGGGGCAGGGAACGTCCATCGCGGCGGGCAAATATCTTACCCGCAAGACCTATGTGGAACTGATCACCGACGGGCAGGGCTATTCCGCGACGCGGATCGAATATCAGGTGACGCGCTGGCTCTCGCTGCTGGGTGCGATTTCGACGCTGGGACGGCAAAGCGCCAACGTCCGCGTATCCAAGGATTATTGAGCCGACGCCTCGGCCGGTCGCGTCATCCGCACATATTCCGGTCGAAGCGAAGGAAGGGCGTTGCAAAATTGCAACGTTTTCAGCTGTTTATCTCCCGTTCATGAAACAAACGGGTTTGCCCGGACTTCAGCGTCTCGTCCCCGGCAGGGGAATAAGAATGACAATGGAGTATCAGTTATGCGTAAGTTGATGGTCGCAACTCTTCTGGCCGGCGCCACCGTCGCAACCCCCGCGCTGGCACAGAGCGCGGATCCGACGTTCACCGGCCCTCGCGTCGAAGCGATCCTGGGCTACGACCATGTCGGCGCCGGCAGCGATGTCGACAATGACAATGGCAATGACGACCAGTCGATCGACGGTCTGCTGTACGGCATCGGCGCGGGCTATGACGTCAATCTCGGCAGCGCGGTCGTCGGCGTCGAGGGCGAATGGACCGACTCCACGGCAAAGAGCGATCGCTCCGACCCGACCGACCAGTTCGGTTTCGGCCGGGTGAGCCAGGGTCGCGACCTCTACATCGGCGCGCGGGCAGGTATCCTCGCCAATCCCAACACGCTCGTCTATGTCAAGGGTGGCTATACCAACAGCAAGCTGAACGTGCTGGCCGGCAACACCGACCAGATGACCGATACGTCCTTCAAGCTCGACGGCTGGCGGATCGGCGCCGGCGTGGAACGGGCGATCAACGCCAACACCTTCGCGAAGCTGGAATATCGCTATTCCAATTATACCGATGCCCATATCGATTATATGGACGGCGCGACCAGCAGCGAATTCGATATCGACACCGACCGCCATCAGGTCGTGGCCAGCGTGGGCTGGCGCTTCTGATGGGGGAAAGGGCCGGTCACGCGACCGGCCCTTTTTTTGACCGGCCCCTTTCGATCCGCATGCGGGACTGTTATTTACATCGTTGTGAGTAACGCGATTCCCCACCAATATCCCGTCGGCATCGATCCGGACGACATCGACTTCATGGGGCATGTCAACAATGCCAGCTACCTGAAATGGGTACAGAGCGCCGTGCTTGACCATTGGCGCGCGCTGGCGCCCGCCGAAGCGGTGGCGGCCCATCTCTGGGTCGCGCTGAAGCATGAGATCACTTATCGCAAGCCCACCTTTCTGGACGATGAGGTGATTGCGACCGTCCTTCTGGAAAAAGTGCAGGGCGCCCGGGCCTTTTATGAAACGATCATCCGCCGGGGCGAGGAAGTGCTGGTAGAGGTCAAGTCGAGCTGGTGCTGCATCGATGCCGGGACATTGCGTCCCGCGCGCCTGGCGCGTGAGGTGATCGATCGTTTTTTCGTCAAGGATGGGGGCGTCGGCGATCGCTAGCGCCCATCGGCGCGAGGCGCCCGGCGGCTAAAGCGTCGCTTCTATTTCCCGCGCAGCCATGTCGGGATTGTCCGCCAGGCTGATCGGCCGGCCCACCACCAGAATGGATGCGCCCCGGTCCAGCGCCTCGCGCGGCGTCACGGCACGCTTCTGGTCGCCCTTTGCCCCGCCGGCCGGCCGGACGCCGGGCACCACGAAAAAGCCGTCGGGCCACATGTCGCGGACCATTTTCACCTCTTCGCCCGAGCATACGATGCCGTCCAGCCCCGCGTCACGCGCCAGTTCGGCGAGGCGCAGCACCTGGTCCCGCGCCTGACCGCCCACACCGATGTCCGACAGATCGCGATCGTCCAGGCTGGTGAGCACGGTCACGGCCACTACCTTGGTATGAATCCCGGCCGCGGCCTTGGCGTCTTCCAGCATGGCGCGTCCGCCGGCGGCATGAACCGTCAGGACCGCAGGTTCCAGCATATGCAGGGCCTGTACCGCCTTGGCGACCGTATTGGGGATATCGTGCAGCTTGAGGTCCAGGAAGATGGGCAGGCCCAGCTTCATCATTTCATGGACGCCATGATGGCCATTGGCACAGAAAAATTCGAGACCCAGTTTCAGGCCGCCGACATGGTGTCGCACCTGTTCCGCAAGCTGTTTCGCCTTGGTCAGGTCGGGCGTGTCGATGGCGACGTAGATCGGGCTTTTCATGCGGGGCCTGTAACGCTGGGGGTGGATATGGTCGGGGCGGCGGGCAGGGTGGTTCCATCGGTACCGGGCGCGGCGGGCGCGTCCGAAAAGGCGGGCGACGGTGGCGGCGCGGCGGCCGATGTCGCAGCGGCCAGTGCCCGTTCGGTACTGTCCAGCCGTCGCCGCATCCGCCAGCGGGTGGCGCGGGCCATCACCCAGAAAGGCAGGGCGCCGAGCAGGAACGCGCCGATCAGCAAGACGGGCAATTTGGTTTCCAATATGATGTCGCCCCACAGGCGAACCGTCACCGGCACGTAATTGGCCATGCAGAAAAAGGCGAGCGCCACGGCAATGACCACCCAGAATGCGGTCCGCAAAAATTGCATCGGCATAATCCCTCTGCTGCCCCACGAAATCATAGCTTAGGCGATCCCGCCACATTTCGGAAGCATGTCGTGGCCACCGCGTGAAGCGGCGCGCGAAGACATCTTTTCATCCCCCGGGGTCTGGGGCATAGCTGGCGAAATCATGAGCAAGAACAAATCATCCGCGCCGGACGGCGCTCCTCCTTCTTCCCCCGAACCGTCTGCCGGCGACACGCTGGCCGATGCTGCGCGCACATCCGCCGGAAAGGGCGTATGGATGGGCGCGGCTGTCGGAATCGGGTCGGCCGCGATCGTCGCCGCGCTGCTCTACGCCCGGAAGAAGTCCTGACGCAGGTTGGGGCGACATGGCCTTCGTTCCATGCCGCCCCGGTGCGACCCGTTGAGGGTTCTGTCATCCGTCCTTCGCGACGAATTGTTCCATGCGTCCGTTGATCGGGCGGGTCAGCCTGCCGCGCCGCTGAGATAGGTGACCAGCTCCGCCTTGCTGACCATCATGCTCTTGTCGGCGTCGGCGGTGGAGAAGGCACCGTCGGCCCATGCGGTCACCTGCGCGGCCGGCAGGGCCTGGCCCGTGGCCTTCATTTCCTGATCCTTCAGCGCCACCATCCAGCGTGAAAACTCGCTCTTGTCCAGCGATCCGTCCTTGTTCGCGTCATAGGCGGGAAATTCGCTGTCCACGATGGATGCAACGGCATTGGCGGGATTTGCGGGCTCGGCCGGGGTCGCGGGCGTTGCCGGGGTTGCAGGCGTCGCGGTTGCGGGGTCGGCAGGCTGAGCCGGCATCGCCGGTTCGGCCGGCATCATGCTCTGGCCCGGCGCCATCGTCTGCTGTGCGATCGCGGGTGCCGTAATGGCAAGCGCGGTCGTGAACAAGATTGTACGGATCATGACATTCTCCTGAAGTGCGACCTTGTTATGGAATGCGGGCCAATGGCTCCATTTCCGAAATATGTGGAAATAGAATAGTCGAGCCTGCCAATTGTTCCTGAACATCTGTTCAGGATTCATCATTCGTCTTGGAAAATACCTCGTTTCGACCGTTTTTTCTTCAAAGGAGAGAATGTTTGTCGGCTGTCGACATGCCTGGGCGTTGCGATTTGCCCCGCGCAATGGACGCTGCTAGTCGGCGCGCGACATTCACCCTCGATCATCAGGATTCGCTTATGGTCCCGCGCTATTCCCGTCCCGCCATGGCTGCCCTCTGGGAGCCGGAGGCCCGTTTCCGGATCTGGTTCGAGATCGAGGCGCACGCCACTGAAAAGCTGGGAGAGCTGGGCGTCGTCCCGCCGTCCGCCGCCCGGGCGCTGTGGGACTGGTGGGCCACCAACCCGGCCATCGACGTGCCCGCCATCGACGCGATCGAGGCGGTGACCAAGCATGACGTCATCGCCTTCCTGACCTGGGTGGCCGAACAGGTGGGCGACGAAGCCCGCTTCATGCACCAGGGCATGACATCATCCGACGTCTTGGACACCTGCCTTGCCGTGCAGCTTGCCCGCGCAGCCGACATATTGATCGCGGATCTCGATGCTCTGCTGGAGGTCATAAAGCGCCGCGCCTTCGAACATAAGCTGACCCCCACCATCGGCCGCAGCCACGGCATCCATGCCGAACCGGTCACGTTCGGCCTGAAGATGGCCGAAGCCTACGCCGAATTTTCGCGCTGCAAGACCCGCCTGATCGCCGCCCGCGCGGAAGTCGCCACCTGCGCCATTTCGGGCGCGGTCGGCACGTTCGCCAATATCGACCCGCGCGTCGAGGAACATGTCGCGGAAAAGCTGGGGCTCGCCATCGAACCTGTGTCGACGCAGGTCATTCCGCGCGACCGTCACGCCATGTTCTTCGCCACGCTCGGCGTCATCGCCTCTTCCATCGAGCGGCTTGCCGTCGAGGTGCGCCACCTCCAGCGCACGGAGGTTCTGGAGGCGGAGGAATATTTCTCGCCGGGCCAGAAAGGCTCGTCGGCCATGCCGCACAAGCGCAACCCCGTGCTGACCGAAAACCTCACCGGCCTGGCCCGCATGGTCCGCAGCTACGCCATGCCGGCGATGGAGAATGTCGCCCTCTGGCATGAACGCGACATCAGCCATTCGTCGGTCGAACGCTATATCGGTCCCGACGCGACGATCACGCTGGACTTCGCGCTGGGTCGCCTGACCGGCGTGATCGACAAGCTGCTGGTCTATCCCGAGCGGATGATGAAGAATCTCGACAAGATGGGTGGCCTCGTCCATTCGCAGCGCGTGCTGCTGGCGCTGACCCAGGCGGGCGTCAGCCGTGAGGACAGCTATCGTTACGTTCAGCGCAACGCCATGAAGGTCTGGGAATCGGACGGCCAGCTGTCGCTGATGGAATTGCTCAAGGCCGACGAGGATGTCGCTGCCGCGCTGAGCGCGCAGGACATCGAGGACAAGTTCAACCTCGACTATCATTTCGCCCAAGTCGACACGATCTTCCGCCGGGTGTTCGGCGAGGCTTGATCGGCCCCGGGGCGGGCGCGTTTACCTGCGCGTCCGCCGGCTGCCGGCCTCCAGCACCGTTTCCATCGCGACGAATGTCGACGTGCTCGCGACATGGGGCAGGGCGCTTATCTTCTCGCCCAATACGACGCGATATCGCCTGATGTCGGCGGTGCGGACTTTCAGCAGATAATCGAAATTGCTGGCCAGCATGTGGCATTCCTCCACCTCGGGGATGCGCCGCACCGCCGCGTTGAAGGCCTGTAGCGCCGTCTCGCGCGTGTCGGACAGCTTCACCTCGGTGAAGGCGACATGATCCATGCCCAGCTTCGCGGGATCGACCATCGCGCGAAAGCCGCGAATGACGCCGGTTTCCTGCAATCGTTTCAGCCGCACCTGACAGGGGGTCTTGGACAGGCCCACCTGCGTCGCCAGATCGGTCACGGTCATGCGCCCGTCATCGACCAGCGCGGCGACGATCCTCCGGTCGAATTCATCCATTTCGACTGCCATGACGGGTTTCATGATGATATTTGCCTGATGAAGCCGGTAATATAGGTCGTTTAGCATGGATTTCGGCATTTCATAAGGCGGAACGCGTATCGCGTTTCGGCTATTATAGGCTGATGACCGACCTTGCGCCCTTCGCCCGTTTCGCTCCCGCGATCCGCCCGCAATCGCCCCTGCGCCAGGCGATCACCGCCGCCTGTCGGCGCGATGAGGCCGACGCGCTCGCGCCGCTGATCGCCGCCGCCACCCTGTCGCCGGAGATGAAGGCACAGGTTGCCGCGACTTCACGCCGCCTCGTCACCGCGCTGCGCGGCGACCGCAAGGCATCGGGTGTAGAGGGGCTGGTGCAGGAATATGCCCTGTCCAGCCAGGAGGGGGTGGCGCTGATGTGCCTGGCCGAGGCGCTGCTGCGCATTCCCGACAATGATACGCGCGACGCGCTGATCTGCGACAAGATCGCCGACGGCGACTGGGGTGCGCATCTGGGGAGCGACAAGTCGCTGTTCGTCAATGCCGCCACCTGGGGACTGGTGGTGACGGGAAAGCTGGTGGGCAGCGTCGACGATCGCGGCCTTGGCGCCGCGCTGACCCGGCTCATCGCGCGTGCAGGCGAGCCGGTCATCCGGCGCGGCGTCGACCTGGCGATGCGGATGATGGGCGAACAGTTCGTCACCGGCGAAACGATCCGCGAAGCGTTGAAGCGCGCCCGCGACATGGAGGCCCGGGGTTTCGGCTACAGCTACGACATGCTGGGCGAGGCGGCGACCACGGCCGCCGACGCGGCGCGCTATCATGCCGACTATGAAAGCGCCATCCACGCCATCGGCAAGGCATCGGCCGGGCGCGGCATCTACGCCGGCCCCGGCATCTCGATCAAATTGTCGGCGCTGCATCCACGTTACAGTCGGGCGCAGGCGGGCCGCGTCATGGGCGAACTGCTGCCGGCGGTGAAGCGGCTCGCGCTGCTGTCGAAAGGCTATGACATCGGCCTTAACATCGACGCGGAGGAGGCCGACCGGCTCGAACTCTCGCTCGATCTGCTGGAAAGCCTGGCCACCGATCCGGACCTGGCCGGCTGGAACGGCCTGGGCTTCGTGGTTCAGGCCTATGGCAAGCGCTGTCCGTTCGTCATCGACTGGATCGTCGACCTGGCCCGCCGGGCGGAGCGGCGCATCATGGTTCGCCTGGTCAAGGGCGCCTATTGGGATGCCGAGATCAAGCGGGCGCAGGTCGACGGTCTGCCCGACTTTCCCGTCTACACGCGCAAGGTGCATACCGACGTAGCCTATATCGCCTGCGCGCGGAAATTGCTGGCTGCCGCCGATGCGGTATTCCCGCAGTTCGCGACCCACAATGCGCAGACGCTCAGCGCGATCTACCATCTCGCCGGGCCGGATTTCGCGCTCGGCGACTATGAGTTCCAATGCCTGCACGGCATGGGCGAGCCGCTGTATGAACAGGTCGTCGGCGCGGGCCGGCTGGACCGCCCCTGCCGCATCTATGCGCCCGTGGGCACACATGAGACATTGCTTGCCTATCTGGTGCGCCGCCTGCTCGAAAACGGCGCGAACAGCAGCTTCGTCAATCGTGTCGGCGACCCGGCGGTGCCGGTGGAGGAACTGATCGCCGACCCCGTCGACATCGTGCGCGCGATGCCGCATCCGGGTGCACGGCATGACCGGATCGCGCTGCCGGCGGACATCTACACCGGCCGCCGCAATTCGGACGGCCTCGACCTGGCGAGCGAAGCGACGCTGGCGGACCTGGGCGATGCCCTGCGCCATAGCGCGACGATTGGCTGGACGGCCGCGCCGGAGGGTGCGACGGGACCGTCACGCACGGTGTTCAGCCCCGCCGATCATCGCGACGTGGTGGGCCGCGTCACCGAAGCCTCCGTCCAGGAGGCGCGCGCCGCCGTGATCCGCGCCGCCGCCTCCCGCTGGAGCAACGGCCCGGTCGCCGAGCGCGCCGCCATGCTGGGGCGGGCGGCGGACGCGATGCAGGCGCGGATGCCGGTGCTGCTCGGCCTCATCGTCCGGGAAGCGGGTAAGTCGCTGCCCAACGCGATCGCCGAAGTGCGTGAGGCGATCGACTTCCTGCGCTATTATGCGGGGCAGGCATGCGCGACCTTCGGCCCCGCGCAACGCGCGTTCGGGCCGGTCGTCTGCATCAGCCCCTGGAATTTTCCGCTGGCGATCTTCACCGGGCAGGTGGCGGCGGCGCTGGTCGCCGGCAATCCCGTGCTGGCCAAGCCCGCGGAGGAAACGCCCCTGATCGCGGCGGAGGCGGTGCGGCTGCTGCACGAGGCGGGCGTGCCTGCGGACGCGCTTCAGCTGCTGCCGGGCGACGGACGCATCGGCGCGGCGCTGGTGGCGGCACCGGAAACCTGCGGCGTCATGTTCACCGGATCGACCGAGGTCGCGCGACTGATCCAGAAGCAGCTTGCGACCCGCCTGCTGCCCGACGGCAGGCCGGTGCCGCTGATCGCCGAGACCGGCGGACAGAACGCGATGATCGTGGACAGCAGCGCGCTGGCCGAACAGGTGGTGGCCGATGTCATCGCCTCCGCCTTCGACAGCGCCGGGCAGCGTTGTTCGGCGCTGCGCATCCTGTGCCTTCAGGAAGAAGTCGCCGATAGGACGCTGGCGATGCTGAAGGGCGCGCTGGCCGAATTGCGTATCGGTCGCACCGACGAACTGGCGGTCGACATAGGCCCGGTGATCGGGGCCGAGGCCCGCGACGGCATCGATCGCCATGTCGACGCCATGAGGGCCTTGGGCCGCAAGGTCGAACAGAGCCCGCTGCCGCCGGAGACGGCGCACGGCACCTTCGTGGCGCCGACGATCATCGAGATCGACGCCATCGCCGACCTGCACCGGGAGGTGTTCGGCCCCGTTCTGCATGTCCTGCGGTTCAGGCGAGAGCAGCTCGACGCGCTGGTCGATGCGATCAACGCCACCGGATATGGCCTGACCTTCGGCCTCCATACCCGTCTCGACGGGACGGTCGCCCGGGTGACCGCGCGGGTCCGGGTCGGCAACATCTATGTGAACCGCAACGTCATCGGCGCGGTCGTGGGGGTTCAACCCTTTGGCGGGCGGGGCCTGTCGGGCACCGGGCCAAAGGCCGGCGGCCCGCTTTACCTGGGCCGCCTCGTCGCAACGCCCCCGGCTATGGCGGATCGGGTTGGCCATCTTTTGTCGCCGCTTCATGCCTTTGCCGACTGGCTCGACGCGCGGGGCGACGCTGCCGCTGCCGCCCAGGCCCGCCGCACCGGCGACGCGTCCGCGCTGGGTCTGGAACTGGATTTGCCCGGCCCGGTGGGCGAGCGCAACCTATACGCCCTGCATCCGCGCGGCCGCATCCTGCTGCGCCCGGCCACGCGACTGGGCCTGTTCCGCCAGATGGCGGCCGTGCTGGCCACCGGCAACAGCGGGGCCGTGGTCGGGATGGCGCTGCCGCCCGGACTGCCCGCGCCGGTCGCCGCCTGCTTCACGACAGATCCGGCGGGGCCCTTTGCCGCCGCGCTGGTGGAAGGCGGTCCGGATCGCGTCGCCGCGCTGGTCGAAAGCGTGGCCGGCCTCGACGGCCCCATCGTTCCTGTTCATGCGGAAGGGCCGGAGGGCTATTGCCTCGACTGGCTGCTGGAGGAAGTGTCGACCTCCGTCAACACGACTGCGGCCGGGGGCAATGCCAGCCTGATGATGCTCGGCTGATCCCCGCCGACCGGATCCTGTCAATGTAGCGGCGAAAAGGGCGCGAAACCGGGCGTCTTTTCGCGTTTTCCGGGCGCATGGTTTACCAAATATCAAGATGGTCAGTGCAGGATCGCAACGACGTGCCGAACCTGCTACGCCTTCTGTACGCGAAAATGCGCGCGCATTATGCGCCCAGCACCCGGCAAAGCGCTGAGGTGCGCGATAGCCTTGTGAAAGCGCTCTACGCGTCGCCGGCGTCCCTCATGTCGGGGGCTGTATCGGGCGGTGCGATCAGTCTGGTCCTGGCGTGGGGAACCGCGGTTCCGGCAATGTGGGTCATCGCCGGACTGGCGGTTTTCGTAGGCGTCAGCCGGTCCATTTCCTCTGTTTATTTTCAGCGGCAACTGGCCGACAGCGATTCGCCGGCGCCTATCTGGGGCCAGGCATATGAGCTGGGCGCATGGCTCTATGCCGGATTGCTCGGGTTGCAGGCCTTCGCATCGCTGCTCCTGACCCGCGATGCAACGCTGCATGTCCTGGCGGTGGGCATGGTGGCATCCTACGCCGGCGGCATTTCCGGCCGCAATGCCGGCCGCGTCCATGTGGCGGTGGGCCAGACCTGCCTGTCGCTGCTGCCCACGTCGCTGGGCCTCATGCTCTATGGCGACGTCGGATATTTCATCCTGGGCCTGCTTTGCTTCCTGATGATTTTCGCCATGGGCGAGATCACCAAGACCACCCATCGGATCGTGCTTCAGGCGCTGGAGGGCAAGCAGGAAAAGTCGCAGCTGGCGATCAAGTTCGAACGGCTTGCGCGCTATGACAGCCTGACCGGCGTCGAAAACCGCATGGCGATGCAGATGCGCCTGCGCGAAATGTTCTTTTCGCGCGTCAACGACACCGCACCGATGGCGATATTGTGGCTGGACCTGGATCGCTTCAAGGAAATCAACGATACGCTGGGTCATATCGTCGGCGATCAGCTCCTGTGCCAGCTGGCAGAGCGCCTGAACGAAACCCTGGACGGTCGCGGCCATGTGGCCCGCTTCGGCGGCGACGAGTTCATCCTGATCTGTCCCGATACCGGCCGCGCGCAGGCGGAAGGCATCGCGCAGGACGTCATGCATATGCTGAGCGGCGATTTCTCGGTCATGGGCTATCATCTCGCCGTGACGGCGTCGGTCGGCATCGCGATGGCGCCGGACGACGGCATCGACGGCGACATATTGCTGCAACATGCCGATCTTGCCCTTTATCTCGCCAAGCGCGAAGGGCGAAACCGGTTCGCTTTCTTCGACTGGAGCATGAAGGAGCGGCAGGAGCGCGTCTACGAACTGGAAACGGGTCTGCGCGCGGCGCTGACCGATGGAAGCCTGCGGCTGCACTACCAGCCCATATTCGATGCCATTTCGGGACGCATCAGTATCTGCGAGGCACTGATGCGCTGGAATCATCCCTTTCTCGGACCGGTATCGCCCTCCGAGTTCATTCCAATCGCCGAAAGTTCCGGCCTGATCGAGCCGATGACGGAATGGGCGCTGAAGCAGGCCTGCGCGGATGCGATGCAATGGCCCGACGATATCAGGGTGGCGGTCAACATTTCCCCGGCGCTCATCAAGACGGACGGCCTGTCGCGCGCCGTGATGTCCGCCCTGCTTACGTCGGGGCTGAAGGCGCGACGGCTGGAGCTGGAGGTGACCGAATCGATCCTGCTGGAGGATGACGGCCGGTCGCACATGATTCTGGGCGAGCTGCGCCGCATAGGCCTGCGTCTGGCGCTGGACGATTTCGGCACCGGCTATTCCTCGCTGGCTTCGCTGCGCGTGCACGATTTCGACACCATAAAGGTCGACCAGAGCTTCGTGCGCGGTATCCACGAAAATCCGCGTGACCGCGCCATTGCGCAGTCGGTGGCGTTCCTGGCCCGGCAACTGGGCGTGGAAACGGTCGCGGAAGGGATCGAGACGCAGGAACAACTGGACTATGTCCGCGACATCGGCCTCACCAATGTGCAGGGCTTCGCCCTCAGCAGGCCCATCCCGATGGACGAACTGCTGAAGCTGATGGACGGATTCCGCGCGGGCCTCGACAGCCCGGCGGCAAATATACCGGCGCGCAAAATCGCCTGACCGGTCCGCCTATCCCGCCAGCCGGTGCTGTGCCGACGCGAGCCGGCGCATCATCCGAACATCGGTCAGGCTGATTTTCAGTGCGGACAAGGCCCAATTGTCGACGATGTCCTGCAATTCGCCATATTCCAGCGGATCGACGCGGCGCCCGGCCTGAAACACGCCGACATGGCCGGAATGATGCCGGCGGTTGGCCGCCATGTAATCGCGCACCGCCCGTTCGCCCTCGCCGTCGTCGACCAGGATATGGACGATGCCCATGTCATACATTTCCTCGGCGCTGTAGACCTTGCCGGACAGGATCATCCGTTCCGCCATCAACCGGCCGAGCTTGCGCGCCAGGATCGAATAGGCGCCCATGCCGGGAAACAGGCCGAACAGCATTTCCGGCAGCCCGAAGCGTGCACGGCGTTCCGCGATCACGACATCGAAGCACAGCAGCGCCTCGAAACCGCCGCCCAGTGCGTCCCCCTGTGCCAGTGCGATGGATACCGCCGGAATGTCCGCGTTTTTCCAGGTCTGGTACACCACGTCGATGCAGGCGTGACCATAGCGTCGCAAACCGGGAAGGTCGCCATTTTCGATGCAGGCGCAAAACAGGTCCAGATCGCCGCCGAGATTGAAGACTCCCGGGAAATGCGAACCCGCGACGATATATTTGACAGGCATTTCGCCGGCGTCGAACAGCCGCTTGGTTTCGGAGTACCAGGTCTGGGCGTCCCGCAGCATTTCCCGGCTGAAATTCGGGCGGCCCGACGGCGCCATGAAGGCCCAGACCGCTTCCGCCTCGGCATCCCAGTGCACGTCGATTTCCCCCAGGTCGAACATGGTCGACCTGGCCGGATCCTTCGAAATGCCATGCTGCCTTATGTCGCGGGATGGCGGTCCCGCCTCGACGTCATGCTGTTCCGACGCAATCTCGGCCGTATCCCTGCTGTAGCTAAATCGCCCTGAATCAACCATATGCGTCCCCGTCTTTTTGCGGTCCCTGAACTGTGTCGGGTCCGTATCAAGATGCAATCGATCGGGCGGAGAAGGCTAGGGCTTTAACTATTTTTGTTCTTGATTGTTGCAAATTGGTCGTCGGAAACCGGGGGTGTTTCGCTACTGCTGTGGCGATCGTGCAACAATCTGCCGCTTCATCGCGTGCGCGGCCGCCAAGGCTTTGTTAACTATCCCTGATTATTCCGGACTCCATGAACCGCGACCGGATGACCGCCAAGACCGTGACCATCGTCCTTCAGGATATCGACGGGGCGGCATGGCCGTTGCGCCTTTCGGCCGATTGCCTTCGCTTCATCGGGCCCTATCGGCGGCTGGAGGGATTTCATATCGACGCGGTGGCTCTGTTCGAGGGCGTGCGCAGGGCGGGATGACGCTTGTGCGTGCCGGCGATCACGCCTAGATCGCCCGGGTGAACAGCCCCCGTTTCTCCTTTTCCATCGCTGCAACCGACGGCAAGGCCCGCACCGGAACCATCCGGATGCAGCGCGGCGAGATCCGCACGCCCGCCTTCATGCCGGTTGGCACCGCAGCGACGGTCAAGGCCCTGCGCCCGGCCGAAGTGCGCGCCGCCGGCGCCGACATCATCCTGGGCAACACCTATCATCTGATGCTGCGGCCCGGCGCCGAGCGCATGGACCGGCTGGGCGGCCTGCATCATTTCATGGGGTGGGACCGGCCGATCCTGACGGACAGCGGCGGCTATCAGGTGATGAGCCTCAGCGCGCTCACGAAGATCAGCGAGGAAGGGGTGGCTTTTTCCAGCCATCTCGACGGGTCGCGGCACATGCTGACGCCCGAACGGTCGATGGAAATCCAGCGGTTGCTGGGCAGCGACATCGTCATGGCCTTCGACGAATGCACGAAGAACGGCTGTACCCATGATGAGGCGGCGCGGTCGATGGAGCGGTCCATGCGGTGGGCGAAGCGCTCGCGCGACGCATTCGACGCCGGCGGCGCCCATGCGCAACGCGCGGCCCTGTTCGGCATTCAGCAGGGTTCGCTGGATGAAGGGCTGCGCCGGGTGTCGGCGGACAGGCTGATCGAAACGGGTTTCGACGGCTATGCGGTCGGCGGTCTCGCGGTGGGCGAAGGGCAGGAGGCGATGTTCGCCACGCTGGACTTTGCGCCCGACATGCTGCCGGCGGACAAGCCGCGCTACCTGATGGGCGTCGGCAAGCCGGACGACATCGTGGGCGCGGTGGAACGCGGGATCGACATGTTCGACTGCGTGCTGCCCACGCGCAGCGGCCGCAACGGCCAGGCCTTCACCTGGGCAGGTCCGCTCAACATCCGTAACGCGCGCTTTGCCGAGGATCAGGGGCCGCTCGATCCGCGCTGCGACTGCCCGGTCTGCACCACGTGGAGCCGCGCCTATCTTCATCATCTCGTCAAATCCGGCGAAATGCTGGGCGCAATGCTGATGACCCAGCATAATATCCATTTCTACCAGGCGTTGATGCAGGCATTGCGCGACCATATCGCGCAGGGGCGGCTCGCAGCCTTCGCGGCGGCTTTCCGCGCCGACTATCGGCGCGCCTGACGCGTCAGCGCAGGACGGGAATGGCGATGCGGTAGGCGCCGGTGGCAGCATCATGGTCCAGCGGTGCGCGCAACTGGCGAGAGAGGCCGGTCAGCACGCGGCCATAGCGTTCCTCCAGATAGGTCGTCAGCAAACGGCCCTCGCGCAATGCCGGCGACTGCATTTCCAGGGACGCCCGTGTCGCGTCGTCGTCCTGTTCCCGGATGGAAATGCGGATCTGCCCCTTGGGGTCCAGCATCATGGCCAGTTCGACCAGTTCGGTGACCAGAAAGGCCACCGGCACGGCCACGTCCTGGCTGATGTGCAGATTGTCGCTGACGATCTGTATGCCAAAGCGGCGCGCCTCCGCAGCCGCGGTGCCGCGCAGGCTGGCGGACAATTCGCTGACCAGCGATCGCACGCCGACGCCGCGATGTTCCTCCAGCTCGGCGAAATGATTGCGATGAACGACCGACAACGCGTCCACCCGGCGCTGGATCGATGCGTAGGCGGTCACGGCCTCGGGCTCGTGCGCCGACCGGGCATGCAGGTTGATCAGGCTGGCGATGATCTGCAGGTTGTTCTTGACCCGGTGGTGCACTTCACGCGTCAGCTTGCGCTGCGCATCCAGGCTCGCGGCCATCTCTGCCTCATGGGTCGCGACATCCTGGCTGATTTCGTAAAACGTCTCGCCCAGCGCCGCGATTTCCCGGGCCGGGGTTCGGACCCGCCGCATCGGTTGCAGAACCTGTCCCGGCTGATAGCCGGCAACGGCCCGACGCAGCAGGACGAGCGGCCGGATCAGCAGTCGATTGACGACGAACCAGCCGATCGCGGCGGCGGCGAACCACATGACCAGCGGCAGGAACAGCGACAGCGTCCGGGCAATCGTCGCCGGAGGATCGCGCACCGTCATCATCAGCAGGACATCGGACGGGTCGATCCGTGCCGAAAGGCTCAGCCCCTCGCGCGACAGGCGCTTCGATCTCGGTTCGCTGATGACGAGGGCCAGTTTCCCCTGATGCAGGCTGAGCTGGCGGTTCTGCAATGCGGTGGCCGGGTCCGCCACGCTTTCGAGATGGCGCCGCGAATAATATATCAGTCCCACCAGGCGGCCGTTCGCGCTCTTTACGCGCGTGGCGAGCAGGGATTGTTCGGGCATCAACTGCACGTCGGGGCCGATGAAATGATCCGTGCCCGCCATGGCGCCGGTTTCCGGGCGGTCGGAACCGCAAAGCCTGCGGCCCGCGCGATCGTAGATGTAGAACCGGCCGTCATCCTTGTTGTCGAGCAGGAAGAAGCCGAGCCGCTTGCAGATGCCGTCGTCCGGACGACCGTTGGAAAGCGTGTTCAGCGTCAGGGCGAGCGCAGTGCGGTCGGACGCCAGATCGGCTGTCAGTTTCCGGGCGCTCTGCGTCACTGCCATGCGCAGCAACGCTTCCTTTTCGAGGTCCGCGGTGCGGATCGCCTGAAGGGAGGCCACAAGGGCGATCAGGCCAAGCGGCAATAGGGCAAGGGTCAGGATGAGGAACATCTTGACGCCGGTCGATCGGAAAAATCGGAATAGCGGGCCCGCCAGCGCATCTGCTGCCGGCGCCTGACTGCCCCCGTTCATGACGTCTTCAGTCCAGCTTGCTTAAAAGGTCCAGCATTTCCGCAGGGATCGATTCCTCGACAGTGCGCTGATATACGGATTTCAAGGCGTCCGAGACATGTGCCTCTTCCTTGTCCGTACCACGCTTGCCGCGCGAGGGAGACTTGGCTTCCGCCTCGCCCTTGATCCCCTTGCTTCCGGCAGACCGGCGTTCCGTCATCGAAGAAACCAAAATTTGCCCCTCTGAAGCAATGGCATTAACACCAGTTAATTCCGTCTTTGCGACAATTCCACGCCGCGTCAATTCGTTCACGACCGCATTTTTCCGCATGATGCGCAATAATATCTAAAAATCAGCCTTCATCCCGAAACAAATTGGCACGTCGATGGTTCCACCGGGCGAGGCGTTTTTTTGACGCCGCCGGACTTGCCCGTTTCGGGGGGGCGGGGGGTTGCCATGACGATATAGTCGGACCATCCTGTTCCCTCTCCGGCAGGCCGGGGACACAGGCCCCTTTTCGGGCAGGGAGACGATTTGACGATGTCGCTTGGACAGCAGCTACACCCCCATCTTCCGTTTTTGCGTCGGTATGCGCGTGCGCTGACCGGCAGCCAGACGCATGGCGACGCCTATGTGCGTGCGACGCTGGAGGCGATCGTGGCGGCCCCCGAGGAATTTCCGTCCGGCGTCGACCCGCGCCTGGGCCTTTACCGCACCTTCCATGCCATCTGGTCGTCGTCGCACATGGACGACCTGCCGGCGGGCGCCGGGGAAGGGCGTGAGGCTGTCGCCCAGGCGCGCCTAGCCCGACTGACCCCGTTGCCGCGCCAGGCGCTGTTGCTGACCGCGCTGGAAGGCTTCACCGTCGACGACGTGGCCTATCTGATCGCCATGCCGGTCGACGATGTGGAAGCACTGGTGCAGGAGGCACTGGGCGAGATCGAGGCGCAGACCCGGGCCAAGGTGCTGATTATCGAGGACGAACCGATTATCGCGATGGATATCGAAACCATCGTGCGCGATCTGGGTCATGACGTCACCGCCATCGCGGTCACGCGGGAAGACGCCGTTCGCGAGGCGATGGCCGACCGGCCCGGACTGGTTCTGGCCGACATCCAGCTCGCCGACGATTCCAGCGGCATCGATGCGGTGAAGGATATATTGAGCGAATTTTCGGTGCCCGTCATTTTCATCACCGCCTTCCCCGAGCGGCTGCTGACGGGGGAGCGGCCCGAGCCGACTTTCCTGATCACCAAGCCGTTCCAGCGCGCAACGGTGAAAGCCGCCATATCCCAGGCGCTGTTCTTCGACGAAGCGACGGCACCGGCCTAGGCATTGACGTGATGGGCCGCCCTTTGTGGCGGCCCGGACGGAACTCCCCTCCGCGCGTCGCGTTAGTAAGGCGTAACGATCGGGAGATGAAGCCATGGCAGACAAAGAGCAGCACATCGACGCTGACGACGCCCGCGCAGGCTCCACGGAAAATGTCGTTCGGTACGTTTTGGGCGTTTCGTTTGTGCTGGCGGTCATCGCCATGCTTCTGGTCCTTTGGATCTGAGGCTGGCGCAATCGCCTTCAAGCATATAGGATACGGGCAGATTTATGGCTTTGACGACGTCGGTTCATGCGACGAGGGCGACAGCCAACACGGGGATTGTTGCCATGGATGAGGACGTTGGCGAAGCCGTAGAGCGTGCGACGTTGTCCGATGACGATTTCAAGCGCGAGCTTGCGGCGGTCATCCCCCATCTGCGTGCGTTCGGGCGTTCCCTGTCGGGTAACAGGGATGTTGCCGACGACCTGGTTCAGGAAACCCTGTTGAAGGCATGGGCCGCGCGCGCGCGATTTCAGGCCGGCACGAACATGCGCGCGTGGACCTTCATCATCCTGCGCAACCATTATCTGTCGCAGATGCGGCGTTCGCGCTTTCGCGGCGATTGGGACGATCTGACGGCCGACCGGATTCTTGCCGCGCCTGCCGGGCAGGACAAGCATGTCGAACTCAGCGACATGCAGCGCGCGCTGCTGCAACTTCCCCAGCCGCAGCGTGAGGCGCTGATCCTCGTTGGCGCGGGCGGTTTCGCCTATGAAGAAGCGGCCGAAATCTGCGGTGTTGCCGTCGGAACGATCAAGAGCCGGGTTGCGCGGGGACGTGCTGCGCTGGAACAGATACTGGAAACCGGCGAACTTCCGTCGCGGCGGCACCAGGAAACGAGCGAAAGCGGCGTGTTGAACGAGATCATGGACGATGTCGATCGTCTCAGCCGGGGCACGGACAATTCCGGCGTCGGCTGAACGGAACAGCGTAGTCGGCTCGTTCGTTTTACTGTCGGAGGCAGGAAAAATGGATAAAGAGCCGTCCGACAAGACGCGTGGCGAGCGGCGGGCCGATCACGAAAAGACACCGGGAAGCGGGGTCATTTTCTCCATCGTGGTTTTGGCGCTCATCCTTGCGATCGGGTTCTTCTATCTGACCCGTCATTAGTCGGGACCGGTCTGGCGCAAGCCGCCGCGCTTTGCGGTCGCGTCGCCTGCCCGCCCGCCCGTTTCGACGCCGACCACGGTCGTCGGACTGCCGATCCCGCCACGCCCGCGCTCCTTTTCCCCGTGAAATCGCCGCGTTCAGACTTTTTTCGTCAATTTGCGGCAGAATGCCACCCAGTGTCGGATTTCCTTACAGCCCTGTGTAAGAAATGGACGACGCGGTATGACGGGCAAGGGCGGCGGTAACCAGCGCGACGATGATCAGGCTGTTCAAACATTATGTACCCCATGCCGTGCTGCTCCTGGGCATGCTGGATTTCGTCATGCTGTTGTGCGCAGCCGAGACCGGATGGGTGATGCGCGCCCAGCAGATCGGCATGGCGATCGAGCATGTCTCGACGCGCATCGGACCGCTGCTGAGCTTTGCCGTGGCGATACAGACCGCGATGATCGCGGTGGGCGTCTATGGAACCGAAGCGCTGCAATCGATCCGTTTCGCCTTCGCGCGCTTGCTGGTCGCGGTGTCGCTCGGCGTCATCTTCCTGTCGGTGGCCTATTTCCTGCTGCCGGGGATGACGCTCTGGCGCTCCAATTCGCTCTACGCCATGGGGCTGGCCCTGGTTCTCCTCCTTACGGTCAGGCTTCTGCTCGGCTCCATTATGGGCGGCGAGGCTTTCAAGCGGCGGCTTGTCGTCCTGGGCGCGGGCACCCGCGCCGACCGGATACGCGAGCTGGAGCGCAAGAAGGGCGCGGGCTTCCTGATCGTCGGCTATATCGCCATGAACGACGGGCCGCAGGTGATCGATGAGGCGATCAATCGCAACGCCATCTTCAACCTGGCCGATTTCGTCGTCCGCCTGAATGCCAGCGAAGTGGTGCTGGCGCTGGAGGAACGGCGCAACGCGCTGCCCCTGTCGGACCTGCTGCGGATCAAGACGACCGGCGTCCACGTCAATGAGATTTCGACCTTCCTGGAGCGGGAAACCGGCCGGGTCGACCTGGCCAGCGTCAATCCCAGCTGGCTCATCTTCTCGGACGGCTTTTCCGCCGGCCGCCGCCTGTCGAGTTTTGCCAAGCGCCTGTTCGACATCGTCGCCAGCACGATCCTGTTGCTGCTGACCGGCCCGGTCATCCTGATCGCGGCGATCCTGGTCAAGCTGGACAGCAAGGGGCCGGCCTTCTACCGGCAGCAGCGCATCGGCCTCTACGGCCAGGAATTCTGGATCGTGAAGCTGCGGACGATGCGGCAGGACGCCGAAGTCGCGGGCAAGGCGGTCTGGGCTGAAAAGGACGATCCGCGCATCACGCGCCTCGGCTACTGGCTGCGCAAGCTGCGGATAGACGAACTGCCGCAGACATGGACGGTGCTGAAGGGAGAGATGAGCTTCGTCGGCCCGCGCCCCGAACGGCGCCAGTTCGTCGAGGATCTGGAACAGCATCTGCGCTATTATGCCGAACGGCATATGGTAAAGCCCGGCATCACCGGCTGGGCGCAGATCAACTATCCCTATGGCGCGTCGATCGAGGATGCTCGGCACAAGCTGGAATATGACCTCTATTATGCGAAAAATTATACACCGTTCCTGGACCTGCTGATCCTGATCCAGACGGTGCGGGTCATCCTGTGGCCCGACGGCGCACGCTGACGCCCTGATCATGGGGACGCTGCTGCAATTTGTCGGCGACTGGGGCCATGCTCTCGCGGCGGTCCTGTTCGCGGCGCTGGGCATCTTCCTGTTCCGGCGGCGGGAGGAAGCGGTCGAGCCGCGCCTGCTCGTCGCGGCGCTGCTGCTGACATCCTGCTGGGCGCTCTACGTGTCCTTCGGCGGCGTGTCCAAACCGCTGTCCGGCATCGGCGAAAGCATCCGCAACGGCGCGTGGCTGATAACCCTTTTCGTCCTGTTCCGCCGGGGACCGGCCGGCCGCACCGCGCCGATGCAGGCCGTCAGCGCAGTCTACGCCGTGCTCGCCGGCCTGCTGATACTACAGACGTTCATCGATCTGGGATGGCGGCAGATCCCGGCCAGCAGCGACGTGCAGCACGCGCTCGTCAAGCTGTCGCTGATCCTGCGCATGATGGCGGCGGTGGGCTGCCTGCTGCTCGTGCATCATCTCTACACCGCGTGGCCATCGCGGGAACGGCAGGGCATTGCCCTGTTGCTGGGTGCGCTGGCGGCGATGTGGACCTATGATCTCAACCTGTACACGATCTGCTATTTCGCCCCCGGCCGGGTGAGCGAGCTTTATGCGCTGCGCGGGCTGGCCATGGCGCTGCTGGCGCCGGTGATCGCGCTTGCGCTGCGCAGGAACATGGCGGATCGACTGCAACTGTCGCGTACCCTGACCTTTCAGTCGCTCTCCCTGGTCGCGGTGCTGCTCTATGTCGTGGTGCTGAGCGCCCTTGCGGTCCTCATAGAATTGATCGCCGGCCCCTATGCCCGCGTGATAGAGATCGGGGCCGTCTTCTTCTCGGCCGTCACCGTGCTCGCTCTGCTGCCGTCTCCCCGGTTCAGGGCGCTGTGGAAAGTGCAGGTCGCCAAGCATTTTTTCCAGCATCGCTACGACTATCGCGCCGAATGGCTGCGTTTCGGCGAGACCATCGGCCGGTCGGGGGCCGATGCGCCGCCGCTTTTCGTGCGCGTCGCAAAGGCGGTGGCCGACATTACGGATTCGCCGGCCGCCATGCTGATGCTGCGCGACGCGGCCGGCGGCCTGTCGTTCGAAGGTCACTGGAACTGGGATGGCGACCTGCCCGATGCCGCGACCATATCGGCGGAACAGGCCGAACGGATGGAGCAGACCGGCTGGATATTCGATTTGGCGGTGCCGGGATCGTCCTCCGCCCTGCCGGACGCCCTGTCGGCCAGCCCGCGCGCCTGGGCACTGGCGCCGCTGATCCACTATGACCGGCTGGTCGGCGCCATCCTGCTCGCCCGTCCGCCGGTCGACCGGCGGCTGGACTGGGAGGATTTCGACATGCTCCGCGCCGCCGGGCGGCAGGCCGCCACCTATATCAGCGAAGCGCAGGGGCAGAAGGCGCTGGACGACGCCCGCCATTTCGACGAATTCAACCGTCGCTTCGCCTTCATCATCCACGATATCAAGAATCTGGTCAGTCAATTGTCGCTGCTGGCCCGCAATGCCGAACGTCATGCCGACAACCCGGATTTTCGCGCCGACATGTTGCTGACGCTCAAGGAATCGGTCGGCCGGATGAACGACATGCTTGCCCGCCTGTCGCAGCATAATCGCGGCCGGGCGGAAGAACCGCGGGCGCTGGACCTGCGTCCCATACTGGACCGGGTGGCTGACGCGCGCGCGCGCCATCATGCGCTGGCCGTATCGGGTCAGGCCCCGGCAGCTCTGGCCGACCCGGCCCGCGTCGAACAGATACTCATACATCTGATCCAGAACGCCATCGATGCCAGTCCGCCCGACGCGCCGGTCGAATTGCGCCTGTCGGCCGATGATACAGGTGTCGTGGTGGACATCGTCGATCGCGGATGCGGCATGAGCGCCGATTTCATCCGGCGCGACCTGTTCAAACCCTTTTCGTCCAGCAAGACGGGCGGCTTCGGCCTTGGAGCGTTCGAGGCGCGCGCGCTGGCGCAGGCGATGGGCGGCCGGATCGACGTGGAGAGCAAGACCGGTGCGGGCACCCGTTTCACCCTGCGCCTGCCGCGCGCGGTGGCCGGCACCGATGATCATGTCCGGGAGAAGGCAGCCTGATGAGCGACACGCGGCCCAAATTGCTGATCGTGGAAGATGATCCGGGGCTCCAGCGTCAGTTGCGCTGGGCCTATGACGATTACCGGCTGTTCATCGCCGGCGACCGGGAAGAAGCGATCGAGATGCTGCGCGCCGAAACGCCCGACGTCGTCACGCTGGACCTTGGCCTGCCGCCCGATCCCGACGGCACCAGCGAAGGCTTCGCCACGTTGGCGGAGATATTGCGGATCAAGCCCGATACGAAAGTCATCGTGGCGTCTGGCCATGGTGCCCGGGAAAGCGCGCTGGAGGCGATCGCCGGGGGCGCCTATGATTTCTACCAGAAGCCGGTCGATATCGACGAGCTGGGCCTGATCGTGCGGCGCGCGTTTCACGTGCGCGCACTGGAGCAGGAAAATATGCGCCTTGCCGAAACCCTGCCCGGCGACGGGCCGGTGCTCGGCCGGTTGATCACCGGCGCGCCGGAAATGGCGCGGGTGGCCCGCACGATAGAGCGGGTCGCGGGCGCGCAGGTGTCGGTCATGCTGCTTGGCGCCAGCGGCACGGGCAAGGAATTGCTGGCCCAGGGCCTGCATGATGCCAGCCCCCGCCGCGCGGGCGCGTTCGTCGCGATCAATTGCGCCGCGATCCCCGAAAACCTGCTGGAATCGGAACTGTTCGGCCATGAAAAGGGCGCCTTCACCGGCGCCATCCGGACGATGCCCGGCAAGATCGAGCAGGCGCAGGGCGGCACGCTCTTCCTGGACGAGGTGGGCGATTTGCCGCTGTCGCTCCAGGCCAAGCTGTTGCGTTTCCTTCAGGACCGGGTGATCGAACGGATCGGCGGGCGGCAACCCATCGCCGTCGACACCCGGATCGCCTGCGCGACTCACCAGAATCTGGAAGAAATGATCGCCGCCGGCACCTTCCGGGAAGATCTCTTCTATCGCCTCGCCGAAATCGTCGTGCGTATTCCCGCGCTCAAGGAACGGCCGGGCGATCCCGCCTTGCTCGCGCGTCATTTCCTGTCGCGTTTCGCCCGCGAAATGAATCCGCAGGTGAAGGGGCTGGCGCCCGACGCGCTCGCCGCGCTCGATGCCTGGCACTGGCCCGGCAATGTGCGGGAACTGGAAAACCGGATCAAGCGCGCGGTGATCATGGCCGACGGCAAGCTGGTCACGGCGGCCGACCTCGATCTGGACGAGGACCGGGTAGAGGGCGGGGAACTGGTCAATCTGAAGGCGGCCCGTGAAATGGCGGATCGCCGTGCCATTCGCCGCGCCATCGCCCGGACGGACGGCAATATCTCCGGTGCGGCCAAGATGCTGGGGATCAGCCGGCCGACGCTGTACGACCTGCTCAAGCAATATCAGATGCAGGGCTGACCGCGATGCGCAGATCACGCCTTTTTCTGCTGGCCGGTTTCGCCCTGTTGCTGATCGCCGTGGTCGGCCTGTGGCAATGGCGGGGCCATGAACGGGACGGCAGCGCGGCGCTCGCGCGCGGGCTGGCCGCGCTCGACAAGGGCGATGCCCGCGTCGCGCGGGTCGAACTGATGAATGCCATCAAGGCGGCGCCGCGATCGGCCGCCGCGCACCGGGCGCAGGCGCGCGCGCTCGTCCTGCTGGGCGACGGCGCCGGGGCCGAGGCGGAAGTGGAACGGACACGCGCGCTCGGGGCGCCGGCCGCCGACACCCGCGCGGTCATGGCCGAAGCCCTGTTGTTGCAGGGAAACGCCGCTGCCGCCGCGCGCGAAGCAGAGGCGCTGGACGTTCCGGACGGGGATCGCGACGCCGCGGACCGGATGGCCGCCCGCGCCGCGCTTGCGCAGGACGATCCGCGCACCGCGCAGCGGCTGCTCGCCCGGCTGCTGCAACGCGCGCCCGCCGATGTGCAGGCTTGGGTCGATCTGGGCCGTTTGCGGCTCGCCGTCGGTGATCAGGCGGGCGCGATCGCGGCCGCGGACCACGCCGTGGCCCTTTCGCCAAACTCGGCAAGGGCGCTGACCCTGCGTGCCGAACTGACCCGTGCCCAATATGGCCTGAGCGCGTCCCTGCCCTGGTTCGACCGGGCGCTGGTGGCCGATCCCGCTTCGGTCCCGACCATGGAACAATATGCCGCGACGCTGGCCGACGCGGGGCAGGCGGGGCGGATGCTGGCCCTCACGCGGCGGATATTGGCGCTCGACCCGGGCAATCCGCGCGCCTTGCTGATGCAGGCGGTGATGGCGGCGCGGGCAGACCGGCCGGACCTGGCGCGCGCGCTGCTTGACCGGACGCAGGGGCGGCTGGACGAAGAACCGGCGACCCGGCTGCTGCGCGGGACGCTGCATCTGGCGGACGGAAACGCGGTCCTGGCTGCCGAGGCGCTGGCGCCGCTGGTTGCCGCGCAACCGGACAACAGGACCGCGCGCACCCTGCTCGGACGGGCGCAACTGATGGCCGGCGATGCCGCGTCGGCCGCGGCGACGCTTGCCCCGGCCGTGGCCCAGCGCGACGCCGGTCCCTATATATTGACCCTCGCGGCGCGGGCGCAGGAAATGCTGGGCCATCGCGCCATGGCCGGCGACATGCTGGCGCGTGCGGCATGGCCGGTGCGCGCTGCGACCGACAGTTTCGCCAGCCCGCGCGATGCCATCGTGGCGTCCGGACCGGCCCCGGCCGATCCGGCCACGGCCCATGACAATATTCCCTATATCCGCGCCCTGATGCGGGCCGGTCGCACCGGTCAAGCGGTCGCCCGGGCTCGCCTGCTGAGCGACGCCAATCCCGGCGCACCGGCGGCGTGGCTCATTCTGGGCGATACGTTCGACTTGGCAGGTCGTCCGGGTGATGCCGCGCGCGCCTATGAAAGCGCGGCCAATATCCGTTTCGACCGGGCGGCGGCGCTGCGGCTCGCGGCGGCTTGGGGCAGGGCGGGCGACAGCGCGCGCGCAGCCCAGGTCGTCCAGCTCTTCCTGGCGCAGAACCCGACCGACCCGGACATGCTGCGGGTCGGCGCGGCGATGGCGATGGAACGGCGCGACTGGCGCGGTGCCCTGCGGATGCTGCAGGCGGTACGGGCGCAGCTGGGCGATGCCGACGCCCTGTTGATGGCCGACCTTTCGCGGGCTGCGCTTGAAACCGGGGACCGGATCGCCGCGCGGGCCTATGCCGCCCATGCCTATCGGCTGATGCCGGCCAATCCGGTGACGGCGGATGCGCTGGGCTGGGTGTTGCTCAACAGCGGCGCGGACGCGCGCGAAGCGGTGGACCTGCTGGAAAAGGCGGTCGCGCTGGCGCCCGCGCAGCCGGTGCTGCGCCAGCATCTCAGTCGCGCCTATGCGGCGGTGGGGCGAACGAAGGAAGCGCGCCTGGTGCTGTCGACCGGAGCGACGACGCCGGAAAGCTAGAGGCGGTTCGGGTCGACCGTTCCGGGCTACGGCCCGGACAATGCGGGGTTCAGACCTACAGGCGTCTTCGCCCGGCCCGAAAGCGCGCTAGACCTTCTGAACGTCCAGGTCGTCGCTGCGCAGTCCCAGCCGCCGAATCTGCGCCGCCACGGGCGGCCATGTCGTTTCCAGAAAGCGGCGACATTCCATGTCACGCAGCCGCCGTGTCGCGCCATCGGCGACGAACATGCCGATGCCCCGCTTCACCACGACCAGCCCGTCGTCCTGAAAGCTCTGATACGCCTTGGCGACGGTCAGCGGATTGGCCCCCTGGCTTGCCGCGAACGCCCGCACCGATGGCAGCAAGTCTCCATCGCGGAAGGCGCCGTCCAATATGGATGCCGTGATGATTTCCCGCAGGCGCAGATAAACAGGCTTGGATTCGTCGACCATGGTGCATCAGTGCCATAATACAGCGAGTGGGGTCAATGCGCCGCATTACGAAAATTGCGCAAAAAGCGTAATTATCTATCCCAATCGAACACTACCGTATTATAATTTGGCCGAGGGCGTTCTTCCTGTGCCTTGCCCGGTGTTCCGATGAAGACGAAGCCGGCGATCCGCTCGCCCTCCCGGCCGAATGCGTCGCATACCGTCGCATTGTAGCTGGGCCAGCCGGTCAGCCATCCGCCGGCAAAGCCCAGCGCATGGGCCGCGTGCAGCAGGTTCATGATCGCGGCGCCCGCCGACAGCTCCTGTTCCCACACCGGAATCTTGCTGCCTGGCACCGGCGACGACAGGGCGACGACCAGCGTTGGCGCCTGATGCGCGAACTGGTGCATCGTTTCGATCTCCAGCCGCCCGGCATCCGGCTTTTCGGCGCGATACGCATCCTCCAGCAGCCGGGCCAGCGCCGCCCGCTGGTCCTGGCGCACGATGACGAACCGCCACGGCGCCAGCTTGCCGTGATCGGGCGTGCGAAGCGCGATTTCCAGAATCTGCCGCAACTGGTCGTCGTCGGGACCGGGGGCGATCAGGTCGCGCGGCTTGCCGGACCGGCGGGTGCGCAGCAGGGCGATGGGGGAGGAAAGGTCGTTGAACATCGCCGCGACAGATGGCGCGGGCATCGGTCCGGCGCAAGGGGGGCGCGCGCCGCTTTGACAGGCTCCTGCGTTCCGCTCTAGGCTGGCCGCATAAACGGTGCGCCTGGTCGGACCGGTCACAAGATAGTCGAAAAGGGTGCCGGATGGCGACTTCGGACATGATGGCGGTGGGGCCGGGCAAAACCTGGCTCGGCCATCCGCGCGGGCTGTATCTGCTGTTCTTCGCGGAAATGTGGGAACGCTTCTCCTATTACGGGATGCGCGCCATCCTGATTTTCTACCTGACCAAGCATTTCCTGTTCGGCGAGGACAAGGCCTATCTGCTGTACGGGGCCTATACCTCGCTGGTCTACATAACGCCGGTGATCGGCGGTTACCTGTCCGACCGCTACCTCGGCCCGCGCAAGGCGGTGACGGCGGGCGGCATATTCATCGCCATCGGCCATTTCCTGATCGCGCTGACCGAAGGGCCGGGGGGGCAGGACTTCTATTTCCTCAACGGCTTCTACCTTGCCCTTGCCAGCATCATCGTGGGCACCGGCTTCCTGAAGGCCAACGTGTCGGTTCTGGTCGGCGAACTTTATGCGCGCGACGATCACCGCCGCGACCCCGCCTATTCCATCTTCTACATGGGCATCAACATGGGCGGGATGCTCGGTCCCATCGTCTGCGGCCTGCTGGGCGAATTGTGGGGGTGGAGCTGGGGCTTCGGCGCGGCGGGCGTGGGCATGCTGCTTGGCCTCGTCATGTTCGTGTGGCTCAAGCCATGGCTGATGGGCCGGGGCGAACCGCCCCGGCCGCAAACCCTGCGCGCGCCGACGGCTGTCGGCCTGTCGCAGGAATGGACCATCTATCTGGGCGCGGCGCTGGGCGTCGCCGGGGTCTGGCTGGTCATCCGCTATGCCGAATGGCTTGGCTATGCACTGCTGGCATTTTCCGCGCTGACGGTGGTTTACATCCTGTGGCGGGCGGTCGGCACGCTGGGCCGGATCGATCGCGACCGGATCTTTGCCGCCCTGTTCCTGATCGCGCTCAACCCGCTGTTCTGGGGCCTGTTCGAACAGACCGGATCGTCCCTCAACATCTTCACCGACCGCAATGTCGATCGCATGATCATGGGCTGGGACGTGCCCGCGTCGGTGTTCCAGTCGGTCAACTCGATCTTCATCATCCTGCTGGCGCCGTTGTTCGCCCTGCTGTGGACCCTGCTCGACAAGCGGCGGCTGGAACCGTCATCGCCCGCGAAGTTCGGCATCGGCCTGATCCTGTGCGGCGCGGGGTTCCTGGTCCTGGTTGCGGGAGCCGCGATGGCGGGCGCTCGGCTCACGCCGGTGATCTTCGTCTTCCTGATCTACCTGCTGCACACCATGGCCGAACTCTGCTTCTCGCCTGTCGGTCTGTCCGCCATGACGCGCCTGTCGGTGTCGAACATGGTCGGGCTGGTGATGGGCACATGGTTCCTTGCCATGGCGGCCGGCAACTTTATCGCCGGGTTGATCGCGCGCGCCACCGGCAGCGGGGAAGCGGGCGACGTATCGCAGGTGCTTGACGTGTACAGCCGGATCGGCTGGTTCTCGGTGGTGATGGGGGGCGTCGTGCTGCTGCTGGCGCCGCTGGTGACGCGCATGATGCACCTCGACAGCATCGGTTCGGACAGGGAGGAACAGGCATGAGCATGGCGGGCAGACTGGTGCTGGTCGCGGCATTGCTGGCGGGGACCGCCACGCCGCTCGCGGCGCGAAAGGACAGGGACGAGGCACCGGCATGGCAAGGTGCGTCGGCCGAACCGGAAAATCCCTATCCGTCGACCTACCGGCCCTATCCCGGCACCCCGACGGTCCTGCGCGGCGCGACCATCTTCGACGGGGAAGGCGCGCGCATCGACAATGGCGTGCTGTTCCTGTCGGACGGCAAGGTGACGGCGATCGGCGGGCCGGACACGCCCATCCCGGCGGACGTGACGGTGATCGACGCCCAGGGCAAATATGTGACGCCCGGCGTTATCGACATCCACAGCCATCTGGGCGACTATCCTTCGCCCGGCGTGGACGCGCTGTCGGACGGGAATGAGGCGACATCGCCCGTGACCCCGCATGTCTGGGCCGAACACAGCATCTGGCCGCAGGACCCCGGTTTTTCCCGCGCGCTGGCCAATGGCGGCGTGACCACGCTCCAGATCCTGCCCGGTTCGGCCAATCTGTTCGGCGGGCGCAGCGTCACGCTGAAGAACGTGCCCGCGCGTACGATGCAGGGGATGAAATTCCCCGGCGCGCCCTATGGCCTGAAAATGGCCTGCGGCGAAAATCCCAAGCGCGTCTACGGGTCGAAGGGGCGCGAGCCGTCGACCCGCATGGGCAATATGGCGGTCGACCGCCAGACCTGGATCAAGGCCCGCGAATATCAGAAGAAGCGCGCGGCCGGTAAGGACCAGACCCGGGACCTGGGCATGGAAACGCTGGCGGATGTGCTGGAAGGCAAGATCCTGGTCCAGAACCATTGTTATCGCGCCGACGAAATGGCCAACGTCATCGATATGTCCAAGGAATTCGGCTACAAGGTGGCGGCCTTCCACCATGCGGTCGAAGCCTACAAGATCGCGGACCTGCTGCGTGACAACGGCATCTGCGCCGCGTTGTGGGGCGACTGGTATGGCTTCAAGATGGAAGCCTATGACGGCATCAAGGAAAATATCCCGCTCGTCCATCGGGCGGGCGCCTGCGCCATCGTCCACAGCGACGATCAGGACGGCATCCAGCGGCTCAACCAGGAAGCGGCAAAGGCGCTGGGCGCCGGGCGGCGCATGGGCATCGACATATCGGATGCGGTCGCATGGACATGGCTCGCCATCAATCCGGCCCGCGCCATGGGGATCGCCGATCGGACCGGCAGTCTGAAGACCGGCAAGATGGCCGACGTCGTGTTGTGGAACGGCAATCCGTTCAGCACCTATACGCGGCCGGAAAAGGTCTGGATCGACGGCGCGCTGATGTATGACAGCGCCAATCCGAAATTGCGGCCGGTGACCGATTTCGAACTGGGCCAGATCGGCGGGGGGGACGTGAAATGAACGGCATAGGGCATATTCGTTCGGCCTTGGCCGTCCTCGCGATGACCGTCGCCACGCCGGTCATCGCCCAATCCTCCGTCGCCATCACCGGCGCGACGCTGGCCATCGGCGACGGGTCGGAACCCGTCCGCAACGGGACCGTGGTCATTGCCGGGGGCAAGGTGGTGGCGGCTGGTGCGGGCGTCGCCGTTCCGGCCGGGGCGAAGATCGTCGATGCCGGTGGCAAATGGGTGACGCCGGGCATCGTGTCGGGCTTCTCGCGCGTTGGCCTGGCCGAAGTGCCTGCGGTGAAGGAAACCAACGACACCCGCGCCAGCTCACCGTTTTCAGCCGCGATCGACGTCGCTCCGGCGATCAATCCGCTCGCCAACCCGATCGCGATCAGCCGCACCGGCGGCGTGACGCGCGCGGTCGTGGCGCCGGCCGCGGGCGATGGCATGTTCGCCGGGCAGGGGGCGGTGATCGACCTTGGCGCCGACATGAACGCCATCACCAAGGCGCGCGCCTTCCAATATGTCGAAATGGGGGAGGCCGGCGCGCAGGAGGCCGGCGGCAGCCGCGCGGCGATGGTGCTGACCTTCCGGATGATGCTGCATCAGGCGCAGGATTATGCGAAGGCGCCTGCCAGCTATGACGGGGGCTCGCGCGACGCGCTGCTCAACCGCGTCGACGCGCAGGCGCTGGTGCCGGTCGTCACCGGTGCGATGCCGCTGATGGTTCATGTCGAAAGCGCACGCGACATATTGACCGTGCTTGCCTTGCGGCAGGAATTTCCGGCGCTCAGGCTGATCATCGCGGGCGCGACCGAAGGGTGGATGGTCGCCCCGCAAATCGCGGCCGCGAACGTGCCGGTCATCACGGCGGGGTTGGAGGACCTTCCCTCCAGCTTCGAAAAGCTGGCCGCGACCCAGAGCAATGTCGGCCGCATGGTGAAGGCCGGGGTCGCGGTGTCGATGGGGATGCTGACCGGCGACGACGCGCTGCAATTGCGCGTCGCGACCCAGCAGGCGGGCAATATGGTGGCGCTCACGAAGGTGCCCGGCGCGACCGGTCTCAGCTGGGGGCAGGCGCTGCGCACCATCACCTCCGCTCCGGCCGAGGCGATGGGGCTGGGCGACCGGATCGGCTCGCTCAGGCCGGGCCGGGCAGGCGACGTCGTAATGTGGGACGGCGATCCGTTCGAAATGACCTCGGCCCCGGTCGCGGTCTGGATCGACGGGGTGGAACAGCCGCTGGTCAACCGCCAGACCCGGCTGCGCGATCGCTACGCCGATCCGGCCGAAGGCGCCTTGCCCAAGGCCTATGAATGGTAAGCACGGGGCGGGGGGGACGAACATCTCTTCCGCCTCCGCCTCCCGGCCGGCGATGGCGGAACAGCCTGTCCTACAGCCCCGCCGCCATGCTATCGTCGTCGCCGGCTCTTTTCATCGTCAGCGATCCCGCCTCGCGCCGCCGCCCGCACCGGCGTGAAGCGACTTTGCAAAAATTCTCCTATTGCGAAATCCACGCCACAGGTCTGACTCGGCGGTTTCCCGTCGGCCACGACAGTGTGAACTTTGCAAGGATGGCAGCCTTGCGAAATGCTGTCCGACGGCCGCGGCTACCGGGCTTTCTGTTCATATTTCCAGTTGCGGCCCTTGCCATCGCCGATCCATTCGACCGCCTGCGCGATCCGTCGGTTCCGGGTCGCCTCCGTCCGGGCCTCGTTGATCCATTCGCAATAGTCGCGGACCTTGCCGGGCGGGAAGGCGGCCCAGACGGTGGCGGCCGCGGCATGCGCCGACAGCGCGGCGGCGAAATCGGGATGGACCGGCAGCGGCGCCTTGACCGCCTTGGGGCCGGTGCGCGGGCGGTCGCCCGCCGCGATCAGTGCGCGTGCCTGCGCGATCAGTGCCGCTATCTCGCCGTCGGGCGGCAGGTCGTCCAGCCCCGCGATCCGGCCGAACTGGCCCATCGCCGCATCGGACGCTTCCTCCCGCGCCACCTTGTCATGCCAGAAGCCGAACGCGACATGTGCCTTGAACCCGGCCATGTTGCACAGGTTCTGGCCCCGGAAGGTGAAGAAGGGCATGCCCCATTTGATCGCCTCTTGCGCGTCCGGCACCGTGCCATGCACCAGGTCGCGCAGATGGCTCAGGACAGGCCGGGCGAAATCCGCCTGCTTTGCGATATAGGCATCGACCTGTTCGTTCCGCGCCATGCCACCCGCTCCGTCGCGCTGCTTTGGCCGATCAGCCGCGTTTGCGCGCCGTCAGCAGATAGTTGATCGCATCGTTGGCCGACAGCACGAAGCCCTTGCGCGGATCGAAGGACAGGCCGCTGCGGTCGGTCACCTCCAGTTCGGCCGCATCGAGCAGCGCGGTCAGTTCGTCGGGCGTGATGAATTTGCTCCAGTCGTGCGTGCCCTTGGGAATGCCGCCCACGCTCTCTCCGACGGTGATCATCGCCAGCCGCGACAGCGGCGTGCGGTTGGGGGTCGACAGGATCAGCAGCCCGTCGGGCGCCAGCCTGTCCGACAGCGCCGCGATGAACGCACCCGGATCGGCGACATGCTCGATGACTTCCATCGACGTGACGAGGTCGAAGCCGCCTTCGGCCATCTGCTCGACCGGCGTGGCGCGATAGTCGATGTCCAGCGCCTGCGCGTCCGCATGGGCGCGGGCGGCGGCGATATTTTCCGGCGCCGCGTCCAGGCCCGTGACCATGGCGCCCATCCGCGCCAGCGGCTCGGCCAGCAGGCCGGCGCCGCACCCCACGTCGAGCGCGCGCCTGCCCGCGAGCGGACGGAAGGCCTGCTCCTGGCCGGGCCATTGCCGGTCGATCGCGGCGCGGATATAGCGCAATCGCACCGGGTTCAGCTTGTGCAGCATCGCGCTGGAGCCTTCGGGGTCCCACCACTGTGCCGCCATCGCGCCGAAATGCGCGGCTTCGCGTGGGTCGATCGTCGCGGAAGCCGTGTCTGTCATGCTGTCCTTCATCATGATGTTCCCATATTCTAGCAGCATGGGCCGATCAGGCAAATGACCAGATGATATCGTCCCGGGCCAGGAGCGGGCAGGCGAAAGGGCGCGGCGCAGGGGATTGCTTGCCATATCCACGGCGACTGCTAATAGGAGCGCCGTTTTGCCCTTTTCGAGACATTTTGTTTCATAACAACGGACAGGTTCGACAAGCAAATGGCGCGCATCGTGATGAAATTCGGCGGCACCTCCATGGCGGGGATGGAGCGGATTCGCAACGTGGCCGCGCGCGTCAAACATGTCGTCGATCAGGGGCATGAGGTCGCCGTCGTGGTGTCCGCCATGGCCGGCGAAACCGACCGTCTCGTCGGCTTCTGCAAGGAAGCCTCGCCGCTTTACGATCCGGCCGAATATGATGTCGTCGTCGCGTCGGGCGAACAGGTGACGAGCGGGCTGCTGGCCATGACGCTCAAGGCCATGGGCGTGGACGCGCGCAGCTGGCTGGGCTGGCAAATGCCCATCCGCACGATAGAGGCCCATGCCAAGGCGCGCATTTCCACCATCGAAACCGATGCGCTGATCGCCGCGATACAGGCCGGGCAGGTGGCGGTCATCCCCGGGTTCCAGGGCATGATGGCGGATGGCCGCGTGTCGACGCTGGGCCGGGGCGGATCGGATACCTCGGCGGTGGCGGTGGCGGCGGCGGTAAAGGCGGACCGCTGCGACATCTACACCGATGTCGATGGCGTCTACACCACCGACCCGCGCATCGTCGCGCGGGCCCGCAAGCTGGACCTCGTCACCTATGAGGAGATGCTGGAGCTGGCCTCGGTCGGCGCCAAGGTGCTCCAGACCCGGTCGGTCGGCCTCGCCATGAAGGAAGGCGTGGTCGTCCAGGTATTGTCCTCCTTCGACGACCCCACCCAGGACGACCTGCCCGGCACGCTGATCGTCAGCGACGCGGAACTGGAAGCCAAGCTCAAGGACAGCAAGATGGAACGTCAGCTCATCACCGGCATCGCCCATGACAAGAACGAGGCGAAGATCATCGTTACCCGCGTGCCCGACAGGCCGGGCGCGGTCGCCGGCATCTTCACGCCGCTGGCCGACGCGGCGATCAATGTCGACATGATCATCCAGAATGATTCCAAGGACAATGAGGAAACCGACGTTACCTTCACCGTCCCGCGCGCGGACCTCGCCCGCAGCGTCGACATATTGGAAGCCAACAAGGGTGAAATCGGTTTTCGTCGGATCATCACCGACACCGAAGTGGCCAAGATCAGCGTCGTGGGTGTGGGGATGCGCAGCCATGCCGGCGTCGCCGCCACCATGTTCAAGACCCTGGCCGATCGCGGCATCAATATCGAGGCGATCTCCACCAGCGAGATCAAGGTCAGCGTGCTGATCGACGAGGACGAGACCGAACTGGCGGTACGCGTGCTGCACACCGCTTATGGTCTCGACGCCCCGGCGGCTTGATTTTTGGCGGCTCCCCGGTCAGGGGGGATATGTGCAAGGGCGACGGGGCATGCTTCGGCAAGTCACCGCCCCAACCCCTCCCCGATGGGGGAGGGGCTTTTTGATTCTTGAAGGCTAGATGACATGACGACCGCCAAACTCGCTTCCCTCATGGCCCGCGGCGCGGAATTTCTGGGCTGCGACGCCGCGATCCTGTGCGGGGCGATGAGCTGGGTTTCGGAACGCCATCTGGTGGCGGCCATCTCCAATGCGGGCGGCTTCGGGGTGATCGCCTGCGGCGCCATGACACCTGCACTGCTGGACGCGGAGATCGCCGCGACCAAGGTGCTGACAGCCAAGCCGTTCGGCGTGAACCTCATCACCATGCACCCGCAATTGTTCGACCTGATCGAAATCTGCGCGAAGCACGACGTGTCGCATGTCGTCCTGGCCGGCGGCCTGCCGCCCAAGGGCAGTATCGAGGCGATCAAGGCAAAAGGCGCGAAGCTGATCTGTTTCGCCCCGGCGCTGGCGCTGGCGAAAAAACTGGTGCGGTCTGGCGTCGACGCGCTGGTGGTCGAAGGCATGGAAGCGGGCGGCCATATCGGTCCGGTCGCGACCAGCGTGCTGGCGCAGGAAATCCTGCCGGAAATGGCGGGGCAGGTTCCGGTGTTCGTGGCCGGCGGTATCGGCCGGGGCGAGGCGATCGCCGCCTATCTGGAAATGGGCGCTGCGGGCGTGCAACTCGGCACGCGTTTCGCCTGCGCGAGCGAGAGCATCGCTCATCCTGCCTTCAAAAAGGCTTTCTTCCGCGCATCCGCGCGCGATGCCGTCGCCAGCGTACAGATCGATCCGCGCTTGCCGGTCATCCCGGTGCGCGCGCTCAAGAATGCCGGCACCGAAGCCTTTACCGCCAAGCAGCGCGAGGTCGCCAACCTGCTCGACAGCGGGGCGGTCGACATGGGCGAGGCCCAGTTGCAGATCGAGCATTATTGGGCCGGCGCCCTGCGCAAGGCGGTGATCGACGGCGACGTCGAGGGCGGATCGCTGATGGCGGGCCAGTCGGTCGGCATGGTGACCAGGGAAGAGCCGGTCGCGGCGATCATCGCCGAGCTGATGGAACAGGCCGCGCAGGCACTTGAGCGGCGAACTGCGTAAGCACTTGCGACGAGCCGAGGGTTAAGCATATTTCCTCGGAGAAGAATGCCCGGCATGACCGCCTTGGAATCCTCTCGGAGAATTTAATGTTCGTTTCGCGCCGCCTTTCTGGCCGGATTGCCTTGGTATCGCTGGCGGTCCTGGCCGCTTGCTCAAAGCCGCCGCCGCCGCCGCCCACGCCGCCGCCGCCCGTCGTGCCGACCGTCAGGCCGGTACCGCCGGACAATGCGGCTGAAGGCATGAGCATTCCCGAAAAGACCGACGACGGACAATATCTCACCGCAAATCGCGGCGTGACGTCCAACACCGCGCTCTGGCACGTCCGCATGGCTCTCAACGTCGCGGCGCTGAACTGCGACAGGTACGGCGCCGCCGCCCGCACCCAATATAACCAGATATTGACCGTACATGGGCCGACACTGAAAACCGCCAACGCCGCGGTCGACCGCAACTACAAGGTTGCGTTTGGCAGTTCGGCGCTGGGGTCGCGCGAACGTCTCAATACGGTCGTCTATAATTTCTTCGCCCTGCCACCGGTCATCAAGCATTTCTGCCCGGTCGCGGTGACGGTCGGAGCCAAGATGCTGTCGACGCCTTCGTCGCAGTTGTTGCTGATGGCACCGCAATGGCTGGAGGAACTGGAAAAGCCATACCAGGAATTCTACGCGGCTTATGAGGATTATCTGCGGCGCCTGGCCGAATGGCAGTCGCGTTTCGGCGCGACCGTCACGGTCGTCGTGTCGCCCACGCCGCTGCCGCCGCCGCCCAGGCCACCAGCAGAGGTGCCGCCGGACGGCTGGACACCCAGCTACACCAGCGCCCTGGAAAAAAGCGCGCCGCCGCCAGCCGATGCGCCCGCAGTCAAGCCGCCCGTCCAGTCGTCGGTTCAGCCGTCGGGGCCTGGTGCGCCCAAGCTGATGGTGCAGCCGCTGCCGATGACCAGCGAATAGCGCCTGTTCCGTCAGTCGGCCCGGCAGGTCGACGGCGCCTTTGGGGGAAGGGGGAAGAGCCCGGCGAAGCGCCGGGCCAATGCTTTGTCCCCCTCGATGGTGAGGGCGTCTGAGACATGTTCGGGCCGGGCCCCGCCGTAGAGGAGCGCGACGAGCGCATTCTGGTCACCGCGAAAGATGACATTCGCATCCGAAATGTCGCCGCGGTCTATCCGGCAATCGCCGTCGGCGATGGTCGCGCGGAATGTTTCCTCGCCGAACGCGAACCCTACGACCGCGTCGAGATCGCCCAGGCGGGCGCGATCGATCATCGTGCGCATCGACAGGATGACCGACACCGTGCTCATCGGCTTGCCCGGCTCCATGGTGGGCGACCGGCAGGCCCAGCGGCCCAGCGTCTGGAACAGGATTTCCGACTCGCGACCCCAATCCGTCAGTTCGTAGATCTGGCTGGCGGCGGGCGGTGGGAGACGCCTGCGGACCAATATGCTGGCCGCCTCCAGTTCATCGAGCCGCTGGGTCAGCACATTGGCGCTGATACCGGGCAGTCCGGCGCGCAGATCGGTGAAACGCTTTGGCCCCAGCATCAATTCGCGCATGATCGGCATCGCCCAGCGGTCGCCGATGATGTCCAGCGCATGGGCGACGGCGCATCCGTCCTGATAGGCTCGTTTCTTGACGGGAATGTTCATCAGTTATCTTTTCTAACTCAACAGTTGTATAAAGTAATTCAATAAGGCAGAAGGTTCAAGTCGTGAGTCGCTCGATATGCGAGCAGACCCCCGTCCGTCATGATAGCGAAGGAACCGTCGATGACCGAACAGCCCGCGCCCCGGATGATCTTCGTCAACCTGCCCGTCGCCGACCTGCCGACGTCCATCGCTTTCTACGAGGCGGTCGGCGCGGTGCGGAACAATGAGTTCGGCGACGACAGCGCGCAGATGGTGAGCTTTTCCGAAACGATCCACGCAATGCTGCTGACCCACGATCGCTTCCGCGGTTTCACGCCGCGCGCGATCCCCGACGCGCATGAAACGGCGCAGGTTCTGCTCTGTCTCAGCGAGACAAGTCGCCAAGCCGTAAACTCTATGGTTGATAGAGCGCTGGCCGCCGGCGGCACGGAGCCCAATCCGACACAGGATCATGGTTTCATGTACGGGCGCAACTTCGCCGACCCGGACGGACATATCTGGGAAGTGATGTGGATGGACGTCGCGGCGGCCATGGCGGCCGGAAAGGAAGAACCCGCCGCCGCCTGAGCGGCCGGGGAGGAAGGAGAGGAACGATGGCCTATATGGACGGTTTCGTGATTCCGGTGCCGAAGGGCAACAAAGAACGGTATCGGGAGGTTGCGGCCTATGCCGCGCCCATCTTCATCGAACATGGCGCGTTGCGCGTGGTGGAATGCTGGGCCAACGATATAAAGCCCGGAAAGATCAACGATTTCCGTACCGCTGTCATCGCCGAGGAGGATGAGGAGGTCGTCTTTTCCTGGATCGAATGGCCCGACAAGGATGCGCGCGACGCGGGGGCCGCAAAGGTGATGGCCGATCCCCGGATGCAGCCCAAGGAAGGCGAGGACGACATGCCTTTCGTGGGTGCCCGCCTCATCTATGGCGGGTTCGAGGTGCTGGTCGACGCGAAGGCTTGACCCCATATTCAGGAGACGGACGATGACGGACCTGAACGGAAAATTCTTCTGGTACGAATTGATGACCAGCGATCCGCAGGCGGCGCTGGCCTTTTACGGCGATGTGGTGGGATGGACCGCGCACGCCTTTGGCGGCGAAGACACGGGCGACCCCTATCATGTGATTTCCGGCAGCGCCGGGCCGTTGGGCGGCATCATGGCAATCCCGGCCGAGGCAGGGGCGTGCGGCATGAAACCTTGGTGGGGCGGCTATATCGGATCGGCCGATGTCGACGCGGTTGCCGCCCGGCTGGCCGGCGCCGGCGGCAGCATCCGCCGCGCGCCGGAGGATATTCCCGGTGTCGGCCGCTTCGCCGTGATGGGTGATCCGGGCGGGGCAACGTTCATGCTGCTCAAGGGCTCCAGCCCGGAAGGCATGACGCCGGCATCGCCGATGGCGCAGGGGCATGTCGGCTGGCACGAGCTTTATTCCGGTGATTTCGACGGTGACCTGGCCTTCTACACCGGCCAGTTCGGATGGACCACGGGCCAGGCGATGGATATGGGCGCCATGGGCTCCTACCAGCTCGTTTCGCAGACCGGCGGCAGCGATTTTCAGGACATGACGGGCGGCGTGATGCCCTTGCCCAAGGAGATGCCCGCTCCGCTGTGGCTGTTCTATTTCGTGGTGGGCGACATCGACGCGGCGGTGACGCGGGTGCGCGATGGCGGCGGCACCGTGATCAATGGCCCGATGGAAGTGCCGGGCGGTGCATGGGTCATCCAGGGGCTTGACCCGCAGGGCGCGATGTTCGCGCTGGTCGGCATGAGGGGAAGCGGGCAATGAGCAGGATTTCCCCCTGTCTGTGGTTCGACGGCCAGGCCGAGGAAGCAGCGCGCTTCTACGCGTCCGTCTTTGGTGGAACTGTGGATCATGTCACTTATTATCCCGACGAAAACCCATCGCCGTCGCCCTTGCCGGGGGGCAGCGTTCTGCTGGTCGAATTCTCCCTGTTCGGCGACAGCTATCAGGCGTTGAACGGCGGGCCAAAATTCCCCTTCACCGAGGCCGTATCGCTTTCGGTGTCGTGCGCCGACCAGGCTGAACTGGACCGTTATTTCGACGCGCTGACCGCCAACGGCGGTAAGCCGGGGCCCTGCGGATGGGTCACCGACAAATATGGCCTGTCCTGGCAACTGGTCCCCGCCGAAGTCGAGGCGCTGTACCGCACCGACGACAAAGTCGGAATAAAGCGCATGATGGGGGTGATGATGTCCATGCAGAAACTGGACCTGGCGCGGATGAAAGCCGCTTTCGAGGGAGAAACGGCATGAGCGTGGCCGAGCATGAATTGTCGGTGAGCTGCCATATCGCCGCCCCGCGCGCGATCTGCTGGAAGGTGTGGACGGACCTGAAGGACGAATGGTTCTGTCCCAAGCCGTGGCGAGCCGAAGTCGTGGAGGAGGACCTGCGTCCGGGCGGGCGCAGCGCGGTGCGCATGTTCGGTCCCGACGGAGAGGATACCGGCCCGATGGAAGGCATTTTCCTGGAGGTTGTGACCGGCGAGCGAATCATCACCACCGATGCCTACGCGTCGGGCTGGATACCGCAGGCCCCGTTCCTGACCAGCATCTGGACCTTTGCCGACGAAGGGGAGGGGACGCGCTTCACCGCGACCGCGCGGCATTGGGATGCCGATGCGAAGCGCCGGCACGAGGATATGGGCTTCCATCCCGGTTGGGACGAGATGGCCGAGCAATTCAAGGCGCTGTGCGAAACATCGGCGGCAAGCGCCTGACACCGTACGAAAGGGGAGGCAGGAGCCATGCGGCCGATCATCACGGCGTTTGCGGCGGCGCCCGATCGCGGGCAGGGGCAGGCGCGGGACATGCGCGTCCGCTGGGCGCTGGAGGAGGCGGGGCAGCCCTATGATGTGCGGTTATTGTCCTTCGCGCAGATGAGGGAACCTGCGCATCTGGCGATCCAGCCTTTCGGGCAGATTCCGACCTATGAGGACGGCGCGGTGGCACTGTTCGAGACGGGTGCGATCCTGCTGCATATCGCCGAACGCCATCGCAGCCTGCTGCCGGTGGATGCCGTGGCGCGGGCGCGCGCCCTGTCGTGGATGTTCGCCGCGATCAACACCGTGGAGCCGCCGATCGTGGAGCGGGAGATGGCCGAACTGGTGGAACGCGACAAGCCCTGGTTTGACGCGCGTCTGCCCGCGCTGGATGCCCATGTGCGCAAGCGGATCGACGCGCTGTCGGCAAGCCTTGACGATGCCGAATGGCTGGCCGGGGCGTTCAGCGTAGCCGACATCATGATGGTGACGGTGCTGCGGCGGCTGGACGGCTGGAACCTTCTCGAAACCTGCCCCAACCTTATGGCCTATGTCGCCCGCGGCGAGGAGCGGCCTGCTTTCCGGCGCGCGTTCGACGCGCAATATGCGGTATTCCTGGCGAGCGGCGCGCGCTGACCGCCGACCGTACGACGCAAAAACCCGGCGCCGGTAACCGGCAAGCGATGGACGATGTATGCGAAAGGGCGCCCGGTTTCCCGGACGCCCCGTCATTCGTCATGCTGTGGCAGATCAGGCCTTGTAGACCAGATCCACGGATTCGCGGAACTTTGCCATGTCGTCGGCGGAGCCGACCGTCACGCGCGACACGGTGGGCCAGATCGCCCAGCTGCGGCCGATCTGCACCTTGTTGGGGGTCGCCAGCATCGCCGTCTGCATTTCCTTGGCAGGCTTTTTCCAGTCGACCATGAACATGTTCGCCTGGCTGCCCGGCTGCACCTCGATGCCCTTCTTGGTCAGCCATGCGATGGTTTCATCGCGGTTGGCGATCATTTCGGCGCGGCGGGCCTTGATGAGGTCGGCCTCGGTATAGACGGCGTTGCCGCAGTGCATGGCGGTGATCGACAGGCCGCCCGCGGTCGGGCCGAACAGCATGATGCGCTTTTGCAGTTCAGGATCGGCGAAGGTAAGGCCGAGGCGCACGCCCGCCATACCGAACAGCTTGGAGAAGGTGCGCATGACGATCAGGTCCTTGCGACCCGCCACCAGCTTCGCCGCGCTGGGCGCTTCGGAGAAGTGGATATAGGCTTCGTCGACCAGCAGGATGCTGTCGGCTGGCTTGTTGGCCAGCAGCCATTCGATATCGGCCAGCGGGGTGATCGTGCCGGTCGGGTTGTTGGGCGTGCAGATATAATAGAGCCCGGCGTTGGGATTTGCGGCCAGCATCGCCTTGACGTCGTGGCCCTTGCCGATGGCCTGAGGTGCCTTGGCGATGGGGGCCTTCAGATAATCGGCGGTGCGCCAGGCCGATTCAAAGGTCGGGTCCGCCGTGACCAGGCCCTTGGTCGGCGAGCAGAAGGCTGCAACCGTGCTGACCAGCGGACCGCCCGAGCCCGGCCACACCATCACATGGCTTTCGGGGATACCCTCGACCGCGGCGACGGTCTTGACCAGGTCGCCGCGATAATTGTCGGGGTCATACCAGTTGCCGACCGCGGCGGCCTGCGCGGCGGCTTCAACGCCCGACGGGAAGGGGCCGGTCCAGCATTCGTTCGAACCGATGCGCACGGCGCCGGCAATGCCGCGCGCGGCCTGCTGCTGCGCCTGCGCGGCGCCGCCGAGAAGCGAACTGGCGGCGACTCCGGCGCCCACAAGGGCCGCTATCTCACCCAGCTGGCGGCGCGAATAGCCGCGCTCGATCAGGTCTTCCTTGGCATCCTCTGTCAGCATCATCGTCATGTGTCCGTCCCCGTTCCAGAAATTGGCTCCAGTCATCAGGAAAGACGAAATGGCGGCACATTTCCGCAATGTGCCGCCATACAGATTTGCAATTTTTATGCGCTGGTGGATCGATTTTGACATTTGTATCCCCCGGCGATTTGGGTGGGTCTGCAATGTCAAAATCGTAAAATACAGTAGAATCAAATATTTAGAATGAACCGAAGAAATTCTGACATTCGAGGAGGCTTGGCCTCGAAAGGTATCGAATGTCAGAATCGGACCGCTGGTGCGGGGTCAGGCCTTCCAGACCTTGTCCACCGCCGCGTTGAAGGCTTCCATTTCCTGCATCGAACCCACGGAAACGCGCGATACATTGGGCCAGATGGGCCAGCTGCGGCCGATTTGCACACCCTGTTCCAGGATGGCGGCCTGCATGTCCTTGGCCGGCTTGCCCCAGTCCACCATGAACATATTGGCATGGCTGCCCGGGATGACCTTGATGCCCTTCGACTTGAGGTGGCTGACGGACTTTTCGCGCGCGGCGATCATTTCAGCGCGCCGCGCCTTGATGAGGTCCGCCTGCGTGAGCGAGGTGGTGCCGCAGGCGACGGCGGTCATCGGCAGCATCGCCGTAACCTGGCCGCCGTCATAGCGCATCATTTTTTCCATCAGCGACGGGCTGGCGAAGGTGAGGCCCAGGCGCATGCCCGCCATGCCGAACAGCTTCGAAAAAGTGCGCAGGATCAGCACGTCGTCGCGCGAAGCCGCCAGCTTCGCCGCATTGGGACCGTCGAACCAGTGGATATAGGCTTCGTCCACGACGAGGATCGAATCCTTCGGCTTGTTGTTGGCCAGCCATTCGATGTCGGCAATCGGCGTCACCGTGCCGGTCGGATTGTTGGGCGAACAGATATAATAGACGCCCGCATTCGGATCGGCCGCCAGCATCGCCTTGACGTCGTGGCGATGATCGGCGGTCAGCGGCACCTTGGTGACCTTCGCGCCCAGCCATGCGCCGGTGCGCCAGATTGCCTCATAGGTCGGGTCGCCGGTGACGATGCCGCGCGAGGGCGAGGCATAGGCGACCGCGACGCGGCTCAGCGGATCTGAAGAACCAGGCCATGCGGTGACCCGGTCGGCCGGAATGCCCTCCACCGCGGATACTGCGGCGAAGAGTTTTTCATGCTCATTGTCGGGTTCGTAGCGATTGCCCTCGGTCACCAGCTTGAAGGCGGACTCCGCTGCAACGGGAAAAGGGCCGGTCCAGCATTCATTGGCACCGATGCGCACGGCGCCCTCGACCGGTTTGGCCGCCTGCTGCGCAGCCGCGCCCGTCACCCGGATCGCGGCAGCGCCCGCGCCCAGAAGGGCGGCGACTTTCGCAAGCTGGCGCCGCGAATAGCCGCGATCCAAAAGATCCTGTTCGAACGTGGCGTTGGACTGGCTGTTCATCCTCATCATCCTTCCTGGAAACCGCATCCCTCATTCCCTCGGCTTGTTTAACGAATGTCCTGAATGTTTCCGCCATGCAATCGCCGAATTGCGCAGCGGCTACATTGTGCCGTGCAACATCGAAGTGCGTGGAAAGCCTCTCGTTCATCTGGTAGCGAACCATATATGCCCAGCACGCCCGCAGCCGCCGCCCGCCAGATTCTCGTCCGCCTGCAGGAGGTGATGGCGTCTCGCACCAGTGCCCAGGCAAAGCTCAACAAGGTGGTGGAGATCATCGGCCAGTCGCTCTCGAGCGAAGTCTGCTCCATCTATCTGGTGCGCGAAGGGGTGCTGGAACTGTTCGCGACCCGCGGCCTCAAGCAGGAAGCGGTCCACGTCACCCGCATGGCGATGGGCGAAGGGCTGGTCGGGCTGATCGCGACGAACGTTGAGACGCTGAACCTGGACGAAGCCGCCGCACATCCCGACTTTTCCTATCGCCCCGAAACCGGCGAGGACCGGTTCCACAGTTTTGCAGGCGTTCCCATCGTCCGGCGGGAGCGCGCCATCGGCGTGCTGTGCGTGCAGCATGTCGAACCGCGCAAATATGAGGAAATAGAGATTGAGGCGCTCCAGACCGTCGCCATGGTGCTGTCGGAACTGATCGCCAACGCGGAACTGGCCGACGACGGGCCGATGGACCTGCGCGTCACCGACACCGGCACGATCATGCTGCGCGGCCTGCAACTGGTCATGGGCATGGCGCGCGGTCATGCGGTTTTTCACCAGCCGCGCGTGCATATCGAACATACGGTTGCGGAGGATACCGAGGCTGAGAGGCAGCGCGTGATTTCCGCCTTCACCAAGATGCGCGAGCAGATCGACCGGATGACCGGCGCGGCCGAGTTCGGCACCGAGGGCGAGCATCAGGAGGTGCTGGAGACCTACAAGATGTTCGCCTATGACGAGGGCTGGATCAGGCGGATCAACGAGGCGATTGACAGCGGCCTGACGGCGGAGGCGGCGATCGAGCGCGTGCAGCAGCGCACACGGATGCGGATGCGCCAGATCGACGATCCGCTGCTTCAGGACCGGATGCACGACCTGGAGGATATGGCGAACCGCCTGCTGCGCATCGTGTCGGGCCAGCTGGGCACGGCGGCGACCATGGGCCTGCGGCAGGATGCCATCCTGATCGCCCGGAACCTGGGACCGGCCGAGCTGCTGGAATATGATCGCCGTCGTCTGAAGGGCGTGATCCTCGAGGAAGGATCGCTCACCGCGCATGTCACCATCGTCGCGCGCGCCATGGGCGTGCCGGTGCTGGGCCGCGTGCGCGACATTCGCCATCAGGTGAACGAAGGCGACCTGATCCTGATGGACGTCGTGGAAAATGCCCTGCTGATCCGCCCGAGCGCGGACATGGACGAGGCATTTGAAAACAAACTCCATGTCACGCAGAAGCGCCGCGCCGAATTTGCCGCGATGCGTGACCTGCCGTCGGTATCGGCGGACGGTCAGCGGGTCGAACTGATGGTCAATGCCGGCCTGCGCGAGGACGCCCAGGCCCTGGACGTGGTGGGCGCGGACGGCATCGGCCTGTTCCGCACCGAGTTTCAGTTCCTGGTGTCGGCAACGCTGCCGCAACGGGAAAAACAGCAGCGGCTGTACAAGGACGTGCTGGACGCTGCGGGCGATCGTCCGGTCATTTTCCGTACTGTGGACATCGGCGGGGACAAGGCGTTGCCCTATATGCAGCGCGACGCCGACGAGGAACTGGAGGACAATCCGGCGATGGGGTGGCGCGCGTTGCGCCTGGCGCTGGAGCGCGAAGGGTTGATGAAGACCCAGGCCCGCGCGCTGCTGGAAGCGAGCGCCGGCAAGATGTTGCACGTCATGTTCCCGATGGTGTCCGAACCGTGGGAATATGACGCCGCGCGCGCGCTGGTCGAGCATCAGCGCGAGTGGCTCCAGCAGCAGCGCAAGAAGGTTCCCATCGCAATCCGTTACGGTGCCATGCTGGAAGTGCCGGCGCTGGCCGAAGTGCTGGACATCCTGTTGCCGCGCCTCGATTTCCTGTCGATCGGCACCAATGACCTGACGCAATTCCTGTTCGCTGCCGACCGTGCCCACCCCAAGCTGGCGGAACGCTATGACTGGCTGAGCATCGCCATCCTGCGCTTCATCGATCGCGTGGTGCGGACCTGTCATGACTACAAGGTGCCGGTCGGCGTTTGCGGCGAAATGGGCGGCCGGACGCTGGAGGCGATGGCGCTGGTCGGACTGGGCATTCGACGCCTGTCGATCACGCCCGCATCGGTCGGCCCGGTCAAGGCGATGATCCGCGCCATCGACGCGTCCGACTTGCAGGATGCGATGCGCGAATGGCTGGACAATGGCGTGCCCGACATTCGCGCGCGGCTTACGCGATGGGCCGTCGAACGGAATGTGGAACTGGGCTAATCGGTGGGATGCGGCGTTGACAATGCCTGTCCCCCAATGAGACAAGGCCAACCGACAAGCGTCGCGGAGCAGCATGACAGACGAAGCAGAACAGCAGACCGGCGCGGACAGCGCGCCGGAGGTGCAGGCCAACAGCCCCGGTGCGAAGCTGCGGGTCGCGCGGGAAGCGCAGGGCCTTTCGGTGCAGGATATCGCCACCCGGACCCGCATCGCCCAGCGGCAGTTGGAAGCAATCGAGCGGGACGATTATGCCGCCCTGCCGGGCATTCCCTATGCCGTTGGCTTCGCCCGCGCCTATGCCCGTTCGATCGGTGTCGACGAAGTCATGATCGCCGCCGAAGTCCGTCAGGCGGTCAATGGAACGGACCTTGCCGCCAACCGCTACGAAGCGTTCGAGCCCGCCGACCCCGCGCGCGTTCCGCCCCGCCGTTTGGCCTGGGCCGTGGCGGCCATCGTCCTTCTGTTGATCGCAGGCTACACGCTCTGGCGGACCCAGTTGTTCACGCCGCCGCCCGGCGCCGATGTCGGCGGGCAGGAAGAACAGGCGCAGTCGGCGGCGGTCGTCCCCGCCGCGGCGCCGGTTCCGGCCGCCGTTCAGCCCGTATTGTTCACCGCGACCGACGATGTCTGGTTGCGGATCTATGACGAGACGGGAGAAAGGTTGAAGGACGGGATCATGAAGAAGGGGGAAAGCTACACGCTACCCTCCAACGCCCGCAATCCCATGATATTGACCGGACGGCCGCAGGCACTGGCCGTGACAGTGGGCGGCAAGCCGGTTGCGCCGCTGGGCGCGGCCGACCGGACGATCGCGGACGTGCCCGTTTCCGCAGCAGCCTTGCTGGCGCGCGGCACGCCTGCCGCGAACCAGACCGTCGCGCCATCGCCCGCGCGCAGCGCTGCGCCCGCGCCGCGACCTGCGCCGCGCCGCGTCCGTCCGGCAGTCACCGTCCCGGAACCCGCTCTGTCAAGTGCCCCGGCACCGGCACCGGCACCGGCTGCGGCCGTCCCGGCGCCCGCGCCTTCGGCGGCAGACGGCACATCCGCGCAGCCCTGATCGGCGCCATGCAGACGTAAGTCGCGCTTTACGGCGCGGAATATCGCCTTATGGTTAAGGCACAGGCATTAGTCGGGGATCATCATGCGTAACCTTTTCTTTGCGACGGCTGCGCGGGCGGGCGCGGTGCTCGCGCTGAGCGCGCCGCTCCTGCTGGCGACAGCGACACCGTCGACGGCGCAAAGCGTGTCGGTGGAGGGCCGGGTCGGCCGCCTGGAAAAGGAGATGCGCGCGGTCCAGCGAAAGGTTTTCCCGGCAGGCGCGCCGGTGGAGGCCGAAATCACCCGGCCCGCGACCAGCGCGCCGGCGCCCGGCACGCCTGCGTCCACGCCCGTGTCCGACCTGATGGCGCGGGTAGGGGCGCTGGAATCGCAACTGGCTTCCGTGACCGGGCAGGTCGAGGAAAATAGTTTCAAGCTTCGCCAGTTGGAGGAAGCGTTCAACAAATATAAGGCCGATGCCGAAAGCCGGTCGCTGCCGCCCGAAGCGCCGGTAGCCGCAAAACCCGCAGTCACAGCGCCGGTTGAAGACACGCCTGCACCCGTCGCGGCGAAGCCGGTGCCAAAGCCCGCCGCCGCACCCTCCGCCGGTGCGAGCGACGCGCGCAAGGCCGCAGTCGCGGCGGTCGAAAGGCCGGAAACCGGTGACGCGGCCAATGACGCCTATACTTATGGTTTCCGGCTGTGGGACGCCAAATTCTATCCCGAGGCGCAGGCGCAGCTGAAGGCCACGGTCGACAAATATGGCAGCAACTCGGTCGCGAGCCGCGCGCAGAACCTGCTTGGCCGGGCCTATCTCGACGATGGCAAGCCGGCGCTCGCGTCCGTCGCCTTCTACGAAAATTACCAGAAGCGGCCGCGCGGGGACCGCGCACCGGACAGCCTGGCCTATCTGGGCGAGGCACTGATCCAGCTCAAGAAGCCGGCTGACGCCTGCAAGGTCTATCAGGAACTGGAGCAGGTCTATGGCGACAGCCTCTCCGCCAGCTTGCGCGGCATGATGGACAAGGGCCGCACGCGGGCGAAGTGCAACTGACCAGCGACGCGGACGGGCTGCTGGCGGGGCTGATCGCCGCCACGGCCGCTCTTGTCGAAGGTCATGACAGCGCGCACTTCGGCATCGCCGTGTCGGGCGGGCCCGACAGCATGGCCTTGCTCGATCTGGCCATGACGGCCTTTCCGGGCCGCGTGGCGGCGATAACCGTCGATCACGGATTGCGACCCGAAGCCGCGGCCGAAGCCCGGGCCGTCGCCCTGTGGTGCGCGCGCCACACTATGCCCCACACTATCGCCGTGCCCGACGACCCGGTAAGCGGCAATGTGCAGGCATGGGCCCGTGCCCAGCGTTACCGGCTGATCGAGCGGTGGCGGGTGGCGGGCAACATCGACTGGATCATGACCGCGCATCATGCCGACGATCAACTGGAAACGCTGCTGATGCGGCTCAACCGGGGAGCGGGCGTCGGGGGCCTGGCCGGCGTGCGGGGACGGTCGGGGCGGGTGATCCGTCCGCTGCTTGGTGTCCGCAAGGCGGCGCTTCTGGCCCACGTCCGGGCGCGGGGCCTGCCCCATGCCGAAGATCCGTCGAACGCCGATCCGCGGTTCGACCGGGCGAGTCTGCGGGCGGCGCTGGGCGACGTCGCCTGGCTGGATCGGGAGGGAGCCGTGCGCAGCGCCGCGGCGCTGGCGGAAGCGGAGGCGGCGCTGGAGTGGACGGTGGAGGACCTTGCCAAGCAGCGCGTTCTGCCGACCGGCGATGGCTGGTCGCTCGATCCCGCCGGCCTGCCGCGCGAATATCTGCGCCGTCTGCTGCTGCGCATGATCGCCTGTGCCGAACCGGAAGCGAAGATGCCGCGCGGAGAGGCGCTGGATCGGGCGATCGCCACTGCGGCCCGGGGCGAACAGGCGAGTCTTGGCAATTTGCTGCTGAAAGGTGGCCCGATGTGGGTTCTTACATCGGCGCCACCCAGACGTTGACGAGACGTACGGCAAAAAGTTCCACCGCTGAACGCATGCGGGCCACCATCTGCCTTTTTATCGCGGTGCAATGACCTTTCCTTAACAGGTGAGATGGTTAATCATAGCAGCGTTAATGCGGGGATTTGCACGATGGTGGAATTTGCGGCCCTTACCTACGGCCTGTTGACGAGTGTCATTCTTTCGGCGGCGCAGCGAAACCGGAGGCTCCGGCAACCGCATCCGCCGATGCTCTGCTACGCCGGCTATCTTCTGTGCGGCCTGTCCGCGGGCGCGGCGCTGGCGTTGGGATATGTCGCCCTGTCGCAATTGTCCGGCGCATGACGGCTTTCGTCCGCTTGCGCTTTTAGGGGCATATCCTATCTTGGCGGGTGAAAGAGAGTAAAAATGAACGAAGAAAAAGACCCGCAAGGCAATCCCTGGATCAAGAGCGCGGTGATCTGGGCGGGCGTCATCATCGCCCTGCTGCTGTTCGTGTCGGTATTCGAGCGGCCGGTGGGGGCGAATGGCAGCGAGATCGCCTATTCCGAGTTCCGGTCGAAGGTGCAGGACGGACAGGTAAAGGACGTCGCGATCGCGCCGGACAGGATCACCGGCACATTGTCGAGCGGCCAGAAGTTCACGACCATGCCGGTCAACGATCCCGCCCTCACCGGTCTGCTGGACGATTATAACGTCAAATATTCGGGCCAGGCCGAGGAAGGGCCGAGTTTCTGGCAGATCATGCTCTACCAGTCGCTGCCGTTCCTGCTGATCCTGGGCATCGCCTTTTTCGTGCTGCGCCAGATGCAGAAGGGTGGCGGCGCGGGTGGCGCCATGGGCTTCGGCAAGTCGAAGGCCAAGTTGCTCACCGAAAAGCATGGGAAGGTGACCTTCGATGACGTCGCCGGCATCGACGAAGCACGCGAGGAATTGCAGGAAATCGTAGAATTCCTGAAGGACCCGAGCAAATTTGCGCGGCTGGGCGGCAAGATCCCCAAGGGTGCGCTGCTGGTCGGCTCGCCGGGCACCGGCAAGACGCTGCTGGCTCGCGCCATTGCGGGTGAGGCGGGCGTGCCCTTCTTCACCATCTCGGGCTCGGATTTCGTCGAGATGTTCGTCGGCGTCGGTGCGTCCCGCGTGCGCGACATGTTCGAACAGGCCAAGAAGAACGCGCCCTGCATCGTATTCATCGACGAAATCGACGCGGTCGGCCGCCATCGCGGCGCGGGCCTGGGCAACGGCAATGACGAGCGCGAGCAGACGTTGAACCAGTTGCTGGTCGAGATGGACGGGTTCGAGGCGAATGAGGGCATCATCATCGTCGCGGCGACCAACCGCCCCGACGTGCTGGACCCCGCGCTGCTGCGTCCGGGCCGCTTCGACCGGCAGGTCGTGGTGCCGCGCCCCGACATCGAAGGCCGCGAGAAGATCCTGGCGGTCCACATGAAGAAAGTGCCGCTGGCCCCGGACGTCAACCCGCGCACCATCGCGCGCGGCACGCCCGGATTTTCGGGCGCCGATCTTGCCAACCTGGTCAACGAGGCGGCGCTGATGGCGGCTCGCCGCGGCAAGCGCCTGGTCGCGATGGACGAGTTCGAGGCCGCCAAGGACAAGGTCATGATGGGCAGCGAGCGCCGCTCCATGGTCATGACCGATGACGAGAAGAAGATGACCGCCTATCATGAGGCAGGCCATGCCATCGTCGCGGTCCATGAACCGGCGTCCGACCCGATCCACAAGGCAACGATCATCCCGCGCGGCCGCGCGCTGGGCATGGTGATGCGCCTGCCGGAGCGGGACAGCTACAGCTATCACCGCGACAAGATGCATGCGAACATGGCCGTCGCCATGGGCGGACGCGTCGCCGAGGAGATCATCTTCGGCTATGACAAGGTATCGAGCGGCGCTTCGGGCGACATCCAGTACGCCACGCGTCTGGCCCGCGACATGGTCACCCAATGGGGTATGTCGGACAAGCTGGGCCCGCTGCAATATGAGGAACAGCAGGGCGAGACCTTCCTGGGTTATTCGCAGAGCCAGCGCGTCCATATGTCGGACGAGACGGCCAAGCTGATCGACAAGGAAATCCGTGGCCTGGTGGAGCAGGGCTATGCCCGCGCGCAGGCATTGCTCAAGGGCCATGAGGACCAGCTTCACCTGCTGGCCAACGCGATGCTGGAATATGAAACGCTGAGTGGCGAGGAGATCAAGACGCTGCTCGACAAGGGCGAGATCACCCGCGACGACGGGACGACGATCAAGCCTTCTGTAATCCCGGCGGCGGGCAGTTCGATCCCCAAGACGCGCAAGCGCAAGGGGCCGTTCGGCGATCCGTCGCCGGCCGGAGTCTGACGGCAGGGTTCTTGAAACGGCAAGGGCGCGGCGAAGGTCGCGCCCTTTTTTCGTGCCCTTGGGGTGAGGATGCCCACGGGCAGGGGCGCAAGCGGCCCGCGCAATTAATCCTTGCAAAGGGTCTGGCCGTTTGGGGGCATAGTGGTTACATGGGCCGCCACAAATCCCCTAGCGGCCCGGCTTTGCTCGACCGGATCCGCCCAGCAGAAAGTGGCACTTCGCATGGATATCCGCCTTGGCCTCACCTTTGACGACGTGCTGTTGCAGCCCGCCGAATCCGACGTGCTGCCCAGCCAGGCGGACACCAGCACGCAGGTCACCAAAGGGATCAGGCTGAACATTCCGATCCTGTCGTCAGCCATGGACACGGTGACGGAAGCGGACATGGCCATCGTCATGGCGCAGCTTGGCGGGATCGGCGTGCTGCATCGCAACCTGACCGTCGAGGAACAGGCGGACGCCGTGCGCGCGGTCAAGCGGTTCGAGAGCGGCATGGTGGTCAATCCCATCACGATATTGCCGACCGCCACGCTGGCCGATGCGCAGATGCTGATGCAGCGGCATAAGATCAGCGGTATTCCGGTGGTGGAGGCGAGCGGCAAGCTGGTCGGCATCCTGACCCACCGCGACACCCGTTTTGCCGAGAACCCCCACCAGCCGGTCAGTGAACTGATGACCAAGGACAATCTCGCCACGGTCAAGGCCGGGGTCGGCCAGGAAGAGGCGATGCGCCTGCTGCACCAGCGCCGGATCGAGAAATTGCTGGTGGTGGACGATTCCTATCATTGCGTCGGCCTGATCACGGTCAAGGACATCGAAAAGGCGGTCACCTATCCGCAGGCCACGAAGGATGCTGCCGGGCGTTTGCGGGTCGCCGCCGCGACCACGGTGGGCGACAAGGGGCTGGAGCGCAGCGCGGCACTGATCGACGCGGAGTGCGACCTGATCGTCATCGACACCGCCCATGGCCATAGCAGGCAGGTCGCGGTCGCGGTCGAGGCGGTCAAGAAGCTGTCGAACCATGTTCAGGTGGTCGCGGGCAATGTCGCGACGGCCGAAGCCACCAAGGCGCTGATCGGTGCCGGCGCGGATTGTGTGAAGGTCGGCATCGGGCCGGGATCCATCTGCACCACCCGCGTGGTTGCGGGCGTCGGTGTTCCGCAATTGACCGCGATCATGGATTCGGCCGAGGAAGCCGCGAAGCAGGGCGTTCCGGTGATCGCCGATGGCGGATTGCGAACGTCGGGCGACGTCGCCAAGGCGCTGGCAGCGGGGGCCGGGTGCGTCATGGTCGGTTCCCTGCTGGCCGGAACGGCCGAGGCGCCGGGCGAAACCTTCCTGTATCAGGGCCGCGCCTACAAGAGCTATCGCGGCATGGGCAGCGTGGGCGCCATGGCGCGGGGCAGCGCCGATCGCTATTTCCAGGCGGACATCAAGGACCAGATGAAGCTGGTGCCCGAAGGCATCGAGGGTCAGGTGCCTTTCAAGGGGCCGGCGAAGGATGTGATCCACCAGCTGGTCGGCGGGGTGAAGGCGGCGATGGGCTATACCGGCAGCCGGACGCTCGCTGACCTGCGCGAACGTGCCCGCTTCGTCCAGATCACCAATGCGGGTCTTTCCGAAAGTCATGTGCATGACGTCACCATCACGCGCGAGGCGCCCAATTATCCTTCGCGCTGAGGGGCGGGCGGCATGACGCCCGGCGCCCGGGTGCAGGCCGCAATCGACCTGCTGGATGCCATCATCGTCGCCGCGCGCGATGGCGGACCGGCCGCCGATACGTTGATCGCCCGCTATTTCAAGGAACGGCGCTATGCCGGGTCGCGCGACCGGCGAGCGGTGCGCGACCATGTTTACGACGCGATCCGGCGGACGGCGGACCGGCCTCGGGACGGCCGCGCCGCGATGGTCGGGCTGGCACGCGATCAGACCGAGCTGGCAGCCTGTTTCGACGGGTCTACCCACGCGCCGGTGCCGATCGAGCCGGGCGAGGAGGGTGCCGATGCGGGCGCGGTTCCCGCCTGGCTCCAGCCGTTGATGGCCATTCCGGTGGAGCAGGACAGGCTGCTGGGCCGCGCGCCGGTCGACCTGCGGGTGAACCGGCTGAAGGCGGACCCCGCCGACATCCGCCCGCTATTTCCGGACGCTGCCGCGGTCGAAGGACTGCCCGACGCTCTGCGCCTGCCAGAAGGCTATCCGGTGGAGCAGCATGTCGCGTGGAAGGATGGACGAGTCGAGGTTCAGGACAGCGGCAGCCAGATGATCGCCGCCGCCTGCGGCGCGCGCGCGGGCATGACCGTCATTGACCTATGTGCCGGGGCAGGGGGCAAGACATTGGCGCTCGCCGCTGCCATGGCTGGCAACGGGCGCCTGATCGCGGCCGACACGATAAGGGCGCGGCTGGCACGCCTCGGGCCGCGCGCGGAGCGGGCGGGGGCCGGCTTTGTCGAGACGTTGCTGCTGGACCAGGGGCATGAGGCGCGCGCGCTCGAGAGCCTGAACGGGCAGGCGGACGTGGTGCTGGTCGACGCGCCCTGTTCGGGGACGGGAACATGGCGCCGCAATCCTGAGGCGCGCTGGCGCCTGACCCCGGCCCGTCTCGACCGGCTGGTGTCGGAACAGGCCCGCATCCTTGATTTTGCCGCGCCGCTCGTGGCGCCCGGCGCAATGCTCGTCTATGCGACCTGCGCGCTCACCGACCGGGAAGGGTGCGATCAGGTCGACGCCTTTCTGGATCGCCATCGCGGTTTTCGGGCCGAACCGGTCGATGCTCCAACCGGACGGGCTCATGGCCGGGGTTGGCTGATGACGCCAGGGCATGATAGCAGTGACGGCTTCTACTTCGCACGGCTGCGCCGGGGGGCGTGAAACAGAGCATGGACAAGCGGGTGCAAAAGCGCGAGGATTGTCCCGATTCAGCGCCTGAAACATGGCTGGAGATTTTGATGCGCCTTACCCCTGCCTCCCTTGCCCTTGCCGTCCTGCTGACGAGCGTGTCGAGTGTCGGATACAGCCAGCGCCCGGACAGTCAGATCAGCCCTCAATCGGTGGAGTGGCAGAAGGCCGGAGAAGCGGCCCGCAGGGCAGGCAATCTGGCCGGTGCGACCGACGCGCTGGAAAGCGCGCTGGCCGTCGATCCCCGCAATCGCGCCGCCTATATCGAACTGGCGGAGGTCGCCCGGGCGCAGGGTCTGCAAGGCAAGGCGATCCGCCTCTACAAGGATGCGCTGCTGCTAGACCCGACCGACGTGACCGCACTTGCCGGACAGGGTGAGGCGATGATGGAGAAAGGGGCGGTGGCGCGCGCCAAGGAAGTGCTGGCCCAAGCCCAGAAGCTGTGCAAGGCGGATTGCGCGCCGGTCGGCAAGCTGGCCGCAGCGATCCAGAAAGGACCGCCCGCCGTTGCCATGACCAACAAGGATGCGGTGCCCGCGCCGCAATCCGCGCCGACAGAACGGCCCTAAACCGCCACGATTTCGGGCAGGATCGCGTCGAGCAGGAGCATGCCGGCGGCCATCACCTGCAAGTGCACGCCCCGTCGGTGGAGCAGGCCGAGGCCGACAAGCTGGTCGATCCGTCGATCGTCGACCAGATCGGTCGGCGCGATGCCGGACAGGGCGGCGATCCGGGCGAGGTCGACGCCTTCGGTCAGTCGCAAGCCCATCAGCAGCGCTTCGCGCGCCCGATCCTGTCCGGTCAGCACATCCTCGCCTTGCGTCCCCTGGCCATTGCGCGCGATCGCGTCCATCCAGTTTTCGGGTTTTTTGTGGCGCAGCGTCGCCACGCCTGCGCGCCGTCCATGTGCGCCGGGGCCGATGCCGGCATAGTCGCCGTAGCGCCAGTAAGTCAGATTATGGCGGCTTTCCTGACCTGGACGGGCATGGTTGCTGATTTCGTAGGCGGAAATGCCGGCCGCGCCGGTCATGGCCTGTGTCAGCTCGTAAAGCGTCGCGCCATGGTCGGGATCGGCGGGGGTCAGCTTGCCCTGCTGGACAAGCGTGGCGAAGCGCGTGCCAGGCTCTATCGTAAGCTGGTATAGCGAGAGATGGCCGGTGCCGAAGGCCAAAGCGCGGGCCAGTTCGGCTTGCCAGTCCGCCTCGCTCTGACCCGGACGGGCGTAGATGATGTCGAAGCTGACCCGGTCGAACACAGCCTGCGCGGTGTCGAGCGCGGCCAGCCCCTCCGCCACGTCATGGGCGCGGCCCAGGAAATGCAGCGCTTCATTGTCGAGCGCCTGGAGCCCCAGCGACACGCGGTTGACCCCGGCGGCGGCGATGTCGGCGAAGCGGGCCGCCTCGACGCTGTTGGGGTTTGCCTCCAAGGTGATCTCCATGTCGGGGGTGAAGCCCCAATGCGCCTGCGCGGCGGCGATCAGCGCCTCCACCAGCGCGGGCGGCATGAGCGACGGCGTGCCCCCGCCGAAGAAGATGGACGACAGCGGCCGCCCGCCGGTCCGCGCTGCCTCATATGCCATGTCCGTCAGCAGCGCCGCTTCCCACCTCGCTGTGTCGATCCGATCACGGACATGACTGTTAAAATCGCAATAGGGGCATTTGGATACGCAAAAGGGCCAGTGGATATACAGCGCTTGGGCGTCGGTACGGACATGGGCTGGGGCCGTTGCGATTTGGCGGGAATGAGACGACATGGCTGGGGGCAGCCCTAAAGCGTTTTGGTGCGCTCCGCTATGGGCAGCGATGCTGCTGGCGAGCGCGGCCCCATAGGGGGCGATGGATATTTCCTTGGGTAGCGCGCATTGGACAGGGACAAGTCGCCAGAAGGAGAAGAGGATGCGCATCGCCCTGCCGTCATGGACCCTGTCGGGTTGCGCGCTGATGGCCTTGGCCGGGTGCGGCGCGCCGACGCAGCCCAAGGACGATGGCGGGGCCGATAACGCGGCCGTTTCCGCCCCCGCCGCGACTGTGGCCGCGCCGGACAATGGCGCGCAAACGCCTATGCCCGATGGGGCGGCGGTCGAGAATGCCGCTGCGCCCGCGGCACCACTATCCTGCGCGGCGGATATCGGTTCGGCCGCCGCCGCCAAGCGGGTCGCCATCTGTCGCAACGTGTCGCCTGCCACCCATCCGCCCTGCAACGCCGCCAATAGCTGCGCCATGATCGAGGATGAGATCGCGCGGAGTTGCGCGCTATTCGACGGTCAGGGCGAGCCGATGGCCGGATGTGATCCTGCGCCCAAGAGCGTGGCGGCGGCGGTCGCGGTGGTGCAGCGTTATTATGCGGCGCTCAACGCGCGCGATTATGGCACGGCGTGGGCACAGTGGGGCGATGACGGTCCGCCGGGCCAGTCGCTGAACAAATTCCAGGCGGGCTTTGCCGGCACTCGATCGACACGGGTCACGATCGGCACGCTGGAGCCGGGCGATGGCGGTGCAGGATCGATCTATCAGACCGTGCCGGTGACCATCGACTCGCAGCTGCAGGACGGCACGCGCCAGCGTTTTGTTGGCGACTATGTCGTGCGGCGGGTCAATGATGTGGATGGCGCGTCGCCTGCCCAGCTACGCTGGCATATCGGGCAGGCGAAGCTGAAGGCCGTGCCGGCGCGCTGAGAACGCCGGCGCGGTTGGTTCAGAAAACCGCGGCCACCAGCTTGTCGAAGGCCTTGGCGCGGTGACTCATGGCGTGCTTGGCGTCCGGGTCCATCTCGCCGAAGCTGATGTCGTGGCTGTGCGGCACGAACATCGGGTCATAGCCGAACCCCTTATCGCCGCGCGGCGGCCAGACGAGCGTGCCGTCGATCCGGCCTTCGAACGCCTCGACATGACCGTCGGGCCAGGCGAGGGCCAGCGCGCAGACGAAGTGCGCGTCATGGCCGACATCCGGGCCCTTGGCCTCGATGCCTTCCCACACTTTGCGCATGGCCAGGTCGAAATCCTTGGTCGGACCTGCCCATCGGGCGGAAAATAGACCGGGGTCGCCGCCTAGCGCCTCGACGCACAGGCCGCTGTCGTCGGCCAAAGCAGGGAGGCCGGAAAGATCGGCCGCCTGCATCGCCTTCAACTCGGCATTGGCAATGAAGGTGGTGCCGGTTTCCTCCGGTTCGGGCAGGTCGAGCGAGGCAGCGGAGATCGGCTCGATCCCATAGGGGCCAAGCAAGGCAGCGATTTCGCGCACCTTGCCGGGATTATGGCTGGCGATCACCAGCTTGCCCGGCGCGAGCTTGCGGATTGCCTGTTCCTGTCCGAATTGGTCGGTCATCTCGTTTCCTAACTCCCGATAGCAGGATCAGCGCCCGGTCGCCTTGTCCTGCGCCGCGAAAATCTGCGCGCAGCCGATGCGGGCAAGGCGCAGCAGACGGAGCAGTTCCTCCTCGTCATAGGCCGCGCCCTCGGCCGTAGCCTGCACTTCGGCGAACTTGCCGTCTCCGGTCAGGATCAGGTTGGCGTCGGTCTCGGCATTGCTGTCCTCGGCATAGTCGAGGTCGAGGACCGGCGTGCCTTCGAAGATGCCGCAACTGATCGCCGCGACCTTCTGGATGATCGGGTCTTCCTTGAGCGCGCCGGACGCCAGCAGCTTGTCTACCGCGATGCGCAGCGCGACCCAGCTACCCGAAATGGCGGCCGTCCGCGTGCCGCCGTCGGCCTGGATCACGTCGCAATCGATCAGGATCTGGCGCTCGCCCAGTTTCTTCATGTCCACGACGGTCCGCAGCGACCGGCCGATCAGGCGCTGGATCTCCTGGGTGCGCCCCGACTGCTTGCCCTTGGCGGCCTCGCGGCTGCCGCGCGTGTGGGTGGCGCGGGGCAGCATGCCATATTCGGCGGTGACCCACCCCTGCCCCTTGCCGCGCAGGAAGGGGGGCACCTTTTCCTCGACCGAGGCCGTGCACAGCACACGCGTGTCGCCGAAGCTGACGAGGCAGCTTCCCTCTGCATGGATGGTGAACCCGGGTTCCATGGTGATGTCGCGCATCTGGTCGGGCGCGCGGCCGGAAGGACGCATATTTTTCTACTCCGAAGCGGTCAGGGGACGGCGCTTAGCGTCCGAAGGCGTTTCTTGCCAGTGCCAACAACGCCGGAAGGCGATAAGAGGACGTTATGACGCGAAATATGACCATGAGAATCATCATCTGGACGGCTGCGGCGCTCACTCTTGCCGGATGCAGTACGGGCGAGGAAGGGCTTGAGCCGCCCAGAGCGCCGGGTGACGTCATCCGTTTCACCGCCGGGCCCTGTTTCGGCGCCTGTCCGTCCTACACGGTTCAGGTGTCGCCCGACGGGTCGGGGTTGCTGGAGCCGCAGCGCTATACATCGGTGCCCGGCACCACGCGTTTCACCCTGTCCCGCGCGCAATATCGCACGCTGGTCGCCACGCTGGCACCGCATCGGCCGGCGACCGGCACGACGCAGCGCATCGCCCATGGCGAAAATTGCGAACGGTTCGCCACCGACATGCCCGGCTATGTAGTGGAATGGACGCGGCCGCAGCAGGCGACGACGCGGCTGGAATTCCAGTCGGGCTGCATGGACCCGCGCTATGGCAAGTTGCGCGTGGCGATCGCGTCGGTGCCCCGGATCATCGGCATGGAGCGGATGCTCAATCCCAAGGCCGTTACCCCTTGAGCCGCCTTGAGCCGGCCGCGCCGCGTGACTAGATAAGGCGGATGCCGGTCACTCCGATCTCCGAACTCAACGATCGCGCGCGCGATGTATTCCGCCTGGTGGTGGAAAGCTATCTGACGACCGGCCTGCCGGTGGGATCGCGCACGATCAGCAAGTTCCCCGCACTCAGCCTGTCGCCCGCCTCCATCCGCAACGTGATGCAGGACCTGGAGGAAATGGGCCTGCTCGCGGCGCCGCATACGTCGGCAGGGCGGATGCCGACCGAAACCGGGCTGCGCCTGTTCGTCGACGGCATGATGCAGGCGGCCGAGCCGTCGGCGGAGGAGCGGCGCGCGATCGAGGCGGGCATCGCGGAGGGTGGTCCGATAGAGGAGGCATTGTCCGCCGCCACGGCGACCCTGTCGGGGCTGTCCGCCTGCGCCGGGCTGGTGATGGTGCCCAAGCGCGAGCCGGTGCTGCGCCAGTTCGGCTTCGTCCCGCTGAATGGGCGACAGGCGCTGGTGGTGCTCGTGGGACAGGATGGGACCGTCGAGAATCGGGTGCTCGACCTGCCTGATGGCGTGACGCCCGTGATGTTGCAGGAGGCAGCGAATTTCATGTCGGCACGCTTTGGCGGCATGACGCTGCGGGAAGCGGGCGAGGCGCTGACGCGGGAAATGGAGGCGGAGCGCCATGCGCTGGACGGGGCCGCCCGCGAATTGATGGCGCGCGGCATCGCCATCTGGTCGCACGACGCCGATGATCGCCCCGTGCTGATCGTGCGGGGGCAGGCGCATCTGATCGATGACGGCACCGTGGCGGACCTGGAAAGGGCGCGCGGACTGCTGGAACAGCTTGAGGGCAAGCAGGAGATATTGGACCTGTTGCGCAGCGCGATCGGCGCCAGCGCGACCAAAATCTTCATCGGTTCGGAAAACAAGCTCTTTTCCCTGTCGGGTTCTTCGGTCATAGCCGCCCCCTATCGTGGCGCGGATGGCCGGGTCGTCGGCGTGGTCGGCGTGATCGGTCCCACCCGCTTGAACTATGCGCGGGTGATCCCCATGGTGGATTTCACTGCACAGACGCTGTCGAGATTGATGAGATGAGCGAAGACAACAAGAATATGGAAGAAACCGAAGTCGTGGACGCGCTGCCCGAAGATGCGGCCGCGGAAAGGATGGCCGCGCTGGAGGCGGAACTGGCAACGGCGAAGCAGGACATTCTCTATGCCCATGCCGAAACCCAGAATGTTCGTCGCCGGTTGGAAAAGGAACTGGGCGATGCCCGCGCCTACGCGTCGACCGCGTTCGCCCGCGATATGCTGTCGGTGGCGGACAATCTGAGCCGAGCATTGTCGGCCATTCCCGCGGAACTGCGCGAGGATGACAAGTTCAAGGCGCTGGTCGTCGGGCTGGAAGCGACCGGTCGCGAACTGGAAAGCGTGTTCGGGCGCAATGGCATCAGCAAGCTCGACTCGGTCGGCCAGCCGCTCGACCCCAACAAGCATCAGGCGATGATGGAAGTCCCGTCCGCCGATGCCGAGCCGGGCACCATTCTGGTGGAGATGCAGTCCGGTTACATGATCAAGGACCGCTTGCTGCGGCCCGCAATGGTGAGCGTGGCCAAGAAGCCCGACTGACCGTCGCGCCGCCAAGTTTCGCAAAAGGCCTGCCGGTCCCGCGTCCGGCAGGCCTTTTTTGCGTCCGAACTGCCGAGGTACGTCCCGTAAGATGTAAAAAGATATATCGCAACTCTTGACGAACATGTTTTTAAAGATATATCGCAAAGCATCACAATGTTGCTGAAAGACAGATTCATGCATCATCATCATTTTCATCGCGGGCCGGCGGGGAATGCCCTGGGCCATGGGCATGGCCACCATTGCCGACCGGAGGATTTTTCAGGCGGCGGTTTTGGCGGCGGCGGTTTCGAGCGCGGTCCGATGGGTGGCGGCCGGGGCGGCTCGTTTGGCGGAGGGCGGGGCGGCGGCCGTCGCCGTCTGTTCGGCAACGATGCGCTCAAGCTGATCCTTCTGAAGCTGATCGCGGACAATCCGCGCCATGGCTATGACCTTATCCGCGAAATCGAGGCGCTGTCGGGGGAGATTTATGCGCCCAGCCCGGGCGTCGTCTATCCGACGCTGACCCTGCTGGCGGACATGGGCCTGATCGCCGAGCAGCCGGACGAAGGCAGCCGCAAGCTGTTTGCCGTAACCGACGCCGGAACGGCTTATCTGGTCGAGCATGAGGCCGGGGTGGGGCAGGTCATGGACCGGCTCGCTTCGCTGGCCAGGAAGGCGGAACGCACCGATGGCGCGCCGATCCGCCGGGCTATGCACAATCTGGGGATGGCCGTGCGTCATCGCTTGGAAAAGGAAGGGGCCGACGCCCAGACCATGTTCGATGTCGCGTCCCTGATCGACGAAGCCGCCAGCAAGATCGAAAGGTTGTGACATGACCCTGACCGCGCAGGTGCCGACGTCCAGCGCCGGCCGCTATCTCCAGCAACTCTGCAAGCATTGGAGCCACAAGTTCGAAACGGATTTCGACGCGGCGACCGGCAGCATCGCCTTTCCGATGGGAGCGATCCGGCTGGCGGCGGGGGCGGACACCCTGACCGTCACTATCGAGCCGCAGAACGGAGCGGATGTCGAGCGTTTCAAGCAGGTCGTGGCGGACCATCTCGACCGCTTCGCGTTCCGCGAAGCGCCGCTGCATTTCGACTGGCGGTAGGATAAGCGCCTATTGGCGCGGGATGCGCCGGGCGCTCGCCAGATGATGGGCGTGGGTGATCGCGACGGCAAGCGCGTCGGCGGCGTCCGGTCCGGCGATCTTCGCGCCGGGCAGCAGCCGCGACACCATGGCGTGGACCTGATCCTTCGACGCATTACCGACGCCGACCACCGATTTCTTGACGAGGCGGGCGGCATATTCGCCCACTTCCATGCCCGAGCGCGACGCGGCCAGCAGCACGACGCCGCGCGCCTGTCCCAGTTTCAGGGTCGATTGCGGGTTTACATTCAGGAACACTTCCTCGACCGCCGCGCCATCGGGCCGGTGGTCGAGGATCAGGTCGGTCAGCGCCAGGTCGATGGCGAGCAGGCGGGTGGCGAGCGCCATGGCGCTGTCCGTCCTGATCTGCCCGTTGCCGATGTGGGTCAGGCGATTGCCGTCAGCGGCGATTATGCCCCAGCCGGTGGTGCCAAGGCCGGGGTCGAGACCGAGCAGGATCATTTGGCCTCTTTATACGGCCCTACCCCGTTCGGGGAGGGGCTTGTCGCCGGTCAGCCCAGCTTTTCCATCACTTCGTCGGAGACATCGTAATTGCCCCAGACGGTCTGGACGTCGTCGTCATCCTCCAGCGTGTCGACCAGCTTCATCAGCGTGCCGGCATTGCTCTCATCGACTTCCACGGTGGTGTTGGGCTTCCACGCCAGCTTGGCGCTTTCGGCCTCGCCCAGCGTCGATTCGAGCGCCTTGGCGACTTCATGCAGCGCGTCCATCGCGGTCCAGATCTCATGCTCGTCCTCGTTCGAGGAGACATCGTCGGCGCCCGCTTCCAGCGCCGCTTCGAACACGGCGTCGGCATCGCCGGCAGCGGCAGGGTAGGTGATGAGGCCGAGATGTTCGAATCCGTGGCTCACCGCACCCGATGCGCCGAGGTTGCCGCCATTCTTCGAAAAGGCGGTGCGCACGTTGGTGGCCGTACGGTTGCGGTTGTCGGTCAATGCCTCGACAATGATGGCAACGCCGCCGGGGCCATAGCCTTCATAGCGGACTTCCTCATAATTCTCCATGTCGCCGCCGGACGCCTTGTCGATCGCGCGCTGGATATTGTCCTTGGGCATGGACTGGGCCTTGGCGGCGTTGATCGCCAGGCGAAGGCGCGGATTCATGTCCGGGTCGGGCATGCCCATCTTGGCCGCAACGGTGATTTCGCGGCTGAGCTTGGAGAACATCGACGAGCGCTTCTTGTCCTGCGCGCCCTTGCGATGCATGATGTTCTTGAATTTGGAATGGCCTGCCATGGGTCCTGCGTTCTGTCTGCCGGTTTCAGGTGATGGGCGCCCTTACACCAGCGGCAGGCCGGAGGGCAACCGTCAGAGCAGCTTCTGCCACCAGCCCACGTCGCGCCAGCCATCCAATTTCCATCCGACCTCGCGATATATGCCCACCGGCGTAAATCCCGCTGCCCGGTGCAGGGCGATGCTGGCGTCGTTCGGGATGGCGATGCCGGCGAAGGCGGCGTGGATGCCGCGCGCTTTCAGCATGGGCAGCAGCGCGTCATACAGGGCGCGGCCCACGCCCTGGCGCGCGGCGGTAGGGGCGACATAGACCGCGACGTCGGCGGAAGTCGCGTAGGCGGCGCGGCTGCGGTGCGGGCTGCCATAGGCGTAGCCCAGGACAATGCCGTCCGCCAACTCCGCCACCAGCCAGCCATGCGACGCGCCGTAATCCGCGATCCGGCGTGCCATGTCATCGGCCGACGGCGGGTCGGTTTCGAAGCTGGTCCAGCCGTCGGTGACGAACGGCGCGTAGATGGCGGCGCAGGCGGCCGCATCGGCGGCTTGCGCCGGGCGGACGCGCAGGATCAATAGAGTATCGCGGTGCCGGACGCCGACACCATGAGCATTGATCCGTTGCCGCCGACCACCTCATAGTCCAGGTCGACCCCGACCACCGCATTTGCGCCCATGGTGACGGCGCGCATCCGCATTTCGCCGATCGCCTGTTCGCGGGCGCGCTGCAACACATCCTCATAGGCACCCGACCGGCCGCCCACGATGTCGCGCACGCTGGCGAACAGGTCGCGGAACAGATTGGCGCCCACGATCACCTCGCCGGTGACGATGCCGAGATATTCCTTCGCGGGCCTTCCCTCCAGACGGCTGGTGGTGCTGACGATAATCTCGGTCATGGGCGCTGCTCCTCAGTGTCGTGGGATCATTCCATCCCCAGCGCCGACAAATAGGTCTGGAGGATCGCCTCCATCTCCTGTCGGTCATGGGGCTGCATCTTCCGCAGGCGGACTATCTGGCGCATGATCTTGGGATCGTAGCCATTGGCCTTGGCCTCCAGATAGACGTCCTTGATGTCGTCGCCGATGCCTTTCTTCTCTTCCTCCAGGCGCTCGATGCGCTCGATGAAAAGACGTAGCTGATCGGCGGCGACATTGCCTTCGCTCATGGGAATCTCCGTGTGAGTGTGAATCGGTTGGCGCCTGCCTCTAATGGCTGTCGGCGTTCTTCGCCACACTCTCCTTCATCAGGTCCAGCTGCGCCGGGGTCGCATCGGTCTGGAAACGGGCCTTCCACTCGGCGGCGGGCATGCCGTGGACCATTTCCCGCGCATCTTCTTTCGTGAGCGTGCCGTCCGCCTCCATGATCCAGTCGGCCAGGCAGTTGCGGCAGAAGCCCGCATGGCCCATCAGGTCGATATTCTGCACGTCTGTCCGGTGCTGCAAATGCGCGACCAGACGGCGGAAGGCGGTTGCGGCAACCGCATCCGTGAGTATGGTGTCGGCCATCGGCGGATCCTTTTCGCTGATCTACATCATCCTGTCGTGCAGCACGGATAATCGATAACGGCGTCCTGACAAGGCTCAGGAACGATCATGACGGCCAGGAGACTTTATGACACGACTACCGCCCCGTTCGCGCAAGGTCCGGATATTGGCGACCCTGGGGCCGGCAAGCGACACGCCGGAGATGATCCGCGCACTCTTTGTGGCGGGGGCGGACGCGTTTCGCATCAACATGAGCCATGGCACGCATGAGGATCATGCCGCCCGCATCGCGACGATCCGCGCGCTGGAAAAGGAATTCAGCCGGCCTACGACCATATTGGGCGACTTGCAGGGCCCGAAATTGCGCGTCGGAACCTTCGAAAAGGGTCTGGCGATCCTGGAAAAGGGCGCGGCCTTCGTCCTGGATCGCGACGATACGCCCGGCAACGCCCGCCGCGTGAACCTGCCGCATCCGGAAATCTACGCCGCGCTGGAGCCCGAAACGCGGTTGCTGCTGGATGACGGCAAGCTGGTGCTGCGGGTCAAGGCCGTGACGGACCAGCGAATCGACACGATCGTGGAGGTTGGCGGCACCCTGTCCAACCGCAAGGGCGTCAATGTGCCGGACGTGGTGGTGCCGGTGCCGGCGCTGACGGAAAAGGACCGGCGCGACCTTGGCTTCGCGATCGAGCAGGGCTGCGACTGGATCGCGCTGAGCTTCGTGCAGCGGCCCGAGGACCTAGCCGAGGCCCGCAAGCTGATGGGCGGCTATGGCGCGCTGATGGCGAAGATCGAGAAGCCGTCGGCGGTGCAGCGGCTGGAGGAAATCGTAGAACTGGCCGATGGCGTCATGGTGGCGCGGGGCGACCTGGGCGTCGAACTGCCCCCGCAGGCCGTGCCTCCGCTTCAGAAGCAGATCGTCGCGACCGCGCGCAGGCTGGGCCGTCCGGTCGTAGTGGCGACGCAGATGCTGGAATCGATGATCAAGTCGCCGTCGCCCACCCGGGCCGAGGTGTCGGACGTCGCGACCGCGGTCTACGACGGTGCGGACGCCATCATGCTGTCTGCGGAAACGGCGGCGGGCGACTGGCCGGTGGAGGCGGTGGCCATGATGGACAGTATCGCCCACAGCGTCGAGCGCGACCCGGGCTATTTCGGCCGGCTCCACTATACCGAAACGGTGCCGGATCCGACCACGGCCGACGCGCTTGCCGAGGGGGCGGGGGGCATTGTCAAGGTGGTGGGGGCTAGCTGCATCACCTGTTTCACATCGTCCGGCAGCACGGTTCGGCGGGTCGCGCGGGAAAGGCCGACATCGCCCATTTTGGCGCTTACGCCCCGGCAGGATACGGCGCGCAAGCTGGGCCTGACCTGGGGTGTCCATGCGGTACGGACGAAGGATATCGGCCATTTCGAGGAAATGGTCGGCAAGGCGCGCCGCATGGCGTTGCGCCACGGCATGGCGGAGCGCGGCGGCAAGATCGTGATCCTGGCAGGCGTTCCTTTCGGCACGCCGGGTTCGACCAACGTGCTGCATGTCGCCAGCGTGCGGGGCGACGAGCTCAAGGGGCGGGAATGACGCCGGGCGGGGCGCGGCACCGGCCTACTGGTCGGTGGCGCCCCACAGGTCATCGGACTTCACATAGCCGCGCTGGCCCTTGACGTCGAAACTGCACCATCCGCCCGAGCAGCCCGACAGGCGACCGACAACGCCCTTTGCCGCGCGATAAAGGGTAGGGGCCGCTTCGCTGGCGGAATCATGCATGGGTGCCTGATCCGTCGTGACGATGGCGGTGGCAGTGTCGCTCAGCAGCCGGACATGCATCCATCCCTGGGTGCCGTCGGGGTCCTCCACCTTGCGCCACAAGCCCAGCACCTGAAGCACCTTCACCGGCAGGTCGCGCCGACGGTACACCCAGTTGGACGGGAAATCGAGACTTGGACCGACGCGCATGCGTGCCTCATCCTGCGAAAGCGAGGCCCAATAGGGCGTCGGCTTGCCGGGAGCGGCTTGACCGCCACCCGCTGCTGTCGCTGCCACAAGGACTGCCGCGCCCAGCCAAAACCGCTTCATGCCACCATGTCCTACATCGCCTGTCCCGGACTCTTAGCGCCTGCAAGGCGGATCGGACAAGCTTTCAATCGTTGCGGCGAGCGCTATCTGCTTGACCGCGAGGGCGGGCGCGAATAGCGCCCTTGCCATGGCCAGAAAACCGCGCCCCGCCAAGCCGCGCGTCATCGTCACGCGCCGTCTGCCGCCCAATGTGGAGGCACGCATGGCCGAACTGTTCGACGCCAGTTTCAATGTCGGCGACGTGCCCATGGGGCGAACGGAACTGGCACGGGCGATGGCGCAGTGCGACGTGCTGGTCCCCACCATCACCGACCAGATCGACGCGAACCTGATCGCCGCCGCCCCCGACCGGCTGCAACTGATCGCCAGTTTCGGGAGCGGGGTCGACCATGTCGATCTGGCCGCGGCGCGGAAAAAGGGGATCATCGTCACCAACACGCCCGGTGTTCTGACGGAGGATACGGCGGACATGACCATGGCGCTGATCCTGTCGGTGCCGCGCCGGCTTGCGGAAGGCGAGAAACTGGTGCGCGCGGGGGAATGGCGCGGATGGAGCCCGTCAGGCATGCTGGGCCACCGGATCGGCGGCAAGCGGCTGGGCATCATCGGCATGGGCCGGATCGGCCGCGCCGTCGCCAGGCGTGCGCGGGCATTCGGCCTGTCGATCGCCTATCATAACCGCCATCGCCTGCCGTTCGAGGTCGAGCAGGAACTGGAAGCGGAATGGCAGGCCGATCCGGACGGATTGCTGGCGAGCAGCGATATATTGAGCATCCACTGTCCGCTCAACGCCGACAGCCGCGGCCTTATCGACGCGCGGCGGATCGCTCTGCTGCGGCCGGAATCCTATCTGATCAACACGTCGCGCGCGGAAGTGACCGATGAACAGGCGCTGATCGCGGCGCTGTCTGAAGGGCGGATCGCGGGGGCGGGTTTCGACGTCTATACCCATGAACCGGCGGTCGATCCCCGGTTACTGGCGCTGTCCAACGTGGTGTTGCTTCCGCATATGGGGTCTGCAACCTTTGAGGGGCGGGACGCCACGGGGGCGCGGGTTATCGCCAATATCCGTACCTGGGTCGATGGGCACAGGCCCCCCAATCAGGTGCTGGAAGGCTGGGTCTGAGGCCCAGGGCGCCGGAACAAGCGGCCATGCCATCCGTTCTGAATACAATATTATTTTCATTCGGAAGGACGGTTTCATGATCAAGCTTGCGATCATTTCCCTCGTCATCGCGGCGGTGCTGGCGCTGCTGGGCTTCGGCGGTGCTGCGGGTGCTTTTGTCGGCGTGGCAAAGATACTCTTTTTCATCGCCATCGCGGTGTTCGTCCTGTTCCTGGTGCTGGGCGTGCTGGCCGGGAAGGGCGTCAAGGACGCAATAGACTGACGCTATGACCGAGATCGGCGCTGGAGTGGATGAAACCGGAACGCTGTCGCGCGACGGCGGCGGTTTCCTGCTCCGGCGCGACCTTGGCGGCCATTACCGGCTGATCCTGTTGCGCGTGCCTGTCGATCATGTCGAAAAGCGCGTCCGTGTGCGCGGGCGTTACATGGGCGATGATGTCGTGGAGGCCGAAGGCGTCGCGCCGGCCTGACCCGGCAAGTGCCGGCGTCCTTGCAAAAACACCGATGACGGGCGATTAATTGCGCCCATGCGAAAGATTCTTTCCCTCCTGCTGATGGCCGCCGCCCCGATGACGGCGCAGGCTCAGACCGCCCACGACGTGCTGGCCCAGGTCATTTCGGACCATTGGGCGTGGTACCTGTCGACCCATCCGCTGGAAGCGACCAGCCAGGGTGTGCGGCGATATGACGATCGCATTTCCGACATATCCCTGGCGGCGCGGGACGCGGCGGCCGAGAAGGAGAAGGGCTTTGCGGCGCGGCTGGAGGCCATATCGGCGGACGGCCTGTCGGATGCCGACCGCGTGGACCGCGATGTACTGTTGTGGATGCTGCGTGAAGATATCGACGCAAACCGGCACATGGCTGACAGGCTGATGCTGTTCACCAGCTATTATGGCTGGCATCAGGGTTTTTCGGGCATGGGCGACGGGCTGCCCTTTTACAATCGCGCCGACTATGAAAGCTATCTCAAGCGCCTTGCCCTTTATCCGAAGCTGAACGGCGATGCCATGGCGATCACGCGGCAGGCGATCCGCGGCGGCTATGTCCAGCCCTGCTCGGTGCTGGGTAGCTATGCGAAGACCATCAGCGGCATCGTGGCGGGCGCCCCGCAGGACACGCGCTTTTTCGAACCCTTCAAACGGACCCGTCCGCGCGACATCGGCGAGGCCGACTGGACCGCGATGCAGGCGCGCGCAACCGCCATCATCCGGGACGTGCTGACGCCCGAATATGGCAAGTGGCACGACCTGTTCGTTCAGGACTATCTGCCCCATTGCCGCAAGAGCGACAGCGCGTCAGCGTTGCCTGGCGGTGCGGCCTGGTATGCCAGCCGGGTGAAGGCGCACACGACCACCGACCTGACGCCCGACCAGATCCATGCCATCGGGCTGTCGGAAGTGGCACGCATCGGCAAGCGGATGGACGACATCGCGGCTCAGGCGGGCTATGTCGATCGCGCCGCCTTCATCCGGCACCTGCGCACCGATCCGGCCTATTATGCCAGGACACCCGAGGAATTGCTGCGCGCGGCGGCGCGGCAGGCCAAGACCATCGACGGCCTGCTGCCGCGCTATTTCGGCACCTTGCCCCGCTTGCCCTATGGTCTGAAGCCGATACCGGCAGCGGAGGCGGAAGGGACCACCACCGCCTATTACGGGCCGGGCGCGCCGGAGGCCGGCATTTCCGGCACATATTGGGTCAACACATCGAAACTGGACCAGCGGCCACTTTGGGAATTGCCCGCGCTGACCGCGCATGAGGCCGTGCCGGGCCATCACAACCAGATCGCGCTACAGCAGGAACTGCCGCTGCCGCCGTTCCGCAAATATCTGGCGGGTTTCACCGCCTATGTGGAGGGGTGGGCGCTCTACACCGAATATCTGGGTGAGGAAATGGGGCTGTACGACACACCCGAGAAGATGATGGGCCGCCTGTCTTACGAAATGTGGCGGGCATGCCGGCTGGTGGTCGATACCGGCATCCATGCCAAGGGGTGGGACAAGGCGAAGGCCGTCGCCTTCATGAAGGCGAACAGCGCCCTGACCGACGCCAATATCAATGCGGAGGTCAATCGCTACATCAGCTGGCCCGGGCAGGCGCTGGGATACAAGCTGGGGGAGATCAGGATCCGCGAGCTGCGGGCGAGGGCGGAGAAGGAACTTGGCGCCAAATTCGACCTGCGTCGCTTCCACGATGCGGTGCTGTCGCAGGGCGCGGTGCCGCTGACCGTGCTGGAAAGCCAGATCGACGGCTGGATCGCCACGGAAAAAGCGCGCTGACGGCTCAGGTGACCGGAAATCTCGTGACCGCGGGGCGCGGGGCGGTCGTCGGGCCGCCCCATCCCCGATAGCGCAGGTCGATCGGCAGTGCGGTTTCGCAGCATGCGCATTCGGCCATGACGCGGCCGACCAGCCATTGCCGTTCGCCGCAGGTCGGGCAGGGGATGGCGCGCCCCGGCCGATATGCAAGGATGCCGGAAACGGATTCGGACCCCAGGCCCGGAACGGAGAGCTTCATGATGGGACGTCCCCCAGTGGAATTTCTCGAACGCCGGACATGCCTTTTGTTTCCCTCCAGGGGGCGGCGGGAAGGAAAAATGGCGTATGATCCGGGTGCGGGCACGCTTTTGTTCATTTGACTCGGGCGCCCCTTTCTGTATGGCACCGCAGCATCGGGACATACCTGCTTCGACCATCGGTTGGGGCGCATCCCTGGCCCTTGCCGTCCGGTCATATTCGCCGTCCGGCGAGCCTCTGGTGGAATTGCGTCATCCTCTGGCCGGAGCGCCATGCGAGGAGACGCACATCTTATGACCGCCATCGGACAGGACACTCTGGGCACCCGCGACACCATGAATGTCGGCGGCAAGGACATTGCCTATTATTCGATCAAGAAGGCCGCGGCGAAGCTGGGCGACGTGTCGCGCCTGCCTTTTTCGATGAAGGTGCTGCTGGAGAATCTGCTCCGTTTCGAAGACGGCGTCACCGTCACCACCGACGACATCCAGGCAATCGTCGACTGGCAGAATGACAAGGGCAAGGCCGAGCGCGAGATCCAGTATCGTCCCGCCCGCGTGCTGATGCAGGATTTCACCGGCGTTCCCTGCGTGGTCGACCTGGCCGCCATGCGCGACGCGATGACGGCGCTGGGCGCCGACGCCGCGAAGATCAACCCGCAGGTTCCTGTCCATCTCGTCATCGATCACAGCGTCATGGTCGACGAATTCGGTACGCCCAAGGCGTTCGAACAGAATGTGGAAATTGAATATCAGCGCAACATGGAGCGCTACGACTTCCTGAAGTGGGGCAGCAAGAGCCTGGCCAACTTCTACGCCGTGCCCCCGGGCACTGGTATCTGCCATCAGGTGAACCTGGAGAATATTGCGCAGGCCGTCTGGTCGAGCGAAGGTCCCGACGGCATCACCGTCGCCTATCCCGACACCTGCGTCGGCACTGACAGCCACACCACCATGATCAACGGCCTGGGCGTTCTGGGCTGGGGCGTGGGCGGCATCGAGGCTGAGGCGGCGATGCTGGGCCAGCCGGTATCCATGCTGATCCCCGAAGTCGTCGGCTTCAAGCTGGTCGGCGAGATGAAGGAGGGCGTGACCGCGACCGACCTGGTGCTCACCTGCACGCAGATGCTGCGCCAGAAGGGCGTGGTGGGCCGTTTCGTCGAATATTTCGGCCCCGGTCTTGCATCGCTCAGCCTCGCCGACCGCGCGACGCTCGCCAACATGGCGCCGGAATATGGCGCGACCTGCGGCTTCTTCGGCATCGACGACAAGACGCTCGATTATATGCGCCTGACCGGCCGCACCGAAGAGAATATCGCGCTGGTGGAAGCCTATGCCAAGGAACAGGGCTTCTGGATCGATCCGTCGGTCGAGCCGGTCTTCACCGACACGCTGGAACTGGACCTGGCCACCGTGGTCCCCAGCCTCGCCGGTCCCAAACGCCCGCAGGACCGCGTCGCTCTGCCGGATGTGGATGACGTGTTCAACGCCGACATGTCCAGCGTCTACAAGAAGGTGCAGCAGCGCGTTCCGGTGGAAGGCAAGGATTTCGACATCGGCGACGGCGACGTTACCATCGCCGCGATCACCAGCTGCACCAATACGTCGAACCCCGGCGTCCTGGTCGCGGCCGGCCTGGTCGCCAAGAAGGCCAACGAGCTGGGCCTGAAGCCCAAGCCCTGGGTCAAGACCTCACTCGCCCCCGGTAGCCAGGTGGTCACCGACTATCTGGAAAAGGCCGGTCTCCAGTCGCACCTCGACGCCGTCGGCTTCAACCTCGTCGGCTATGGCTGCACCACCTGCATCGGCAATTCCGGTCCGCTGGCGGAACCGATCAGCAAGGCGATCAACGAAAACGGCCTGGTCGCCGCTGCTGTGATTTCCGGTAACCGCAACTTCGAAGGTCGCGTGTCGCCCGACGTGCGCGCCAACTTCCTCGCCAGCCCGCCGCTGGTCGTCGCCTATGCGCTTAAGGGTACGGTGATCGAGGATTTCATCACCACCCCGATCGGCACCGGCAAGGACGGTCAGGCCGTCTACCTGAAGGACATCTGGCCGACCAACGACGAAGTCGCGTCGACCATGGCGGGCTGCATGGACCGTCCGATGTTCCAGGCGCGCTACGCCAATGTCTACAAGGGCGATGCCCATTGGCAGGCGATCGACGTCACCGGTTCGGATACCTATCAGTGGCGCGCCGGGTCGACCTATGTTGCCAACCCGCCCTATTTCGAGGGGCTGACCATGACCCCGAAGCCGGTCACCGACATCGTCGGCGCCAAGCCGCTCGCCATCTTCGGCGATTCGATCACCACCGACCACATCTCGCCGGCCGGATCGATCAAGGTCGACAGCCCGGCGGGCAAGTGGCTGATGGAGCATCAGGTCAGCAAGGCCGATTTCAACAGCTATGGCGCGCGTCGCGGCCATCATGAAGTCATGATGCGCGGCACCTTCGCCAATATCCGCATCAAGAACCAGATGCTGGACGGCGTGGAAGGCGGCATGACCAGCTACCAGGGCGACGTCATGCCCATCTATGACGCGGCCATGAAGCACAAGGCGGACGGCACGCCGCTGGTCGTGATCGGCGGCAAGGAATATGGCACCGGATCGTCGCGCGACTGGGCGGCGAAGGGCACGAACCTGCTGGGCGTGCGCGCCGTTATCGTGGAAAGCTTCGAGCGTATCCATCGTTCCAACCTGGTCGGCATGGGTGTTCTGCCGCTCCAGTTCAAGAATGGCGAAACGCGCGAGACGTTGGGCCTGAAGGGCGACGACAGCTTCACCATCGAAGGGGTCGCCGACCTGAAGCCCCGTCAGGACGTGACGGTCAATGTGACTCGCGCCGACGGATCGACCTTCAGCTTCACCGCGCTCTGCCGCATCGATACCGTCAACGAACTGGATTATTTCCTGAACGGCGGCATCCTGCAATATGTGCTGCGCAAGCTGGCTGCCTGATCGAGCTTGGAGAATGAAGGAAAAGGGGCTTCTCCCGGCTTGGGGAGGAGCCCCTTTTCCTTGCCGGTCAGGCCTCTGGCCGGGTCCAGATCCATGTTCCGCCGGTCAGCGCGGCAGCAATCGGCATCAGGAACCAGGGCCATGGCGAGAAGATCAGTGCCAGCACGACGCTGAACGCGAAGGCGGCGAGCGCGGCATGCTTGCCGCGCCGGCTGATCGCGCCATGCGCGCGCCAGCGGCGTATATGTGGCCCGAAATGGCGGTGATCCAGCAGCTTCGCCTCCAGCCGCGGGCTCGACCGGGCGAAGCAGAAGGCCGCCAGGATCATGAACGGGACGGTCGGCAGCAGCGGCAGGAACGCACCGATGGCGCCGAGCCCGATCGAAAGAAAGCCGGCGATGAGGTAGAGGTGCCGCCGCATGGAATATCCGTAGCCGATACGAATGCCTTGCAGGGGCGCAGTGTAATGGCAAGCTGTTTGCGATGGCGGTGTTTAGAGGGCAGTTTATCGGATATTTCTCCGCCATGCCTTAAATCGCGGCCCAGGCCATGCGATCCCCAAGCCTGTCGGAATTGATATGGCGTTCAGCGAAGTAATTGACGGCGGCCAAAGCCAACCGCGCCTTTAACCCGCCGGTAGCCGTAGGCGCACCAGCAGGCCACCCAGATCCTCGCTTTCCTCCAGCGCCACCGTGCCGCCGTAGATTTCCGCCACGTCGCGGACGATGGCGAGGCCGAGTCCGGTGCCGGGCTTGCCCGAATCGAGCCGGACGCCACGGTCAAAGATGCGTTCGCGTTCGGCTTCCGGGATGCCCATGCCGTCATCCTCGACCAATATTTCCACCATCGCGCCGTCGCGGCCGACCGTAGCGAACACGCTGCCGCCGCCATATTTGGCGGCGTTTTCGATCAGGTTGCCCAGCATTTCGTCGAGGTCCTGCCGTTCGACGCGCACCGACGCGGTCTTGTCGCCGTCCATGTCGATGCGCACATCGGGATAGAGGCGGGCGACCGCGCGTTCGACAGCTTCCAGGCTGGGCCACACCTCCGCCCGGCTCTGCGCCGCGCCGCGCCGGCCGACCGCGCGGGCGCGGGCGAGGTGATGGTCTACCTGCCGTCGCATCGTCGTCGCTTCGCGGATCACAGTATCGCCCAGGTCCGCCGACCGGGCGGTGGCGGCGTTCATGATGACGGTGAGCGGGGTTTTGAGTGCGTGAGCCAGATTGCCGGCATGGGTCCGCGCCTCTTCCGCTTGCCGCTCATTATGGGCGAGCAGGGCGTTGAGTTCCTCGACCATGGGCAGCACTTCGACGGGCATGGGTTCAGTGACACGGTTCTTCTCGCCCCCGCGCATCCGGACGATTTCATGCCGCACCTTGCGCAGCGGGCGCAGGCCATAGATGGTCTGGAGCGTCGCCAGCACGAAAAGGCCGAGCGCGAGCAGTGCAAAGCTCTTGGTAAGGGTGGAGCGTAACGTCTTGATCTGGGCATCAAGTCCCGCCCGCGCCTGCGCCACCATGAACAGCCAGCGTGTGTTCGATCCGGGCAGCACCACGGTCCGCTCCATGATGCGCAGATCCTCGCCGGGGAATTGCCTGCTGTCATAGACATGCAACTGGCGGTCATGATGTTCGGCGGGGACCTTGAGCGCGCGGTCCCACAGCGAACGGGACCGCCAGTCCTCATGCCCGCGCGCGCTGATCTGGTAATAGAGGCCGCTATTGGGCTCCAGGAAACGCTGGTCGGCGAGTTCCCGGTTGAACAGCACTTCGCCATCGGGGCCGATTTCCGACGCCCCGATCATGGCGGTCAGCACATAATTCATGCCGTCGTCGAAATTGCGGGTGATTGCGTCGGTCAGCACCCGGTCGAGCGCCACGCCGCCGCCGATCAGCAGCACGCTGATCCACAGTGCCGCGATGCCGATCATCCGCCGGCTGATCGAACCGGTGGAGCGGACGGGGGGAGGGGACGGACTGTCCATGCGGGCCTGGTCTAAATCCGTTCCCGCCGCGCGCGGCCATGAACGCGGCACGGCGGGCGAGCGCGAACGAGGCACGCCGGGCGCGGCCCGCCTCTACGTCGCGTCGCGCGGAAAGGGGCGGGATCGGCGTCGATTACCGCCCCGGCTCGTCCAGGCTGTAGCCAAGGCCGCGGATGGTGGTGATGACGTCGGCACCCAGTTTCTTGCGGATGCGCGTCACGAACACCTCGATCGTGTTGGAATCGCGGTCGAAGTCCTGATCGTAAATATGTTCGATCAATTCGGTGCGGCTCACCACCTTGCCCTTGTGATGGAGCAGGTAGGACAGCAGCTTATATTCCTGCGCGGTGAGTTTCACCGGGTCGCCCTTCAGCGTGACCTTGCCCGACCGCGTATCGAGCCGGACTTCGCCGGCGGTCAGCTCGCTCGACGCATTGCCCGATGCGCGGCGGATGAGCGCGCGCAGGCGGGCGATCAGTTCCTCGCTCTGGAACGGCTTGGCCAAATAATCGTCGGCACCCGCGTCCAGCCCGGCCACCTTGTCGGACCAGCTGTCGCGCGCCGTCAGCACCAGCACGGGGAAGGTCTTGCCTTCCTTGCGCCAGCGATCGAGCACGGTCAGCCCGTCGATGGTCGGCAGGCCAAGGTCCAGCACGACCGCGTCGTAGCTTTCGGTGGAGCCCAGAAAATGTCCGTCCTCGCCATCGGTGGCCAGGTCCACGGCATAGCCCGCGCCTTCCAGCGTGTTCCTGAGCTGCTGGCCCAGACTCGGTTCATCCTCCACGATCAGCAGGCGCATTCAGGTTCCATTCTTTTTTCCGTGTGCGCGCATCCCTCAGCGCGCCATGCCGATTATATCGCCCGTCCGGCCATCGGCATCAACCCACATGACCTTGCCGTCCCGCACATATTTCAGGCGGTAGCGGTTGGAGCTCGGATGAAATTCGCTGCCGACATAGGTGGCCCCGTTCATTTGGGCGTCGACGCGGCGCTTGATCATGGAAAATGGCATCACCTGCCCGTCGAGCATGGCCCGGCGCGCGGCATCCTGTTCGTCGCGGCGCCCGCCCGCATCGGCCGCCGGCACGACGAGGGTCAGGGCCATGGCGACGGCACCGATCCCGGCTGTCAGGCTTTTCCAGTTCATCATCATGCGCATGGCTTTAGGCGTGGGGCATTGAACAGGTGGTGAATGATCGCGGGCCTTTTCCGGACTGGAAAGGGTGCCGCCCCTCGCTTATGCCGCATTGTCATGCCGATGCAAGACGATAGACCCATTGCCGACCCGCCACTGTGGCGTGCCATCCCGCGCTGGTGGCGGGGGCATGTAACGCGGGAGATCGACCATCAGGCGGTGGTGGACCGGGTCCGGGAAGACGATGGCTGGAGCCCGCGCTACGCGTTCATGATCCTGATGTCGGCGGGTATCGCGGTGCTGGGGCTGCTCCTGTCGTCGCCGGCGGTGGTGATCGGGGCGATGCTCATATCGCCCCTGATGGGGCCGATCGTCGGACTGGGTTTCGCCTTGGCGACGGTCGATTCGCGGGAAATCCGCCGGACCCTGTCCACGCTGGCGGCGGGGGCGGCAATCGCCGTCGTCTTCACCGCCTTCATCGTGCTGCTTTCGCCATTGCAGACGGTGACCAACGAGATCGCGGCGCGCACCCGGCCCAACCTGTTCGACCTGATGGTCGCGCTATTTTCTGCCCTGGCCGGGGCCTATGCGATGATCCGGGGCAAGGCGGGGACCATCGTCGGCGTCGCCATCGCCACGGCCCTGATGCCGCCGCTCGCGACTGTTGGCTTTGGTCTTGCGACGCTCAACGCCACGGTAGCGGGCGGCGCATTCCTGCTGTTCTTCACCAACTTCGTCACCATCGCGCTGGCGGCGGGCATCATGGCCCGGCTTTACGGGTTCGGCCGCGAACTCTCGCCCCGGCAGAGCTGGCTGCAAACGGCGTTCATCATTGGCATCTTCCTGGCGCTCGCGGTGCCGCTGGGCCTGTCGCTGGGACGTATAGCGTGGGAAGCGCGCGCCTCGCGCGAGGCACGGGACGTCATCAGCCGCGAATTCGCCGACGAAGCCCGGATCAGCCAGATCGAGATCGATTTCGGCGCCCGTCCGCTGGCGGTGACGGCCAGCGTGCTGACGAGCCGTTATGAACGGGACGCGTCGGCGCGGGCGACCCGCATCCTGTCCGACATTCTGGGTCAGCCGGTGGCGCTCGACATCGAACAGATCCGGGTCGGCGAAGGGACGGACACGGAAAATGCGCAATTGCTGGCCGCGCAATCGGCCCGGCGCGAGGTGCAGGGGCAGGTCGACCGGCTGACCGACCGGCTGGCGCTGATCGCGGGCGTGGATGCCGACGCGGTGACGGTCGATACTGCGCGCAAACGGGCCATCGTGCGGGCAAAGCCGCTGCCGGATGCGGGCCTGGCGACCTATCGGGTGCTGGAGCAGCGCGCTCTTCAGACGGCACCCGGCTGGACCATAGAAGTGACGCCGCCAGTGTTGCCGCTGCCGGAACTTGCGCTGGGGGAAGACGGGACGCCCGGAGATGCCGACGCCCTGGCCCTCACCATCTGGGCGGGGCGGCGCACCGGGCTTCCGATCGATCTCGCCGTTCGTGGCGACAGCGACGCGGCGCTGCTGAAGGCATTTACCGATCGCGGCATAGATGCGCGGATCGTGCGCGGCACCAGCGCGGACCGGGCGGTGCCGCGCTGGCGAACGGCGGAATAGGGCTCAGCGGTCCAGCGCGTACTGGACGGTCAGTGTCGCCGACATGCTGACCTGTCCCGGTTCGACCGGGGTGATCGGAGCGGCATCGGCCTTGAAGCGCGTGCTCATCATCGGCGGTGCGGGCGGCGGGGGCATGCTGCCGTTGCTGCTTTCGCTGATCGACACCAGCCGCACGGAACGATAGCCGGCCGCTTGCGCATAGAATTCTGCCTGCGCCTTTGCGCTCCTGAGCGCCTGGCTGCGCGCCTGAACGATCAGGGTGGAAGGATCGTCGATCGAGAAGCTTGGCCCGTTTATGTTGGTGGCACCGGCCGCGACCATGGCGTCGAGCGAGGCGCCTACCTTCTTGATGTCGCGCAGCTTGACGCTGAGCTGGTTCGAGGCCTCATAGCCGATGAAGCGCGGCCCCGCCGGTTCGCCGTCGCGGTTGTTGTAATCATATTGGGCGTTCAGGTTGATGCCGCTGGTCTGAATATCCTTCTTGGCGATGCCGGCGCGGCCGAGTGCGGCGATCAGCTTTTCCGTCTTGGCCGCATTGTCCTGCATGGCCGCCTGCGCGGTCTGCGCGCGCGTCTGGACGCCGGTGCCGACGACCGCGATGTCGGGCGTGCCCTCGACGCTCTCTGTCACCGTCAGCGTTACCACGGGGGCCGTTTCGGCGATATTGACGCTGGTCTGCGCAATCGCCGCCATGGGAACGGCGGACGCAGACAGGGCGGTGAGGGCGAGGACGTATTTCATGAAGGATGCTCCTTGAACGATGCGCGCCTGTGTGCGGCGGTTGCGCTGAACTGACGCTGACATAGGTTGAAAGCCGTTCGAAAGCTTTCCGGTTCCACGCCCCCTTGCTCCGGACCGCCCGAGCGCCTAGCTGGCGCAACCATGGCGGCACCACTTCTTTCCTATGAAAATCTCGGCCTCTCGCAGGGCGCGCACTGGCTGTTCGAGGGGATCGACATTCATGTCGGCGAGCGCGACCGGCTGGCACTGATCGGGCGCAACGGTGCAGGCAAGACGACGCTGCTGAAGCTGATCGCTGGTTTGATCGAGCCCGATCGCGGCACGCGGTCCGTGCGGCCGGGCGCGCGGGTCATCATGCTGGAGCAGGATCCGGATGTTTCGGCCTATGCGACGCTCCACGATTTCGCGCTGGCGGGCGAATGGGCACCGCCCGCGCATGAGGTGGAAGCGATCGCCGACCAGCTGGGCATCGACCTGTCGCGCGAGGCGTCGACCGCAAGCGGTGGCGAACGTCGCCGCGCCGCCATCGCCCGCGCGCTGGCGAGCGAGCCGGACCTGCTGCTGCTGGACGAGCCGACAAACCATCTGGATATCGCCGCGATCGACTGGCTGGAAAACTGGCTGGCGCGCTATAGCGGCGCTTTCATCGTGATCAGCCATGACCGGGCCTTCCTGACGCGCCTCACGCGGCAGACGCTGTGGCTGGATCGCGGCTCTATGCGCCGCAACGAAATAGGCTTCGGCGGTTTCGAACAATGGATGGAAGCGGTGTATGCCGAGGAAGCGCGCGCCGCAGAGAAGCTGGATGCTAAGCTGAAGATCGAAGCGCACTGGCTGGAGCGCGGCGTCACCGCACGGCGCAAGCGCAATCAGGGGCGCCTGGCGAAATTGTGGGAGATGCGTGCCGAGCGCGCGGCGATGCAGGGGCCGCAGGGCACGGCGAAGATTGCCGTCGCGAGCGATGACAGCAAGACCAGGAGCGTCATCAAGGCCGAGGATGTGACCAAGGCGTTCGGCGACCGGACGATCATCCGCGATTTCACCTTGCGGGTGCAGCGCGGCGACCGGATCGGCATCGTCGGCGGCAATGGCGCGGGCAAATCGACACTGCTGAAGCTGTTGACGGGCGGGATGGCGCCCGACAGCGGGGACGTGACGCTGGCCCGGACGCTGGACATGATCTTCATCGACCAGCAGCGCAGCCTGATGCGCGGCGACAAGACGGTGCGCGATGTGCTGGCCGAAGGGGGCGACTGGATCGACGTGCGCGGCGTCCGCAAGCATGTGCACGGCTATCTCAAGGAATTTCTGTTCGATCCCTCCCTGGCCGATGTCAAGGTGGCCACGCTGTCGGGTGGCGAGCGGTCGCGCCTGTTGTTCGCGCGTGAGTTCGCCCGCGAATCCAACCTGCTGGTGCTGGACGAGCCGACCAACGACCTGGATCTGGAAACGCTCGACTTGTTGCAGGAAGTCATCGCCGATTATGACGGCACTGTCCTGATCGTCAGCCACGACCGAGACTTTCTGGACCGCACGGTAACGGTCACCCTGGGCCTGGATGGTTCGGGCCATGTAGACGTGATCGTCGGCGGCTATGCCGACTGGGTCGCCAAGCGCGACCCGCGCCGGGACGCGACGAGGGCGGAGAAGAAGGAAGTAGCGCCACCGCCGCCGCCCAGGCCCGCGTCCAACAAGCTCAGCTACAAGGACCAGCGCGAACTCGACCTGCTGCCGGGGCGCATAGAGGCGCTGGAGGCGGCGATCGCCCGGGACGAGGCGCTGCTGGCCGATCCGGCGCTCTACACCCGGGATCCCGCCCGTTTCGCCGCGCTCACCGGCGCGATCGAGCAGGCGCGCGGCGAAAAGGACGCGGCCGAGGAGCGCTGGCTGGATCTCGCGGAAAAGGCTGAAGGAATGGGCGGCTAGGGCCCGAGCGCCGGCCCTATCGACTTGATGCGACCGGCGGCTCGGCTATCAGGGGTTCGGTGATGGAAAAGGGCGATCCATGCAGGTGATTGAAACGGTTGCCGACGACGGTCATCATGCGGTCCATTACATCAATCGCGTAGGATGGCTGCGCGCGGCCGTGCTCGGCGCCAATGACGGCATTGTCTCAACGTCCAGTCTGCTGGCCGGGATCGCCGCGTCGGGGGCCGGCCATGGCGCGATATTGCTGTCCGGCATCGCCGCGCTGGTGGCGGGCGCGATGTCGATGGCGGCGGGCGAATATGTCTCCGTCAGCGCGCAGGCCGACACCGAAAGGGCGGACCTGGCCAAGGAACGCCACGCCCTCGCGCACCAGCCCGAAACGGAATGGCGCGAACTGCGCGACATCTATGTCGAACGCGGCCTGTCGCCCGACCTGGCGGGGGAGGTCGCCCGGCAGTTGATGGCCGCCGATGCGCTGGGCGCCCACGCGCGCGACGAACTGGGCATTTCGGATTTTTCCAAGGCGCGCCCGGTGCAGGCGGCCGTCGCGTCCGCCGCCAGCTTTTCCGTCGGCGCGCTGCCGCCGCTGCTGACCGTGGCACTGGTCCCGGCACCTGCCACCATCGCCGCCATCGTGGCAAGCACGCTTCTGTGCCTGGCGCTGCTGGGCTATGCGGGGGCCAGCCTGGGCGGCGGTCACCGCTATCGGTCAATGGTGCGGGTCGTGTTCTGGGGCGCGCTCGCCATGGCGTTGACGGCGGGAACCGGGCATATGGTCGGCGCGACGCTTTGACGGGACCCGCAAGAACATCTGCGAAGGAGGATATATGACGACCGACATCCAGCACATTCCGCTCAAGACCATCAATGGTGCCGACGCCAGCCTGGGCGATTATGCGGGCAAGGTGGTGCTGGCGGTCAACGTCGCATCCAAATGCGGGCTGACGCCGCAATATGAAGGGCTGGAGAAACTCTATTCCGACTATAAGGACAAGGGGCTGGTGGTCGCCGGTTTCCCCGCCAACGATTTCGGCGCGCAGGAACCGGGCAGCAACGACGAGATTGCGACCTTCTGCACCACCAATTTCGGCGTCGACTTCCCGATGTTCGAGAAGATCGTCGTGACCGGTCCGGACAAGCATCCGCTCTATGCCGCGCTGACCGGCGCGATGCCCAGCGCGCAGGGCGACGGCGACGCGTTCCGCGAACAGTTGAAGGGCTATGGCATGACGCCGACGCAGGAGCCCGAAGTGCTGTGGAATTTCGAGAAATTCTTGATCGCGAAGGACGGCAGCGTCGCGGCCCGTTTCGCGCCCGCGACCACGCCCGACGACCCGGCTCTGATGGCTGCGATCGAGGCGGAACTGGCCAAGTGAGCCTGCGCGGTCCGATCGCGCGCGGGACGGTCGCCACCCTGCTGATGCTGGGTGGCGCTTCGCTTGCCCATGCCGCGCTCGGCCCCGCGGAAAAGACGATCGGGGCCAGCGTGGAGGCGGGCTACGAGCCGTCTGTCGCGCTGCTCGAAAAGCTGGTGAACCAGAATAGCGGGTCGATGAATCTTGCAGGCGTGAAGGCCGTGGCTGACATGCTCCGTCCGGAATTCGAAGCGCTGGGATTTGCCGTGCGCTGGGTGCCGATGGACCGGGCCAAGCGCGCAGGTCACCTGATCGCGACGCACAAGGGTAAGGCCGGCACGACGAAGATGCTGCTTATCGGCCATCTCGATACCGTGTTCGAACCCGATTCGCCGTTCCAGAGCTTCGCGCGGGACGGCGATTTCGCCACTGGTCCAGGCGTCGCCGACGACAAGGGCGGCGTGACGACGATGCTGCTGGCGCTGAAGGCGATGCGGGCGGCCGGTACGCTGCGGGCTGCGAATGTCGAGGTGGTCCTGACCGGTGACGAGGAAGATGTGGGCGATCCCAAAGCCGTTGCCCGCGCCGACCTGATCGCGGCGGGAAAGCGCGCGGATGTCGCGCTGGATTTCGAAGGGCTCTCGCAGGAGGACGGCAAGGACATGGGGTCGATTGCGCGCCGGTCCTCCAATAGCTGGACGCTGACCGCGACCGGCAAATCCGGGCACAGTTCGGGCATCTTCTCGGAAAAGGCCGGGGACGGTGCGATTTATGAGCTGGCACGGATCATCACCGCCTTCCGCAAGGAATTGCCCGAACCCAATCTGACCTTCAATGTCGGCCTGATCGGCGGCGGCCAGAGTGCGGAGGTGGATGGCGACGGCGTGCGCATCGCCGTCACGGGAAAGACGAACATCATTCCTCCCGTCGCGGTCGCCAAGGGCGATTTCCGGACGCTGAGCGAAGAGCAGACGCAGCGTGTGCGCGACCGGATGCAGGCGATCGCGACGAGTGGGCATCTGCCCGGCACGTCCGCCGGCATCGCCTTCGACCTGGGCTACCCGTCAATGGCGCCGACGGCAGGCAACAAGGCGCTGCTGGCGAAACTGAACGTCATCAACGCGGACCTGGGCCTGCCCGAAATGCCCGCGCTCGATCCGCTGAAGCGCGGGGCGGGTGACATCGCCTTCGTTTCGGGAGATACGGACGGCCTGGTGGGTCTCGGTCCGACATCCAGCGGCGATCACAGCCCGGCGGAGAAGGTCGACCTGGCCAGCATGAAGCGGCAGGCGATCCGCGCGGCGATCCTGATGAGCCGCCTGGCGACGGAGAAGAGCCGAAAATAATCCCGACACTCCACTTTACGACCAAGGCTCTGGACCAGTTGATCGCCTTTCTGAAGCCGTTTCGCGAGTTCGACCTATGGCGATGTCTCCGGCCGCGCCGACGGCGGCAAGGGCGGCCTGATCGTCGACGCCAGCGCCTGAGGCAGCGGACGGGCCTCGACAGCAGGGGGCGGGCGGCTTTAAGCCAGCCTTCATGCTTCCCCCGACGCCCTCGCTCGCAACGACCATCGGCCCGGTGCTGGAAACCTTGGGCATTGTCGGCACCTTCGTTTTTGCCGCATCGGGAGCGCTGGCAGCCGCGCGCCTGCGTCAGACGCTCGTCACCTTCGCCTTCTTCGCGCTGGTGACGGGGGTTGGCGGCGGCACGGTACGCGACCTCCTGATCGGCGCGCCGGTATTCTGGATCGTGGATTCCGTGCCGGCTATCACCTGCACGGCGGCGGCGTTGATGGTCTGGTTCACCCCGCGTCGCTGGTGGAGCGAGCGGGCGCTCGACTGGCTCGACGCGATCGGGCTGGCGGCGTTCGCAGTGTTCGGTTCGGCCAAGGCGATGAGCCTTGGCGTGCCGCCTTTCGTCGCGGCGATGATGGGCGTGGTGACCGGCTGCGTCGGCGGCATCATGCGCGACCTGCTGGCGGGCGAGCCGTCGATCCTGCTGCGGCCCGAACTCTATGTCACCGCCGCCGCCGTCGCGTCGGGCCTGTTCGTGCTGTTGCGTTGGGCAGGGCTGGAGGTGCCGGTGGCGGGCATGGTCGCCGCGCTCGCCGGATTCGCGCTGCGCGCAGTCGCCATCCGCAGGGGACTGGGCCTGCCGACCTATCGCGACGGTGCAGGCTGATCGGTCAGAGCAGGCCCTTGGCACGCATGCTGACATGGCCCTGTGCGCCGATGATGACATGATCGTGGACGCCGATCCCCAGCCGCTTTCCCGCATCGATGATCTGACGCGTCACGTCGATGTCCTGCCGGCTGGGGTCGGGCGATCCGCTGGGGTGGTTATGCACCAGGATCAGCGCCGCCGATCCCAGGTCGATGGCCCGACGGATTACCTCGCGCACATAGATTGCCGCCTGATCTATCGACCCGTCGCCCATATGTTCGTCGCGGATCAACATGTTGCGGCTATTGAGATGCAGAACCCGGACGCGCTCCACCGTCAGAAACGCCATATCCGCGCGCAGATAGTCGAGCAGCGCCTGCCAGCTTCCCAGCACGGGTCGTGCCGCCACCTCGTTGCGCAGCATCCGCAGCGCTGTCGCCTGCACAATCTTGATCGCGGCCACGCTGGTGTCGCCCATGCCCGGTACGCGGCCGATCGCCTGCCAGTCGGCGCTCATCAGCCCGCCTATGCCGCCGAATTCGCGCAGCAGCGCCTTCGCCAGCGCTTTCGTGTCACGGCGCGGAATCGCGAGCGCGAGCAGATATTCGATCAGTTCATGATCGAGCAGCCCGTCACCGCCGCCGTCCGCCAGCCGGGCGCGCAACCGCGCCCGGCTGGCCCGTGCCGTCATGGCCGATTTTCGCGTCCTGCTCCGCCACTGTGGGGCTCCCTGCTTGCCGCGTCGCGACGCTATGCGTTGCGGAATCGCCGGGCAAGGATATTTAAGGGTGGTGGGACGTTATGGTCCCGTTACGGACCATCGGGGTCAGGCAAGCCGGGGTTGGCCATAAGCATGGAAGAAATGGACGGCGAAGAGGCGGTTCGCCGGGCGTGGCTGCGATGGCTGGGCGTGGGCACGGGATCGCTGGCGCTCGTGCTCGTTGCGCTGTGGACGCAGCGAGCGCCAATCGCCGAGAATTTCGTGAGCCGCGAACTCAATCGGCGCGGTGTGCAGGCGAATTACGACCTGGTCGATGTGGGACTTCGCACCCAGCGGATCGAAAATATCGTGCTGGGGGACCCGGCACGGCCGGACCTGACTGCGAAATGGGTCGAGGTGGACCTGAGCTTTACCGGGCTGACGCCGCAGATTGCAGAGGTTCGCGCGGGCGGGGTCCGGGTGCGGGGCGCGCTGCATGACGGTATTTTGACCCTGGGCGAACTGGATCGTTTCCGCGATCCCGCTTCGACGGCGCCGTTCAGCCTGCCGGACCTGCCGGTTGCCCTGACCGACGCGCGGATGACGCTGGATACGGACATGGGGCGGGTCGGGATGCAGATCGACGGCGGCGGCAACCTGCAATCGGGTTTTCGCGGGCAGGTCGCGCTCGCGACGCCGAAGGCGGATATTTCCGGGTGCGGGGTGCGTCGTGTGAGCGCCCTGCTGGACATTGCCATGCGGGAAGGTGCGCCGCACTTCGCCGGTCCCTTCCATGCCGAAGCATTGGCGTGCGGGGGCGCCGGCATGGCCTTCGCAAAGCCCGCCGGGACGATAGACCTGGCGCTCGGCAAGACGCTCGACCGGTGGACCGGCCACGCCGACCTGTCGGGAGAAGCAGTCAAGGCATCGGGCGTCGTGCTGGCGCGGCCTTCGGGGCGAATCGATTTCGATGGCACCGCAGCGCGGACTGCCGGAACGGTGAAGCTGGCGGCGGAAGCGGCGCGCGGGCGCGGGGCCATGCTGGAACAGAGCGAACTGGCCGGCGACTGGTCGGTGCAGGGCGACGAGACGCGACTGGACGGGGAACTGGACGGCCGGCATCTGCGCTTTGCGCGCGCCGATCCGCTAGCCGCATTGCGCACGGGCGCTGCCGGGACCCCGTTAGGGCCGCTGGGCGCAAGGCTGGCCGATGCCGTGCAACGCGCCGGGCAGGCGAACCGGCTTCACGGCCGCTTCGCTTTCGTCCAGAAAGGAAAAGTCGCTCGGCTGGTGGTGACGGACAGCGGGCTGGACGCTCGCAGCGGAGCGCGAATCGGCATCGCGCAGGGCGGGCGCATGACCATGTCCTGGCCGGGCCGGACATCGACGATCGACTGGGCGCTGGATGGCGCGATAACGGCCGATGGCGGCGGGCTGCCGCGTGCTGCGCTGCGGCTCGCCCGCCGGCCCGGCGGGGGCTTTGGCGGGCAGTTGTTCCTGGACCCTTATGCCGCCGGCAACGCCCGGCTGGCGTTGGACACGGTCCGTTTCACGGCCGAGCCCAACGGCGCGACCCGCTTCGCGACCGCAGTGCGGCTGGATGGGCCGCTGCCCGACGGCTACGTCCGCGGCCTCAGCCTGCCGCTCGAAGGACGGATCGCGCCGGGCGGCGGCGCGGTGGCGATCAATTCCGATTGCGCACCGCTGTCAGTGCTCGAAGCGCGGTACGGCGCCTTCGCGATCGGGCAGACGCGCCAGACGCTTTGTCCCGTGAGCAGCGGTCCCTTGATAGCCTACGGCGCGAAGGGACTGTCTGGCGGCGCCGACATGCGCGGTCTCGACCTGTCCGGCCGCAGCGGAGATAGCCCGATGCGCCTGACCGCCGACCATGCGCGACTGGCGCTGGGGCGCACCGGCTTTTCTCTGGACGCGCCCGCGCTCACGATCGGCAGCGCGGAATCGCCGGTTCGGTTGTCCGCCGCGACCATGGACGGCGCGATAACGGACAAGGGCTTTTCCGGCACGGTGGACGGGGCGGGCGGACAGATCGGGGCCGTGCCGCTGATCGTGGAGCGGGGCAGCGGAAACTGGCGCTTCGCGGACGGCACGCTCGGCTTGCGTGCGGCAATGACCGTGCGCGATTCGCAGGCGCCCGCGCGTTTCAAGCCGCTCCCGGTTCCGGATTTCGACCTGACGCTCAAAAATGGACGGATATCGGCCAGGGGTACGTTGACCGCCCCGCGTGGCGGTGCGGCGGTTGCGGTGACCGATATCCTTCACGACCTGGGCAGCGGTCGGGGCCATGCGGATCTCCGGGTGCGCGACCTGACGTTCGGCGGGGAGCTTCAGCCGGAGGACCTGACCCCGCTGACGCTGGGCGTCGTCGCCAATGTGAAGGGTGCGGTCGATGGCGAGGGACACATAGAGTGGAACGGATCGGCGGTCACCAGCAGCGGGACGTTCCGCACGCAGGACATGAATCTGGCGGCGGCGTTCGGCCCGGTGGAAGGATTGTCGACCCAGATACATTTCACTGACCTGATCAACCTGATCACAGCACCGGGGCAGGAAGCGCATATCCGGTCGGTCAATCCCGGCGTGGAAGTTCGTGACGGCGTGATCCGCTACCATCTCGAAGCGGGGCAGAAGGTGCGGGTCGAAGGCGGCGGCTGGCCCTTTTCCGGCGGACAGCTTGAGCTGTTGCCGACGACCATGGATTTCAGCGCCGATGTCGACCGTTACCTGACCTTCCGCGTGCTGGGGCTGGACGCCGGCGCCTTCATCCAGGCGATGGAACTGGACAATGTTTCGGCCACGGGGACGTTTGACGGCATCATGCCGCTGATCTTCAACGCGCAGGGCGGCCGGGTCGCGGGCGGTGTGCTGGTGGCGCGACAGGCCGGCATGCCGATGCTGGAATTGCCCGAGGGCGTGCTGCCGAACATTCCGTGCGATCCGACAAAACTGGGCGGAACGCTGTCCTATGTGGGGCCGGTATCGAACGAGCAGTTGGGCACCATGGGCCGTATGGCCTTCGATGCGCTCAAGGATCTGCAATATAAGTGCCTCACCATATTGATGGACGGTGCGCTGGATGGCGAAATGGTAACGAATGTGGTGTTCAACGGCATAAATCGCGGCCAACTTGGCAGTGCGCCGGCGGGGCTGGCGCGTAATTTCGTGGGCTTGCCTTTCATCTTCAACGTGCGGATCGCGGCTCCCTTCCGTGGGCTGCTGGGCACCGCCCAATCCTTGATCGATCCGTCGCAGATCATCCAGAACAGCATCGGCGATCAGGTGCAGGACAAGATGCGTGGCGAAATGACGGCTGCGCCCCAGACAGGCCTTGCGGTTCAGCCTGTGGAAAGCGACAAGGCGGTAGAGGGGGATCCGAAATGAACAAGAAGACGATCATCATCGCCGGATTCGCCGGCGCGGCACTGGGGGGATGCATTCAGGTGAAAGCCCCGGAAAGGCCGATCGAGATCAACCTGAATGTGAAGGTTCAGCAGGAAGTGGTCGTGCGCCTGCAACGCGACGCGCAGGACCTGATCCAGAATAACCCGGAGTTGTTCCCGCAATGACACGCAAATTGCTCATGATCGCCGGCGCCGCCATGCTTCTCCCGATAGGGGCGATGATCGCCGGAACCGCCCAGGCCCAGTCGTCCGCCGACCTGAGCGCCGCCATCGCGTCCGGCGCGGTGGGCGAACAGGCGGACGGCTATATGGGTGTCGCCGGATCTGTCGGCGACGCCGTCCGCAAGGAAGTCGAATCGATCAACATCAAGCGGCGCCAGGCTTACACAGACCTTGCCGCCAAGCGGGGCGTGACCGTGCAGGACGCGGCGGCAGCCACCGGATGCCAGACGCTGAGCACGCGGTTGAAGCCAGGCCAGGCCTATCGCATCGGCGCGGGGGCGTGGCAGACAAAGGGAGCGGGGCCGGTCGCGTTACCGTCCTACTGCGCAACGGCGGGCTGATACATCCTTGATCGCAGGGACGAAAGGCGCGGCGACCCCGTCACCGCGCCTTTTCTGCTACCGGCTTCGTCCCTGCCCGACGGCGAACATTCCCCTTGAAAGGGAATGATGCCGCCGCCTTTCGTGCCGGGCTGGACAGTAAGACACGCGCGACGATGGATCGGCTGCGATCTATTGCGATCGCAGCGGACGCGGCGCTTTCGGAACGCATCCGGTGGAATGTGCCGAGTTTCGCAATCGGGGATGCCGACCGCATTATTTTGGGTGTCGAGCGAAGAGGCGGCATCCGCATCGCCTTTCAACGGAGTGCGAAAGCCCGGCCGGATGGCGATTTCCATTTGCCGATACCGAAGGGCGCGCACGCTTGCCGGCGCGTGATCATCCACGAGGACCAAGCCGCGATCGACCGCGTCAAAAGCCCGCTGATTGCACGATGTCGTCGCTGGATCGGCCATGCCGTTGGCTAGAAGGAGTGACGATCCGTCGCCGTTCAGTCCCGCCCGCGCCGACGCGGCCTTGTCTCCACGATCTCGCGTGCCTGTTCACTGAAATCCGTCAGGAAATCATAGAGCGGTGCCGTAAGCCGATCCGCGACCAGCATATATAGCACATATTGGCCCCGCTTCTGCTCGCGCACGACGCCGGCCGCACGCAATATGGACAGATGTCGGGATATGGACGGCATCGCCATCTCGAAATTGTCGGCTATCTCGCCCACGGTCATCGGCTCGATAGCCAGATGACGCAGGATGCGGCGGCGCGGCTCGGACGCCAGGGCCTTGAAAATCTCGTCCATTCTTATTTAGCTAAATAGCAAAATAATAAAATGCAACTGCGGCAGGCTCATTGGCGTGAACGCCGATTTTCCGGCATTTGTGCGGGGTTGACACTCCATCCAACCCTTCCTAGAGGGGCCTCGCCTTGACGGGTGCAGCCGCAAGCGCCATGCCGAACGCCACGAGCGCAACCGCTCTATGGAGACGATGCATGGCAGCGGATACACCCGGACAGGACCCGGCGGGCGAGGATTCGCGGATCGCTACCCTTGAGGAGCGGATTGCGAAGGCCGAGCATGTCGAAAAGGTCAGGCAGGGGGCTGTGGAGCAGCAGGCGGACGATGGGACGCGGCTGGGCAACAGGGTTCTTGCGGAACTGATCGGCGGTCTTGTCGGCGGCGCGTTGATCGGCTGGGTCCTTGACCGGCTGTTCGATACGACGCCCTGGCTCCTGCTGGTTTTCCTCGGTCTCGGGATCGTGGCGGCCTTCAGGAACATCATCAGATTGACGACGACGAAGCCGCCCACCGAATAAGGCGCGCTTCGATCCTAGTCCGAAGACTTGAACGTTACAGGGGTCAACGTGGCAGAATCCGGCAAGATCGATCCGATGCACCAGTTCGCTATCGAACCCCTGTTCGGTACGGATCACTGGTCGCTGGGCGGCATGAACATCGCCTTCACCAACAGCGCGCTCTACATGGTGCTGGCCGCGATTGTCCTGTGGGTGTTCGTGATCGGCGGCATGAAGCGTGAACTGGTGCCCGGTCGCTGGCAGATGGCGGTCGAATATATGACCGGTTTCATCAAGAACCTGCTGATCGCCAATATCGGGGACAAGGGCCGGAAATATATTCCCTACCTGTTCTCGCTGTTCATGTTCATCCTGCTCGCGAACCTGCTGGGCTTGCTGCCGCTGGGCCTGTTTGGCCTGCACCCCTTCACCTTCACCAGCCACTTCACCGCGACCGGCGTGCTCGCCATCATGAGCTTCTCGATCGTGCTGATCGTGGGCTTCTACAAGCATGGCCTGCACTTCTTCTCGCTGTTCGTGCCGCACGGCACGCCCGCACTGATGGTGGTGCCGCTGTTCTTCATCGAACTCGTGTCCTTCATGGTGCGCCCGTTCAGCCTGGGTTTGCGATTGTTCGTCGCAATGACCGCCGGCCATGTGTTGCTGAAGGTGCTGGCGGGCTTCGTCATCAACAGTGCCAACGCGTCGCCGATGCTGGGCCTGACCGTAGGTTCGGCCAGCTTCATCCTGATGATCGGCATCAGCGCGCTGGAAATGCTGGTCGCGGTCATCCAGGCTTATGTGTTCGCGCTGCTGACCTCGGTCTATCTCAACGATGCCGAGAACCTGCACTGATTTTTCGCTGATTTCTTCAACTTTCATACTGATTTAACAAGGGAGTTTACGACATGGACGCAGAAGCCGCAAAGCTGCTCGGTGCTGGCCTGGCCGCGATCGGCGCGGGCATCGCCGCGCTGGGTGTGGGCAACGTCTTCAGCTCGTTCCTGGAAGGCGCGCTGCGCAATCCGGGCGCCGCTGACGGCCAGCAGGGCCGCCTGTTCATCGGTTTCGCCGCGGCGGAACTTCTGGGTCTGCTGGCGTTCGTTATCGCCATGATCCTGGTGTTCGTGGCCTGACACGAAAGAGGAGGCGGGCGGAGCGGCATCGTGCCGGTCCCGCCCGTTTCGACCATTGACCGCCCTCGCATCGGACGGACCCGTAAAATGCCTCAAATCGCGCAAATCGCCGAAACCTACTCCAGTCAGATATTCTGGCTGCTGGTAACGTTCGGCTTCGTCTTCTTCGTCATCGGCCTTGGCATGGTGCCCAAGGTGCAGGGCACGGCGGATGCGCGCGATGCGAAGATCACGGGCGATCTGGACGCGGCCAAGGCGGCTTTCGCCCGCGCTGACGAGGCAGAGGCGGATTATCGCGTTCGCGATACCGAAAACCGCGCCGCCGCGCAGGCGGTGATGGCTAAAGCCAAGTCGGATGCAGCCAAGTCGTCGGAAGCGCGGCTAGCCGCCGCCGATGCCGAGATTTCGGACCGCATCGCCGCGGCCGAAGCGCGTATCCAGGCCGCCAGCCAGGCGGCGATGGCAGAAATCGAAACCGTGGCCGCCGATGCGGCGCGCGACATGGTGGCGCGCATTTCCGGCGTTGATGCGTCGGAGGAAGCGGCCCGCAATGCAGTAAAGGCGGTACTGGCTCATGGCTGAGGCGACGGCACAGCATCACGCAGACACGCCTCCTTCGCTGGGCGAGGCGATCCATTCCGAAGGGCTGGAGCCGGTCGGCACGGTGGCCCATGAAGGTGTCGATCCGCATAGCGACCCGCGCGCGGTGGGCATGGATGCCACGGCCTGGGTCAGCCTGGCCATGACTGCCTTCATCCTGATCCTGCTTGTCAAAAAAGTGCCTTCGCTGATCGGCAAGGCTCTGGACGGCCGGATCGCGCAGATCCGGGAACAGCTTGCCGAGGCTTCGCGGCTTCGCGCGGAAGCCGAGGCGCTCAAGGGGGAATATGAGGCGAAGCTCGCCGCCGCGGCCGGGGAGGCGGACGCCATGCGTCAGGCCGCCGAGCATGAGGCCGAAGGCTTGATCGCCGATGCGAAGGTGAATGCCGAAGCGCTGGTCGCCCGTCGTCAGAAAATGGCCGAAGACAAGATCGGTGCCGCCGAGCGCGCCGCCCTGGTCGCGATCCGGGCGAAGGCTGTCAATGCCGCCACTACGGCGGCGGCTACCCTGATCGCACAGGGCCATGACGCCAAGGCGGACAAGGAACTGGTCGACGGCGCGATCGGGCGGCTCGGCTCGGTCAACTGAACCTTTGAAATCGATGAAGGGAGCCGGTGCGTCCTGACGCGCCGGCTCCCTTCGTTTGTGCGGCAGGCGCCGGACGCGCGCCGAATATCCCGGACCGTCGATGCGCGCGCCATTGCGAATGACGCGGGCCGCGCTATCTCTGCCGCATGTCCGGACCCCAATCCCCCGACCGTTTCAACGAGGACAAGGCATCCTTCACCATCACCGGCAGCCAGCCGGATATCGATGCGGGGGTGGAGGCAATCCGCACGACGCTCAGGACTTTGCCGACCCGTCCGGGCGTCTATAGGATGCACGACGCACGGGGCGACGTGCTATATGTAGGAAAAGCCCGGGCACTGAAGAACCGCGTTGCCAATTATACGCAGGTCGACCGTCTTCCGCGCCGGCTGCAACGCATGGTCGCCCAGACGCGCAGCATGACCATCGTCACCACCAACAGCGAAGCGGAAGCGTTGTTGCTGGAGGCGCAACTCATCAAGCGCTACCGCCCGCCCTACAATGTCCTGCTGCGCGACGACAAAAGCTTCCCCTTCATCCTGCTGCGGGAAGACCACGCCTTCCCCCGCGTCCAGAAGCATCGCGGCGCGCGCAAATATAAGGGTCGCTATTATGGCCCGTTCGCCAGCGCCGGATCGGTGACGCGCACCATCAATGCGCTGCAAAAGCTGTTCCTGCTCCGATCCTGCACCGACAGCTTCTTCGCCAACCGCTCGCGCCCCTGCCTGCTCTACCAGATCAGGCGCTGCTCGGCCCCCTGCGTGGACCGGATCGACGAAGGCGGTTATGCCGAACTGGTGAAGGACGCTCAGGATTTCCTGGGCGGCAAGTCGACAGCCGTGCAGAAGAAGCTGGGCGCGGCGATGGAGACGGCGGCGGAATCGCTCGACTTCGAACAGGCGGCCGTGCTGCGCGATCGCCTCAAGGCGTTGACCTTCATTCAGGGGTCGCAGGCGATCAACGCCGAAGGGCTGGGCGACGCCGACATCTTCGCGCTGGCGGAGAAGGGCGGAGCGATGTGCATCCAGGCATTCTTCATCCGCGGCGGCCAGAATTGGGGCCATCGCAGCTTCTTCCCGGTCCATACCGCCGATGTCGCGACGGAGGAGGTGCTGGAGAGCTTCATGGCGCAGTTTTACGAGGAAGTGCCTCCCCCCAAGCTGATCCTCGCCGACCGCGAACCGGCCGAATGTGAATTGATGGCGCTGGCGCTGACCGAGCGGATCGGCAGCAAGGTGCGGATCGAGGTGCCCCGGCGCGGCGACCGCACCCGCCTCATCAAACAGGCGCAGCGCAACGCGGTAGAAGCGCTCGACCGACGGCTGGCGGAAACCACCAGCCAGGGCCGCATCCTCGACGAAATGGTGGAGACGTTCGGACTGGAGGCCGTGCCCGACCGGATCGAAATATATGATAACAGCCATATTCAGGGCGCGCATGCTCTGGGTGCTATGGTCGTCGCGGGGCCGGAGGGCTTCCGCAAGAACGCCTATCGCAAGTTCAACATGAAGAATCCCGAGACGTCCAACGACGATTTCGCGATGATGCGCGAGATGTTCGAGCGCCGTTTCGGGCGCGCCCAGAAGGAAGATCCGGACCGTGACGGCGGCGAATGGCCCGATCTCGTCCTGATCGACGGCGGCAAGGGCCAGCTATCGGCGGCACGCACCATGCTGGAGGAAATGGGCATAGAAGATGTCTGCATGATCGGCGTCGCCAAGGGGCCGCATCATGGTCGCGAGGGGCGGGAGGTCTTCCACCTTATGGACGGCCGCGAAATCACTTTCCCCTTGAACCATCCGGTGCTTTTTTACCTCCAGCGCCTGCGCGACGAGGCGCACCGTTTCGCCATCGGCGCCCACCGCGCCAAGCGCAGCAAGGCGATCACCGTTTCCTCGCTGGATGAGGTCCCCGGCATCGGCCCCGCCCGGAAAAAGGCGCTGCTGATGCACTTCGGCACCGCCCGCGCCGTCCGCGACGCCGCGCTGGAGGACTTGCAACGCGCGCCCGGCGTCTCCCAGGCCGTCGCGCAGCAAGTCTATGATCATTTCCACGGTTAAGGCTGCTGGCAAATTGCGGAAATTGCGCAAAATTACCCCGTATCATGGCTAAACGGGCATTAGCCATTTCCGGTCGATGATCACCCCGAACTCGCGACGAGGGAAGGGCGGAAACGGTGACGGCACACAGGCTTGCGATTGCCATCCATAAAAGATTCCCGGCACTGGGCGCCGGACCAAAATGGGCAGATGTAGCCGGGCGCGTTGGCGTCGACGATGCGGACGAGCCGCTGCATGCGATGCGGCTGGCCGGTGCGCGCCTGCTCATGGGTATTTTCTGGCTGAATGTGCCGGTCCTGTTCGGCGCCGCCGCCTTGATCGGGTCCCCCGATGGCACTGTCGCGGCGCTGCTGGCGGCTCTGCTGGCGATCCTGCCCAGCATGATCGTGATCCGCCGGGACGTTTCTCCGGCCGCCCGGGTCATGCTGGCGATGACGATGATGGTCTTTCCGGCGCTTTATGTATTCCTGCTGCGCGACCATCACTGGCAGATGGACCTGCACATGGCGTTCTTCGCAGCGCTCGCAGCCCTCACTACCCTGCTCGACAGGCGCGCGATGCTTGCGGCGGCGGGCGTTACGGCGGTCCATCACCTGATCCTGAACTATCTGCACCCCGCCTGGGTGTTCGCCGGTACCGGCGGAGATCTGCCGCGCGTGTTTCTGCATGCGCTGATCGTGCTGCTTCAGACGGCAATGCTGCTCTGGATCATCGACCGGCTGACCTTGCTGGTCCGTGCGCAGAGCGAGGCGAGGCGTTTGAGCGAATCGCTTCGAATGGAGGCAGACGGAGCCAAGCAGCGGGCGGAGGCCGCGCTCGCGGAACTGGAAAAGGCCCAGAAGCTGGCAGACCGCCAGCGCATGGTGGAGGAGGCGGCTCGTCGCGCGGAAGAGGCGGCGGAGCGTCGCCGGCTGGTCGCCGATGCGCTGGAGGCCCGGCTGGGCGCATTGCTGGGCGACCTTACCCGCCTGTCGGGACAATTGTCGGCCAGCAAGACGTTGCTGGTCGACCTGTTGGGCCAGTCGACCAGCCAGTCCGACGCCCTGCGCGACGCGCATATCCGCGCTGAAAAGGATGTTCGCGCCGTCGCGACGGATACCGAAAGGCTCGCCGCGTCGATCAATCAGGTCGGCGTTAGCGCCGGCCATACACGCCACAGCGCGCATAGCGGTGCACTAGCCACGCGCGCGCTCAACCCGGAAGTCGACGCGCTGTCCGCCACGGTCGATTCGGCCAGTTCGATCGTCGCCCTGATTTCCACCATTGCCGCGCAGAGCCGCACCCTGTCCTTCAACGCGGCGATCGAAGCCGCGCGCAACAACGCCGACACGCGCGGCTTCGCCGTGGTCGCCGCCGAAATGAAGAGCCTTGCCGGGCAGACGGCGGACGCGACGCGGCAGATCGACACCCATCTGGAGGATATTCGCCGGGCTGCACGCGGCGTGTCGGGGGCGATCGATCAGGCCGCGCAGTCGGCAGAGACGGCTGATCTTTCGGCGGCCACGATCGCGCAGGAGGTGGCCGACCAGATCCGCGCCACGGGAGAGATCGCTGCGGCGGCGGAGGAAATGACGCGCCATATCGCCCATGCCGCCGCTCGCGCCGATGCGCTGTCCGGTGCGTTGACAAAGGCACAGGGCGCCATGGGACTGACGGATGATGCCGCCAGCGCCTTGTCGGAACGGTCGGCCGCGCTCCGGGACACCATCCGCAAGCTTCTGGAAGAACTGCGCGCCGACTGATGCGGAAGATTGGCCGGGGCGCGGCAAGCAGGCTAAGGCTGCTTTCGTGGCCGCGCTCATCACCTCCGCCCTTGTCTGCGCCGTTCGCCCTCACGGCGAACATGGTGCCATCGCGCGCCTTTTGACGCCGGCTCATGGCCTCATCGCGGGCTATGTGCAGGGTGGCCGTTCCCGGTCCATGCGGCCGGTTTTGCTCCCCGGCAACGCGGTGAAGGGCGAATTCCGGGCACGGACGGAGGGGCAGCTGGCCAGCCTTGCCGTCGAGCTTGCGCACAGCCGCGCGCCCCTGTTCGGTGAACCGCTGCCCGCCGCCGCCATCGACTGGAGCTGCGCGCTTACCGCAGCGACATTGGCGGACCAGACGCCTTATCCGACCCTGTTCGAGGCGCTTGACGGCCTGTTGGGCGCAGTCGAGGCGGCTCCAGCGGCGCGGGGCTGGGCGGCGGCACTGGTCCGCTACGAATTGCTGCTGCTCGCCGAACTAGGTTTCGGACTCGACCTGACGCGATGTGCCGCGCTGGGCGTGAGCGACGATCTGGCCTTTGTCAGCCCGCGGAGTGCCGCAGCGGTCAGCCGTGTCGGGGCTGCGGGCTATGAAGGGCGGTTGCTGCCTTTGCCGCCCTTCCTCCTGCACGGCGGCAAGGGGGATTGGGACCAGATAATCGACGGCTTGCGCCTGACCGGTTTCTTTCTTGAACGATCCTTGCTGACGGACCGGCGGGCCGACATGCTGGCGGCGCGCGAACGGCTGGTGGAACGGCTCAAAAGGGCGGTTGCCTGAAGGCCCCGCCTTCCATAAGGGGCGGCGACGAGTTTGATGGAGATACGCGCATGTTGATCGCCCTTTTTCCCGGAGACGGCATCGGTCCCGAAATCGTCGCGCAGGCGAAGCGCGTGCTCGATGCGCTGGGGGTCGACGGACTGACCTATGAGGACGGACTGGTCGGCGGCGCAGCCTACAAGGCACTTGGGCATCCGCTGCCACCTGTAACGCTGGATCTGGCGCGGCGGGCAGACGCCATCCTGTTCGGGGCCGTGGGCGACCCGGATTGCGATTCGCTGGAACGCCATCTGCGTCCCGAGCAGGCGATCCTGGGGCTGCGCAAGGCGCTCGGCCTGTTTTCCAACCTGCGGCCGGCGAAGGTCTTTCCGGAACTGGCCGACGAATCGGCGCTCAAGCCGGAAGTGGCGCGCGCCATCGACCTGCTGATCGTCCGGGAAACCAACGGTGACGTCTATTTCGGCGAAAAGGGTTTTCGCACCACCGCCGACGGCCTGCGCGAAGGCTATGACGTCATGTCCTATGACGAGGGCGAGGTGCGGCGAATCGCGCATAGCGGGTTCCAGGCCGCGCGTGCCCGTCGTGGCAAGCTGTGCTCGGTGGACAAGGCGAACGTGCTGGAAACCAGCCAGCTCTGGCGCGACGTGGTGATCGAGGTGGCGGCCGAATATCCCGACGTCGCCCTGTCCCATATGTATGTCGACAATGCCGCGATGCAGCTGGTGCGCAATCCCGGTCAGTTCGATGTCATCGTCACCGGCAACATGTTCGGCGACATCCTGTCGGACCAGGCCAGCATGTGTGTCGGTTCGATCGGCATGCTCGCGTCGGCGACGCTTAACGAGGGCCGTCAGGGCTTGTATGAGCCGATCCACGGGTCTGCGCCCGACATCGCCGGACAGGGCAAGGCCAATCCGCTCGCCACCATATTGTCGGCGGCGATGATGCTGCGCTATTCGCTCGACCTGCCCGAACAGGCGGACCGGATCGAAAAGGCGGTGGCGAAGGCGCTGGCGGACGGTGCACGCTCGGCGGATCTGGGCGGCGCCATGACCACGGTGGAGATGGGCGACGCCGTTCTGGCCGTGCTTTAATCGCACGCGCCATTCTTTTTTTCGCGTCCCTGTAAAGATCGCCCCCGTCCGGTCGAATTAAGAGCGGAAAAGGGGGCGTTTCTATGCATGTCGAATTGATGCGCGATCATGACGGGTTGCGCGTGCTGATGCGCGAATTTGCGCAGGCAATGGACCGGGCAGGTTCCGATGAAGTAGCGCAGATTTCGCGCCTGCGTGTCCAGTTTTCGCAGCGCTTCCGTGAACATATGGGTCGGGAGGACGCATATGTCCGGGCGCTGCGCGGACGAATGCTGCCCCCGTCGACAGACAAGCTGATTCGCCATCACAACCGCGCCCTGGTGGCCCTGTTCCTGCGCTATTCGGATCATATCAAATATTGGACATCGGCACAGATCGTTGCGGACTGGCAGGAATATCGGCTGGCGGTGCTGGCCTTGCAGGACGGTCTTTATGACAAGATGGAGTGGGAAGAGGCCTATCTTCACCCGCTGCTCGACGGGGGGGCATCAACGGGCGGCCTGACCGGGCCAATCCGCCTGCATCGGAACTGTCATCCGTGATGCCGAACGCCTATGCGTGGCAGGATGACCGATTTGTCGCTTGCCTCGCTTCGTGCCGCCGCCGCCCTTGTCCACGAACAGGTTCCACCGACGCCGCAATATGCCTGGCCCCTGCTCGCCGCGCGCGCGGGCTGCGAAATCTGGGTCAAGCATGAAAATCATACGCCGACCGGTGCCTTCAAGGCACGGGGGGCCATCACCTATATCGACTGGCTGCGCCGCGCCCATCCGGAGGTAAAAGGTATCATTACCGCGACGCGGGGTAATCACGGCCAGGCGCAGGTGCGCGCCGCCCGCGCGGCGGGGCTGGACGTTACCATCGTTGTTCCGCACGGCAATGCGCGCGAGAAAAACGCCGCGATGTGGGCGTTCGGTGCCACGCTGGTCGAACATGGCCACGACTTCGACAGCGCCAAGGCAGAGGCGCTGCGCCTGTCCCAGGAACGTGCGCTGTTCATGGTGCCCGCCTATCACGGCGAACTCGTCCGCGGCGTTGCCAGCTACGGCCTGGAACTGTTCGATGCTGTCCCTGACCTGGACAGCGTCTACGTACCCGTTGGATGCGGATCGGGCCTGTGCGGGACCATCGCGGCGCGCGATGCGCTGGGCCTTTCGACCAAGGTGGTCGGGGTAGTGTCCGCGCATGTCGATGCGGCCAAATTGTCTTTCGAGGCGGGGCGCCTGCTGTCCAGTCCTACGGCACATACCTTTGCTGACGGGGTAGCGGTATGCACGCCCGTTCAGGCGGCGTTGGACTATTTCGGCCCCCGCGCCGATCGTTTCGTATCGGTTACGGACGATGAAGTTGCCGAAGCGATCCGTATATACTGGCAGGACACGCATAATCTGGCCGAAGGCGCCGGCGCGGTAGCGCTGGCGGCGCTGCTTCAAGAAAAGGAGCGGATGGCAGGCAAGAAGGTTGCGGTAATTCTATCCGGCGGTAATGGCGACATGAGCCAGATGGCGGAGATACTCGGCGGGGCGACTCCCCGGGTGCAGCAGGACATTCGGAAGGCGATATGAAGCGCAAGAGCGGGCAGGACCCGGAGATCACCAGGAACTGGAAGCCGGCAACCCTGGCGGTGCGCGGCGGCACCGCGCGCACGGAATATGGTGAGACGTCGGAAGCCCTCTTCCTCACCAGCGGCTATTGCTACGACCGGGCGGAGGACGCGGCCGCGCGCTTCGCGGGGGATCAGGTCGGCATGACCTACAGCCGCCTTCAGAACCCGACGGTGGAAATGCTGGAACAGCGTATCGCGCTGCTGGAAGGGGCGGAGGCATGTCGCGCCACCGCGACCGGCATGGCGGCGATGACCGCCGCGCTGCTGTGCCAGCTCCAGGCCGGCGATCATGTCGTTGCGGCCAAGGCTGCCTTTGGTTCCTGCCGCTGGCTGGTCGACACGCTGTTGCCGAAGTTCGGGATCGAGACCACCACCATCGACGCGTTCGACACCGGCGCCTGGGAAGCGGCGATCCGGCCCAATACCAAGGTCTTCTTTTTCGAAACGCCGGCCAACCCGACCATGGACATCGTGGATCTCGCGGCGGTCTGCGCGCTGGCGAAGGCGCATGGCATCACCAGTGTGGTCGACAATGCCTTTGCCACCGCTGCGCTCCAGCGGCCGCTCGATTTCGGCGCAGATGTCGTCGCCTACAGCGCCACCAAGATGATGGAGGGGCAAGGTCGTGTCCTCGCCGGTGCGATTTGCGGCACGCAGGACTGGATCACCAACGTCCTTTTGCCGTTCCATCGCAATACCGGCCCGACGCTCAGCGCCTTCAATGCGTGGGTGGTACTCAAGGGGCTGGAAACGCTGGACCTGCGCATCCGCCGACAGAGCGAAAACGCGCTCAAGGTCGCGCGTTTTCTTGAAACGCGTCTGCCTAAGGTGCTCTATCCCGCCCTTGAAAGCCATCCGCAGCACGCATTGGCGATGAGCCAGATGGCGATGGCGGGTCCCATCTTCTCCGTCTACACCGGCGGGGGCCGGGCGGAGGCCCATTGCCTGCTGAATGCGCTCGAACTGGTCGATATAAGCAACAATATCGGCGATTCACGTTCGCTGATGACCCATCCTGCGTCGACAACCCATTATGGCATGGCAGAGGCCGCCCGACTGGAAGTCGGCATTACCGAGGACATGCTCCGCCTCAATGTCGGGCTGGAAGATCCCGATGACGTGATCGCCGATTTTGATCAGGCGTTGCGCGCGATAGGGCGTTGACGGGGCAGGGGTTCAGGGCGCATTCCTCATCGGGTGAACGCATTTTTCCCCTTTCACGCGACCACGCGGGACATCACGGTGCATGTTGCCGTGACCTTTCTGCCGGAACAGTCTGAACCCGACCGGGGTCGATGGTTCTGGGCCTATCATATCCGGATCGAAAATAGCGGAGACGAGCCGGTGCAACTGCTGACGCGCCACTGGATCATCACGGACGGTCGGGGCGCGCAACATCGTGTCGATGGCGATGGTGTGGTGGGCGAGCAACCGGTGGTGCAGCCGGGCAGGAGCTACGACTATGTGTCGGGCTGTCCGCTCAACACAGCGACCGGGTCGATGCAGGGCAGCTATCGGATGATCGGCTTGGATGGTGCCACTTTCGACGTCGCCATACCCCATTTCGCGCTGATCGCCCCGGCGGTGGCTGAATGAAGCGCACCCATTTGCCGCTGAACGGTTTGCGCGTGCTGGATGCGGCGGCGCGGCATCTTTCCTTTACGCGCGCGGCCGACGAACTGGCGGTGACGCCGGCGGCAGTCGGCCAGCAGATTCGTGCGCTGGAGGACATGCTGGGCGTCGTGCTGTTCCGCCGCACGCCCAAGGGGCTGGAACTGACGCCGGAAACGGAGGCAGGGCTTGGCGCCTTGCGCAAGGGGTTCCTTGAATTTGAGGAGGCCGTGCAGGCCATGCAGGCGGGCCAGTCGAGCCTGTCGCTGACCATTGCAGCGCCGCGCGACATTACCGCCCGATGGCTGCAACCGCGGCTCGCTGCCTATGCCGCGACGCAGCCGGACCTGAATTTCCAGCTGATCGCGGCCGATGACGCGCTGGATTTCACCGAAGCCAATCTGGACCTGGCCCTGCGGCTGACGGACGGACCAGGAGAGCATGAGGGGCTGGCGCTCGACGAAGCACGGTTCGTCACCGTGGAGGCTGCGGAGGGCGGTCCGGATCGGCATATCGAATGGCCCGGTTGCCCGGCCAGCGGCAGTGCGGCCATGATCCGCGTCGCCGACGCCGGGCTGGCGATCGAGGCGGCGGCAAATGGTTTCGGGCGGGCCTGCGTTCCCCAGTTGCTGGTCCGGTCCGATCTGGCAAGCGGCCGGGTGCGGCAAGTGGGCGACGCGGCGGCGGCCCGACTGGGCTATTGGCTGATCGCGCCCCTGCCGCAATGGCGCCAGAAGAAGGTGAAGGCGCTGGTCGAGGCGCTGGCTGGCTGACGGCCCATTTTTCAGGAGGATAGACAATGTCCCTCAGGCAACGTCTCGCTATCCTGGCAATGCTTTGCTGTGCCGTGCCGGGCTGTACCGGGAGCGACACGGCACGGAACAAGGATGATATGGCGACGTCCGACGCCGGCAACGCCGCATCCCCGGCACGAAACGAGGCGGCCGCTGGCGACACCGCTTCGCCGGGCCCTGTCCCGCCGGTCGAAGTCGCCGCCGGCAATGTCATCGCATCGCAAAGCGCCCTTCGTGGCGATTGTTCTCTGACAATCGACGGCAAGACCTATCTCGACCTGAAAAACGACTGTCCCATCTATCCGCTCAATGACGGCAAGGGCGGCCTGATCGTCAATTCCGATGGCGAGCATGAGGTGGAGGGCTATTTTGCCTATCTGCTGCCCAATGGCGACGGCACCGCCAGTGCCAGCTGGAATGCAGAAATCGGCGCGACCCACGCGCAATCGCCGTTGTCGGAACATCTGACGCGGGATGGGGCCTGCTGGGCCGACGCACATGTCCGCCTCTGTGCCACGCGGCGTTGATCAGTCCGCCAGCAGGTTGAGCGCGCGCGTCATCAACGCGGTGAACCGGCCCTCATCCACCAGAGCAGCCGGATCGTTCCAGCTTCCGCTGACGGCATACCACGATCCATCCCGGGCCTGCGCAAGGAAATTCATCGCGACCACGCCCGGTTCGCTGCCGCCCTTATAGCCCAGATAGCGCCATCGCTTCGCATCGGCAGGCGCGATGCCCGGATTGATCGCCATGATCGGCAAGGCGTCGCCGCCCCGCACGCGCAGCCAGTCGAGCAGCCCGATCATGTCGCGCGGAGACGCGAACCATTCGATCCCGTCGATCGCGACCGGCCTGGCCGCGACGCTGCCTATATCGATGCTGTCGGCGGTCAGTCGGGCGGCGGCGTCCCGCAACAATGCGCGGCGCTGGTCGACCGGGCTTTGCGCGTAGCGCGCGCGCAACGCGACATTGGCCGGCATCTTGAGCGCAAATGCCTCGGCCGTCGTCAGCAGCGGCAGCGCGTTGCCGGTCGCGGCATGGCCAGTGCGCGCCAGCATGGCATCGACCTCATCCCGGCCCAGCGCCATCAGCAGCGTATCGGCGGCACTGTTGTCGCTTTCGGCGATCATCGCGGTGGCCAGGCTGTGTAGCGTCATCGGCGCGCGATCGGGCCACTGCATCAGCCTGCCCGAAAAGCTTTTGAAGGCGAGCGGCTGGACATCGCTCCAGCGGCGTTCGCCCGCAGCGACAACGCGCGCCAGATCGGCGAGAATATATAGCTTGAAGCTCGATCCGGTCGCCATCTGCGCGTCCGGCCGGTCGGCTTGCAGCAGTTCGGCACCGCTCTCGGCCAACCGCGCCGCGGCGAAGGCGGCGGTGCCGGGCAGGGCGCGGATGTCGGCGAGCACCTTGTCGAAGCTGTCGCCGGCGGTCTTGACCCCGACTATCCGCAATCCGATGACCAGGTTCGGCGCTTCCGGAGCGACGACCAGGGTGAAGCCCACGGTCGCCCGCTCATACCGGACCTCCACCTGTCCGGCCGTCGCGCTTTCCATGCGGATGGCGCCCAGCCCTCCGGGCTTGCCGTGCCGGGCCCGCAGGTCTGCGGCAATCGCGCGCCATCGGTCGACGGGCACCGCATCGAGAAACAGCGGGGCGAAGAAATCCGTCTCGTCGCCGGGGGTCGACAGGATGCGGACGAGTTGGCCGGCACGGGCCTGATAGGCGGGGTCCACATTTGCCCACGCCTGAAAAGGCGCGATGGCGAAGAGGAACGCGAGGACGACCGGCCATATCCGCATATCTTACGGCCCGGGCCGCACAGCATCGGCCGTGGCGGCACAAGCAATCACGCGTCGATCGCTTCGCCGTCCACCGTGGCGGCATTTTCCTGGATGAAAGCGAACCGGTGGGCCGGGTTCGTTCCCATCAGCCGGTCGACCAGTTCGCGCACCTGCTGCCGGTCCTCGACGTCGTCGGGAAGGGTGATACGGATCAGGCCGCGCGTCTTCGGGTCCATGGTGGTTTCGCGCAGCTGCATCGGGTTCATTTCGCCTAGGCCCTTGAACCGGCTCACATCGACCTTTTTGCCCTTGAACTCCGTCGCCATCAGTTGTTCGCGATGTGCGTCGTCCTTGGCGTAGAGGCTCTTGCCCCCGGCCGTAAGGCGATAGAGCGGTGGCTGCGCCAGATAGAGATGCCCCTTGCGCACCAGTTCGGCCATTTCCTGAAAGAAGAATGTCATGAGCAAGGTCGCGATATGCGCGCCGTCGACATCGGCGTCTGTCATGATGACGATCCGTTCATAGCGCAGATTGGCCGGATTGCAGTCCTTGCGCGTGCCGCAGCCCAGCGCCAGGATCATGTCGGCGATCTCCTGGTTCGCCAGTATCTTGGCGTTGTTGGCGGACGCCACGTTCAGGATCTTGCCGCGAAGGGGCAGGATAGCCTGCGTCTTGCGGTCGCGCGCCTGCTTCGCCGACCCGCCTGCCGAATCTCCTTCGACCAGAAAGATTTCAGAACCTTCCGGATCGTCGTTCGAACAATCTGTGAGCTTTCCCGGCAGCCTCAGCTTGCGCCCGCTGGTCGCGGTCTTGCGCTTGACCTCCTTTTCCTGCTTGCGTTTCAACCGCTCGTCCATGCGGTCGAGCACGTAGGCGAGCAGGGCCTTGCCCCGGTCCATATGGTCGGTCAGATAATGGTCGAAATGGTCGCGAACCGCATTTTCGACCAGCCGTGCCGCTTCGGGCGAGGTCAGGCGGTCCTTGGTCTGGCTCTGAAACTGCGGTTCCCGGATGAAGACGGACAGCATGATTTCCGATGACGTCATGATGTCGTCGGCGGTGATATCCTTGGCCTTCTTCTGCCCCACCAGATCGCCGAACGCGCGGATGCCCTTGACCAGCGCGGCACGCAGGCCGGCTTCATGCGTGCCACCGTCCGGGGTCGGGATGGTGTTGCAATACCAGCTGTAGCTGCCGTCCGACCATAGCGGCCAGGCGACCGCCCATTCCACCCGTCCGGCGCCGTCCGGGAAATCCTGACTGCCTGCGAAGAATGCGCTCGTGGCGCATTCGCGGTCGCCCACCTGTTCCTTCAGATGGTCGGCAAGGCCGCCAGGGAACTGGAACACCGCCTCGGCCGGCGTGTCGTCGCTTATCAGCGCCGGATCGCATTTCCACCGGATTTCTACGCCCGCGAACAGATAGGCCTTGGACCGGGCGAGCCGGTGCAGGCGGGCCGGCTTGAACTTCTGTTCGCCGAATATCTCCGTATCGGGCGTGAAGGCGACGGACGTGCCACGCCGGTTGGGGGCGGCGCCGACCCTGTCCAGCGGTCCGTCGGGAAGCCCGCGCGCGAAGGATTGGCGGAACAACTGCTTGTTGAGCGCGACCTCCACCACCGTGCTGGTCGACAGGGCGTTGACCACCGAAATGCCGACGCCATGCAGGCCGCCCGACGTGGCATAGGCCTTCCCTTCGAACTTGCCGCCCGAATGGAGCGTGGTCAGAATAACCTCCAGCGCAGACTTGCCGGGAAATTTGGGATGTTCGTCCACCGGGATGCCGCGACCATTGTCGGTGATGGTCAGGCGGTTGCCCGTTTCCAGCGTGACCTCGATCCGGCTGGCATGTCCGGCCACGGCTTCGTCCATGCTGTTGTCCAGCACTTCGCTGGCCAGGTGGTGCAGTGCCCGTTCGTCGGTGCCGCCGATATACATGCCGGGGCGGCGGCGGACGGGCTCCAGTCCTTCCAGAACCTCGATGGTGGAGGCGTCGTAGGTGGGCGTGGCGGAGGATGGGGCTGCAAACAGGTCGTCGGACATGGTGACAAGCTATAGGCGCGCGCCGTTTCGGCGCAAGCGCTGCAGTCGATGCGACGCAGCAATGAAATGTTACGATGAACGGTGAAACAAATCCGAGTTCCGGCTCGTTATGTCCGCCGAGAAGGGCTTTGGCCCTCAGGTGAGGAGATTTCCCATATGAATATCAAATATCTGGCGCCGATTGGCGCAACCCTGGCGTTCGTTCTTGTGACACCGGCCATGGCCCAGGAAGCGGGCGGCCCGGTCGACTGGACCGGTCCCTATGTGGGCGGGTCGTTTGGCTATAATTTCCAGAAGGGCGATGGCGAGGAGCATCTGCGCTTCGACACCGACGGCGACGGCAATTTCGATGACGTCGTGACCACTACCAGCGGCGCCAATGCCTTCTCGCCGGGCACGTGCGGCGGTTCGGCACGCGGCCGCACGCCGGCGTCGGGATGCAGCGACGACAAGGACGCGATCGGCTGGATGGGCCATGTCGGCTACGACATGCAGTTCGGCAGCATCGTGGTCGGTGTCGTGGCGGAAGCGGGCAAGGCCTATATCGATGACAAGGTGACCGAATTTTCGACCACCCCGGCCTTCTACACCATGCGGCGCAAGATCGACTGGAACGGCAACCTGCGCGCGCGGCTCGGCTACACTACCCCGGGCGGCATAATGCCCTATATCACCGGCGGCCTCGCCTATGCGAAGGTGAAGAATAACTTCACCACCAGCAACGGCGCCAACAGCTTCACTGAGGTCAACCGCAAGGAAGACGGCTGGGGCTGGACCATGGGCGGCGGTGTCGAGGCAAAGGTTTCCGACAATTTCTCGATCGGTGCGCGCTATCTGTGGACGCGCTACAATGTCGACAAATATCGCGTCGACGTAGGCGCGGGTACGGCACCTGCCACCAACCCGTTCCTGATCACGCCGTCGGGCGGCACGAGCATGAACCGGGGCGACAAGTTCGACACCCAGAGCGTGATGGTGACCACAAGCTTCCGCTTCTGAGCATCAGCACATGACGAAAAGGGCCGGTTTCCATCGCGGAAACCGGCCCTTTTTCCTGTCACCCGACGTCAGCGGACGCGAGGACCGCCGAAGGGTAGCGGCGGCGGCGGGCGGCGCGTGCCGCGCGGCAGTTGCGCCTGATAGGCGCGCCCGCAATGTTCGACGCAATAGGGAAAACCGGGGTTCACCGCTTCGCCGCAGAAATGAAAATCCGGTTCGCCGGGATGGCCCATCGGCCATTTGCAGATGCGTTCCGTCAGATCGAGCAGACTGGTCTTGTCGGCTATCTCCGGGCTCGGCTTGGCGGGCACCAGCCGGCGGGGCGGAGCGGGCGGGATCGGCGCCTGCTGATCGCCCGGTCCCTGGCGCAGGAAGCCGCCCGGACCGACGGAGACGATGCGCGGTCGGGGCGCCGGCGTTTCGGCTGCCGGGGCGTCGGCGACAGGCGCAGCAGAAGCGGCCGGAGCGGGACGAACGGGCGTGGGCGCCTCTGCAATCGGCGCAGCCGCGCGGGGCGCTTCCGGTTCGGGTGCGGGGACCGGCGCGGGCTTGCGCGCGGGTGCCGCCTTCTTGGGTGTCTCGTTCGCCTTCACCGGCGACGGACGGGATTGCAGGCCCAGGCGGTGCGCCTTGCCGATCACCGCATTTCGGCTAACCCCGCCCAATTCGTCTGCGATCTGGCTGGCGGTCAGACCGCGTTCCCACATCGCCTTGAGCTGGTCGATACGCTCATCGGTCCAGGACAATGAAAAACTCCTCAAAATTTCCGCTTGGCTTCCTATATGGGAAACCGGCGCCCGGGTTCAAATGCTGAACGCGGCGCTTGCAGCATAACGGACCAGCCGATAGTCGATCTCCCTATGAACGACCAGCCCCAATTTGCCGATGCGCAGCCGCTTGCCGCGCCCTTTGCCGAACCAGGCGTCCCGCAGATACGGAACGTCAACTGGGCAGGGACCTGGGCCTTGTACCGCAAGGAAGTGCGCCGCTTCATGAAAGTGCAGCTCCAGACCGTCTGGGCACCGGCGATCACGACCCTGATGTTCCTGATCATCTTCATCGTCGCGCTGGGCGGAGCGGGCCGCACCGTATCGCTGCGCGGGGAAGCCGTGGCCTTCGCCGATTTCATCGCGCCCGGCCTGATCATCATGGGAATGATCAACGCCTGTTTCGCCAATGCCAGCTTTGCGCTGATGGTGGGCAAGGTGCAGGGAACGCTGGTCGATTATCTTATGCCGCCCATTTCGGTCGGGGAGTTGTTGTTCGCGCTTGCGGCGTCGTCGGTGACGCGTGCGATATTCGTCGGCTTCGCGCTATGGCTCGCCATGGCGGCATGGCCCGGCGTGCACGTGACGCCGGCGCATGTGTGGGCGGTCGTCTGGTTCGGCCTGCTCGGCACCAGCTTCATCGCCTTTCTCGGGGTACTGACGTCGATCTGGGCGGACAAGTTCGACCATGGCGCGGCGGTCACCAATTTCGTGATCGGTCCGCTCGCACTGCTGTCGGGCACCTTCTACTCGATCGACCGCCTGCCGCCCTTTTTTCAGGGGATCAGCCACGCCAACCCCTTCTTCTACATCATCTCGGGCTTTCGTTACGGTTTCGTCGCGGCCGCCGACACCAATGTGATGACCGGCAGCGCAATCCTCCTCGCGCTCAACCTGACATTCGGCGCGTTGTGCTACACGCTGCTGCGCCGGGGGTGGAAGATCAAGGCCTGAAAGCGGTCACAGGAATGCCGCGAACAGCGGCACCGCGATCCCCATGACGAACAGGGTTACTGCCGCGATCAGCCAATGATGCAGGCGGGGAAGGGCATCGTCGCGATGCCCTTCCTGCCATGGCCACATCAGGCCAAGTTTCCAGCGCCGCCGACGCGGGAGAGTGTGAATCCGGCGGCTTGAGCTTCGGTGAGCGGGTATATGTTGCGCAGGTCGACGAGTGCA
>NZ_JALJVY010000002.1 GCF_024168485.1 Sphingobium sp. OAS761
CTGAAATCGGTGATGACGTGCGCCCCGCCGAAGCTGCCATAGCCATAGCCGCCGTCGCCGATCCGGAATATGTCCGCACCCGTCCCGCCGGTCGCCGTGTCACGGCTGTTGACCCCCTGGCCCAGGCCGACGACATCGTCGCCCGCGCCGCCGTTCAGCGTGTTGATGCCATAGCCGCCGTTCAGCACATCATTGCCGTCGCCGCCATTGATCGTGTCGTCGCCATAGCCGCCATTGACCGTGTCGTTACCGGCATCGCCGCTCAACACGTCATTGTCGTCGCCGCCGTCGACATGGTCGTCGCCCGCGCCCGCGTTGATGATGTCCGCGCCGCTGCTGCCATAGAGATTGTCGATGGCCGAACTGCCGGTCAGCTGGTCCGCTCCCGACCCGCCGTCCATCCAGCTGCCCGCCGTCCCGGCGGTCATGATGTCGTCGCCATCCTCGCCCAGCATATAGTCGCTGCCCGCGCCGCCGACCATCATGTCGTTCCCCGCGCCGCCCCACATGCTGTCATTGCCGGCATCGCCATACATGCTGTCGTTGCCCGCATCGCCGTACAGCGTGTCATTGTCGTTGCCGCCGCGCACAACATCGTCGCCTTCGCCGCCGTACAGCGTGTCGTTGCCGTTGCCGCCGCGCATCGTGTCGCTGCCGCCCAGGCCATAGGCGACGATATTGCCCGCGGTCGCCGCCAGCGTATCATTGCCCACCGTACCGCGCCAAACCGGGAAAGTGTCGGTGAAATCATCCTGCGTCAGCGACGAAATGCCGTTGATGTAGGTATAGATATCCAGTTCCGAAAACTGGCCGTTGTCATCGACGTCGACCCACAGTTCGACCCGGTTGTTGGTCGCGTCATGCTTCCAGACCACATCGGCGAAGCCGTCGCCCACCAGTTCGGCGGGCAATTGCACGCCCGACGCATCGCCGGTGATGACGAAGGTAAAGTCGATCGGCGCGGCGTTGAACACGATGCCGCGACCATAGGCGTAGGATGGCAGGTCGATCTTGTCGCCGCCGGCCACGCCCGCACCCTCGAAATCCATGATGACGTCGATCGTGGAGGGCGAACTGTCGGATCGCGGGGTATTATAGGTAAAGGCAAAGATGTCGTTGCCCGCGCCGCCGGTCAGCGTGTCGCCGTCCAGCCCGCCGATGATGATATCATTGCCCGCGCCACCGTTCAGAATGTCCTGTCCCGCACCGCCCGAAATCGAGTCCGCGCCGCTGCCGCCGGTGATGATGTCGTTGCCCGCGCCCCCGCTGACGATCATGGCGTTGGTGGCGGCCGCGCCGTTCAGGTAGAGGAGATCGGTCTGGAGCTGGCTGCCGGCATCGATCCAGGTCACGTTCGTCGCGGCGTTCAGCGTCAGCTTCACCTGGCCGTTGCCGATGGCGAAGCGCTCGACATTGCGCACGGTATCGGCATCGAACACAACATAGCTGGCGTAGTTGCCATATATGGACAGGATGTCGATCGCCCCGTCGGCGGCGCTGCCGTCGATCCGGTCGGCAGTGTTGAGCGATGCGCCCACGGTAATGTAATCCGCGCCCGCGCCGCCTGTGACGGTATCGTTGCCGGTTCCGGTGACGATTTCGTCATCGCCGTTGCCGCCGTTCAATATGTCGTTGCCGGCCCCGCCGTCGATCAGGTCGTTGCCGTCCTCACCACTGATGGTGTCGGCGCCATCGTCGCCATAGATCGTATCGTCGCCGACGCCGCCGTAGAGGATGTCGTTGCCGAAACCCCCGCTGATCCAGTCATTGCCATCGTCGCCGTGGATGGTGTCATTGCCGTCCTCGCCGTACAGGCTGTCGTCGCCCAGGCCGCCTGAGATGCTATCATCGCCGCCACCGCCATAGATCTGATCGGGATCGTCCGTCCCGTTCAGGATGTTAGCGGTTCCGTCTCCTATGATATTCGCCATCACGATCCTCCCCGCGCGCGGCACATCATGCCGCTGCGCAAACCGGCCAGCCTGCGACCAGCGCTAGCCATAGTCAGCGCCGGGGCAGAATCCATGCCGCGTTCTAGGTATGGATCCGCGATGGCCGGGAAAAATATCGGGCGCCAAATCAAGGGCTGCCCAATGGTCATCGCACCATCTGTCGCCTATGGCGGTCCCTCATCATGCAAGGATGCCCCATGCCGCTACCGCACGCCCGCTATATCGTCCTGCACCATGACGGGGCCTGGAAAATCAACCTGAACAATAAATATTACGGCCCCTTCGACACGCAGGCCGCTGCGGTGGACAGCGCCACGGACACCGCGCGCGAGGCAAGCAGGGCCGGCCATCCCGCGTCTGTCCTGCTGATGCGGGGAACGCAGTTCGACACGCTGTGGAGCAGCGTCGACGAAGCAGGCTAAAAAAGTCGACGACTTTCCCGGACAGCCCGGGAACAAAATCGCACGATAAACATTCCTACAGTCCGAATTGGCGGGTCGAGGGAATGAGCAAGAAGATTCTGATCGTCGAGGACGAAATTTTCGTCGCGTTGGAAATCGAACAGATTGTTGAAGATGCCGGTTTCGCGGTGGGCGCCATTGCCGCGGACCGCGAAGCCGCCCTTGCCTGCGCGGAAGATTGCGACATAGCGCTGGTCGATCTCAACCTGCGGGACGGACCGACAGGCCCCATGATCGGCATGGAACTGGCGGGCAACCATGGTATCCGCGTGATTTACGTGACGGCCAACCCCGCCCAGATCGGCGAGGCATCGGTGGCGGCGCTGGGTTTCATCACCAAACCATTCCGTGCCCACAGCATCGCTGCCGCGCTGCATCTTGCCGCCGCCGACGAACCCGAAGTCCAAGCCGCGAACATAAGCGGTTTTACGCCTTTTTCTCCACGCGACTCATGGAGCGGGATGGAATCCAGAGGCTGACGCAAAGTCCGCTCGTCTGCCACTCCCTGATCATCCGGCCGCCCAATTGCCGTTCCACGCTCAGCGCCATCAGCCGGCTGCCGAACCCTTCCGTCCGGTCCGATGGCACGGCGGGCCCGCCCTCTTCCCGCCAGTCGATCCGCACATCCGGTCCATCGCTGCTGACATCCAGCGTGACCACGCCGTTCGGAGTCGACAGGGCGCCATATTTGGCGGCGTTGGTTGCCAGTTCGTGAAAGATAAGCGCCAGCGGCGTCGCCGACCGGTCATCGATCTGCACGTCGGCTCCCACCAGGTTGATCCGACGATGCTCCGGTCCGCCATATGGCGCGAAAATCTGTTCCAGCAATCCCCGCAACATGCCAATGCCGCCACCCGCGCGCGGCGCGGATTCCGCGCTGTGCGGCCGCACGAAGTCGTGGGCACGCCCCAATGCCAGGATGCGATCCCGCAGATCGTCCGCCCCATCACGCATTTCCGGTCTTTGGCGGGCGGACAGGGCAACTAGTCCGCCGATCACGGAAAAGATGTTCTTTATGCGATGCGACAGTTCATGCGCGATCATTTCGCGCTCTTCCATCATCAGCCGCTGTTCGTGAATGTCGGTGCATGTGCCGATCCACCGGACGATGACGCCGTGGGAATCCCGGATCGGCAACGCCCGGCCGAGCGTCCAGCGATAGTCGCCGCTACGATGCCGCAGGCGATATTCGATTTCATAGGGCTCGCCGGTCGCCAGACTGTGCCGCCAGCGTTCCCACGCCAGCGGCTGGTCATCCGGGTGGAACATGCCGTTCCACGCTTCGCCATCGGTGGATCCCACGGGCACGCCGGTGAATTCGTACCACCGGGCATTATAATAGTCGTGATAGCCATCGGCCAGCGTCGACCAGACCATCTGCGGCATGGTGTCCGCCAGGGTGCGGAACAATCGCTCGCTGTCGGCCACGGCCGCGGCTTCCATCCGCTGCCGGGCGAGCACGTCGCGATTGCGCCGGCGCGCCTCCAGTTCGATCATCACCTGCCGCGCCATCAGGGTCAGCCCCTGCCGCTGGACCGGCGTCAGCGCGTCGCGGGGCTTCGTGTCGATGACGCAGAGCGCGCCCAGCGGGCCGCTTTCCGCGCTCGACAACGGCGCGCCCGCGTAAAAACGGATGAAGGGCGCGTCCGTGACCAGCCGGTTGTCGGAGAAACGCGGGTCGCGGCTGGCGTCCGGCACCAGGAAAATCTCGTCACCCAGCATCGCCTGCGCGCAAAAGGACACGTCGCGCGGCGTTTCTTCGGCATCCAGGCCGGTGCGCGCCAGAAACCGCTGACGCACATCCTCGACGATGCTCACCAGTGCGATCGGCGCCTCGCAAAGGGCGGCCGCGAAGGCGCAAATCTCGTCCAGAGTGCGAAACCCGCCGGAATCAAGATCATACAGCGCCAGCAGCGCGGTCCGGTCCGTTTCCAGTCCGCGGCCGTCAGCCATCGCTGACCCGTTCGATGTCGGCGCCGACCGCAGACAGTTTTTCCTCAAGCCGCTCATAGCCGCGATCGAGATGGTAAACGCGATTGACCTGCGTTTCGCCTTCCGCCGCCAGCCCGGCCAGGATCAGGCTCATGGAAGCGCGCAGGTCGGTCGCCATCACCGGAGCACCGACGAGCCGGCTCACCCCGCGAACGACCGCAGTCCTGCCGTTGACGGCAATATCGGCACCCATGCGCGCCAGTTCGGGCACATGCATGTAGCGATTCTCGAAGATGGTTTCGGTTAGCACCGACGCCCCGTCGGCCAGCGTCAGCATCGCCATGAACTGCGCCTGCATGTCGGTGGGGAAGGCGGGAAAGGGCGCGGTCGACAGTGTCAGCGGCTTCAGCCGGCCGTCCGACACGACCCGGATACCGCCCCTGTACGCGTCGACCTGTACCCCGCAGTCCCGCAGCGCAGCCAGTATCGCATGCATGTCGTCTGCGCTGGCACCGACCAGGTCCAGAGATCCGCCGGTGATCGCTGCCGCACAGGCATAGCTGCCGGCCTCGATCCGATCGGGCATGACGCTGTAGGTCGCGCCGTGCAGTCGGTCGCGCCCGTGAATTACCAGCTTGTCGCTGCCAATGCCTTCGATGTCCGCGCCCATGGCGACCAGCAGGTTGCAAAGGTCGACGATTTCCGGTTCGCGTGCGGCATTTTCCAGCGTGCAGGTGCCTTTGGCGAGCACGGCTGCCATCACCGCATTCTCGGTCGCGCCGACCGACACTACAGGGAAAGTATAGACGCCGCCCGGCAGGCCGCCGTCGGGCGCGCTGGCACGGACATAGCCCGCCGTAAGTTCGATCTTCGCCCCGAGCGCTTCCAGCGCCTTGAGATGCAGGTCGATCGGACGGTTGCCGATCGCACAGCCGCCGGGCAGCGATACGCGCGCTTCCCCCGCCCGCGCGAGCAACGGACCCAGTACGAGGATGGAGGCGCGCATCTTGCGAACGATGTCATAGGGTGCCTCGGTCGAGGTGACGCGCCCGGCCCGCAAGGTCATGACGCGACCGAAATCCTCGGGCCGCGCGCCTTCGATCATGGTGGACACGCCCAGCTGGTTGAGCAGATGCCCGAAACTGTCGACATCGGCCAGTCGCGGCAGGTTGCGCAGCGTCACCGGCTCGTCCGTGAGCAGCGCGCACGGAAGCAGCGTCAACGCCGCATTTTTCGCGCCGGAAATAGTTAGGCGGCCGTTCAGCACTTTGCCGCCGCGGATATGAATGCGGTCCATTGCTCAGGGTTCATAGCGCTTCCGGCGGGCGACGCAAGGCGCTCAATTCGGTCCGTTCGGGCAGGTCGAAAACAATATTATCCGCCCTCTGCGGAGATTGATCGAGTTTAGTGCGATTCCTGAAAATGCAGCCAAAAGGCGCTTGGGGCGTTTTGCCATCGTAACGACAACCATAGACAAGAAGGTTTTATTGGTGGCGACAAGCTGTTTCGCGGAAAGGTTGAGCCGGCATGTGCCGTTATCCGACGCGGAAAAGACCGCTCTGGCCAGGCTTGAGGAGAACCCCCGCAAGATCAAGCGCGGGGCGATGATCCAGCGTGTCAATGATACGGTGACCGAATTGTTCGTGCTGCGCGAAGGCCGCGTCATGAGCTTCGTCATCCTGCCCGACGGCAGCCGCCAGATATTGCGGGTTTACTTCCCCGGCGACTTCATCGGATCGGCCAGCACCATCTACAATCGTTCGCCGGAATCGCTGGTGGCGCTGTCGGACGCGGTGGTGTGCCCGTTCGACAAACACGCCTTGCGCCGCCTGCTTGAGGAATATCCGCGCGTCGCGGCCCTGCTGTTCCTGATGTCCAACGCGGAACGGGTGTCGATGACCGACCGGCTGGCCTCGCTGGGCCGCACCTCGGCCAAAGCCCGGGTGGCCGCGTTCCTGCTCGACATGTTCGATCGCCTGCGGGTCACGGACGAGAATATCACCGACAGTTTCGACCTGAGGCTGACGCAGGAGGAGATCGGCGATTCCATCGGGCTGACATCGGTCCATGTGAACCGCATGATCCGGCAGATGGAGCAGGAAGGGCTGATCAGTCGGTCGAACGGGCGCATCACCCTGCTCGACCTGCGCCGGCTGGAGGACATCGGCCACTATACCAACCGGCACAAGGACATTGACCTTGAGTGGTTGCCGGTCGGCTGACGGGTCCCGTCACGCCAGCAGTTCGACGTCCCAGTACAGCCAGTCGTGCCAGCTTTCATGCAGATAGCCCGGCGGAAAGGCGCGACCATGTTCCTGCAACTGCCAGCTCGTCGGCCGGATCGGCTGAACGTGCAGTTGCATGTGCGCTTCCTTCGGCGTCCGCCCGCCTTTCTTGAGGTTGCACGGAGAACAGGCGGTCGCGACATTCTCCCACGTCGTCCGTCCGCCCGCCCGGCGGGGAATGACATGGTCGAACGTCAGGTCGCTGGTGGACCCACAATATTGGCAGGCGAAACGGTCGCGCAGAAACAGGTTGAACCGGGTGAAGGCAGGATGTTCCGACGGCTTCACATATTGTTTGAGCGCGATGACCGACGGGATCTTCATTTCGACGCTGGGACTGTGGACCTCCCGCTCGTAACTGGCGACGATATCCACCCGCTCCAGAAAGACGGCCTTGATGGCGGTTTGCCAGGGCCACAGGCTCAGGGGATAATAGCTCAGGGGCGTATAGTCGGCATTCAGAACCAGCGCCGGACAATTTTCCGGATGCCGTATGATATCGGGATGGTACATGGAATATCTCTACCCCCTTGCCGACGCCGCTGATCCACCAGCAACGTGACAAGCGCATGACAGCATTAACCTTTATCCCTCGTCAAGACCCTGTATGACTCGATCCGCCGCACCCCATTATATGGTGACCCGCTTCGCGCCCAGCCCTACCGGCCGCCTGCATGTCGGCCATGGGTGGTCCGCGCTGATGGCGATGGACATGGCCCGCCGGACAGGCGGCACGTTCCGCCTGCGGATCGAGGACATCGACGGCACCCGCAGCCGACCGGACCATGTGGCGGCGATCACGGAGGATCTGCGCTGGTTGGGAATTGACTGGGACGGCGCCATCGTCTTCCAGTCGCATCGGCTGGCGCTCTATGATGCCGCGCTGGACCGGCTGCGCGCGATGGGGCTGCTCTATCCCTGTTTCTGCACCCGCGCAGACATCGCCGCGAGCGCAAGCGCACCGCACGGACCGGAAGGCCCGGTCTATCCCGGCACCTGCCGTGTCCTGCCGCCGGTCGACCGGGCCGCCCGGATGGCGCGGGGCGATGCCCATGCCTGGCGCCTCGACGTGGCGCGGGCGGCCGCGCTTGCGGGAAGGCTCGACTGGACCGAACGCCCCTTCCCGCCGGACGATAGCGCGCCGACACGGGCGGTCGCTGCCGATGCGCTGCGCCACGGCGACGTGGTGCTGGCGCGCAAGGACGCGCCGGCCAGCTATCATCTGTCCTGCACGCTCGACGATGCCGCGATGGGCATCACCCACGTCCTTCGCGGCGACGACCTGCGCGATGCGACGGGCATCCACCGGCTGATCCAGGCGTTGCTGGACCTTCCCGCCCCCGTCTATGTCCACCATCCCCTGCTGGTCGACGCGACCGGCCGCCGCCTCGCCAAGCGCAACGGGTCGATCGCGCTGGCGGACCTGCGGGCCCAGGGCGCGGACCCGGCCGCACTGGCCGCCGACCTTCGGCAGGGACGCTTTCCGGTTGGAATCACCGCCGGAAGGGCCTAGGACCGGCATATGACCGTTTTTCTCGTCATCGCCCTCGTCCTCGCCATGGCCGCGACCCTGTTCGCGCTGATCCGGGGCATCGTCGCCTTCCTCCAGACCACCAAGGAAGACCTGAACGCGCCGGAGGGCAGCGGTCCCAGCCCCGCCCGGCTGAAGCAGAACAAGATGATGATGAACCGTATCCTGTTCCAGGCTGCGGCGGTCATCATCGTCGCCCTGCTGCTGCTGATGAAGGGCAATGGCTAGGGCCGGATGGTCAAGCTCAACAAGATCTATACGCGGACCGGCGACGACGGCACCACCGGACTCGTCGATGGCTCGCGCCTGCCCAAACATGCCCCGCGCATGCAGGCGGTCGGTGATGTGGATGAGGCCAACAGCGCCATCGGCCTGGCCATCGTGGCGATGGGCGAGCGGCCGGAGACGGGCTGGCTGACCGTGATCCAGAACGACCTGTTCGACCTTGGCGCCGACCTTGCCACCCCCGTTCCGGACGGTGCCGACGAACCCTGGGCATTGCGCATCACCGCCGGTCAGGTACGCCGTCTGGAAGACCAGATCGATGCGCTCAACGCCGATCTCGCGCCGCTGGACAGCTTTATCCTGCCCGGCGGCTCGCCTGCCGCCGCCGCCGTGCATCTGGCCCGCGCGGTCACGCGCAGGGCCGAACGCAGCGCGACGGCGGCCGCGGCCGACGTGACGCTCAATGCCCCGGCCCTCGCCTATCTCAACCGCCTTTCCGATCTGCTGTTCGTGCTGGCGCGCCGGTTGAACGACAATGGCGCGGCCGACGTCAAATGGGTTCCCGGCGCGTCGCGCTGACCTTCCGCCATCCGTCCGACTCAGGCCAGGCACGGTCTGTCTCGCGACGCGGAATTAACCCTGTTTCTTCATATCGGATTTAGAGACGAGCCCGAATTTCCGCCCCGACTTCGCAAAGGGGCTCTCATGCATTTCTACCTCGCCACCTCGTTCATTTTCCCTCGGTCGCTGCGCCTGCGCCTTTTCACGCTCTGCTTCCTCGCCACCCACCTGCCCTTGCTCGGCTATATCGGCTGGGGACTGGCAACCGCCCGCATCGCGCTGCCGGAATTTCTGGCGCTTACGCTGGCGACGGTCGTCGGCACGGGCCTTGCGCTGATCGGCATCGGCGCCTTGCTCAATCCGATCCATGCCCTTGCCGAAACGCTGGACCAGCGTGAGGAAACCGGAACCGGGCTGCCCGATGTCGGGGATGTGATCCACACGCTCTATGCCGGCGTCCATCGGGCCGCATCGGCCACCCGGGCGCATCTGGACGACCTGCACGTCGCCGCGCACGAAGACCCGCTGACAGGAATCGGCAATCGCCGCGGCTTCCACGCGCAGATCGACGCCCTGCCTGCGGAGTTGCGGCGGGGCACAGTGGCGCTGATCGACCTCGATCATTTCAAGCAGGTCAACGACCAACTGGGCCATGACGAAGGCGACAGGGTGTTGCAGGCTTTCGCCGGTCGCCTGGCCGCGCAGGTTCGCCGGGCGGACCTGGTCGCCCGCTGGGGCGGCGAGGAATTCGTCATCTTCTTCCAGAATGTGATCGAGGACGAGGCGAGCTGGTCGCTGGCACGTATCGCGCGGCAGATGCGGATCGACCCGATCGGCCATCTCGACGGCCGGCCGATCAGCTTTTCCGCCGGGCTCAGTCACTGGTCCGACGGACAGTTGGAGGACGCGTTGGCGGCCGCGGACGGCGCGCTCTACCAGGCCAAGGAAGCAGGGCGTGACCGGGTATGTCGCGCAACGCTGGAAGCTGCCGTCGCCTGTTCCTGATTTTGGCCGGGAACCGTACCCGCCCTTCGTGCGCTTTCCTCCGCGGAGCGGCGCATTTTCGAAAGGGCGGGCATGGCGAAAAGCCGGAGTGAAGCCGGACACGACAGTCTGTCCACACAATATCGCGACGTCCGCGCGCTGACGCTTGCCCTTGCCGCCCCCCTGTCGGACGCCGATGCCACCGTCCAGTCGATGGCCGACGCGTCGCCCGCCAAATGGCACCTGGCGCATGTGACCTGGTTTTTCGAAACCTTCATATTGCGCGACCATGTGCCCGGCTACCGCGCCTTCGATCCCGGCTATGCCTATCTGTTCAACAGCTATTACGAGGCGGAAGGACCGCGCCATGCCCGGCCGATGCGCGGCCTGCTGACCCGGCCTTCGCTGGAAGAGGTCTGCGCCTATCGGGCGCATGTCGACGATGCACTGCTGCGCGCCCTGCCCATGCTGCGCGCGCCCGCGCGGCCCCTGCTTGCGCTCGGCCTGCATCATGAGCAGCAGCATCAGGAATTGCTGTTGACCGACATCCAGCATCTTTTCGCTCAGAACCCGCTGGAGCCGGCCCTGTTCGATGCGCCGAGCGCCAGCGCGCTGGATCTGCCCGGCCCGCTGCACTGGGTGGAGGGGCGCGAAGGACTGGTGGAAATCGGCGATGACGGCAGGCACGGCTTCGCCTTCGACTGCGAAGGGCCGCGCCACCGCGCCCTGCTGCACCCCCATGCTCTGGGCCACCGTCCCATCACCAACGGCGAATGGGTCGCGTTCATGGAAGATGGCGGCTACGCCACGGCATCGCTCTGGCTGTCGGACGGCTGGGCATGGGTGCAGGCCAATGACGTGACCGCTCCGCTCTACTGGCGACGCAGCGATCAGGGCTGGAGCCGGTTCGCTCTGGACGGCCGGCATCCGGTCAATCCGGCGGAACCGGTCACCCATATCAGCCTGTTCGAAGCGGACGCCTTCGCGACATGGGCCGGTGCGCGCCTGCCGACCGAAGCCGAATGGGAAAGCGCCGCGCTCAACATCGCACCGGGCAGCGGCACCCTGCTGGACGGCGCCATGTGCCCCCGGCCCCGTCCCGCGACCGGCACCACCGGCCTGACCCGGATGTTCGGCGACGTGTGGGAATGGACCGGCAGCGCCTATCGTCCCCACCCCGGCTTCCGGGCCGCCAAGGGCGCGGTCGGCGAATATAACGGCAAGTTCATGTCGGGCCAGTTCGTGCTGAAGGGCGGCAGTTGCGCAACCCCGCGCGGCCATGTCCGGGCAAGCTACCGCAACTTCTTTTATCCCCACCAACGCTGGCAGTTCACCGGGCTGCGACTAGCAAAGGATCTGTGACACGATGCTGCTGACACAAGATGCCCCGACCGCAACCCGGCCTGCCGATCCCGCCTTTCTTCGCGACATCGTCCAGGGCCTGTCCGCCGCCCGCAAGGCGACGCCGCCCATCTGGTTCTACGACCGGCGCGGATCGGAATTGTTCGAGGACATAACCAACCTGCCCGAATATTATCCCACCCGCACGGAAACCGCGCTGCTGCAACGGCATGGAGCGGATTTCGCCCGTGCGATCGGGCGCGGCCGCGCGGTGGTTGAATTCGGTGCGGGCAGCGCACGCAAGACGCCCCACCTGCTGCGCGCGATCGACCCTGCCGCCTATGTGCCGATCGACATCAGCGGCGATTTCCTGCGCGCCAGCAGCTCCGTGCTCGCGCGCAGCTTCCCCGCGCTGCCGGTGTTGCCGCTGGTTGGCGATTTCAACGGCCCGCTGACGTTGCCGGCGCAGGTGGACGGGTTGCCCCGCCTGGGCTTCTTCCCCGGATCGACCATCGGGAATATGGAACCGAGCGCCGCCGTCGACCTGCTGCGCGCCATGCGCGACCTGCTCGGCGACGATGCCATGCTGCTGATCGGCATGGACAGGATCAAGGATCGCGACCGGCTGATCGCGGCCTATGACGACGCACAAGGTGTGACCGCCGCCTTCAACCTGAACCTGGCAAAGCGCATCAATCGCGAACTGGAAGGCGATCTTCCGGTCGACGGCCTGGCCCATCGTGCCATATGGAATGATGACAAGGCCCGCGTGGAAATGCATCTGGAAGCGATCCGCCCCCTGCATTTCCATGTCGCCGGCCATTGCTTCACCATGGCAGCGGGCGAGACCATCCACACCGAAAGCAGCCACAAATACGGCCCGCGCGACGCCCGGCTGCTGTTGCGCGCGGGCGGGTGGAATCCGGTGGAGGAATGGACCGACGCGGAGGGGCTGTTTTCGCTGATGCTGGCGCGCGCGTCCTAATTACCGGGCCGCGCCTTGCAACGAACCGGCCTAATTGTCGACGCTTGCCGACCATGTGGTGATCCAGTGCCAGGCACCCCGGCACTCGCCCATCGCCGTCGCTTCGACCAGACGGAACAGGCTGCCGTCCCAGACATAGGATTCGCTGCCGCCGCAATCGCCCAGCCCGCGCCCCTTGGCGAAACTGTCCAGACGGGACTTGCCGGCGTCCCAGCCGGCGTTGACCAGCATCGGCTGCGCGGGATTTTCGGTCCAGCCCGGCTTGTAGTCGAAGGATGCGAGGCGGAACACCCGCCGTCCCGGCACGCCGGACGCGATCACCGGCACGCTGCTGAAATTATAGGCGCCCGCCCCGCAGGGCACCAGGATCAGCGTCTCCGTCTTCGACAGCCGGTGCTGCTCCATCGGAGGGCCGCTGTTCATCTCTTCGGTGCAGCCGGTCATGCTGCCGATCCGGGTGCGTTCGTCGCGCCACAGGGCGGCCGGCTCCGGTCCGGCCGGAACGGGCGCGCGCTGGATGCGTGGCGCGGCTGGCGCCGCCTTCACCGCCAGCACGCCCAGCGGGCCGCTCGCGATCAGGGCCGTGGTGGTCCCCGCCCGTCCCTGCCGCGCATCCATGTAGCGTAGCGCCGCCGCCGATCCGCTGAGCGAGGGCCGTCCGACCGGCTTGCCGCCCAGCCGTACCTCCATCGCCGTGCCGCGCGCCATGCCGATGGCGAGGGCGGAAGCCTGCGGCCCGCGCACGGTCGCCGTGCCGCCCCGCGCGGTGGCGGACGCGATCCTGCGGCCGTCGATGATGAAACTGACCTCGGCCTGGCCCTTGCCGTCGCGCTCGAACCAGACCTCGGTCGCGGCATCCGGACCGGCATCGCGCACGACACCGATCATCATCGGGTTATCGGGCCAGTCGCCATTTTCGGGCAGCAGCGCGATCGCTTCGCACCGATTGCGATTGTCGCAACCGATGGTCCAGTCCTTGTATGTTTCCAGCGACCCGGGCACGGGCGGCCGCGGCGCGCCCACGCCACCCGACGACGCGGTCATCAGCATGACCGCCGCTATGATGCTTGCCCCCATGGATTAACCATAACGCATTTGGCCGCTTGGGACCAGCGCTATCATTACAAAGGCTTAACGACCTTCATCGGAGGCTGAGCATCAGGCCCGCCAGCGCCGCGCTCATCAGGTTGGCCAGGCTGCCGGCGACCAGTGCCTTGATCCCCAGCCGCGCGATCATCGGTCGCTGGTTCGGCGCCAGATTGCCGGTCACCGCCATCTGGATCGCGATCGAACTGAAATTGGCGAAACCGCACAGCGCGAAGGTGACGATGGCAATGGTCGCGGGCGACAGGGTGCCCTGCACCTGCCCAAGGTTGATATAGGCGACGAATTCGTTGAGCACGACCTTCGTCCCGAACAGGCCGCCGGCGACCTGCGCCTCCTCCCAGGGGATGTTGAGCAGGTACATGACCGGCGAAAACAAGGTGCCCAGCAGCATCTGGAAACTGAGGTCGGGATAGCCGAACCAGGCGCCGATACCGCCCAGAATGCCGTTTGCCAGCGCCACCAGCGCGACGAAGGCCAGCACCATCGCCCCGACCGCAACCGCCAGCTTGACACCGGTCTGCGCGCCCTGCGCGGCCGCCATGATCAGGTTGGCGGGCCGTTCCTCGTCATGCGTGGCGGGCGGCATGGGTTCGCCCGGCGTCCCTTCGGGCAGCAGCGCCGCCGGCCCCGCCCCGCTGATGCGCGTGTCGGGCAGCGGCATGTCGGGATGATCGCCCAGCGGCAGTTCGGTCTGCACCGGTCGCAGCGGATCGGGCATCATGATCTTGGCCATCAGCAGCCCGCCCGGCGCGGCCATGAAGCTGGCTGCGAGCAGATAGTCGATCTTGATTCCCATCGACGCATAGGCGGCCAGGATGGTGCCGGCGACGCCCGCCATGCCGCTGCTCATGACGGCAAACAGTTGCGATGGCGTCAGGGCGGCCAGATAGGGACGGATGACCAGCGGGCTTTCGCTCTGCCCGACGAAGATGTTGGCCGCCGCGCACAGGCTTTCGACCTTGGACACCCCTGTCACCTTTTCGATCGCGCCGCCGACCCAGCGCACGATGAACTGCATGATCCCCAGATAATAGAGGATCGACACGAGGCTGGCGAAGAAGATGATCACGGGCAGCGCCGCGATGGCGAAGCTGGCGCCGCCGATGTCGGGCCGCGCGAGCGGACCGAAGATGAAATCCGTGCCCGCCTGCGCGTAGCCGAGCAGGTTCGAGACGCCCCTGGACATGCCGGCGATGATCGCCCGCCCGGCCGGGACATACAGGACCAGCAGCGCGATGCCCGCCTGCAACAGGAAAGCCGCGCCGACGACCCGCGGCCGGATGGCGCGCCGGTCGGACGACAGTGCAACGGCAATGAGGAGGATGAGCAGGATGCCGGCTAGGCCGATGACAAGATGCATGAAGCGCTTTCGCGGAAGGACGGATAAACCGCGCGACTATATGGGCGGCGCACAGCCATGGCCAGCCGCTTTGCGCCCGCGCGCCCTATGGCCGGGCGGCCAGCGCGATGGAAAGCCAGGACGACATGGCATCGGTGGCCAGCGGCGACGGCCGCATCCTCCGGCGCCCGCCTGCCGGCGAATCTTCATCCTCAACCACCAGGCCGCGCCGTTCCAGCGTCGCGACATGCTTGAGCACGATGTTCATGGAAATGCGAAGCTTCTCGCTGAGCTGGTCGAGCGTGGTCGCGCTCCCTTCCAGTTCCGTCTGGAACAGCATCAGCAATATATCCCAGGACGGATCGGAAAACAGATTCTGCCCGAATATCGTCGCCCGCATTTTCCGGGCTTCGACATAGCGGGACAGCAGCCCCAGCCTTTCGTCGTCGGGATCGTCGAGAATGGCCGGTTCGTCATGCCGGGCATGGAAACTGGTCAGGCATCGCTGGAGCGCAAGCACCAGGTCGACGGCCTCTTGATTCGGCAATTCGCGATCAGGCGGGGTATACGCGGTCATGAAGCGATTTCCGATCGAGTTCGACGCCGATGATGGTGAAGAGCAGCAGGGGAATGACCCAGATGGTGCTCAGCCCCTCGTAAATCCGGTCCGAAAAATTCTGTAGCAACAGCGTAACGACATGCGTGATGACGGTGATCAACTGGCTGGCCGCGGCCCAGATCGGCCAATAGCTGGCGCTGTTGAGCATCAACCAGAACAGGCCGACGAAAAACAGGCTGTCGACGATCAGCAGCCAAAATTGCGTCGCATGCCACGATCCCGCCATCCAAGCAGGAATGGTCAGCAGCACACTGGCCAGCAGCAGGACCGAAAAGAGCCTGCCGTCCCTTCCCCCGAACCCCACGGCGAATGCGCAGGTGAACAGGGTCAGCAGCCAGAAAGTAACCGTTATCATCTTGCGCCCCGGACAAGAGGTCAGCCAAGGGCGTATCGCGGCACGCGCCGTGATACGCCCTGTACCGTTCAGGCAACCAGCGTCAGATGGCGCGGCGTTTGGTCGTTTTCCTGCTCTTTGAGCGTCATGCCGATCGGGCAGCCCACGGCGGTGACTTCCATCTGGCTATGTTCCAGGCAGCGCGTCAACAGCGCTGTCGCACGGACCATGTCGCTGCGGCCCTCGATGATCTTGCCGGCGCTTTCATGGATGCGCTGGATGATGCGCTGGCTTTCGCTGGCGGTCAGGCCGGAACCCTGCGCGGCGGTGAGGAAGGCGCTGGTCAGATGGACCGCATCCACGAGCGCGGTATCAAGCGCGGCAAAGGCCTGCTTCGTCTGGTCGGCGACGGCCTGGGTCTTGGTCGGGTCAAGGTTAAGCACAAGTCATCTCCCTCGCACGGCGCGATACGCCCGTACGTTGTCAGAACAGCGATGTTCGGAAGGATCAGGCCAGAACGTGGAACGCGCCGGCTATCAGCAGCAGCAGAGTGACGACTCCCACGCCGGTCAGGACCGCAGCGCGGATCATCGCCAATATGCGGCCATCGATACTCAGTTCATTGATCGATCCCCCTAGTGGCGGGCCAAAGGCGAGAATGCGACGCAGGAGCGATTTATGCTCCGACTGTTCGTTTCTCTCGTCTGGCTGCACTAGGGATGACGCGGGATCGGGGTCCGGCGCAAGCGGCTTTGGCTGATATATCAAAGGCTGATATGTGCCGTTTTGGGGCTGGCGGTCCCCGGACAAGACGAACAGGCGCGCCGCTTCCTTGCGGGACGGCACGCCGAATTTACGCAGGCTGGTGCGCACGCGCTGGTCCACCGTATGCTCCGAAATATGGAGCTGACGCGCGATTTCCTTGGAATTGAAGCCCTGCGCGACCAGGCGCAGGCACTGCTTTTCCCCCTCGCTTAATGGTGGAAGGGTATCCGCCACTCCATCATTCCTCCTGCGCGACACGTTGCGGGCCAGTCATTACATCGCGATGCGCGATCGGACCCTGCCTGCCAACCATAGGTTGCGATTCCGTTGGTGCCCAGAGCCGAATTGGCACGGTCCCGAAACGGGTCATGCCGAATTCGGGTTCCCTTCCGCCCGCGTCGACCTTCAATCGGGAACGAAACGCACGCTCTGGCAAGGTTTGTTCCATGTCCCGCCGTCCGGCCAGCGTCGAACACGAATCGGCTGGACAGACATGCAAGCTTTTCACGACGATCAGGACCATGGCCTGTTTCACGCCCTGGAACAGATGAAACGACCGTCCGGCCGGCCGATCCGGCGGCGACAGCGCATCGGGCACGGAGACGACGACCGCCTCGCCGACACCGACGCTCCAGCGCCTATGCCGGGACGGTGGCCGTTGGACCGGCCTTGTAAATATGGAAAGGGGCGGACGTTCGATCGTCCGCCCCTTTCCGTCAGGCCACTTCGCTCACGCGCTTGGCGCGCTTGCGGTCGTGCGGATCGAGATGGGTCTTGCGCAGCCGGATGGTCTTGGGCGTCACCTCGACCATTTCGTCATCGTCGATATAGGCGATCGCCTGTTCCAGCGTCATCTTCTTGGGCGGGGTGAGGCGGACGCTGTCATCCTTGCCGCTGGCACGGAAGTTGGTCAGCGCCTTGGACTTCATCGGATTGACTTCCAGATCCTCGGGCTTGGCGTTCTCGCCGATGATCATGCCCTCGTAGAGCGTCTCGCCCACGCCCACGAACAGGATGCCGCGCTCTTCCAGCGGGCCGAGCGCATAGGCATTGGCCTCGCCCGAACCGTTGGAGATCAGGACGCCGTTCTTCCGGCCTTCGATCTTGCCCTTGTAGGGGCCGTATTTCTCGAACAGGCGGTTCATGATCCCCGTGCCGCGCGTGTCCGACAGGAATTCGCCATGGTATCCGATCAGCCCGCGCGACGGGGCGGAGAAGGTGATGCGGGTCTTGCCGCCGCCCGACGGGCGCATGTCGGTCATTTCCGCCTTGCGCATGTTCATCTTGTCGACGACCGTGCCGGAAAATTCATCGTCGACATCGATGACGACCGTTTCATAGGGCTCGGTACGGTTGCCGTCCTCATCGGTGCCGAACAGCACGCGCGGACGCGAAATGCCGAGTTCGAAGCCTTCGCGGCGCATCGTTTCGATCAGCACGCCAAGCTGAAGCTCGCCGCGACCTGCCACCTCGAAACTGTCCTTGTCGGCGCTTTCGGTGATCTTGATCGCGACGTTCGATTCCGCCTCGCGGAACAGGCGATCCCGGATCATGCGGCTCGTCACCTTGCTGCCTTCACGGCCCGCCATCGGGCTGTCGTTGACGGCAAAGCGCATCGACAGGGTCGGCGGGTCGATCGGCTGGGCCTGAAGCGGCGTGCTGACCGACGGGTCGGCGATGGTGTTGGCGACGGTCGCGACGGCCAGCCCGGCCAGCGAGATGATGTCGCCCGCGCGCGCTTCCTCCACCGGCACCCGTTCCAGCCCGCGGAAGGACATCAGCTTCGACGCGCGGCCGCTCTCGATCACCTTGCCCTCGGCATCCAGCGCGTGGATCGGCTGGTTCACCTTCACAACGCCGGAATTGACCCGGCCGGTGAGCACGCGGCCCATGAAATTATCGCGATCCAGCAGCGTCACCAGGAAGGTGAAGGGCGCGTCCTGGTTCAGCGCCGGCGGCGGCACATGCTCGACGATCTTGTGGAACAGCGGCTCCAGCGTGCCTTCGCGGCGATCCGGGTCGTCGCTGGCATAGCCGTTGCGGCCCGACGCGTAGAGCACCGGGAAATCGAGCTGCTCGTCCGTGGCGTCGAGCGTCACGAACAGGTCGAACACCTCGTCCAGCACTTCCTGGATGCGCTGGTCGGGGCGATCGACCTTGTTGACGACGACGATCGGGCGCAGGCCCAGCGCCAGCGCCTTGCCGGTCACGAACTTGGTCTGCGGCATCGCGCCTTCGGATGAATCGACCAGCAGGATGACGCCGTCGACCATGGACAGGATGCGCTCCACCTCGCCGCCGAAGTCGGCGTGGCCGGGCGTATCGACGATATTGATGCGCGTGGCGACGCCGTTCGGGTCGCTCCACTCGATCGACGTCGGCTTCGCCAGAATGGTGATGCCGCGCTCCTTTTCCAGGTCGTTGCTGTCCATCGCGCGTTCCTCGATGCGCTGATTGTCGCGGAACGTGCCGGACTGACGGAAAAGCTGATCGACAAGGGTGGTCTTGCCATGGTCGACGTGCGCGATGATCGCGATATTACGCAGGGACATGTGTTGCCTTTGGGATATGGGTTCCCCCCGGCCGGCACAGCGCCTGCCCAGGACTATCGCGCGCGCCCCTACAGGAAATGATGCGTTGCGGCAAGGGCGGTGGTCCCGCTTACACGGGGAGCGGTGGTGTTCACCCCTACTCTTGCACGATCGTATAACTGCCTTATGGAGGCACCACAGGTTCGCACCCCCGGATAAAGGATAGAAACCCATGCGGCTGACTGCCCCCTTCGCCTGCGCCTCGTTGATCGTCCTTGCCGCCGCCATGCCCGCCCTTGCGCAGAAGGACGCGCCCGATGCGGCGAAGCAACATGCGGAAAAGGTCGCCGACGATGTCGCGGCAAACTGGGCCGCCGCGCCGGTCGAGGAAGTGACGCGCAGCGACAAAGGCACCGCGCGGGTCGACGGCAAGTCGATCCCCTACACCCAGACCGCCGGCACGCTCACGATCCGCGACGAAAAGGGAAAGCCCATCGCGAGCATGTTCTACACCGCCTATACCGCGCAGGGCAGGAACCGGCCCGTGACCTTCTTCTACAATGGCGGCCCCGGTTCCTCGACGCTTTGGTTGCGCATGGGCAGCTTCGCGCCGATGCATGTGCGCACAGGCAATCCCGAAGCGGTCCGGCCCGCCCCGTTCGACGTCGGCCCCAATAATGACAGCCTGATCGGCAGCACCGACATGGTGTTCCTGGACGCCATCGGTGCGGGCTATTCCCGGCCCATCGGTGATGCCAAGGGATCGCAATTCTACGGCGTCGATCAGGATGTGGACGCCTTTGCCAAGGCGATCATCCGCTACACGACCAAGTTCGGCCGCTGGGCATCGCCCAAATATATCTTCGGCGAAAGCTATGGCACGACCCGGTCGGGGGCGCTTGCCTATCAGCTCGAAGATCGCGGACTGGCGCTCAACGGCGTCGTACTGCTGTCCTCCATCATGAATTACGGCATTCGCCAGTCGGGTTTCGACACCATCCATGTCGGCTATCTGCCCAGCTATGCCGCCACCGCCTGGTATCATGACAAGGTGCCCGGCGGCCGCCCCGCCAGCCTGGAGGCATTTGTCGAGGAAGCGCGGGTCTTTGCCAACGGTCCCTATGCTACCGCACTGCTCAAGGGGTCCGACATCAGCGCGGAAGAAACGGATCGGATCGCGCTGCAGATGAGCCGTTTCACCGGACTGTCGGTCGACTATCTGAAACGCGCGAACCTGCGCGTGAACCTGTCGCGCTTCCGCAAGGAATTGCTGCGCGACGAGCATGAGACCATCGGCCGGTTCGACAGCCGCTATACCGGCATAGACGCCGACACGGCGGGCGAGGAACCGGAATATGATCCGTCCAGCACCGGCATCACCGGCCTTTATGTCGGCAGCTTTCTGGATCAGGTGACGCGCCAGATCGGCTACGAAACCAATCTCAGCTATCGCCTGAGCGCGCGGGAAGGCGGCGACTTCAAATGGGACTGGGGTCACGAACCGCCGGAGGGCGGCCGGCAGAATGTCGCTGACGTGACCGCCGACCTCAGCGCCGCGATGCGCACCAATCCGCATCTGCGCGTGCTGTCGCTGAACGGCTATTACGACATGGCGACGCCCTTCTTCTCGACCGAACGGGATCTGAAGCACATGATGCTGGAACCGGCACTGCGCCAGAACCTTCAGTTCCGCTACTATCCGGCCGGACACATGGTGTATCTGAACCCGGAGGCACTGCACCAGATGCGGCTCGACATGGAACGCTATTACGCGGAAGGGGCGCGGTGAAAGCGGAAAGGGGCGGCAACACCGCCCCTTTTCAATAGCGCAGCCTGGGATACCAGTCCGCCGGGCGCCCCTCCGGCGTCAGGTCCAGGATCGACCAGAGCGAGGCAATGTCCGGCGCGTCACGGGGATCCTGCCCCGGATCGGCCATTTCCCCCCGCATCTCGCTCATCCAGAACAGACGGATGCCCGCCCCGTCCCTGCGAAACACGACTAGCGCGGGATTTTCGCCGTCCGGCGTCAACAGCCCCAGATCATTGGCATAATCGTCGCCGATCGCCTGGACGAAGTCGGTGTTGCGCCAGCCCCGCTCCTGCGCGAAGGCGAATTGCCGTTCCACCGGGCTGCGGCCCAATATCTTGTAGGCGACGCGCTGCTTGATGTCGGCCGCGTTGCCGTCGACCGATCCGATCCAGTTGGTGCACATCGGGCAGGGTCGCTCGCGCTCGGGGCCGTACATCCAGAAATAGGCGACCAGGGTATCCTTGTCGCCGAACAGATCGGACAGGCCGACTTCGAAGCCCTGTTCGTCCCTGAAGCGATAATCCTTTTCGATCAGCGGACCCGGCGGCAGCGCCTGACGCTGCTCGACGAGGCGCGTCATGTGGCGGCGAAATTCTATTTCCTCCGCCAGCAAAGCGGTGCGCGCGTCGCGATAGGCATCGCTTTCGCCGGGGAAGACTGGTTTGCGGCCTGCCGCCAATGTCTCTGCGGGTTTCAGTTGCTGGTCCATCCTGGCTCTCCTCGCGCGTCGAACGCGAGGAAAGCCAGGATGGTTCAATGGTCGCTCGCGGCGAACGCGCCGATGCCGGTTTCGGCGCGGACCCGCTGGGCGGGATAGCCCGCCTTGTCGACCGCCGCGCGGGGCGAGGCATCGAGGCGCGAGATCAGCCAGATGGCGATGAAGCCCGCCGGGACCGAGAAGATCGCTGCCGAACTATAGGGAAAGGGCGCGACGCCCAGGCCAAAGGTCGTGGTCCAGACCGCCGGCGACAGCAAGGTCAGGACGAAGGCGGTCAGCAGTCCGATCGTCCCGCCCCAGGCCGCGCCGCGCGTTGTGCAGCCGCTCCACAGCAGCGAGAGGATCAGCACCGGGAAATTGCCGGACGCGGCCAGCGCAAAGGCCAGACTGACCATGAAGGCGACATTCTGCTTTTCGAACACCAGCCCGAGCAGCACCGCCAGCGCACCCAGCGCCAACGTCGTCAGCCGCGACACGCGCAGTTCGTCAACCGAACTGGCCTGCCCATGTTTGAATATGGTAGCATAGAGGTCATGGCTGACCGCCGAGGCGGCGGAAAGCGTCAGTCCAGCGACGACCGCGAGGATGGTTGCGAAGGCCACCGCCGAGATGAAGCCGAGAAACGCATTGCCGCCGATGGCGTGGGCGAGGTGGATCGCCGCCATGTTGCCGCCTTCGCGCAGCGCGCCCTGCGCGTCCAGATAACCGGCATCCGTCCCGACCAGCACGATCGCGCCGAAACCGATGATGAAGGTCAGGATGTAGAAATAGCCGATCCAGCCGGTCGCCCACAGCACCGACTTGCGCGCCTCCTTCGCGTCCGGGACGGTGAAGAAGCGCATCAATATGTGCGGCAGGCCCGCCGTCCCCAGCATCAGCGCCAGACCGAAGGAGATGGCCGACACCGGATCCTTGATGAAATTGCCCGGCGCCATGATGGAGCGGCCGCGCTCCGCCGCTTCGCCCGCATTCGCGCCGTGGGCCAATGCCGCCTGCGTCTTCACCTCGACCGCGCGCGCGAACAACGTCTCCAGTGAGAAGCCCATCTGCGCCAGCACCATCAGCGCCATGAAGCTGGCCCCGCCCAGCAGCAGCACCGCCTTGATGATCTGCACCCAGGTCGTGGCGCGCATCCCCCCGAACAGGACATAGAGCATCATCAGCGCGCCGACGATCACCACCGCCAGCGCATAAGGCAGGCCGAACAGCAATTTGATGAGCTGCCCCGCCCCCACCATCTGTGCGATGAGGTAGAAGCTGACCACCAGCAGCGTGCTGACCGCCGCGAAGCTGCGCACCGGCGGCTGGGCGAAGCGGTAGGAGGCGACATCGGCGAAGGTGAAGCGGCCGAGGTTGCGCAGCCGCTCCGCCATCAGGAACAGCAGGATCGGCCAGCCGACCAGAAAGCCGGTAGAGTAGATGAGGCCGTCATAGCCGTCGTTGAAAATCTGCGCTGAAATGCCGAGGAAGGAGGCCGCGGACATATAGTCGCCCGCCATGGCCAGACCGTTCTGGAAACCAGTGATGCCGCCGCCCGCCGTGTAGAAATCAGACGCGGTGCGCGTTCGCGCCGACGCCGCCTTGGTGATCCATAGCGTCAGCCCGACAAAGGCGACGAACATGGCGATTGCCACCCAGTTGATCGGCTGGCGCTCCGCCTCCCCCTCCAGCGCGGCGGCGAAGGCGGGGGACGGGATCAGCGCGAGCGCGACGAGCCACGCCCTCATGCACCATTATCCTTCAGAATTTGCGCCATTTGCGCATCATGATGGCGGTTGGCATAGGCGACATAGAGGCCGGTCAACGCGATCGCGAGCAGGATGAGGCCAAGGCCGATGGGGATGCCGATCGACGTCACGCCCGCCCCGATCGGCGCGCCCAGCAACGCCTTGTCGAAGGCGATCAGCAGCAGATAGCCGACAAAGGCGCAGAAGATGGCAGCCGACAGCCACCAGCCCAGCCGCGCGCGCCGCGCCACCAGCGCGACGTAGCGCGGATCGGCCGCCACCGCCGCGATCCGTGCATCTTCCTCTTGCCGCGTCATCCCGCCTCCTCCCCCTGTGTCCGGCCATGCTAACCGGCCGTCGAGCGATTGCAATGGCATGGGCGGAGGCTTTATAGCAAACGCGCAGACTTGCGGCCTGACTGTTTTATGCACATATGACAGTCGAAGTGCCGATTTGGGCTATTGGGAGATGACATGGCTTCGACCGCGCCGACCGCTACCGCCGATCCGCTCAACCTGACGCCGCCCGATCCGGTGCCGGCGGTCGCGCCCGACAAGGCGGCGGGGCTGGTGCCGATCGACGAGGACAAGAAGTCGAAGCTGGACGAGAAGGTCGATGCCTTTATCGACGATCTGATCGCACAGGACGCCAATTCGCCCGAATTCGGCAAGCGCGTCGACCAGCTTACCAACATGGGCCGCAAGGAAATCGCCGAGGCCGCGGGCCATTCCAACCGCTTCCTGGACCGGCCGGTCCGCGCGATGGACAGCGACACGAAGGTCGGGGCGGACCTGGCCGAACTGCGCCGCACGGTCGAGGATCTGGACCCCGGCAAGCGCGGCAGCCTGCTGGCGCCCAAAAAACTGTTCGGCATCATCCCCTTCGGCAACAAGATGCGCGACTATTTCGACGGCTATAAAAGCGCGCAGGGGCATATCAATTCGATCCTGGGCAGCCTGGCCAGCGGCAAGGACACGCTGATCAAGGACAATGCCGCGATCGACGTCGAGCGGCAGAATATGTGGGCCACCATGGGTCGCCTGGAACAGATGATCCACATCAGCAAGACGATGGACGCGCGACTGGAATCCCGGGCGCTGGAACTGGATTCGACCGATCCGGCCAAGGCCAAGGCGATCCGGGAAAGCGCGCTCTTCTACATCCGGCAACGCACGCAGGACCTGCTGACGCAGATGGCGGTGACGGTGCAGGGCTATCTGGCGCTGGATCTGGTCAAGAAGAACAATGTCGAACTGGTCAAGGGCGTGGACCGTGCCAGCACCACCACTGTCGCTGCGCTGCGCACGGCGGTGACCGTGGCGCAGGCGCTGGTCGGGCAGAAGCTGGTGCTCGAACAGATCACCGCGCTCAACACCACCACCGCCAACATGATCGACCGCACCGGGGAGTTGCTCAAGACCCAGACCGCGCAGATCCACGAACAGGCGGCGTCCAGCACCATCCCCATCGAAACGCTCCAGCGCGCCTTCCAGAATATCTACGACACGATGGACAATATCGACACGTTCAAGCTCAAGGCGCTGGAGAATATGAAGACGACAGTGAACACGCTGTCGAACGAGGTGGAAAAATCCAGGGGCTATATCGCGCGGGCGCAGGGCCAGGCGCAGGCGGCGCAGGAAGCGCGCATCGACAATCCGCTGTTGAGCGCGATCGAGGAGTGACGGCATGAGCCGGTCGGAACGCGTGCTGTCGGATGCGGAGGCGGTATTGCGCCGTCACAGCGATCGCGGCCGCAGCCTTTCGGCACGGGCGCGCCGGCGACGCAACGCCGGCCTGATGCGAAAGCTGAAATATGCCTTCTGGGCGGTGGTCGCCGTCCTGCTGGGCAGCGCCGTGGCGGGATTCGTCGTGCCGCTGGGCGTGACCGGCGTGATGATCGCGCTGGGCGTCATGATCGCCGCGGTGCTGCTGATCGGCCTGCTGCCGACGGAAAGCGCGGTGGGTACCGAAGCGCTGGCGCACACGGCCCTGCCCGCGCTCCCGCTCAAGACAGAGATCTGGCTGGAAAGCCAGCGAAAGGCCTTGCCGGCTCCGGCGGTCACGCTGGTCGACAGCATCGGCGTCAGGCTCGAAACGCTGGCACCGCAACTGGAACGGATCGGCGAGCAGGATCCGGCCGCGCTGGAAATTCGCCGGCTGCTCTCGGACCATCTGCCCGAACTGTTGACCGGCTATCGGTCGATCCCGGAACCGCTACGCCGCGAAGACCGCAACGGCCGCGTGCCCGAAAAACAGCTGATCGAAGGATTGTCGGTGATCGACAATGAAATCGCCCGCATGACCGAGACGCTGGCCAGCGGCGATCTGGACAAGCTGGCGACCCAGAACCGGTTTCTGGAACTGAAATATCAGGAGGCGAAGGAACTCGGCGCCTGACCCCGGCTTCCCTTTCGCATGATCCATCTCACGCTCATCATCGTGGATTTCCTGACCGGACTGCTTGCGGCGGGCGCCTGGGCGCTGGTCATGGCGGGCGGCGCGATTGCGGCACTGGTCTTGGGTGGCCTCGCCGGCCTTGCCCTGCTGCGGCGCTGGTGTCGCAGACCCTAGAGATCGTCCAGAATGCCGAGCACCTTCTGCGGCGCGAGCGGGGTGTCGAACCGAACGCCGAATTTTTTCCCCCGGACCCACACGATATGGCCGGTTGCGCACAATATTCCGCCTTCGATGATGACATGATCGCCATCGTAGGGCGGCTGGTCGCTATGGCCTAGCGCGCCGGTTTCCGACAGGTCGAGAAGATGCGCACGCACTGAAAAACCGTGCATGCGCAGCGTAACGGGCTCGAACAACTTGTGTCGCGTCGCCCTCCGCGTCTGTTCGAACGACACGGTAGGGAAATATCGATCCTGCATCGCTGCCTCCCCGACTTGCCCTTCATAACCCAGCTTTTAAGATTAGGTTCGCATCATTCGACGTTAACCGGGCACTAACCTTCTTTTTATTCCGCGAGTGCACAAGGAACGATGCTTTCAGGCGCCGGACGTGCGGCAATACGACGGAAACGCGCAAAATATCCGCCCGCGGTCGGCTTGGGGACCAGTTCGTCCATGCGGAATCCCATCGCCGCCATTTCGCATGCCAGCAACCGGGGCGGGGTTCCATGCTGGCCGGTCGGCCGATCCGCGTCGACCACGATCACCTGCCCGTCCGGTCGCAGCGCTGGGCTGAGATGCCAGAGAAAGGCATAGGGTTCGGCAATTTCATGATACATGTGGATCATCAGGATGCGGTCGAAACTGTTGTCGGGCAGCTTGGGGTCCTCCGGCGCGCCCAGCCGCACGCTGACATTGTCCCATTTTTCGCGGGTTATGCGCCGCGACAGCGCCTCGATCACCTCGGGCATGATGTCTTCCGCCAGCACCCGGCCGCGCGAACCGACGCGCCGCGCCAGACGGACGGTATAATAGCCCTCGCCCGCGCCGATGTCGGCCACGCTCATGCCCGGCGCGATGCCGGCCCGGTCCATGATGTCCTCGGCTTCGTTGACGCGGTCGCGCGCTTCCTCGCTGGACCAGCGGGTCGACACGATAGGGGCGACCGGGCGGTCGGCGCGGGGAAAATCGCGCGCACCGGCCGCGCGCTCGGCCTCGTTACCGCCCGTCAGCGGGTCGCAGGCGGCGAGCAGGCACAGCGCGCCCGCCAGTGCCGCCCGCGCCGGCATCAGTCCACATCCTCCACATCGACGGTTTCGCCCGTCACCTTCTGGCTCAGCGCCGCCGCCATGAACGGGTCGAGCGCACCGTCCAGCACATCGTCCGGCGACGTCGACGTGACACCGGTACGCAGGTCCTTCACCAGCTGATAGGGCTGGAGCACATAGGACCGGATCTGGTGGCCCCAGCCGATCTCGGTCTTGGCCTGATAATCGCTTGACGCCGCTTCCTCGCGCCGCCGCAGCTCGGCTTCATACAGGCGCGCCTTCAGCATGTTCATCGCGGTCGCGCGGTTCTTGTGCTGCGACCGGTCATTCTGGGACGCGACGATGATGCCGCTGGGCACGTGGGTGATGCGAACGGCGGAATCGGTCGTGTTGACGTGCTGGCCACCCGCGCCGGACGCGCGATAGGTGTCGATCTTCAGGTCGCTTTCCTTGACCTCGATGTCGATGTCGTCATCGATCACCGGATAGACCCACACGGACGAGAAGCTGGTGTGGCGCCGTGCCGAACTGTCATAGGGCGAAATGCGCACCAGCCGGTGGACCCCGCTCTCCGTCTTGGCATAGCCATAGGCATTCTCGCCCTTGAACAGGAAGGTCGCGGACTTGATTCCCGCCTGGTCGCCGGCCTGATAGTCGACCAGTTCCACCTTGTAGCCGCGCCGTTCGGCCCAGCGGCGATACATGCGGCTCAGCATCTCGGCCCAGTCCTGGCTTTCGGTGCCGCCCGCGCCGGCATGGATTTCCAGATAGGTGTCGCTCGCATCGGCCTCGCCCGACAGCAGCGCCCGGATCTTGTCCTCGTCGGCGCGCTCGGCCAGCGCCTTCAGCGCGGCGATCGCCTCCGTCACCATATCCTCGTCGCCCTCGGCCTCGGCCATGTCGATCAGGTCGGCGGTGTCGGTCTTTTCCGTCTCGATCGCCCGGGTCGCACCGATGGCGCTGTCCAGCCGGGTGCGCTCGCGCATCACCTCCTGCGCCATCTTCTGGTTGTCCCACAGGGTCGGGTCCTCGACGCGGGCGTTCAGCTCGTCCAGCCGGCGCAGCGCACGGTCCCAGTCCAGCGACTGGCGCAGCAGGGCCAGCGCGGCGTCGATGCGGTCGATATATTGCTGCGCTTCGGCGCGCATGGTCTCTTCTCCAACTGGCGAGGGCCAGGTTCGTTGGTCTAGCCCGCCGGGACGGACTTGTCGAAAGGCGCGTCCTTCCCGATGAAGGGGGCCTTCGTCAAGCGTCTAGCCGTGGGTCACGCTGTCCAGAACGGCCGCACGCAGCTCCGGGATCCCCATGCCCTTTTCGCTCGACGTCGCGATGATGTCCGGATGGGCAGCGGGGCGCTTGCGGATCGCGTCCGCGGCCCGCTGCATGACGGCCGCCAGTTCGCTCGCCTTGATCTTGTCCGCCTTGGTCAGCACGATGCGATAGCTGACCGCCGCGCCGTCCAGCATGTCCAGCATGTCGGTGTCGACGTCCTTGATGCCGTGGCGGCTGTCGATCAGCACCAGCGTGCGCTTCAGGCACGCCCGTCCGCGCAGATAGTCGTTCACCAGGAACCGCCATTTGCGCACCATGTCCTTGGGCGCCTTGGCATAGCCATAGCCGGGCATGTCGACCAGCCGCAGCCGCAGCGGATCACCCACGTCGAAGAAATTGAGTTCCTGCGTCCGCCCGGGCGTGTTCGACGTTCGCGCCAGGCCGTTGCGGTTGGTCAGCGCGTTCAGCAGCGACGACTTGCCCACATTGGAACGCCCGGCGAAGGCCACTTCGTTCACCGCCATGTCGGGCAGGAATTTGAGGTCCGGCGCCGACTTCAGGAATGCGATCGGCCCCGCGAACAGCTTGCGCGCCTCCTCGATCAGCGCGGCATCGTCTTCGCCGGTCATTCCCTCACTCCGTTCGCGTCTGGCCTGTCGAATCATGGCGCGCCGTTCCCGACAGGCCGGAAGCGAACGGGCGTGCTGTCCCGGCCTATTTCGCCGCCGCGGCCGGCGTGTTCAGTTGCGGGTGCCGCTTGTAGAGCCACCATTGCTGCGCCATCGACAGGCAGTTGTTGGTGATCCAGTAGACCAGCAGGCCCGCCGCGAACGGCGCCATGATGAACATCATCATCCACGGCATGATCGAAAAGATCTGCTGCTGCATCGGGTCCATCTGGGCCGGGTTCAGCTTGAACTGGAAATACATGGAAATGCCGAGCAGCAACGCCAGCACGCCGATGGCCAGGAAGGACGGCGGCTGGAAGTCGAGATAGCCGAACAGATTGAGGATGTGCGCCGGATCGGGCGCAGACAGATCCTTGATCCACAGCACGAAGGGCTGGTGCCGCATCTCGATCGTCAACTGCAACACCTTGTAGAGCGCGAAGAAGATCGGGATCTGGATGAAGATGGGAAGGCACCCCGCCAGCGGATTGACCTTCTCCTTCTTGTACAGCTCCATCATCTCCTGCTGAAGGCGCGGCTTGTCGTCCTTATACTTCTCCTGCAACGCCTTCATCTTGGGCTGCACCGCGCGCATCGACGCCATGCTGGAGAACTGGCGCTGGGCGACCGGGAACATCAGCGCGCGCACGCACAGCGTCAGGCAGATGATGGCGACGCCGAAATTGCCGATATGTTCGAACAGCCAGTGGAGGAGAGCAAAGATCGGCTTTTCGAACCAGTAGAACCAGCCCCAGTCGATCGCCCGATCGAACAGCGGCACGCCAGCGTCCTGATAGGCCTCCAGCGTCTTCACTTCCTTGGCGCCGACGAACAGCCGCATCGTCTGCGTCACCGCCTTGCCGGGGGCCAGCATCGTGGCGGGCAGCGCGGCGTCGGCCTGATATTGCGTGCCTGCGCCCTTGCGGAACTGTCCGGCGAAATCGGCCTGCTGGTCCGGAATCATCGCGGACAGCCAGTATTTGTCGGTGAAGCCGACCCAGCCGCCCTTGGACGAGAAGCTCTGCGTCGACGGCCCCTTGTCCAGGTCCTTGTAGTTCACGTCATAATTGGCCGCGCCGTTGAACACGCCCATCGGTCCGACATGGATGGTCCAGGTATCGGGGTCCTTGGGAATACCCATGCGGCTGACATAGCCATAGGGCTTCACCCCGACCGTGCCGGCGCCGGTGTTCGATACCTTCTGCGCGGCGGTGATCATGTAGTTGTCGTCGACCGACAGGCGGATTTCGAACGTCTGGCCCGCGCCGTTATTCCATGTCAGCGTGACCGGGCTGGTCGGGGTCAGCGCACTGCCCCGCGCGGTCCACAACGTGTTGCGGTCCGGAGTCTTCAGCCCTTCGCCCTGCCAGCCGAAACCGGCGAAATAGGCGTCCTGCGTGCCCGACGGGCTGAACAGCCGCACGGCGGGCGAATCCTTGGCGATGGTTTCCTTGTAGGTCGGCAGCACGATATCGTCGATGCGCGCGCCCTTCAGGTTGATGGAACCGTTCAGCTTGGGCGTGCGGATGGGCACGCGCGGACTTTCCTTCATCACCAGGGTGCGGTCGCGAATCGCGGCGGGGCCGTCGGCGGCCGGATCGGCGGCGGGATTGGCGACGGCGACCTGCTTGCCGTTCTCGATCTTCGTGGCGGGCGGATTGGCGGCCGGGAAGAAATGCTGGGCTATATAGGGCCATCCGAACAGGATCGCCGCGGTCAGCAATACCGCCAGGATGATATTCTTCTTGTCGTCCACGCTTTTCGGCTCCGCCGTCTGAGTCACTGTCTCACGAGACAGGGTCGTAGCCCGACCCGCCCCAGGGGTGGCATCGCATTAGCCGCTTGAACCCCAGCCAGCTACCCTTGATCGCGCCATATTTGCGCACCGCCTGAATCGCATATTCCGAACAGCTGGGCGCATAGCGGCATGTGGGCGGCAGGACGCGCGAGGGACCAAGCTGCCAGCCGCGCGCGATCAGGATCAGGATGCGCGCGATCATCGCCGGGGCTCACGCCGCCGCGGGTCGCGCGGCGCGTCCACCGGCCGGGTCATGATCTTGCCCAGCGCCTTCGCAAGTTCGGCATGCAGCAGCGCGAAATCGCGCTCTACCCCGCCATCGCGGCCGATCAGCACATGGTCCGCGCCGGCAATGCCATGGGCGGGCAGCAATGCCCGCGCCAGGACACGAAAACGGCGCTTCATCCGGTTGCGGATGACAGCGCCGCCAATCTTCTTCGTAACCGTGATGCCGTATCGCATCGCAGGATCGCCGTCGCCGCGTTCCCGCACCAGCAGGACAAAGCCCGGCATGGGCGCGCGTCGACCGCGATTGGCCGCCAGAAAGTCCGCGCGCCGGGCCATCACGGCCGGCTGGGCGTTTTCCGGCGTATCGCTCAGGCGCAGAGGTTCTTGCGGCCGCGCGCGCGGCGGGCGCGAATCACGTTGCGGCCACCGGGCGTCGCCATGCGGGCGCGGAAACCGTGACGGCGCTTCCGAACCAGATTGCTCGGCTGAAAGGTGCGCTTCATCGTTCATTCCTCAAACAAAAAGAATCGGGCGTGACAAAAAAGGGCCGCCAAAGGGGCGGCCGCCGGTCAGGGAGCGTCCGATAGGGAAAGGGGGGCGGGAAGTCAATGGGAGAAGCGGCGAAGCCCGTCGGCCCTCTGGCCTATTTCCCCCGCGCGGTCGCGACGCCTTCCTTCAACGCGTCATAGCCCACCGCGCCGCTCAGCACCTGGCCACCGATGACGAAGGTCGGCGTCCCGGCCGCCTGCAATTTCTGGGCAAGGGCGATGTTGGACTGGATTTCGGCATCATATTTGCTCGACGCCATCGCGCTTTCCGCGTCCGCCTTGCCGATGCCGGCCTTTGCCGCCGCTGCCACGATCGTGTCGCGCGTCACCCGGCCCGCTGCATAGAGCGCCTTGTGGAACGGCATATACTGGCCGCGTTCGGCCGCCAGCAGCGACACCTTGGCCGCATTGCTGCTTTCTTCCGACAGGATCGGCAGTTCGCGATAGACGATCTTCAGCTTCCTGTCCTCGCCCACCAGCTTTGCAAGATCGGGCAGCGACGCGCGGCAATAGCCGCAGGCATAGTCGAAAAATTCGACCACGGTGACGTCGGCGTCCTTCGCCCCTTCCCAGGCACCGGCGTAGGGCGTTTCCAGCGTGCTGCGACTGGCGTCGATCACGCTTTCCATCCGCTTGGCCTGCAACTTCTCGACCGCCTGGGGAATGATCTCGGGATGGTCGAGGATATAGTCGTGGACGATCTGTTCTATCGCCGCCTTGTCGGACGCGCTGACGGATCCGCCGGCCTGCATGGCAAGGGCGGTGCCGGCGGCGGCCGCGACGAAGGCGAAAGCGCCAAGGGTCATCTGCATGGTCCTGTTGGATAGCGCCGCGCGAAAGCCCGGCCGTGTGTCGTTGGTCATCGCTATTTTTTCTTCCGCTGCTGCTCGATCGCCGCGCGTGAGACCATCGCGATATCCTGTGCCCGCAGATAGTCAACCGTGCCGGGCTTCAACCCCTGCATCGCGGCGTCGGCGCTGCGCAGCGCCATGGCGTTTTCGCCCATCATCGCATAGCGTTCGGCGGTCGCGAGCGCCGCGCGCGGCACGTCGCCGCGCCGTTCGTAGACGACGCCCAGCTGATACCAGGCGAAGGGGTTTTCGCGGTCGCGCTGCACCGCCACGCGCAGCACCTGCTCGGCCTCGGCGAAATTGGCGCTGTCCTCCGTCGCGATCAGCGCATGCGACAGCAGCACCGAAATCAGCGGCTGGTTGGTCAGCTTCACCGCCTCGCGCAGCGGCGCGATCGCCTCGGCCGGCTTGCCGCTTTCCAGCAGGATCTGCCCTTTCAGCTCCAGGAAATAGGGATCGTGCGGCATGGCCGCGAGCAACGCGTCCGCCTCTTCCAGCGCCTTCTGCGGATAGGCGCTCTTGTGCCAGGCATAGGCGCGCGCATAATGGGCGGGGATCGACTGGTCGGTCTCGGGATATTTGATGAGTGTTTGGGTGGGTTCCGACACGAAGCCGATCAGCTTCGCCTTGATCCGCTCGAACCGCGCCTCCAGCTTCGGATCGACCGGCCTGCTCCAGGCAGGATCGGCCTCATAGACCTCGCGCAGCACGTTGATGCGTTCGCCCGACAGCGGATGGGTGCGCCCGTAGCTGTTGTCCTGCGGAATGGCGAGCCGATATTCCTGGTTCTGGAGCTTCTTGAAGAAATCCAGGCTGCCCTTGCCGCTGATGCCCGCGATATGCAGGTAGCGGGCGCCGGCCAGATCCGCCGAGCTTTCCTGCGCGCGGCTGAACGCCAGATATTTGCTCAGCGCCGCCTGCTGGCCCAGGCCCATGATGCCCATGCCCGCTTCCGCGCCGCCCGCCGCGATCGCCGCCGCGCCCAGCACCAGGCTCAACAGCGTAACGCCGGTGGCTTCCTTGATCCCCTCGCCCGACCGGATGATATGGCCGCCTTCGATATGGCCCAGTTCGTGCGCAACCACGCCCTGCAACTGGTTCACATTGTCGGCCTGCGCGATCAGCCCGCTATGCACCCAGACATATTGGCCGCCCGCGACGAAGGCGTTGATCTCCGGATCGTTGATGACCATGACCTGGACATTGTTCGGCTCCATCCCGGCCGCCTTGACCAGCGGTCCGGACATGTCCGCCATGAACGCTTCGGTCTCGGCGTCGCGCAGCACCTGCTGCGCCATCGCGGGACGCGCCATCAGCGCCAGCGACGCCAGCAGCAGCATGCCGAATTGACAGAAGCGACCCATGGACCCCCGCGCCTGCCATGCCCGGCCTGAACCTGTCGTTAAGCCCGCACATGAAAAAGGCGCCGCCGCACGCCGGAAGAAACCGGACGGGCGACGGCGCCTGATCATGGGCAAGGAATCGCGGCCTTACTGACCGAAGGTGCGCTGCCACCAGCCGCGACGCGGCGTGCCGTCACCTTCTTCATCGGCCGCGCCATCCTCGGCGCCGAAGGCCTCGGCGGGCTCGGCGACGGGCGCATCGGCGGCAGGGCTCGCGTCCGGCGCGGGCGCGGCCTCGACCTCTGCCGCCGCCGCGGGTTCGGCAACCGCAGGCTCGGCAACAGGTGCCGGCTCTGCTTCCGCGACCGGCTCGGCCTTCTTCTTGCGCGTGCGCTTGGGCTTGGCCGGCGCGGCCGCTTCCTCGGCAACGGGCGCGGCCTCGGCTTCGACCTTCTTCTTGCGGGTGCGCTTGGGCTTGGCCGGCGCCTCGGGCGCGGGCGCTTCCGCCGCGCCGTCCGCCTGCGCGTCGACGGCATCCGCCGGGGCAGCCGCCTCGGCTGCCGCTTCGGGCTCTGCCTTCTTGCGGGCGCGCGGGCGGCGCCGGGTCTTGGGCGCGGCCTCCTCGGCCACTTCCTCGGCTACCGCTTCGACGCCCGGCGCTTCGAGCGCGGGCACTTCCGCGTCGACGGGTTCGGCGTTCGGCTCAACCGACTCGGCGGCATCGGCCTGGCCCTCGGCCTCCATGTCGCCACCCTCGCGCCGGCGGCGTCCGCCCCGGCGACCACGACGGCCGCGACGGCGCGCGCCGCCGTCCTCGCCATCGGCGGCAACCGGTTCGCCAGCCTCGGCGGCGTCCGCCTCGGTCTCTTCGCTCTCGGCCGCGTCGGCTTCGCCCTCGCCTGCGTCCTCTTCGGCTCCGGCCTCGCGATTCTCCTCGCGCTGGCCGCCGCGACGACGACGGCGACGGCGACGGCGACGACCGCCCTCGCGGTCTTCGCCCTGCTCGCCACGGTCCTCGCGTTCGGACGATTCCTCGACCTCCTCGGCCTCTTCCTCGTCATCCTCTTCAACGATGTCGAGTTCATCTTCCTCGACCACCAGCGGCGTGTAGTCGACGACGCGCTCGGGGCGGGGACCGCTGGCCTCGACCGACATGCGCGCGCCTTCCACCTCGCCATCGGGCAGGATGACGATGGTGACGCCGTAGCGCTGCTCGATCTCGTCCAGTTCGCGGCGCTTGTTATTGAGCACGTAGAAGGCCGCCTCCTGGCTCGCCCGCAGCGTGACGATGCTGCCGCGCCCGCGTGCCGCTTCCTCTTCCAGCATGCGCAGCGCACTCAGGCCCGCCGACGACGCGGTGCGGACCAGGCCGGTGCCCTCGCAATGCGGACACTGGCGGGTGGACGCTTCCAGCACGCCGGTACGCAGGCGCTGGCGGCTCATCTCCATCAGGCCGAAGCCGGAGATGCGGCCGACCTGGATGCGGGCGCGATCGTCCTTCAGCGCCTCCTTCATCGCCTTCTCGACCTTGCGGATGTTGGAATTCACTTCCATGTCGATGAAGTCGATGACGACCAGGCCCGCCATGTCGCGCAGGCGCAGCTGGCGCGCGATTTCCCGGGCCGCCTCCAGGTTGGTGGCGACGGCGGTCTGCTCGATGCCGTGTTCGCGGGTCGACCGGCCCGAGTTGATGTCGATGGACACCAGTGCCTCGGTCGGGTTGATGACCAGATAGCCGCCCGATTTCAGCTGCACGACCGGATTGTACATCGCCGCGAGCTGGTCCTCGACGCTGGCGCGCTGGAACAGCGACACGGCGTCGGCATATTGCTTCACCCGGCGCGCATGGCTGGGCATCAGCAGCTTCATGAAATCCTTGGCCGCGCGATAGCCGTCCTCGCCCTCGACGATGACTTCCTCGATATCCTTGTTGTAGATGTCGCGGATGGCGCGCTTGATCAGGTCGCTGTCATTATGGATCAGTTCGGGCGCGGACGCGCGCAGCGTCCGTTCGCGAATCTCGTCCCACAGGCGGGCCAGATAATCGAAGTCCCGCTTGATCTCGGGCTTTGTGCGCTGAAGGCCGGCGGTACGGACGATGCAACCCATGGTGGAGGGCAGGCTCATTTCCGAAACGATCGACTTCAGACGCTTGCGATCGGCGGCGTTGCTGATCTTGCGCGAAATGCCGCCGCCATGGCTGGTGTTGGGCATCAGCACGCAGTAGCGACCGGCCAGCGACAAATAGGTGGTCAGCGCCGCGCCCTTGTTGCCGCGCTCTTCCTTGACCACCTGCACCAGCATCACCTGGCGCCGCTTGATGACGTCCTGAATCTTGTAGCGGCGGCGCAGCGCCATGCGCTTGCGGCGCAGTTCGTCGGCGGCATTGTCGCCGTTCTTCTCGCGCTTGCCACGGCGGCCTTGATCGACCTCGGCGTTCTCCGCCTCGCCGTCCTCATCTTCGTGATGATGGGTCGCCTCGACGATTTCGACGCCATCGTCGCCGGCGACGCCATCGTCGTCCTCATCCTCGAAATCGGCGCGCAACGCGGCCTCTTCCTCGGCATGCGCGCGTTCCTCGCGCAGCAACGCCTCCCGGTCCTCGCGCGGGATCTGGTAATAGTCGGGATGGATTTCCGAAAAGGCCAGGAAGCCGTGGCGATTGCCGCCATAGTCGACGAAAGCCGCCTGCAACGACGGTTCGACCCGGGTCACCTTGGCAAGATAGATATTCCCTTTGAGCTGCTTGTGCTCGGCGGATTCGAAGTCGAATTCCTCGATCCGGTTACCCTTGACGACCGCGACCCGGGTTTCTTCCCGGTGGCGCGCATCGATTAGCATACGCATTGTCATTTATACTTCTCCGGCGTCGGCGGCACGCCCAATCGGCGCTGGCCGCCACGCGATAGTGAAAGGACGACCGGCCGCGCGCCCCTGGGGGCGCGAAACGCGGCGGCGTCCGGGTTTGAAAGGAAAGTTTTGCGTCTGCTGCATCGGCAGGGCCGTTCATTGCGCCGGCTCGTACCATCCACGCCGCCTCGCCCGTTTCCGGGGCAAGCGTGGAAGGAAATTCATGCCTCATGCAGCGTCAACCTGTTCTCTGTTACCGGCGTTCGCGCCGGCACATCATATAAGGTCCCTGCAGAACAGCCGCGATCCGGGCATTCTGCGAGGGATTGTGAATGGGTAGCAGTCAAATACGGAAGGAGCAACGGCTACCCGAAATAATGTGACGCGCATTTGACGGCATACGCCCGGTCATGTCGCCAAATATCCTGAAAATGCCGTTAACTCTGTCATTTTACGGCCCGAAAAGGGCGGCATGATTAATCCGGCATTCAGCGTGGGGACGCTGGACGGATAATCGGCATGAAATTTGGCTGGACGGCCGACAATCGCGGGCTACACAAGCGGCGTATGTTCTTTGGCCTTGCCCTGGCAAGCACCGTTGCACTGTCGGCGCCCGGCAGCGCGGGCGGCATTTCCGGCGTGGATGTGACGGGCAACCGCGTGGTCGTGCGCTTCGACGGCGCGGTGGACGGCGCTTCCGCCTTCCTGCTGGACGCCCCGCGCCGCATCGCGCTCGACATTCACGGCGCGCAGGTGGGAAGGGCCTATGTCGGGCCGGGCGGCAGCACCGTCGCCGGCGTCCGCCAGGGCCAGATCGACGGCGATACCGCGCGCGTCGTCCTTGACCTGTCCGGACCGGCCACGCTGGGCGAACCGCGGATCGCCTCCGACGGCAAGTCGCTCAGCTTCTCGCTTCAGTCCATCAGCGACACGCGCTTCCGCGGCGAAGTGGGCAAGGGACGCACGCGTTTCGACGCGCCGGCCGACATGGCCGCCCGCCCGCAAAAGCGCATCCACTCGATCACGGTGCCGATTCCGCCGGTCGCGCGCGGCGTCGCGCTGCCGCCGGTGGAAGGCGCGCATGACGGCGCCCGCCCGCTGATCGTCATCGATGCCGGCCATGGCGGCCATGATCCGGGCGCCATCAACAAGGAAAACGGCAAGCAGGAAAAGGACGTCACGCTGGCGATCGCGCAGGCGATCCGCGACCGGCTGGTAAAGACCGGCCGGGTGCGGGTGGCGTTGACCCGCGACGACGACCGCTTCCTGGTGCTTCAGGAACGGTACGGCATCGCCCGCAAGCTGGGCGCGGACCTCTTCATCTCCATTCATGCCGACGCGGCGGAAAATGCCGACGCCCATGGCGCGACGGTCTACACCCTGTCGGAAACGGCGTCCGACCGCGAAGCCGCGCGGCTGGCGGCGCGAGAGAACAAGGCCGACATCATCAACGGCGTCAACCTGGGCAACCAGTCGGGCGACGTGTCGTCGATCCTGATCGACCTCACCCAGCGCGAATCACTCAACATATCGGCGAATTTCGCGCGCCTGCTCCAGCGCGAGGCGGCACCCTTCGTGCCGTTCCGCAGCACCTATCACCGCTTCGCCTCGCTGATGGTGCTCAAGGCGCCCGACACCCCGTCGGTTCTGTTCGAAACCGGCTATATCAGCAATGCCGCCGATTCCGCCTTCCTCTCCTCGCGCGAGGGGCAGCAGAAGATCGCGAGCGGGGTCGCCCGCGCGATCGAGGTCCATTTCGCGCGCAAGCTGGCGATGACCGGCAACGCCTCGGGCGGGTGAAGATTCGGGTGGGCGAAACGGCTCTGGCCTTGGCGACAATTTGACCCTAGAGCCTCTTCTCCATGGAAGAGGCTCGTCCGGAATCTGCACCGTCATCCTTCGCCTATCGCCTGCGCCGCGACGCGGGCGGCCTGACGAGCGGCCTCGCCGCCCTGTGGCAACGTCGTCTGGTCCGGTGGGGTGCGATCCTGCTCGGTGCGCTGCTGGTCGCCATGACGCTGTTCTGGCTGATCTTCGCGCGCGGCCTGCCCGATGCCGCAACGCTGCTGGAATATGAACCGCCGCTGCCCACCATGGTCCGCGACATCAACGGCGCGCCGGTGCACAGCTATGCGCGCGAACGCCGTGTCCAGTTGCAATATAGCGACTATCCCCCGCTCCTGATCCGCGCTTATCTGGCGGCGGAGGACAAGACCTTCTTCGAACATCATGGCGTCGACATTCCCGGCTTCGCCGGCGCGGTCGTCGACTATGTCAGCAAGCTGGGGTCGGGCCAGCGCGCCAAGGGCGGCTCCACCATCACCCAGCAGGTGGCCAAGAACCTGCTGATCGGCGATGAATATTCGCCCACGCGCAAGGTGAAGGAGATGATCCTGGCCTGGCGCATGGAAAATGTCCTGTCCAAGCAGCAGATCCTCGAACTCTACCTCAACCAGATTTTCCTCGGCCGCAACGCCTATGGCGTGCAGGCGGCGGCGCGCGCCTATTTCGACAAGGATGTCGCCGATCTGAAACTCAGCGAGATGGCCTATCTTGCCATCCTGCCCAAGGGACCGGCCAATTATCGTCCGGAAAGCAGCACGGGCCACGACCGCGCGGTCGAACGGCGCAACTGGGCGCTGGGCGAAATGGAAAGAAATGGCTGGATCAGCGCGGCGCAACGGGCGCAGGCGCAGGCGGAGCCATTGGGCACGGTCAGCGTGCGCGGTTCCAGCTTCGACGCCCGCGCAGGCGGCTATTATATGGAGGAGGTACGCCGCCGCCTGATCGAACGCTTCGGCGAAAAGGCGGAGGACGGCCCCAACAGCGTCTATGCCGGCGGCCTGTGGGTGCGCAGTCCCTATGATCCTGTGGTGCAGGACAATGCGGCAACGGCGTTGCGCAACGGCCTGCTGCGGTTCGACGCGGGGCGCGGATGGTCCGGCCCGGTCGGCCATCTCGACATCGCCAATGGCTGGGAACGCGAACTGGCCGCCAGCTATATCGGCGTGGACTATGCCACCTGGCGGGTGGCGGTGGTCGTCGACCGGTCGGCGGGTGAGGCACGGATCGGCTTTTCCGACGGCACCACCGGCCAATTGCCCGCCGGCATGGCGCAGATGCCCTATCGCCGCACCGGCGGCCCCGCCTTTTCCGCGCTCCAGCCCGGCGACCTGATCGTCGTCGCGCAAAATGGCGCGAACTGGGCGCTGCGCAACATCCCCGAAGTGTCGGGCGGCATGGTGGTGGAAGAAGTCCATTCCGGCCGCATCCGCGCGATGCAGGGCGGTTTCGATGCCCGCCTGTCCTCCTACAACCGCGCGACGCAGGCGATGCGTCAGCCCGGTTCGACCATCAAGCCGTTCGTCTATGCCGCCGCGCTGGACAACGGCATGACCCCCGCATCGATCATCGTCGACGGGCCGCTCTGCGTCTATCAGACCGCCAGCCTCGGCCAGAAATGCTTCCGCAACTTTTCCGGTGGCAGCGCCGGGCCTCAGACCATGCGCTGGGGCGTGGAACAGTCGCGCAACCTGATGACGGTGCGCGCCGCGTCGCAGACCGGCATGGAACGCGTGGTGCGCACCATCAAGGCGATGGGCATCGGGGATTACCAGCCCTATCTCTCGTTCGCGCTGGGCGCTGGCGAAACCACCGTTGAACGCATGGTCAATGCCTATGCGACGCTCGCCAACCAGGGCAAGCAGCTGCCGTCCAGGGTAATGGACTATGTGCAGGACCGGCGCGGCAAGGTGATCTGGCCGGAACGCTGGCGCGCGTGCGACGGGTGCAACATGGCCAACTGGGACGGCAAGCCGATGCCCCGCTTCGGTTTCGAGGGCAAGCAGGTGCTGAACCCGATGACCGCCTATCAGGTTGTGCACATCGCCGAAGGCGTGGTCCTGCGCGGCACCGCCACCGTGCTGGCGGACCTCGACCGTCCGCTCTTCGGCAAGACCGGCACGACCAACGGCCCCACCAATGTATGGTTCGTCGGCGGCTCGCCCGATCTCGTCGCGGGCGTATATATCGGCTATGACAAGCCGCGCAGCCTGGGCGGCTGGGCACAGGGCGGCCGCATCGCCGCGCCGATCTGGAAAGCGGCGATGTCGCCCATATTGGAAACGATGCCGAAAACGCCCTTCGTCGCACCGGCCGGCATCCGCATGGTCACCATCGACCGCCGCTCGGGCAAGCGCGTCTATGGCGTATGGCCGACCAACGAGCCCAAGCCCGCCGTCATCTGGGAAGCATTCAAGCCCGAGACCGAACCGCGCCGCTCCATCCGCAAGGAAGAGGCGGAAGCGCAGGCGAAGGCGGCCGAGACCAAGGCTGGGGTACAGCGCCGCCAGCGCACCGATGCCGATTTCCTCCAGGACCAGGGCGGCATCTACTGACGCCTGCGCGCGGGTAACGGACCCGAATCGACTTTTGCCGCGTTATGCTCCCATCAACGAAGGGAGATGGGTCATGACGATGCACACCATGGCCAGCCTTGCGGAAAAGATGCAGCAGATCGATTTCGCGATGCTGTCCACCCATACCGAGGATGGTCAGATCGGCGCACGTCCGATGAGCAACAACCAGGATGTCGCCTATGGCGGCGACAGCTATTATTTCACCACCGAAGACACGCTGATGGTCAAGGACATCGAACGCGATCCGCGCGTCAACCTGTCCTTTCACGGCAAGGGGAGCGAGGGGAACGGCAGCCAGCTGTTCATCGCGGTCGAAGGGCGCGCCGACCTGATCCGCGACCAACATGAATTTAGGGAGCACTGGACGCCCGATCTGGAACAATGGTTCGTGCAGGGCGCCGATACGCCGGGGCTGGTCATGATCCGCGTTCATGCCGAACGCGCTCATTATTGGGACGGCGCCGACGAAGGCGAGCTGGAACTCTGACCGCGGGCGGCGGACCCCGGCGGCGACGCGAGCGCGCGCGAACGGCAGCGCGGTGGCTGCTGACGGCGGCCTATATGGTGGCGGGGGTCGCGCATCTGACCCGCCCGGCCGGTTTCGTGGCGATCACCCCCGACTGGGTGCCGGCGCCGGCCATGGTTGTCGCCCTGACCGGCGTCGCCGAACTCGCCGGCGCTGCCGGACTGCTGATACCCCCCCTGCGCCGCGCGGCCGGTATCGGCCTTGCCCTTTATGCGCTGTGCGTCTGGCCGGCCAATGTCCATCACGCGCTGGCGGACATTCCGATCGGCGGCACGCATCTTAGCTGGTGGTATCACGGGCCGCGGCTGGCGCTGCAACCGGTGATCATATGGTGGGCGCTATGGGCCGCGGGCGTCACTGACTGGCCCTTTCGCAAGGCCCGCCCGGCCAGGCCCTCCTGAGCAGGTCCGCCACCCCCGCAATGTCGTCCCGGTCATTGTAGATGTGCGGCGAAAAACGGATGGTGGGCTGGCCGTCCGCCTGCGATCCCGCGACGACCACCCGCCCCTTCGTCCACAACATCTCGCGGATTGCCGCGACGTCATCACCCGGCGCGACACGCCATTTCCCCTATCGCTCATGGTCCCGCTCCGCCCGATGACAGCCCCGTCACGGTCAATGAGCGCATCGCGCCGACCCGCCATCGCGATTGTGTTTCGCGCATCCGCCTTTAGGGTGGCCCGTCCCGACACGTGCACAAGCGAGAAAGAGAGCGATGACCCGGCACCTTCCCTGGATAGCGACGGCCATCGTCGGGGCGGTCGCGCTCTGGGTGGTGGCCGTATCGCGCGGCGAAGCGGTCAATGCATTATGGATCGTCGTCGCGGCGATTTGCTGTTTCATGGTCGCCTATCGCTATTACGCGCTGTTCATCGCGCGCCATGTGATGCGGCTGGACCCGGCCCGCCCGACCCCGGCGTTCCGCCGGGCCGACGGACTCGACTATGTCGCGACCGACCGAACCGTACTTTTCGGCCATCATTTCGCCGCGATCGCGGGCGCGGGACCGCTGGTGGGCCCGGTGCTGGCGGCGCAGATGGGCTATCTGCCCGGCACGCTCTGGATCATCTTCGGTGTGGTACTCGCCGGCGCGGTGCAGGATTTCATGGTCCTGTTCATCTCGATGCGCCGTGACGGCAAGTCTCTGGGCGAACTGATCCGCATGGAAATGGGCCAGGTCGCGGGCACCATTGCCCTGTTCGGCGCCTTCATGATCATGGTCATCATCCTGGCGGTCCTGGCGCTGATCGTCGTGAAGGCACTGGCGGAAAGTCCCTGGGGCCTGTTCACCGTCGCAGCGACCGTGCCGCTCGCCATCGCCATGGGTGCCTATACGCGCTGGATCCGGCCCGGTCGCGTCGGCGAAGTGTCGCTGCTGGGCCTGATCGGCCTCGTCGCGGCGATCGTCTACGGTCAGGCGGTGGCGCAATCGCCCGTCTGGGGTCCGCTATTCACCCTGACGCCGGTGCAGCTTTGCTGGCTGCTCATCGGCTATGGCGCGGTCGCGTCCGTGCTGCCGGTCTGGCTGCTGCTCGCGCCGCGCGATTATCTGTCCACCTTCCTGAAGATCGGGGCGATCGCCGCGCTCGCCATCGGCATCGTCATCATGGCCCCGCCCCTTAAGATGCACGCCGTCACCCGCTTCGTCGACGGCAGCGGCCCGGTCTGGGCGGGCGGCCTCTTTCCCTTCCTTTTCATCACCATCGCCTGCGGCGCGGTATCGGGTTTCCACGCCCTCATTTCCAGCGGCACCACGCCCAAGCTGATCGCCAGCGAAGCCCATGCTCCGCTCATCGGCTATGGCGCCATGCTGATGGAAGCCTTCGTCGCCATCATGGCGCTGGTCGGCGCGTCGATACTCGACCCGGGCGTCTATTTCGCCATGAACAGCCCGGCCGCGGTCATCGGGACCGACCCGGCCAGCGCGTCCGCCGCCGTCACCGCCATGGGCTTCCCCATCTCGCCCGACAGCATCGTGCAGACCGCCCGGGACGTGGGCGAACACACGATCATCAGCCGCGCGGGCGGCGCCCCGACACTGGCCGTGGCAATGGCGGAAATCTTCAGCCATGTCGTCGGCGGTCCGGCGATGAAGGCCTTCTGGTATCATTTCGCGATCCTGTTCGAGGCGCTGTTCATCCTGACCGCCGTGGACGCAGGCACCCGTGCCGGCCGCTTCATGCTTCAGGACCTGATCGCGCTGGCCGTCCCCGCCTTCAAGGACACGGCCAGCCATGCCCCCGGCATCGTCGCGACCGGCCTCACCGTCGCCGCATGGGGCTTCTTCCTCCATCAGGGCGTCACGGACCCGCTCGGCGGCGTGAACACGCTATGGCCGGTATTCGGCATTTCCAACCAGATGCTGGCGGCCATCGCGCTGATGCTGGGAACGGCGGTCCTGTTCCGCATGAAGCGCGACCGTTATGCCTGGGTGACGATGGTCCCGACAGGCTGGCTGCTGGCCTGCACCCTGTCGGCGGGCTGGCTCAAGCTGTTTTCGGCCGACCCGAAAGTCGGCTTCCTCTCCCATGCGGCCAAATTCGGCGCGGCGGCCGACGCCGGCCAACTGCTTGGCCCGGCCAGGTCCATGGCGGACATGGAACGCATCCTGTTCAACGACCGGGTCGATGCCGCGCTGGTGGCGACCTTCCTGGCGATCGTCCTTGCCCTGCTCTTCTTCACCGTCCGCACCTGCCTCGCCGCGCGGTCGGCCGACGTACCGACCGCGCGGGAAATTCCGGCGCAGCCGGTGCCGGCGGAATGAGGCGCCTGTTCGACCTGGCGCGGCGCACCGCGCGACTCATGGTCGGCCTGCCCGACTATGATAGCTATGTGCGCCACATGGCCGCCCATCATCCGGGCGATCCGGTCATGAACCGCACGCAATTTTTTCGCGACCGCCAACAGGCGCGCTATGGCGGCCGCAACGGCGGAAGATGCTGCTAAGCAATAGTAAACAGGGGGTTACGACCGGGCCCACTAACGCCGATAGTCGCAAATTGGAATATCACGATTGTACAATATCATTTTAAGACAGATAATTTCGCGAAATTGTCATCCGTGCTATTGATCTGTCGTCCCGCTTTGCTAGGACGCACGCGTCCTTTGTGCCCGACAGCGTAAGGGATGCGTCCCCCACCCATCCCTTGCGGTGGGGGACGATCTTTTCAGCGTCGGCTGTTGAAGCCCGCGATCATCCCCGCCGCGATCGACAGTGCGATCTCCGCCGGGCCGACCGCGCCGATGTCCAGGCCCGCCGGACCGTCTATCCGCGCAAGATCGTCGTCGCCAAAGCCCAGCGCCGCCAGCCGCTCGCGTCGTGCGGCGTGGCTCCGGCGCGAACCCAGCGCGGCGACATAGCCGGTCGGCGCCCGCAGTGCCGTCGCCAGCGCCGGATCGTCGATCTTGATGTCGTGGCTCAGCGTCACGATTGCCGTCGCCTCCCCCGGCGCGCGTGCCTCTATCGCCTCGTCCGGCCAGCGATCGTCCAGTTCGACACCCGGGAAACGCTCCTCCGTCAAAAACCGCCCGCGCGGATCGATGACCACCGGCGTGACCCCGATCGCCTGCGCCAGCGGCACCAGCGACTGGGCGATCTGCACCGCGCCGACGACCAGCAGGCGGCGCGGCGGATCGTAGCGGTTGACGAACGCACCTTCGGCATCCCCCTCGCATGTCCGCCCGCTCTCTATGTCGGTGGCCAGGGTCACCGTGCGTCCCTGCGTGCTCTCCGCGGCGATGCGGTCGAACAGATGCGACGGGAATCCGTCCTGCGCCACCGGCTGCACCAGCACGGCGATCTCTCCGCCGCAGGGCAGGCCCGCTTCCCAGGCGTCGCCGTCCGCAACGCCGTAACGCTGCACATGCGCCGGTCGGCCACCGATCACCTCCGCTGCGCGCTGGAGCACGTCGCTTTCGACGCACCCCCCCGAAATGCTGCCTTCCAGCCGCCCGTCCTCATGCACCAGCATATGGCTTCCGCGCGGCCGGGGCGCCGACCCCCAGGTGGAAATGACCGTCGCCAGTGCCATGGGGGCGCCGCGCCATTCAATCGCTCTACGGATCACCGCGCCATTGTCGTTCATGCTTCTGCTCCTCGGCCCGCAGGCCGGCGGGCATATGTCACCCCAACCGCCTGCCCGTCCACACGACGCGGCCGACAATATCCACCAGCGCCGGGTCTATATCGATCCAGTCGGGGTAATGGGAATTGTCGCTTACCACGCTGAAGCGACCGCGCAACGGGCCCATGGCGACACGCTTCACCATCAGCACCCCGTCGAGCCGCAGCACATAGACGCCGTCGCGCAACCGGTCGGCGCCGTCCTCATGATCGACCATGATGTCGTCGCCGTCGCTCAGGGTGGGCGCCATGGATTCGCCGTCGACGCGGATGATCGCGATGCGCTGCGGACGCACGCCCAGATGTCGCAGCCAGCGCGCGTCGAAGGCCATGACCCCTGCCGCGCGCTCATCCTCGTCCAATGTGCCGCCCCCGGCCGACGCACCGAGCGACAGGCGCGGCACCGCCACCACGGCGGGAAAGCCCCGCGCCCGGATGCCCGACGGCAAAGCGGGCGCCTGGGCCGCCGCCGCACCGCCCAGAACCTGTTCCGGCACGCCGAAATAGCGGGCCAGTATCCGCCGGTCATCTTCGTCCAGCTTGCGCGGCGTGCCGCGCTTGATGAACTGCTGGATATAAGCGGGATTACGGCCGATCAGCCGCGAAAGGTCGGCATAATTCTCGCCCCGCTCGGCGATCAGCCGGTCGAGAATCACCCGTGCATCCCGCACATCGTCTCCTGATGATCCATTGTCGATCATGACTCATCCACTATCGATAAGATTTTTCCTAGACAAGTAGGAAATTGGATTTGAAACAGGGTCCCAGCGGCCGACCCGCATCCGGCGAGTCGGCGACCATGGGGAGAAGAGGCCCGATGCTGCTTCGTGCGATCGAGAAATTCCTGCGCCAACATGACATGCCACCCACCACTTTCGGCCGTCGCTCCACGCGCGATCCCCGATTGGTCTTCGACATGCGCAATGGACGCGAGCCGGGGGAGCGCGTGAGCAGGAGGATAGAACATTTCATGAACACTTATTGCAGGAGCTCATGCCGATGACAAGCCTGCATCCATCCGCGGCACGGGAAAACCTGCTCCAAAGCCAACCAATCGGACGGCGCCGGTCCGATCCGCTGCCCCGGCTGCTGGTCCAGTTGCTGGCGCGCGCCGGCGCGCCCGCCACGGTCGACCGCGCGACCAGCCGCCCCTGGGCGAGCGCGCTGTTCGAAGGCCGGCGCCATGTCGTCCGGCTGTTGCTGGGCGGTCCTGATTCGGCGGCGCGCGCTGCCCGTTTCGCCGACGGCCTGGGGTCGGTCGAATGGGCGTTGTCGGGACAGTTCGTCGCCGACATCAGCCTCGACAATCAGGGCTGCGACGAGGGTGGCCAATGGCTGGACCTGTCGATCCTGACCATCGAGGACTGGTAGGATCAGTGCGCCCGGCCGGCGATGGACCGCAGGGCGCCAAGCGCCTCGCGCAGCGCCGCATCCGCATCGGGCGCGACCGCGTCGCGCACGGGGACGGGCGCGGCGACCGGCATGTCCGCCAGAACGCGCACCGGCCCCGCGCGACGGCGCGCGGCCAGGCCGCGTTCCAGGCGCTCGGTCAGTTCGCCGATGCTCATGCCCGCCCGCAAAGGTTCGGCCGCTACATCCGTTTCGGAGGCGATCTCCACGTCACAGGCGTCCACCGTCTCGTCGTTGCGCGCCTCTTCCGGCTCGACCGGCGGCGCAGCGGGCACGGGTTCGGGCGACGCCAACGCGTCGGGCGCTGCCATATCCTCCACGGGCGCGGCGAAGGGCGCGGCGAAGGGCGCCGCTGCGGGGGCGTCTTCCGGCACATCCTCGATATGCGCGGGGGTCAGGGATGCCGGCCGTGCCCCTGCACCGTCGAACCGTCGAAACGACGGCGTCGGCAATTCCTCCTCCGCGAAGGGCAGCGGCGCACTGGGCATAGCGAAATTGGGAGACGGCAGGATCGACCGCGGCTCGGGTTCGGCCTGGCTGACCAGCGAACGCCGGCCCGATTCGGGGCGGGCGAAGATATCGGCCCCGCCAAAATCGCGGCTGGCGAAGATGGGCGGACGGGCCGGAGCGTCCGGATGCGCGTCCGCGCGGCGCAGCGCCGGCGCGTCCCGATCCCCGGTCGGCGCTACGCGGCCGCGGGCAAAGGCGGCGAGCTTGGAAAATGCGAAACCCATGCTTCTTACTCCTCGGGCATGGTCACCATGCCGTTCTTCATCCTTCGGCGCGACGACGGTGCCGCGGTCGCGAGCCGTCATCGCCGCCAGACCGGCACCCATCATGGCCGCGAACAATGCGGCCATCAGCCGTGCCGTCCATCCCAGCGGCGGCGCGGCGGCGGGCACCGCCTCGCTGAAACCGCTCGACGCGACGACCAGTTCGATCAGGCCGACCGGCGTCATCAGCACCGCCGCCGCCGCCGCCAGGCCGGCCAGCGCCATGCGCCATGCGCGCCGCGATCCGCCGCTGTTCCAGCGCCGTTCCATCACCCGGCCGTCAGGCCGCCTCGCTGACTTTGCCCGCTCGCCCGAGCAGGCGGTCGTAGACGGGTTCGTAGCGTCCTATATTGGATGCCCAGTTCCGCTCCCGCTCGACAAAGGCGCGCGCGACCGACCGCCGCGCATCCCACGCGCCACGCCCGGAAAACAGGTCGGCCAGCGCGGCGGCCAGCGCGGCGGGGTCGTCGGGCGCGAACAGCGTGCCGGTCACGCCATCCTCAATCAGTTCGCGATGGCCGCCCACATCCGACGCCGCGACCAGCCGTCCCTGCGCCATCGCTTCCAGCGGCTTGAGTGGCGTCACCAGGTCGGTGAGCCGCATCGCCTTGCGCGGATAGGCCAATATGTCGACCTGCGCATAATAATGTTCGACCTGATCATGGGGCACGCGCCCCACGAAGACGATATGATCGGCGAAAGGCGATGCCATTGCCTGGTCGCGCAGCGCCTGCGCCATCGGCCCACCGCCGACCAGCAACAGCTTTGCCCGGGGTCGCGCCCGGACCAGCCGGGGCATCGCGGCGATCAGGTCGTCCAGCCCCTCATAATCGTAGAAACTGCCGATGAAGCCGACCACGTCGGCCCCCTCCAGCCCCAGCCGCGCCGTCAGCGTCGGGTCGCGCGCCACCGGCGCGCCGAACTGGTCCATGTCGACGCCGTTGGGCGACACGATGATCTTGCCCGCATCGATCCCGCGGGCGATCAGGTCGCCGCGCAATCCTTCGCAGATCACGGCGACCGCATCGGCCGCGCGTACCGCGTGGGTTTCCAGTTGCCGGGTCAGCCAGTAGCGCGGGCTGCCCTCCGTCCCCGTACCGTTGCCGACCGCCGCGTCTTCCCAGAAGGCGCGGATCTCGTAGATCAGCGGGATGCCGTGACGTCGCGCGACGCGTTGCGCGGCAATGGCGTTGAGCACCGGCGAATGGGCATGGATGACATCCGGCCGCCATTGCCGGACGACGTCCTCGATCGCGTCGGCATGGGCGGCGATGTCGCGCCATTCGCGTACCAGCGCATTGCCGGTCGCGGGTGCGCCCGCCGTGCGGTGAAAGGTCAGGCCGTCGATCACTTCCTCCCGCGGCCCGGTCACGCTGTGGCGCCGGCCGGTCACGCCGCGCACCTGCCACCCCCGGGCGATCTGCGCGCGCAATATGGCCCGGGTGCGGAACGTATAGCCGCTGTGCATCGGAAGGCTGTGGTCCAGCACGTGGAGAATGCGAGTCATAGCCGCACCTCTTTGCCGGAAAAGGTTTAACGCCCCGTCAACTCTGTGGCGGGGCGCACCCGCACCGTTCAGTCGAGCTCGAACAGCGCATTCAGATAGGCGATGTCGCCCGCGTCCAGTTCGGCCTTGTAGCCATGGACGCGGCCCTGCCGCACCTTGGGGTGGCCGTTGCGCAGCCGCAGCCAGGGTTGCTGATAGCTGCCTTCCCGCTCGACCGCCTGCATGTTGGCGAAGGACGCGGCGTCGACCGCCCGTTCCAGCATCGCGTCGTCAACGACCAGGCCCAGATAGTCGGCCAGCCCGCGCAGCGTCCCGGCGCTGTCGCGCGTCATCTGCTCGTAGCTCAGGCGATGGACGCTGCGCCGCGTCGCGACCTCGGCCCACATTGCGCGAAACCGCTTCAGATTTTCCGCCCCGAAATAGGGATCGCGCAGGAAATCGCTGATACTGCCCCGATAACCGAAGAAATCCTGAAAGCGCCCGGTGACCTGGTGAAACAGGCTGCACATCACGTCGCGCGGGTCGCGTTCCAGATAGACGACATGATCCACCTCGCGATAGCGCTCGATCCGGCGCGCGACGTTGAAGCTCAGCGGCGGCCGCGCGCCATTGTTGAACTCGAAACCGTCATGCTGGAACGTGATGTCCTGCGCCGCGCCCAACTGGTCCAGCGCATAGCGCACCCAGGACCGGCCCGATTTGGGATAGGAAATGAAATGCGCGCTCATGTCCGGTCTGTCCGCTCGTAGATGCGCAGTTCGCCGACCTGACCGGCGCCCGGCCCCTCCTGCGCGCGGGCGGCGCGCGGTACCCAGCCTGCCGCGCGGATATGGGCATCGATCCGGTCCAGGCGCCAGAAACGGTCCGGCGTGCGGATGACGAACCATCGGCCCGCCAGCGACAGGGCACCTGCCAGTGACGCCATGCGGTCCTGCGCCTCATGCAGATGCTGGTGGATGCCCAGATACAGCACCGCGTCATATCTGTCCTTCAGCCGGTCTCCCTGCGTCGCACGGAACAGGCGCCAGTCGCTCAGGTCGCCCGCATGAAAGCTGGCCCGGTCGGCATGGCCGCGCTGCTCCACCAGCGCCTGCGCCAGCGCCACGCGTCCGGGGTCCAGTTCGAACCCGGTGACCGATCGCGCGCCATGGGCCAGGCATTGCAGCGACACCAACCCTTCGGCCGCGCCCAGGTCCACGATGTCCAGCCCCGCGCACTCCGCGAACAGCCGGTCCAGGCCGTCGAGGCGCCCACCCGCATCCCACTTGCCGAACAGGCCGATCTCCTCCGACCGGAAATAATGGCTTTGCACCGGGGCCGCGATCAGGCCCAGCAGGCGCTCGCCATACCCGTCCCAGTCGAATCCGGTGATAACGCTCCGCGCCCGCGCCGCCCGGGCCAGCGCCGCGTCCGGATCGTCGATTACCGCCCGGACCGCGTCGGCGATGGCGGCCGGCGTGGCATCGTCCAGCAGCAGCGCGGTCTCGCCGTCGCGCGCGAAGGCATGGGTTCCGGGCCGCGTGCAGATCAGCGGCACGCCGCACGCGGCCGCCTCCGCCGACAGGTTGGACCAGCCGGCATAGGTTTCCGTGGCGATCGCCACGTCCAGCCCGTGATAATATTGGCGCAGCGGACCGTCGGCCAGCGATCCGGTCAGCGTCAGCCGCCCCGCGGCTATCAGGTCGGCGTGGGCGGCGGCCAGCTTCTGCGGGTCCGGGCCGAACAGGCTCAGGCACACATGCTCGGGCAGCAGCGACAGCGCCTCGATCAACGGCGCCGCATTCTTGGACGCCTGCCCGCCCACGACTACCCGGCCGGGCGCGCGGTCACGGCGGGCGAAGGGCCGGTCATGGCTGGGCGGCGAAAACAGGTCGATGTCGACCGCCCCCTCCAGCACATGGAACTGCCTGCCGCGCCATTTGGTGTAGCTGCCCGCCGGCCAGGCGGCGTTGTTGAAGATCACCAGGTCCGGGTCCAACGCCGCATTGACCGCTTCGAACATCGACCGGCGAGTCTGGTCGTTCAGCACATGCTGGACCCGCACGCCGTAGCGCGGGTCGCGAAATTGGCTGAAGCGCTCGACGGCCTCGGCCGGAAAGCCCGCGCCCGGTATCATCACCGCATCCCAGCGGCGTTCGCGCGCCTGTTCCTCTGTCACCATGCCGGCGAACGGGCGAAACGCCCCGCGCGACGGCGACAATGGCAGGAAGGACAGCCTGTGCCCGCGCCGCGCGATCGCCCGCGCCAGCCGGTCGAAACGCAGGATGCCGCCGGCCATGGTCAACCGGTTGCAGGGCACCAATATCTCCAGCGACGCCGGCTCCTCCCGCGCGCCTCCCGCCTTGCGCAGCGCGACGAACTTGCCCGTTGCGGGTACCTTGCGCCACTGGTCGGACGGCAGCAGTTCGGCGATCAACCGGGCCGGGCCGCCCTCCGGGTCACGGGCATCGTCGAAGATCAGCAAGCCGCCGGGCAGGATATGGCGGTGCCAGCAGTCGAAATCCCGTTTGACCCCTTCATAGCTGTGATCGCCGTCGATGAACGCCATGCCGACCGGCCGCTGCCAGCGATCGGCGACATCCTCGCTCGACAGGTTGACCAGCGATGTCGTGCGATAGGCGCCGGTCGCCAGCATGGCGCGATAAAATTCCTTGCGATCCTCCGGGCCGAACGTGCCCGCATAGATGCCGGTGAAGGGCATGTGCGGCTCGATGCAGTAAAGATGCGTCGCCGGTTCGCCGGCCTGGGCACTGGCCTGTGCGCCCAGCGCCATCGCCACGGCCGACTTGCCCCGGAAACTGCCGACCTCGACGATGCATCCGTGCCGCAGTTCGGCTGCCATGCGATGCAGGAACCGCGCTTCCTCGACCGTTATGCCCCCGCTGATCCGCGCCATCAGCGCGTCGAAGGTCGCGGGCAGGCCTTCCATCACGGGGCCGATGTCCGACAGATCGTGCGGAAGGTGCCCCGGCCTTGCGCGTACAATTTCCTGCGGCAACAACATTCTCCGGCCCCTGTCTGCGCGACCGTTCTAGAGCGATGGTGCGATGCCGCAAGGCGGGAATGACGAATGGCGCGCCGCTTAACGGCCCATCAACCCTGTCGCGATAGGACGGGGCCGTGCGCAACCCGGTCGACCCTTCGCGATGATAGACACCTTGTCCCTGCTGGTCAGCCATGGCGTGATCCTGCTCGCCGCCTGGCGGCTGCTGCCGCGCGCCGATCTGGACCGGGATCCCCCGCCGCATGATCCCGGCGCCGACAGGGTGGAGGAACCGCGCGGCCATGCGTGACCTGTTCTTCATCGCCTTTCTGGGACTGTTCGGCCTCATGGGTCTGCGGCGGCCGTTCCTGCTGGTCGCGGTCTATGCCTATATCGACATCGTATCGCCCCAGCGCCTGTCCTATTTCCTGCTCAACTCCATTCCCATTTCCGCCATGGCCTTCGCCGCCATGGTCGGCGCGTGGCTGCTGGTCGACGACAAGCGGGACTGCCGCTTCTCCGTGCGCCAGGGCCTGATGCTCCTGCTTGTCGCCTGGTGCGGCTACACGACCATGACCGCCGATTTCCCGGCCGAAGCGCTCACCAAGTGGAACTGGGTATGGAAAGCGATCATCGCCGGCGTGTTCCTGCCGCTGACCCTGCGCACGCGCCTGCGGATAGAGGCGCTGACCGTCTTCATGATCCTGTGCGCCAGCACCATCATCATCAACGGCGGCATGAAGACCGCGCTGTCGGGCGGCGGCTACGGCGTGCTCAACCTGATGGTGGAAAATAACAGCGGACTTTACGAAGGCAGCATCATCAGTTGCGTCGCCATTTCCCTGATCCCGCTCATCCTCTGGGTATCGAAGCACGGCACGATTTTCCCGTCCGACTGGAAGGTCAAGGGCTTCTGCTATGCTCTGTGCCTCGCCTGCCTGCTGATGCCGGTCGGCACCGAAGCGCGCACCGGCCTTGTCTGCATCGTCATCCTGGCGGGGATGATGCTGATGCGCTCGAAACGCAAATTCATCTACGGGCCGCTGATGGCCGTGGCCGCGCTCGCCTCCATCCCGTTCCTGCCGGCCAGCTTCACGCAGCGGATGCAGACGATCGAAAACCATCAGGGCGACGAAAGCGCATCGACCCGCGTCGCGGTGTGGATGTGGACGCTCGATTATGTGAAGGCGCATCCGGGCGGCGGCGGCTTCGACAATTATCTCCAGAACAGCTTTACCTATTTCGCCCAGAGCACCGTCAATGACGGCACCGGCCCGCGCGTCGAGCGCCGGCTCGTCACGGACAAGGGCCGCGCCTATCACAGCGCCTATTTCGAACTGCTGGGCGAACAGGGCTATTTCGGCTTCGCCGTCTGGGCGCTGCTGCACCTCATCTGCTTCATCCGGACCGAATCGATCCGCCGCCTGTATCGCCGGCGCGACGGACCGGACGAAGCCTGGATCGCGCCCTTCGCCGTGGCGCTGCAACAAGGACATATCATCTACATGATCGGGTCGCTGTTCGTGGGCATCGCATACCAACCCTTCATCTTCATGATGCTCGCCCTGCAAATCGGGCTGGACACCTATCTCAGCCGCAAGCGCAAGGCAGCGGCGCGTCAGGTGCACGATCTCTCGCTGCGCCATGGACAAGGATTGCCGGCATGAACGGTGAACTGCGCATATTGGGGCTGGCCCACGGCCTGATTCTGGGGATGCTGCTCGCCTCGCCGATGGTGGCGCCCGGGCTGCTGGCATGGTGGGCACAGGCGCTGTTCGTGCTCGCCGGCTTCCAGTTGCGGCTGACCGACCGGCGCTGGGACCTGCGCGGCGGGCTGGGCGGCTGGGTCAGCCATATCCGCATGGCCCCGCGCCGGCTCATTCCCTGGGCCGCGGCAGCCGTGTCCGCGCTGATAGCGGGGCAGCCGGAACAGGCGGCATCGATCGGCGGCGCCGCCCTGCTGTGCGAAATGCTGGTCTATCCCGTGTGCGCCCACCTGCTCGGCCAGCCCTCGCACAGGGCCGTGGGCGCCATCCTCCTCCTGCTGATCGCCATCTCGGCGGCAAGCGCGAGCCAGGCCATGCTGTATGCGGTCGGCTTCCTCACCGGCGTGACCGCCTGCGTTTTCTGGCTGCGCGGGCCGGACGGCGATCCGCGCGCCATAGCGGTCGCCGCCACGACCATGGTCGTGGCGCTCGCCGCGTTCTGGATCGCGCCCGGGGTCAAGGCGCCCGCCTTCCTCACGGCAACCACCGCGCTCATGCTGACGCTCGCCCACATGTCGCTGTTGCGCCGCCGCCCGGTGCCCTGGCAACCGGAGGATGGCAGGCCCGCATCCCCGGTCAGGCGGTCTGCGAAGCCGCTTCCATGACCGCTTTCGAAAAGGCGTCAACGAAGGCCGGAATATCGTCGGGCTTGCGGCTGGTGATCAGGTTGCCGTCCACCACGACGGCCTGATCGACCACCGTCGCGCCCGCATTGGTCAGGTCGGTGCGGACGGACGGCCATGCGGTCACCGTGCGCCCGGCCAGGCAATCGGCCTCCGCCAGCAACCACGGCCCGTGACAGATCGCCGCGACCGGCTTGCCCGACCGCATGAAGTCCCGCACGATCGCGACCGCCTCTTCATGCGTGCGCAAAGTGTCGGGATTGGCCACCCCGCCCGGCAGGATCAGGCCATCATAATCGGCGATCCGCACATCGCCGATCCGCATGTCTGGCGTGATCCGGTCGCCCTTTTCGTCATGCTTCATTCCCTGGATAGGGTCGGTTTCCAGCGATGCGAGCGTCACGCGCGCGCGCGCGTCGATCATCGCCTGGCGCGGCTCGAACAGTTCGGACTGCTCGAATCCGTCGGTGGCGACGATCAGGATGTGGCTTTGGGACAGGCTGGGCATCGGCCCTCTCCTTCTTTGGTTTGTGGATGGCCCTGCAACGGCCGCGCCCCCGTTCAGGTTGCGGAACGAAGCGATGAACGGTGGGTTTTCTTCCGCGAGAAGGATGACATGGCACCTGATACCCTCGTCCATGCGGACGACAGCATTCCCGGGATCACGCGGCGCAGGCTGAAGCGCGGATGGGCCTATCACGGGCCGGACGGCGCCCGCATCACGGACCGGACCGAAATCGACCGGCTCAACGCCGTCGCCCTGCCGCCCGCCTATCGCGACTGCTGGTTCTGCCCCCTGGCGGACGGCCATATCCAGGCGACCGGCTATGACGACCGCGGCCGCAAGCAATATCGCTATCACGCGGCCTTTCGCGCCGCACGCGAGGCGGAAAAATATGCCGGCTGCCTCGATTTCGGCCGCGCCCTCCCGGCGCTGCGCGAACGGCTCGACGCCGACCTGTCCCGCCGCGGCCTGCGCAAGGACCGTACGATCGCGGCGGTGGTGCGGCTGCTCGACCTCGGCAAGCTGCGCGTGGGCAACGAACAATATGCGATCGCGAACAAAAGTTTCGGCGCAACCACCCTGCGGCGCCGGCATCTCGATCTCGGCGGCCGATCGCTGACGCTGCGCTACCGGGCCAAGTCGGGCAAGCAGCACCAGCTCACCATCACCGACAACCGCCTGCTGCGCTTCGTGCGCCAGGTGCAGGACCTGCCGGGCCAGCATCTGTTCCAGTATCTGGACGAGGATGGGGAAGCCCGGCCCATCTGTTCGGGCGACGTCAACGATTATATCGCGGCGGCGATGGGCGCGCCCTTCACCGCCAAGCATTTCCGCACCTGGGGCGCCTCCGCCATCGCTTTCGAAACGCTGGCGAGCGGCGCGGTTTCGCTCGCGGAAATGATCGCGCCGGTGGCCGAGGCGCTGGGTAACACCCCGGCGATCAGCCGCAAATCCTACATCCATCCGGCCCTGATCGACCTGGGCAAGGACCGGACGCAGCAGCGGGAATGGCGCGAGGGGCTTCGCTTGCCGCGCCGGACCCGCTATCTAACCCGGGCGGAACGCGGCCTGATCGCGTTCCTCGACACCCTGTCGGATCGCGCGCCGCTCGCCGAAGCAGCCTGATCCGCGCCCACAACCAGCAAGGACAGGCATGGCCGATACAAAAGACCCCGCCCTACCCACCGTTACCGTACACGCGCCCAATCTCGCGGAAATGTGGCGATCCACGACCGAATGGTTCGCGGTCCACTATCTCCAGATCCTGATCGCCCTGGGCGCCGGCGCGCTTCTCTACCTGCTGCTGGCGACGCTGAAGGAAGTGGGCAAACGGCACAAGGGCCGTCGCGGATCGTCGATCGGCTACACCAATGTGCTGGGCCGGACGGTCGCGAAGACGACCCATTTCTTCATGATCATGGTCGCCGCACGGCTGGTGGTCGGCTATGCCGACGCGCCGCCGCTGCTGCTGCGCACGGTCGTGTTCCTCTTCACCATCGCCACCGCGCTTCAGGCCGCGGTCTGGGCGCGGGAGGTCATATTGGGCCTGATCGAGCGCCGCACCCTGGCCGAAGACGGGCAAGGCGAAACGCTCGCCAACGCGATGGGCCTCATCCGCGTGCTGGTCACGGTCGCGCTGTTCGCGATTGCGACGATCGTCGTGCTCGACAATCTGGGCGTCAACGTCACCGGGCTTGTCGCGGGCCTCGGCATCGGCGGCATCGCCATCGGCCTGGCCGCGCAGGGCATCTTCTCCGACCTGTTCGCCGCCCTGTCGATCATCTTCGACAAGCCCTTCCGTCGGGGAGAGGCGATCTCCTACGACAATACCACCGCGACGGTGGAACGGATCGGCCTGAAATCCACGCGCCTGCGCGCGCTGACCGGCGAAAAGAAGGTCATTTCCAACGCCAACCTGCTGCAAAAGGAAATCACCTCCTACCTCACGCTGGACCATCGCCGCCTGAAATTCGCGATCGGCGTCATCTACCAGACGCCGCCCGATGTCGCCGACCAGATACCCGGCATATTGAAGGCCATCGTCGACGATCTGGGCGGCAAGTTCATTCGTTCGGGCTTCGTCGGTTTCGGCGATTCAAGCCTGAATTTCGAGCTGGAATTCGAGGTCTATCTGCCCGACTGGGATGCGATCTACGTGATCCGGCACAAGATCGGGCTCGCGATCCTGCGCCAGTTCAACGATCGGGGCATCGAATTCGCCTACCCGACCCAGACCACCTTCACCTCGGCCCCGGACGGTCGCATGATCATGCCCTATGCCGAAGTGCAGCCGGTCAGGCCCGTGGACCAGTAACCCCCCGCCCCCGTCCTCACGCAATGATGGGACGGGGGGGCGTGCCGGGCGCGGAAGGCCCGGCGACGGTCATGACGTGCCCGGCGCCGGGATGACGCGGGATCGACATCGCAATCGGCACGCACGTCGGTCCCTTCCAATGTAGGGGAATTTCTGGTCCATCCTTCCGATGAACCACCTCGCCCCTGCCCGCCCTCCCCACACCCGCACCCGCACCCCGCGCCTGCGCGCTGTCCCCGACCGGTGCGGCGCAGTGACCTTCCCGTGACCGCGCCATGACGTAGGGCGTGCATTGCCGGTGCGCGGGACGCGCGTCACCGGCACCTGCCCGGAACCTTGCCGACGCTTGCGGGACGCGAACGGCCCTTTTTGCCGGATAGCCGGTACTGCCACGGTGTGAATTTCGGAGTGAACACCCCGTCATGACCCTGAATCACCCTTTGCCGCAGCATCGACTCGGCTCGTCCTTGCGCCCCTTGCCGCCGTGGCGGCGCCCGCCTAGCGGCCGATACCATGACAAAGATCCGCCCCCTGACCGTCGCTGCCGCGCTGCTGGCCGCTCCCCTGTCCGCGCCGATGGCCGCCCATGCCGAAGGATTGGGGGCGGAGGCGCAATATGGCCGCGCGAGCGGCGACTGGGGGACCGAAATCGGCGCCGGCTACGCCATCGGCATCGCGGGGTTCAGCCTGACGCCGGGCGGCGGCGTCTATCTGCACGATGGCGACACGTCGATCTACGGCCGGATCGAGGCCGCCTATACAATCCCGCTGTCGGCGACGATCGGTGCGGGCGTGCGCTTCAGCGGCGACGATCCGCGCCCCTATGCAACCGTGGCCCTGCCGCTCCTTCCCAAATTGCGCGCCAAGGCCAATGCCGGTCCGAAATATTATACGCTGGGCCTGACACTGGGCTATTGAGTCGTTCGACCCGTCATTCGTTACCCATGACGGGCGTCCGCCATTGACCGGAACAATGCCCCCACGGAAGGCCCATGATCGATGACGTCGCGCGAAGTGACCGGTTTCCTGCCCCTTGGACTATCACGGCCGGCGCGGTCGGGTTTCCTGAACAGCCTGTCCGACTGGTCGTGGCGGCTGGCCTTCGGCGCGATCGGCTGGCCATGGCTGCTCGCCAGCCTGTCGGGCGGGAGAAAGGCGGACAAGCGCGCGCTGCTGGATGAACTGGGCCTGCCCCACGATGCCCTGCCCCATCTTGGAAGCTGGAAGGCCGATGTCGGCTTCCTGCGGCATATCGTGCGTGAAATCGCGCGCATCCGGCCCGCGCATGTGGTCGAACTCGGGGCGGGCGCATCCTCGCTGATTGCCGCACGCGCCCTGCAACTCCATGGCGGCGGCCGCCTGATCAGTTTCGACCAGCATGACGGCTTCGTCGATGCGACCCGCGCGTGGCTCGCCGACCATCAATTGTCCGTGGACATCCGCCACGCCCCGCTCGTGCCCGGGAACGGCGCCTGGCCGGGCAGCTGGTATGCACTCGACGACCTGCCGGCACATATCGACATGCTGATCATCGACGGACCGCCCTGGTCGGTTCATCCGATGGTGCGGGGCCATGCCGAACGGCTGTTCGGTCGCCTGTCGCCCGGCGCCGTCGTGTTGCTGGACGATGCCGCCCGGCCCGGCGAGCGTCTCGTCGCGCGGCGCTGGCGGCAGAGATGGCCGCACATCGATTTTCGCCTTGCCCGCGACGGCACCAAGGGAACATTGGTAGGCCGGCCGCGCGACACCCGCGTGCCGATCGCCAACGACAATGAAAACGGGCGGGGACGCCGTCATCTGGCCCGCGCTGCCGGTCTCGCGGCATTGATCGCCACCGGCTGGATCGCGCGCGGCGAACTGGGCGAATTTCCGCAGGCTGCGCAAGCCGGCACCTTCCTGTCGGAAGCGGCCCAGTCCCGCCGCACCGCGCTGTTGCGGCAATCCATGTCTTCGCAACTGGAAAGCGTGACCTTCAACCGGCCGGAAATCGAAAAAGCGACCGGCATCGTCCTGCCCGCCCTGCCCCGGGCCTGGCGCATCATCGATGTCCAACTGTTCCCGTCCGCCGACGGGCCGGCCGTCGCCATGGCGCTGGAGACCGACCGGCATGAACGGCTGACGCTGTTTGCGGACCGGGCCGAAACACCGGCGGGCGCGCGCCCGCTGCTCGCCCGGCAGGCGCGCGACGTCATCGCCTATTGGGAGGACGGGGAAATGGCCTATGCCCTGACCGGACAGGCTGAACCGCGCCGTATCCTCCAATTGGCCGGAGCGATCGCGCCGGGGGGCTGAACCGCCCATTGAGGCGCGCGCGACAGCCTGCTAAGCGCGCCCGCATGGAGGCGCCGACCCAGACCCCGACTCCCGCCCCGGCCCGGCCGGCGCTGGGCAGCCTGACGATGTTGTGGCGCTTCGCGCGCCGGTATCCGGCACGGATCGCCGCCGCGCTGCTGGCCCTGATCCTGTCGTCCGGCGCGACGCTGGCCATTCCCAACGGGTTCCGGCTCGTGATCGACAAGGGGTTCATGGGCGGCGGCGACATCGGCCGCTGGTTCGAATATCTGCTGCTGATCGTCATCGTTCTCGCCGTGGCGAGCGCGTTCCGCTTCTACTTCGTGTCCTGGCTCGGGGAACGGGTCGTCGCCGACATTCGCAGCGCGACGCAGGCCAATCTGCTCCAGCAGGCCCCCCGCTTCTTCGAGGACAACCGCCCGTCCGAAATCGCGTCGCGCATGACCGCCGACACCGCCATCGTCGAACAGGTGGTAGGATCGACCGTATCGGTCGCGCTGCGCAACATGGTGACGGGCCTTGGCGGCCTGATCTACCTCTTCGCGCTGGCGCCCAAGCTGGCGGGACTGTTGCTGCTGGGCATCCCCGTCATCCTCCTCGCGCTGGTCAGCCTGGGGCGGCAGGTCCGCAAATATTCACGCGCCAGTCAGGACCGGCTGGCCGACATCGGCAGCACCACCGCCGAAGTGCTCGGTGCCATGAAGATCGTTCAGGCATTCGGTCAGGAAGCGCGCGAGGCGGCCAGATTCGACGCGACGGTGGAACGCGGTTTCGCGACTGCGCGGCAACGCATCCGCCTGCGCGCGCTGATGACGGCGCTCGCCTTCACCCTGGTGTTCGGGTCCATCACCGGCGTCATGTGGCTGGGCGCCATCGATGTCGCGGCCGGACGGCTGTCGGGCGGCAGCATCGCAGCCTTCGTCCTGACCGGCGGTCTGGTGGCGGGCGCCTTCGGATCGCTGTCGGAAAGCTGGGGCGACCTGCTGCGCGGCGCCGGCGCGGCCAGCCGCCTCCACGAACTGATGAACGCCCGGGCGGAAATCGTCCCGCCCGCCCGCCCCCAGCCGCTCGTCGAGGGCGTCGAGGGCGTCCGCCTGACGTTCGACAATGTCCATTTCCATTATCCCACCCGCCCCGATCAGGCGGCGCTGAACGGCGTGACGCTCGACGTGCAGCCGGGAGAAACCGTCGCCGTGGTCGGGCCGTCGGGCGCCGGCAAGTCGACCCTCATCCAGCTCGCGCTGCGCTTCTACGACCCCGACAGCGGCAGCGTGCGCCTGAACGGCGTCGCCCTGCCCGATGCGTCGCCCGCCCAACTGCGCGGGATGATGGCGATAGTGCCGCAGGACAGCATCATCTTCGCCGCGTCCGCGCGCGACAATCTGCGCTATGGCCGCTGGAACGCCACCGACGCGGACATCTGGGCGGCCGCGCGCGCGGCCAATGCCGAGGCATTTCTGCGCGCCCTGCCCGACGGTCTCGACACCTATCTGGGCGAGGGCGGCGCACGTCTGTCGGGCGGCCAGCGACAGCGCGTCTCGATCGCGCGGGCGCTGTTGCGGGACGCTCCGCTGCTACTGCTGGACGAAGCCACTTCTGCGCTGGACGCCGAATCGGAGAGGCTGGTGCAGGACGCGCTGGGTCGCCTGATGCGCCATCGCACGACGATCGTCATCGCGCACCGGCTGGCCACCATACGCGCCGCCGACCGGATCGTCGTTCTGGACGAAGGGCAGATCGTCGAGCAGGGCAACCACACATCGCTGGTCGCCCAGGGCGGCCTTTATGCCCGTCTCGCCAATCTCCAGTTTCAGGACATTGCAGCCGTATAAGGGCGGAATACGCGCGGTCAGTCCGTCAGGTTCGACCGGGCGCGGCGGACGATATGGTCCAGGATCGCAGGATGAAGCGGCCGCTCGAAGCTGCATCCCGCCTCATGCCCCTTGGTCCACACGACCCTGGCGCGTCGCCCCTCGAAGCCGGGCAGCATGATCCAAAGTTCGGCGCCCGCCTTGAGTTTCATGAAGCTTTGAAGCCGGAACCCTGTGCCAGACAGATCGGCGATCCGGCTGGTGAACCAGGATTCTCCCGGTCGACGCACGCGCACCCCTATCTGCGCGTGACGCCGTTCCGCCGTCCGCCCTTCGCGGTTCATCATATTCGGTCGTTCGGCGCCCATCGGTCCATAAACCCCTGTACGCCGTCATTTTCCCGGATCGACGTAACCAAAGGGTTAAACGCGGTCGCAAGATGCAAAAATGGGGACCGCAAACGCGGCCCCCATCTCATCGGCTGCGCTGCCGACCTTCTTGCCTTCAATCCGTCCACGGCCCTTTAAAAGAGGGAAATCCGGGCCTGAACGGATCAGAGGTGAAGGTCAGAAGCTGCCATATTGCTCATTGCCGACGAAGCCGAGCTTCGTCACGCCCGCGCGCTTGATCTCCGCCAGTACCTGATCGACGATCACATAGCGGGTCTGCGCATCCGGCTGGAACTGAAGTTCCGGTTCAACCGGCAGGCGCAGCGACTGCTGCAGATACTGACGCAGGGTCAGCAGATCGATCGGCGATCCGTTCCAGGTGATGACACCACCGGCGTCGATCGCGACCTTGTTCTTGACCGGGTCGATCACGCTGTCGGTGGGCGGCGCGCTCTGCGGCAGGTCGATCTTCACCGCGTGGGTCTGGATCGGGATGGTAATGATGAACATGATGAGCAGAACGAGCATGACGTCGATCAGCGGCGTCGTGTTCATTTCCACCATCGGTTCGCCATCTTCGGAGCCGGCACTCATTGCCATAGCGAAATCTCCTTATTCAGCCGGTCAGAGGCGGGTCGTGGTCGTGCCGGGTTCCGGCTCGGAGATGAAGCCCACCTTCGGGAAACCGGCGCGCTGCATCGTGTAGATGGTGCCGCCGATGCACCGATAGGGGACATTGATGTCGCCGCGGATATGCACTTCGGGCAGATCTTCGGGCGTCATGTTCTCAACGCCGCCTGCCTTCTTGATATCCGCCTCGAGCTTCGCAACCGCACGGTCAAGCAACTCGCTAGAGCTGACCGGGCTCATCCCCCAGAAGACAGCGCAACTGCCGTCGGACGTCGACGTAACTGACAGCGATACATTTTCCGGCTTCGTAGTGGTCGGCTCGAACGCCACCTTGGGAAGCTGAAGATCGACCGTCTGCACAACGACCGGGACCGCGATAAGAAAGATGATGAGCAACACCAGCATGACGTCGACGAGCGGCGTCGTGTTGATGTCGGACATCGGCTTGTCGTCACCGCCGTCGGAGCCAACACTCATTGCCATTGATATTATCCTAACCTTGGTGTCGATGGCGCCTCGTCACGCGCGAGGCCGAACGAGGTCCATGTGCGGCGGGAATGCAGGTCGTCGCAGCCGTCGACCCATATTCCCGCCGGTCCAGAAACCGATCAGGCCTTGGTCGGCGCAGCCGCCGGCTTTGCGGCCGGGGAAACCGGAGCCGCAGCAACGGCCGGCTTCACGGCGCCATCCGAAACCAGATAGGCCAGCAGATCGACGGTAAACCCGTTCAGCTGCTCGGCGATCGCCTTGTTGCGGCGCTGCAGGAAGTTGTAGGCAAGCACCGCGGGAACGGCCACGGCCAGACCCAGCGCGGTCATGATGAGCGCTTCACCGACCGGGCCGGCGACGGCGTCGATCGAAGCCTGACCGGCAGCGCCGATCTTGATGAGCGCGCGATAGATGCCGATAACGGTACCGAACAGACCGATGAACGGCGAGGTCGAACCGACGGTCGCGAGGAACGCCAGACCACCTCCGAGCGACGAGTTGATCGCGCCTTCCGAACGCGCCAGCGAGCCGTGCAGCCAGTCATGCGCTTCGACCGGGTCCTTCAGCTTGCTGTGCTCGTCCTGAGCCTTGATACCGTCGTCGACGATCTGCTTGTACGCCGAATTCTTCTCCAGCTTGGCCGACGCTTCCTTGAGCGAACCGGCGCGCCAGAAGGTGGCGCGGACCTTCTTGCCCTGGTTGATCACCTTCTGCTGCTCGATCAGCTTGGTGAACAGGATGTAGAAAGTGCCGACCGACATCGCGCAAAGAATGAGGAAGACGGTCCAGGCAATGGTGCCGCCCTGTTCGAGGGCTTCCATAAGGCCATAGGGGTTTTCGGCTTTGGGAGCCGCTGCTGCGAGATACATCAACATGTTCAAGACTTCCCTCTCAATAGGATCATGCAGGGGGAAGGCGGCGCGGCGCGCCCGCCTTCCCGGTATGGATTATTCCGGCAGACGCCAGGTGATGCGACCACTGTAGGTGTCCGCGATTTCTCTTCCGCTGGGATCCTTTGCCGGCTTGAAGCGCGCACGCCTCGGCAGCAGGCGGCAGGTCGCCTCGTCGAGGTCCGCATGACCGGTCGACGACGTGATGGTGCAGCTGGTCACGCGGCCGTCGGCCCCGATTTCAAGCCGGAACCCGGCGGTACCCGAACGCTCTTCACGTTGCGCACGACTAGGATAGTCGGCGTCGCTGAGCCAGGACCCCGGCGCGCTGCGCGGCGATGCACGCGACGCGGGCTGAGGCGGCGGCGGCGGAGCCGGCGGCGGTGGCGGTGCAGCAACCGGCACCGGGTTAAACACCGGCGGCGGAGTCCGAACTGTCTGGATCGGCGGCGCGGGAGCCGGCGTCTGGACGATCGGCGGCGGCGCTACGACCGGCGGCGGTTCGACCGGCTTGTCCGGCGGCGGCGGCGGCGGCTCCTCGTCCGGCGGCGGCGGCTCTTCCTTCACGTCGATCACGTTCAGCTGTTCCGCCGCCTTTTTGACATATTTCATGCCAAGACCGGTGACGAAGGCATAGCCGAGAACAGCGTGAATCAGGGCGACGATGACGATCGATATCGTGCGACTCGATCCTTGCGAGTGGTCAGCATAGGCCATTCGGCAACGACACTCCTTAACTCATCTTACCAGTGGTTTATACAAATCAGCCAAAAACGACCGAAGCTGCCCGGGGCGTTCCCGGCCACCTTTGGCCCATGTCCGTTCATTTGCTACCGAGCGAACTCCTATCGCGGCATATCGTGGCACGCAAACGCTTTATCGATATGCTCATTCGCGTATACCATTTCCTATCAGAATGACTTGCCTGTGACATCCTTGCCACTAGCCGAAAATATAGGACGAAGCGCTCGATGAAATCCGCCACCGCCTTTTTGCAACGCGGCATCCCCTGCCTCATTTCAGCCGCATGTCTGACGGTTTCCCCGGCATATGGACAGATGCCGAGACCAAATGCTGTATCCACGCCAGCCGGTACCGGCCTCTCCTATGCCGACATCGTCGACCTTGCCGATAATGCACCTATGGTTGCAATCGTGCGCATTCGCAACAGCATCGTCCTGAAGCCCGAGCAGGCCGGATCGCCGCCCCCGGGGCATCGAAGGCTGTTCATCGAGGCCGATGTGACTGCCCTGATTCGCGGCGATGGAGGGATCAGCCCCACTATTGGCTATCTTTACGACGCGCCCGTCGATGCGCGCGGAAAGCTGCCCAAGCTCAAAAAGCGCGACGTCCTGCTGTTTGCACGCCCCGGATCGCGACCGGGGCAGATCCAGCTGATCGCGCGCGACGCACAGCTGCCGGCGACACCCGAGGAGACCGCGCGGGCAAAGGCGGTCGTTTCATCGCTCATGGCCCGCGACGCTCCGCCGCGGATCCTGGGACTGGGCGACAGTTTCCACGTTGCGGGTACCATTGCCGGCGAAAGCGAGACGCAGATATTCCTGCGCACCGAAAGCGGCGACCCGGTGTCCCTGTCCGTCCTGCGGCGACCGGGCCAGGCGCCCCGCTGGGCCGTCGCGCTGGGGGAGATCGTGGATGAGGCCGCGCGCCCGCCCGAGCCGGGAACGCTCCTCTGGTACCGCCTGGCCTGCGACTTGCCGGCTGCACTGCCGGCGCCTTCGGTGCGGACATTGCCGATACAGGATGCGGAGGCGGCAAGGGCCGACTATCGATTCGTGATCGACGCACTTGGCCCGTGCGGTCGTACCCGCACGCCCGAATGATCTGAATTCCGGCGCGCTTTTCCTTGGACAGGCGCGCCCCTGCCGCTATCAGCGCGGCGTTGCGAAGGATCGAAAGGGAAAAGAGCCGCCATGACCAATCTGCACCGCCATGCCCCGCTGCGCGTAGCGCTCGTCGGTCTCGGCACGGTGGGCGGCGGCGTCATTCGCCTGCTCGAAACGAATCGCGACCTCATCGCCCGGCGCGCGGGCTGCCCGATCCAGGTCGTCGCCATTTCCGCGCGGGACCGGAACAAGGATCGCGGCGTCGACCTCGCTCCCTATGAATGGGTCGACGACATGACGACGCTTGCGACCCGCGAGGATGTCGACGTGATCGTCGAGCTGATCGGCGGCGCGGATGGCCCGGCGCTGACGCTGGCCCGCCAGTGCCTGGCCGTCGGAAAGCCCTTCGTCACCGCGAACAAGGCGATGCTGGCCCATCACGGCCTCGACCTCGCCCGCCTCGCCGAACAGGGCGGCATCGCGCTCAAATATGAAGCCGCGGTCGCGGGCGGCATCCCGGTCATCAAGGGCATGCGCGAAGGTGCGGCGGCAAACGAGATCAGCCGCGTCTACGGCATACTGAACGGCACCTGCAATTACATCCTGACCACCATGGAGAAGGAAGGGCGCGGTTTCGACGAGGTGCTGAAGGAAGCACAGGAACTGGGCTATGCCGAAACCGACCCCAGCTTCGACATCGACGGCGTGGACGCGGCCCACAAGCTGACGATTCTGGCCAGCCTCGCTTTCGGGACCGAACTGGATTTCGATGCGGTCGCCGTCACGGGCGTCCGCCATGTCATCGCCGCCGACATCGCCGAGGCCGCAGCACTGGGTTACCGCATTCGGCTGGTCGGCATGGCGGAAAACGGAACGGATGGCCTGTTCCAGCGCGTTCATCCGATGCTGGTGCCGCTCGACCATCCCCTCGCCCATGTCGACGGCTCGCTCAACGCCGTGGTGGCGGAAGGCAATTTCGTCGGCCGCCTGTTCTTTCAGGGGCGGGGCGCGGGCGAAGGACCGACCGCTTCGGCCGTCGTCGCCGACCTGATCGACGTCGCCCGCGACGAATATGGCGATGCCTTCGCCATGCCGGTGGCGGCGCTCACCCCGCAAAAGACAGCGGACGCGGGCATGCGCGTGGGCCGGGCCTATCTTCGGTTCAAGGTCAAGGACCAGCCGGGGGTGCTGGCGGAAATCGCGGCCGCCATGCGCGATGCCGGCGTTTCGATCGAAAGCATGATCCAGCGCGGCGCCAGCCAGAGCGACGGCGTGCTGGTCGCCATCGTCACCCATGCCGGCGAGGAACGCTGCGTGCGGGAGACGCTGCGGCGGCTTTCGGGTTCGGACAGCCTGCTGGACACGCCGATGGTGATACACATTCTCGATTGAACGAGTGCCGGCGCGCGCGTCATCGTTCGCCACCCTGGCAACGCGCCCGGCCGACTCGCTCGACAAGGACGGTCCGACCTCCTATCGCGAGGCCAATAGGGACAGGCGGAGGAACGATGTGATGCAGCCAAGCTCGATACTCGATCGCGTGCTGGTCCTCGAAATGGTGCGCGTCACCGAAGCCGCGGCGATCGCCGCGTCCAGGCTCGTGGGACGGGGCGACGAGAAGGCGGCGGATGCCGCCGCCGTCGAAGCGATGCGCCTGGCCTTCAATGACCTTTACATGGACGGCACGGTCGTCATCGGTGAGGGTGAGCGCGACGAAGCCCCCATGCTGTACATCGGCGAGAAGGTCGGCAATGCGATCGGCACTGGCCCGAGAATAGATATCGCGCTGGACCCGCTGGAAGGAACCACCATCACCGCAAAGGCAGGGCCGAATGCGCTTGCCGTGCTGGCCATATCCGAGGAAGGCGGCCTGCTGAACGCACCCGACGTCTATATGGAAAAACTGGCGGTCGGTCCGGGCTATCCCGATGACGTCATCGACCTGAACCGGTCGGTCCGGGAAAATGTGGAGGCGGTTGCCAGCGCCAAGGGTGTGGATCCCGACGACATCATCGTCTGCGTCCTCGATCGCCCGCGCCACGAAAAGCTGATTGCCGAATTGCGCGCCATCGGTTGCGGGATCATGCTGATCCCCGACGGGGATGTTGCCGGGGTGATCGCCACGAGCGATCCGGAAACCACTATCGACATTTACATGGGATCGGGCGGAGCGCCCGAAGGCGTGCTCGCCTGCGCGGCCCTGCGCTGCGTGGGCGGCCAGTTCAAGGGGCGCCTTATCTTCCGCAACGAGGATGAGAAGGCGCGCGCCCGAAAATGGGGCATCACCGACCTCAACCGGATCTACGACCTGAAGGAATTGGCCAAGGGCGATTGCATCTTCGCCGCGACCGGGGTGACCGACGGTTCCCTGCTGGACGGGGTCAAGCGCCTGCCAGGCGGCCGCCTGACCACCGAAAGCGTGGTCATGCGCGCCAGCACCGGCACCGTTCGCTGGGTGAAGGGCGAACATCGCGCCACGCCGAAAAAAGAGTGACCGGCCTGCGCCGCCGAAGGCCTACCGCCCGGCCCTGTGGTTCAGGTCATGGCCGAGCGAGAGGATCCCCACGCCGATAAGCGTGTAAATGCTTTCCTGCCACCCATGATCCATGGTGAGGGCCCCGGCCATCACACCCAGGCCGAGCGATCCGATCGCCGCTGGCATCATATAGCCATGCCTGACCGCGCCATGCCCGAGCGCCACTGCACCGAGAAGGATTGCGAGCACGAGCCCGGCTTCATGAAAAATCGGGCTTTCGAAAATGCCGCCCACGGATGCCAGCACGCCCAGCAGCACCGCCGTCGCGAAACAATGCGCCACGCACAGGCCCGACAGCGCGATCGCGATACGATCGATCCGTCCGTTATGCAGGGCCTCGCGAAAGCTGATCGACATGGTGCGCGGTACATAAGGCAGCGCGCTATAAGTTACAACATATCATTCGACATATTTTCGGCGGTCGGCCGCAGGATCACGCCGCCAGACGCAGGCAGTTGCGCCCGCTATGTTTCGCGCGATACAGCGCCTTGTCCGCCGCCTCCATCAAGGCCGACCGCGACATCAAGCTGTCCAGTTCGACCAGTCCGGCGCTGAATGTAACCGCGACAAACTGGCCGGCGTCATCCAGCGCGACAGGCGCGGCGACGCGCTGTCGCAACCGTTCGCAAACCATGCTCGCCCGGTCGATGTCGCTGTCGACCAGCAGGATGGCGAATTCCTCCCCGCCCAGCCGGCCGATACTGTCCGCCGCCCGGAGCCCGGGGCGCAGACGGTCCACGAACGCGCTCAGCACCCGGTCGCCTGCACCATGCCCATAGGTGTCGTTGACCGACTTGAAATGATCGATGTCGATGAACAGCAGGCTCGACCGGACGCCGGTGCTGGCGCGCACTATCTCCGCATCCAGTTTTTCCAGGAATGTGCGGCGGCTGTCCGCACCGGTCAGCGAATCGCGATCGGCGACCTGTTGCAGGGCGCGTTGCCGGGCCTTGTGCCGCGACATGTCGCGAATGGCGCTGACAACGCCGCGGGCCCGCCCGCATTCGTCGACGACGGCACGGGTCACCATTTCGCACCAGTCATGGCCCGCCGCCGCCGCGAGCGGCTGAAATTCTACCTTGTGCGCTTCGGCCAGATCGACGAGCGCCCGCCGATGCGTGGCGATGACGGCGTCGCGGTCCTGAGGATCGACGAGATTCGCTACCGACTGGCCGACCAGAAGACCCGGCGCACAACCGATCTGTTCCGCGGCTGACGGAGAGGCATATTCGATGACCCCGTCGACGCCGATGGTCAGGATGACGTCTCCGCTATGTTCGGCCATGGCGCGAAAGCGGGACTCGCTGTCCTGAAGCATCTTGAACAGCCGGCGTCGTCCGTTCAGTTCGGCGGCAACCGGCATCGACAGCAGGAAGCTCAAGGCCAGGTAAAATTGAAAGGCCTGCATCCGTTCACCCGGCGATGCGGGGATGATCATGAGCGGCCCGATTCCCGAAAGAGTGGCCACTCCGCCGATCAAAGCCAGGATGACGATGGATGCGGCTGCGCCCAGATGACCGACGCGAAACGCGATCAGCACGAGCGGCAGCATCGGGGCGAACAGCATCGGATAGCGGGCGAAGTAAAAGATGTGCACCGTGGTCAGGGCGAACAGCAGCAGCAGGATCGCAGCCTCCACCTTGGCGGCACGGGGTGTCTCGCGCCACCAGCGCCGACACTCGCCCTGGCGCACCATGACCAGGATCGGCGTGCAGGTAAGACCGCCCAGGACATGTCCGGTGTAGAATTGCAGCCACGAGGCGCCGAACCCGACCGGAGTCACCTGGGACGCGACCAGTGCCGCGCCCAGGCCCGTCACGACATCGGCGACGCCGCACAGGGCCAGAATGAACACAACCAGCGGCTTGAAGGAGCCCGTCACGACATGATCCGACAGGACTCGCCGGCAAATCACCGCGACAATCAGCGCTTCGCCCATGTTGATGATCGCCATCGGCAGGGCGGCGGCAGGGCCCATGCCGAAGAAGGCGGTGGCGGCGATACTGCCCACGGCACATGCCGCGATCAGCCTGGGCCAGTGCGCCGTCGGCGACGTCAACAGGCCTGCCATCACGAACGCATTGGCGACCCAGATGAAGGCAAGGCCACCCTCGAACCGCGACGCGAGAACCGACGCGGTCGCGGTCGCAAAGTAAATGCACCCGGCGATTGGCGGCGCATATGGAGAGGCGAAATGTCGGAGTGCGACCCTTGGCATGGTCAGGGTCTGATAGCGCCGTGCGGTTAACAAATAGTCATGATGTTTGTCGGCCGATTTCAGGCCTGTCGCCCCGGTGCGGTCCGCACCGGGGCCCGTGCGGTGTGATCAGGCCGAGGCGTCCGCCAGATTCTGGTCGGTGGGCGCCGATATGGCGGGATTGCGGTCCTTGATACGGGCACGTGCCGACCGCACGCCCGCGCCGTAATCCGGGTGCACCTGATCGAAAAGACGACATTGCCGTTCCTCTATTTCGGCAGGAATATCGCCCATGGCAGCCGCGATATTGGCAAACAGGCGCGCCTTCTCCCCATCGTCGAACAGGTTGAACAGCGCACGCGGCTGACCAAAATCGTCATTGCCGTCGCGATGGTTCCATCGATCCGCATCGCCCGAAATCTTCAGCGGCGGTTCCAGGAAGCGGTTATCCTCCACCGGTCCGCCAAAGCTATTGGGCTCGTAATAGGCCGCCGGATTGGGATTGTTGGGGAAAAACCGCATCGCCCCGTCCTTGTGATAATGGTGCACGGGACATTTGGGCGCATTGACCGGCAGCGCTTCATAATGGGTGCCGATGCGATGACGATGGGCGTCGGCATAGCTGAAGATACGGGCCTGAAGCATCTTGTCGGGCGAGAAGCCGATTCCCGGCACGATGTTCGACGGAGAAAATGCCGCCTGTTCGATCTCGGCGAAATAATTGTCGGCGTTACGGTTCAGTTCGAGCACGCCGACGTCGATCGGCGGATAGTCCCCGTGCGGCCAGACCTTGGTGAGGTCGAACGGATTATAGCCGGCCTTGTCGGCATCTTCCTCCGGCATGACCTGCACCTGCACCTTCCAGCGCGGGAAATCACCCTTTTCGATCGATTCGAACAGATCCTCCTGAGTCGATTCGCGCGTGCGGCCAACGACTTCCGCCGCCTCCTCGTTCGTCCAGTGGCGATGGCCCTGCATCGTCTTGAAGTGGAATTTCACCCAGAAACGCTCGCCCGCCTCGTTGATGAAGCTGAACGTGTGGCTGCCATAGCCGTTCATGTGCCGGACGTCGGTCGGCAACCCGCGATCGGACATCAGGATCGTCACCTGATGCAGCGATTCGGGGCTGAGCGACCAGAAATCCCACATTGCCGTGGGCGAGCGCAGATTGGTGCGCGGATGGCGCTTTTGCGTGTGGATGAAATCGGGGAATTTCAGGGGATCGCGCACGAAGAAGACCGGCGTATTGTTGCCGACCAGGTCCCAGTTGCCCTCTTCCGTGTAGAATTTGAGGGCGAAACCCCGCACGTCCCGCTCCGCATCGGCCGCGCCCTGCTCGCCGGCCACCGTCGAGAAACGGGCGATCATGGGCGTTTCCGCACCGGGTTGCAGCAGCTTTGCCTTGGTATAGCGGCTGATGTCGCCGGTGATCCTGAGAACGCCATGTGCCCCCCACCCCTTCGCATGGACGACGCGTTCCGGAATTCGTTCGCGATTCTGGTGCGCCAGCTTCTCGATCAGCTGATAGTCCTGCAACAGCAGGGGACCACGGGGTCCGGCGGAAAGACTGTTCTGATTGTCGGCGATCGGCGCGCCGGCGCTGGTCGTCATGATCGGTTTGTCGGCCATGTCATCCTCCTATGCTCTTCATCGCTACGCACTAAGCCCCCGAGCCGTTCCGGCGAAATTGATTAAACCGCCCTATCTGATCGATTATTCCTTCATTGCCGCGTCGCACCCCTGGGTCGCCAGCAGGGTGTGCCAGGCGTCGAGCCTGACGTCGCGGACATTGGCGGGCATGGCGGGTTCAAAGTGCCGGCGGTGTGTCTTCATCGCAGCGGCCGCCTGCGTCAAGTCGTCGAACAGCCCGGCGCCCACGCCCGCCAGCATCGCGGCGCCACGGGCAGTCGTCTCGACATCATCGGACCGCTGCACCGGCAAGTCCAGGATGTCCGCCATGTCCTGGGCGATCCAGTCGTTCGCACTCATGCCCCCGTCCAGCCGCAATGTGTTCCAGGGCACGCCATCGGCGGCGAAGGCCCGTGCCAGGTCGTGAACCTGATGCGCGATCGATTCCAGCGCGGCGCGAACAATATGGCCCCGGCCGGTCGCATGGGTCAGGCCCGTGATGACGCCCGTTGCCGCCGGGCGCCAATAGGGCGCGCCGAGGCCCGACAAAGCAGGCAGCATCACGACGCCGCCATTATCGGGCACGGATCGCGCGATCGCTTCGGTGTCGGCAGCCTGTGCGATGAGGCCGAGACCGTCACGTAGCCACTGGACCAGACTGCCCGCGACGAACACCGCGCCCTCCAGCGCGTAGGTTCGACGCCCTGCCAGTTGGCACAGCACGGTAGCGAGCAGGCGATGCGTCGAGCGCGGTGGCCGCACGCCCGCCGGTGCGAGCATGAATGCGCCCGTCCCCAACGTAGCCTTGGCCGCGCCTGGTTCCAGGCATCCCTGCCCGATCGTCGCGGCCTGCTGGTCACCGGCCAGGCCCCGGATCGGGATCGCGCCGCCCAGCAACTCCGGCAGGGTCGCGCCGAAATCGCCGGCATTGTCGACGATGATGGGCAAGGCCGTCGCCGGAACGCCGAACAGGGCGCACAAGTCATCGTCCCAAGCCAGGCCGTCGAGGGCCATCAATTGCGTGCGGCTGGCATTGCCGGCATCGCTCACATGCAGGCCTCCGGTCAGTTTCCAGACCAGCCAGCTTTCCACCGTGCCCAGCGCCAGCGCGTCCCCGGCCGCCGCCACGTCGGCGACATGGTCCATCAACCAGCGCATCTTGGTGGCGGAGAAATAGGGATCCATGACCAGTCCCGTCCGCTGCTGTATCCAGGCCTCCTGTCCCTCGGCACGCAGTGCGTCGCATCGCCCGGCGGTGCGCCGGTCCTGCCAGACAATCGCCCGGGCCAGCGCCTGGCCGGTGCGGCGATCCCAGGCAATAACGGTTTCGCGCTGGTTCGTGACGCCGATCGCCGCGATCCTGTCCGCGCCGCCGGCCTGCGCCACCATGTCGCGGGCGCAGGCGATGCTGCGCGTCCATATCTCGTCCGCGTCATGTTCAACCCAGCCCGGCCGCGGATAATATTGGGTGATTTCGCGCTGTGCCGTCGCCAGCCGCGTCCCGTCCAACCCGTAAAGCATGGCCCGCGTCGACGTCGTTCCCGCGTCCAGCACCAGGATCATCTGCCTACTCCCACCCTGTCGTCCAGCCACGCGGCGAGACCCGCACGCTGAGTCGCATCGAACCGCAGGCCAAGCTTGGTCCGACGCCAGAGAATGTCCTCGGCGTTATGCGCCCATTCCCGGTCGACCAGATATACGACTTCCGCTTCGGTCAGCCCATGACCGAAATCGCGGCCCAGCGCCGCCCGCGACTCCGCCTGCCCCAGCCAGACGCGCGCCCGCGTTCCATAAGCGCGCCCGATGCGGTCGACCGTGTGCGCGTCCAGAAAGGGATAGGTCCGGGCGATTCCGGCCAGGAGTGAGGGCAATTCCATTGGTGCGAAATCGCCGCCGGGCAAGGCCGCGCCGGCCGTCCAGTCTTCATTCCCCATGCCCGGCAGGAAGGGTCGGATGCGGTCGACCGCCTCCGCCGCCAGATGGCGGTAGGTCGTGATCTTGCCACCGAAAATGTTGAGCATCGGCGGTTGCCCGTCACCGCCGTCCAGTTCCAGCCGGTAGCCGCGGGTCGCCGCCTCCGGCCGTCCCGAGCCGTCGTCCACCAGCGGCCGCACGCCGGCGTAGGACCAAATGACATCGCTGGGATGGATCGGCCGCGCGAAATAGCGATTGGCCGCATCGCACAGATAGTCGATCTCTTCCCCGCTGGGCCGGACATGGTCCAGACTTCCCCGATGGTCCCGGTCCGTCGTACCGATGAGCGTGAAATCGCGTTCATAGGGGATGGCGAAGAAGATGCGCCCGTCGGGCAATTGAAGAAAATAGGCATGGTCGTGCGTGAAGAGGCGGCGCACGACGATGTGCGATCCCCGCACCAGCCGCATCGACCGTTCGGCCTGGCTCCGGGCACGCCGCATGACGTCAAGCACTGACGGGCCGGTGGCGTTGACGACGATGCGAGCGCGCCATTCGCGGGGCGCACCGCCCTGGCCGCATGCCGTGATCGTCCAGTCGTCGTCGCCGCGGGCTAGAGCCGTCACTTCGACGCGGGGGCGGACTTCCGCCCCCCGGTCGGCCGCATCGCGCGCATTGAGCACCACGAGGCGCGCGTCGTCGACCCAGCCGTCCGAATAGCAGAAACCGGTGCGAAAGCCCGGGCGGAGCGGCACGCCGGCGGGATGGCGGCGCAAATCGACGGTTTCCGTTGCCGGAAGCGCGCGACGGCCCCCTAGATGATCGTACAGAAACAGGCCCAGGCGGAGCATCCAGCGGGGTCGCAGCCCCCGGGTCCACGGCAGCACGAAGCGCATCGGGTGAATGATGTGCGGCGCGATTCCCCACAGCCTTTCCCGTTCGGCCAGCGCCTCGCGCACCAGGGAAAATTCGAAATGCTCCAGATAGCGCAGGCCGCCATGGATCAATTTGGTCGATGCGGAGGAGGTCCCGTGCGCCAGGTCGCCGCGTTCGAGCAGCAAGACCCGCGCACCGCGTCCCGCCGCGTCGCGGGCAATGCCGCATCCGTTCACACCGCCGCCGATGACGGCAATGTCATATAAGATGCTGGCGCTCTCCTCGCTCACATCCTCCGGTCTAGGGAGTCGAGACGATGTTGGAAAGGGACGGTGACGGCCGGGACCGCCGGGCCGTCAGGCCTTTTCCAGCGTGCACTGCAAGGGATGCTGGTTCTGCCGGGCGAAATCCATCACCTGGTTCACCTTTGTCTCCGCGACCTCATAGCTGAATATGCCGCAGACGCCGACGCCGCGCTGATGGACGTGCAGCATCACCCGTGTCGCTTCCTCCATATCCATGCGGAAAAACTGCTGAAGCACATGGACGACGAACTCCATGGGCGTGTAATCGTCGTTCAGCATCAACACCTTGTACAGGGAAGGTTTTTTCGTCCGGGTACGCGTGCGGGTCGCGATGCCGACACTGGGACTACCCGGTCCCTCGCCCTGGTCATCCTGATCCCGGCCCGCCATCTTCACGGACCCTGAATATGTTGTGATGAAGCTGGTCATGGTCAGCAGGATATGGCGATTTGCCGCATCATGGCAAGGGGTCCAACGGAGGGAGAAATGCCTTGCATGCGACCATGGCCATAAGCCAAGGGCGTCCTTCCCCGCGATGGGAAGGACGCCCCGGCATTCGTGTTTCCGCAGAAACTAGCGATTTCAGGCGGCGATCGCCTTGATCTTGTCGGTCACGATGGTGACGCGGGCAGTCAGCGGCTGGGCGACGTCGCCGGCCAGCTTCATCATCGCTTCGCTGCTCTTGGCCGCTTCCTTCGCAAAATCGTCGAAGCTCGACGACATCAGCTGGCTTTGCAGCTGGAAGAATTCGGTCGGCGTCTTGACGGTCGAGAAGCTCTTGAACGAAGCAGTCGCCTTCTCGAAATTCTTGCGCGTGAAATCGACGGCTTCCTGCCCCATCGTTTCCATGCCCTTGGCGGCAATCTTGCCCGATTCGACGAAGGCTTCGACGTTGCCCTTGGCAAGGTCGCTCAGTTCCTCGACAGCCTTGGTCGACTTTTCGACGCCGGCCTTGGCCTTTTCGTTCAGGTCGGCATAGACGGTTTCGAGCTTCGCCTTGGCGTCCTCGGCAAATTTCTTTCCGGTTTCGATCATATCATTCATCATCTGGGTTCCTTCCGTGGCGGGCAGCAGCGTCTGTATCTCGGTCACGGCCTCTTGGTTCAGGCTCTTGGTGGTTTCGGGTTCGACCAAAACATCTTTGGTCGGTGTTTCTTCAGCAGGCGGCGGCGGCGTTGGTGCCGGGGCCGGATCGGGTGCCGGCGCGGGCGGCGCAGACTGCGGGTTGGTGTCGATCGGCTTCACCGCGGCCTGCACCTGCGCCGGTGTGGAAACGGTCGGCTTCGCTGCCGACGCCGCAACCTTGCGGGGTGCCCGCTTCTTGGGCAGCGTGTCCGCCCCGATGGCAGCCTCCGCCGCTTTAAGCGCTTCACTTGCCGACAGTGCGGTGGCTCTGCCCTTGGCGGGCGATGCCGGCCGGCGGGGCTTGGATGCTTGAGCCATAACCATTCTCCCTTTGCTGCGGTGCACAATAATCAATGCGGGCGAGTCGCGCAAGCATTTTTGTGCAGTGCAACAAAATCGCCACATACTGTTTGTCGCACCTGTGCGGCGACATAGCGCTTTCCAGCGAAATCGGCGGATTTCAGCGCGTCTTCACATAGCGGCCGGGCGCATCCTCAATCGCCTTCAGCTTCCCCCCGCCCGGTCGCCGCGCCCCTCTGACCGCCACCGTTTTCTGGTCGAGACCGTCGATCCAGTGTCGCCAGTCAGGCCACCAGCTACCCTTTGTTTCTACCGCATCTTCCATGAACGCATCCAGTGACGCCTTGCGGTCGGGACAGGCCCAATATTGGTATTTCATCGCAGAAGGCGGATTGATGACGCCGGCGATATGGCCCGAACCGGCGAGCAGGAACCGCACTGGTCCGCCAAGTTGCTCCGTGAGCTTCCACACGCTTTCCAGCGGCGCGATATGGTCTTCCCTGCCCGCCTGGACATAGGCCGGCGTCTCGATGCGGGTGAGGTCGATGGGCGTTCCCGCCACGCTGATCGCGCCTGGCACCACAAGCAGATTGTCGCGATAGAGCTGGGTCAGATAGTCCCTGTGCCACCGCGCGGGCAGATTGGTCGTGTCGCCGTTCCAGTAGAGCAGGTCGAACGGCGGGTAATCCTGTCCCAACAGATAGTTGTTGACCACGTAATTCCAGATCAGGTCACGCCCGCGCAAAAGGTTGAACGTGGCGGCCATATAGCGTCCGTCCAGGAATCCGCCGGAGGAAAGCTGCTCCACCAGCTTCATCTGATCGTCGTCGACGAACAGGGACAGGTCCCCGGCCTGGCTGAAGTCGACCTGGGCGGTGAAGAAGGTGGCGCTCGCCACCTTGTCCCCTTCTCCCCGCGCCGCCAGCAGTGCGAGCGTGGCCGCCAATGTCGTCCCGGCAACGCAATAGCCGATGGTGTGAACGCTCGGCACCTTGAGCAGGTCGCGCACCGTGTCGATGGCATCGATCTGGCCGTCCACGATATAATCGTCCCAGACCAGGTCCTTCATCGAGGCATCGGCCGATTTCCATGACACCAGGAAAACGCTGATGCCCTGATCCACAGCCCATTTCACAAAGCTTTTTTCGGGGGAAAGGTCGAGGATATAGAAACGGTTGATCCAGGGAGGAAAGATGAGGAGCGGTGTCCGCAGCACCTTTTCCGTCGTCGGTTCGTAATGGATCAGCTGGTAAAGCGGCGTTTCCTTGACCACCTTGCCCGGCGTCGCCGCGATATTGCGGCCCAGTTCGAAGTCCGTCCCGTCGGTGTGCGTCAACTGTCCTTTTTCCAGGTCGGCCAGCATGTGCTTGAGCCCCTTGACCAGATTCTCGCCGCCGCTCTCGATCGTCTTTTGCATCACGGTCGGATTGGTGAAGGCAAAATTGGACGGCGCCAGCGCATCCAGCATGCCGCCGGTCGCGAAGCGCAGCTTTGCCTTCTGCTTGGGATCGACCCCGTCGACCGCGTCGGCCAGTCCCATCATATAATCCGACACCAGCAAATAGCTCTGGCGGATAAGGTCGTAGAAGGGATTCTGCGTCCAGGCCGGGTCGGCGAAGCGCCGGTCCTTGCGCGCCGCCGGACTTTGCGATGGCGGCGGTTCGGGCGAGTCGCGCAGCAGCCCCCCCGAATCGAGGAAACGCTGCCACAAGGCCAGTCCCTCGTCCGCGAAACGGGTCTGGATATGGGCGACGGTCGCGGGATCGAACGGCAGCATCTGCCCCGACACCCCGGCCGCATGTTCGAGCATCAGTTGCTGCGCGCGACCGATGACCTCCGTCCATTGCTGCATTTCGCCCAGCGTCGGAAGGCGAGGTTCAATGACGTCGGTCTTTTCCATGGCCAATTTCCTCTTCCCGGCATTGTCACCACAACCTGCTTTCGCTGGCAAGGCGCCATTGGGCGGGCTATAGCCGCATTGTGACACGAAAACTGCGCGTCACGCATTATTCATAGCCAGAGCTTTCAGGAAAGCCCCGAAATGTCCGAAGAATTTTACCGCATGAAGCGCCTGCCGCCCTATGTCATCGCTGAAGTGAACGCGATGCGGGCCGCCGCGCGGGCTGCGGGCGAGGACATTATCGACCTGGGCATGGGCAATCCCGACCTGCCGCCGCCCGATCATGTGATCGAAAAGCTGATCGAGGTTGCGCGCAAGCCCGGCGCCCACGGCTATTCCCAATCGAAGGGAATTCCCGGCCTGCGCCGCGCGCAGGCCAATTATTACGCGCGCCGTTTCGGCGTGGAGGTCGACCCGGAAAGCGAAGTCGTCGTGACCATGGGTTCGAAGGAAGGACTCGCCAGCCTCGCCACCGCGATCACCGCGCCGGGGGACGTCGTGCTGGCCCCGAACCCTTCCTACCCCATCCACACATTCGGCTTCATCATCGCCGGGGCGACCATCCGGTCGGTGCCGACGACGCCGGATGAAAATTATTTCCGTTCGCTCGATCGCGCCATGGCCTTCACCGTGCCGCGTCCGTCGATCCTGGTCGTCAATTACCCGTCCAATCCCACGGCGGAAACGGTCGATCTGGCCTTTTACAAGCGACTGGTCGCGTGGGCGAAGGAAAACAAGGTCTGGATATTGTCCGACCTCGCCTATTCCGAGCTATATTATGACGGTAACCCGACGCCCTCCATCCTTCAGGTTCCCGGCGCGAAGGATGTGGCCATCGAATTCACCTCGCTGTCCAAGACCTATTCCATGGCGGGATGGCGCATGGGCTTCGCGGTCGGCAACAAGTCGCTGATCGCCGCGATGACGCGCGTGAAATCCTATCTCGACTATGGCGCGTTTACGCCTATTCAGGCTGCTGCCTGCGCTGCGCTCAACGGCCCGCAGGACATTGTCGAGAAGAACCGCCTGCTCTACCACAAGCGCCGCGACATCCTGGTCGAAAGCTTCGGCCGAGCAGGCTGGGACATTCCGCCGGCGCGCGCCTCCATGTTCTGCTGGGCGCCGCTGCCCCCCGCGCTCAAGGATATGGGGAGCCTCGAATTTTCCAAGCAGTTGCTGACCCATGCCAAGGTCGCGGTCGCCCCCGGGGTCGGCTATGGCGAGGATGGCGAGGGGTTCGTCCGCATCGCCATGGTCGAAAACGAGCAGCGATTGCGGCAGGCCGCGCGCAACATCAAGGCCTATCTCAAGTCCATGGGCGTCAACACCCCGGCCAAGGGCGCCGCCTGAACGGATCGCCGGCATGAGCGACATCCTTGCCCTGCCGCAGGTCAGCCAGGTCGCGCAGACTATCCAGCTGGCCGTCGCCCCTGTGTTCATGCTTGCGGGACTGGGCGCCTTCCTAAACGTGTGTGCCGGGCGGCTGGCGCGCGTGATCGACCGGGCACGGAAGGTCGAGGAACGGGTGCTCGCTTCGCGCGGGGGCGAACATGACCGGCTGGTCGCGGAAATCCGGGTACTCGACAAAAGAATGAGCGTGGTCAACGGCGCGATATTCCTGTCCGTCGCATCGGGCTGCTCCATATGCCTGGTCGTCATGCTGCTGTTTGCGGCGGAACTGTTCGATGCGCATCTGGGCACCGCGATCGCCCTCATCTTCATCTTCGCAATGTTGCTCCAGACCGCCGCCTTCGCCACCTTCATCCAGGAAATCCGGCTCGCCTCGCGCACCATCCATATCCGCAACGACGTGTTATACCATCAGGCCGACGAGGAGGACGGCGCGTGACCAAGTTCACCGTCAACGACCGTCCGGTGCACTATCGCATGGACCCGGAAACGCCCCTGCTCTGGGCGCTGCGCGATGCTTCCAACCTGACAGGCACCAAATATGGTTGCGGCACCGGCGACTGCGGCGCCTGCACCGTCGACATCGACGGGGAAGCCGTGCGGTCCTGTCAGGTGACCATCGGCAAGACCGAAGGCCGCTTCGTTACCACGATCGAGGCATTGTCGCCCGATCGCGGTCATCCCGTGCAACAGGCGTTCGCGGCGGAGAATGTCTCGCAATGCGGCTATTGCATTCCCGGCATGATCATGGCCGCGTCCGTTCTGCTGAAACGCGTCAGCGACCCCAGCGACGAAGTCATCGACGCGGCGATCACCAACATCTGTCGCTGCGGCATCTATCCCCGGCTGCGCGGGGCGATCAGGCGCGCCGGCCGGATCATGCGCGGTGAGGAACAGGTGGCCGCCGCGCCGCCGCCCGGCATCACGCCGGAAGATGCCGCACGCAGCGTGCCGGCGCTGGGCAACCCCGCGCCTCAGCCGAAGCGGTAGCCCGACACGGTCCAGCCCATCATCCGGCTGCGATGATCCAGGGTCGCCGGATCGTCTCCGCCCGCACCCAGAGCGACCATCAGCGGCAGCAGATGCTCCTCGCGCGGGTGGGCAAACCCGGCATGGGGCAGCCTGTCCCAGCCGATGATGCGCTCGGCGCGACGTTGCGGGTCGGCATCCGTGACCGCTGCCGTCAGCGCTTCGTCCCATGCGGTGGCGGGCACGACCGCCTGCTCACCGCGGACGCGCAGATTATGCACGCTCATGCCAGAACCGACGATCAGGACGCCCTCGTCGCGCAGCGGCGCCAGCGCGCGTCCGGCAGCCACATGCGCGGCGGGATCCAGATCGCCGCGCAGCGAAAGCTGGGCCAGCGGTATATCCGCTTCGGGCACCGCCACTTTCATCGGAATGAAAACGCCGTGGTCCCAACCACGGGCGTTTTCCCTGCCCATTTCAAAACCTGCGCCGGCAAGGAGCACCTCCGCCCGGTGCGCGACATCCGGCGCGCCGGGGGCGGCCCAGCGCAATGCATAGGTGTGGGCGGGAAAACCGTAATAGTCGAACAGCAAAGGCGGACGCGCCCCGTCGTGCACGGTGAACACCGGTGCTTCCCAATGACCGGATACCAGCAATATGGCGGTCGGCCGCTCCGGCAATCCGGCGACCAGCCCGGCAAGATACTCCTGCATCGGATGCCACATCGGATCGCTATGCACCCGGTCGGGATCATCGGGGTCCATGAAAAAGCAGGGACCTCCGCCATGGGGGATGAAGAATGTCGGTTGTTTCATGATCGCAACATCGGTGCCGCGAGACCTTGCGGCAAGACGCGGACACGAAACCTTCCGTTTCCGTGCCGGCCGCCGGTCAGGATTCGGCGTTGATCATCGGCGCCAGCGCCTGAGCCAGAGTGGCGCCGGAGTAGGGCTTCTTGACCAAGGTGATGTGTTCGAACCGTGGCGGCAGTTCCAGTCCATCGCCGTAGCCGGTGGCAAACAGGAACGGTATTCCGCGTTCAACAAGCAGGTCCGCGATCGGCAGGCTGGTCTCATGTCCCAGATTGAAGTCGAGCACCGCCAGATCGACGGGATGGACGGCGATCGCCTCATGCGCGCGGCCGACGCTCGCTGCGGTCATGACATCCGCCCCAAGATCGCGCAACGCATCCTCGCCATCCATGGCGATGATCATATTGTCTTCGACCAGCAAGACATTGCGTCCCTTCAGCAGGCCAGGCACGACGGTCGGAGCCGGCTTGGCCCGCTCGCCCGGCGCCGCATCCGGCAGCACGGAAACGACGTGGCGCGACGGGATGCAGAAATGCGCCTCTATGCCCGCCAACCGGTAATTAATCTCGGCATGTCCATCCAGATCGTAGGGAATCGAACGCTCGACGACGGTCGATCCGAAGCCGCGCCGCGTCGGGGCGACAACCGGCGGTCCACCGCTTTCGATCCAGTCGAGCAACAGGCTGCCGTCTTCATCCACCCGCCAGTCGATCGCCACGGTGCCGTTATCCGACAAGGCGCCATATTTGGCCGCATTGGTGAGCATTTCATGCACGACGAGCGCCAGCACCGTGAAACAGCCGGGCGTCAGCAGCACATTGGGGCCGGTCAAGCGCACCTTGTCCCGCCGTTCGCCAAGATAGGCACCGGCCTCGATTTCGATCAGGTCGTGCAGGCGGGCCGGGCTCCAGCGATCAGCCGTGATCTGGTCATGCGCGCGGGCCAGTGCGTGGATGCGGCTTTCCAGCGTGCCGATAAACTCCTCGACCGATCCCGCATTTTCACGGGTCTGCGACAACAGGCCACGGATCAGCGCCAGGATGTTGCGCACGCGGTGGTTGAGTTCAGCGATCAGCAGTTCCTGCTTCTCATGCGCCCTTTGCCGCTCTGCGTCGGCCGAATCGGACAGGCGAAGGATGACTTCGAGCAGGGCCGTGCGCAACGCCTCCGCCACGCGCAGTTCGGCCGGCGCGAACGGCAGTGCCCGCCCCTTCACCAGTTCCGACCATTCTTCGAAACTCTTGCGCGGGGTAAGGCGCGGGCCATTGGGGCCATATTCGATATGCTTTTCCTGCTTGCCGGCCCAGCGCACCGAACGAAGCTGTTCCGCGCGGAAGAGGACGACATAGTCGCGCGGCCGACGCGACAGGGGAATGGCGAGCAGGCCTGACGCGCGGTCCGCATAAGCGGCAGCCTCGGGCAGGAGATGCGACAGATTGTCCGTAGTATAGACCTGGCTGGCCGCAGCACGATTGAGCATGGTTACGATGGCTGAAAAAGCCGGTGCGTCCGGTGTCAGGCCCGACAGGGTCATCTGTCCGTCGATGTAAACGCCAACGCCGTCCGCCGGGACGGTGTCGAAGATGATGTCGCCCAGCCATCGGGCGTTGGACAGCAGGTCATGATCCTGCGCGACTGCCGACAGCAGGCGGTCCGCCACTTGCCGTGCCTTGCCCTCATAGGCCGCGGTTTCGGCGCGTTCGCGACCCTCGAGCATCATCGAGAATATCTGTCCGAACAATTCGGCAGCGCTGCGCTGGGCAAAGGTCGGAAGGCGCGGGCCGTAATGATGGCAGGCGAACAGGCCCCACAACTTGCCTTCGACAATGATCGAAATGGACAGCGACGCCCCGACGCCCATGTTCTTCAGATATTCGACATGTATCGGGGACACGGCGCGCGTGAGGCACAGGGACATGTCCAGCGCGGCGCCACTGGGATCGAGCGCGGGCAGGACCGGCACCGGTTCCGATTGCACATCGGCGATGATGCGAAAGATGTTCCGCATATACAGCGCGCGCGCCTGCGTCGGAATATCCGAGGCCGGATAATGCAGCCCGAAAAAGCTGTCTATGCCCGGACGCAGCGCTTCGGCGACGACTTCGCCATCGCCTTCCCCCGCAAAACGATAGACCATCACCCGGTCGAAGCCGGTGAGCGCACGTACCTGTCGGGCGCCATCGCGCAGGAAAGCCGTCATGCCCTCTGCCTGGGCAAGCCGCGCGACCATGGACCGCACGGTGCTGCTGGCTTCCATCTCGTCATGGCTGGCGGGTTCCGCCTCCACCACGACATGAGGGCCGGAAAAATGAACGGCGACATCGAAAGGCGGATAGCCGGGCACCAGCTCGAGCGAGAAAAGCCGTTCCACCGAATCCGGCCCGCGCAGCAAGGTGATCCGGTTACGCAGCGCATGGATCGCCTCGCCCCCGAATATGTCGGCGACCGGACGGCCCAGCAGGTCCGGAGCGGACACACCGACAAAATCCCGGATATTGGCCGATGCGCGCGACACCAGCCAGTCGGCAGTCAGCGCGATCAGGAAGCCGAAGGGCTGAACCTTGCCCAGCACATGGATCGGTTCGCGATCACAGTTGGACAGATCGACCGCGAAATCCGAAATTTGGTCATGACTGCCGTCAGCCATGGGAAACCCTTTCGTCCCTTGCAGCGCATTCAAACGCCGCGAAGGCTGCCAAAGCCCCTTCCACCGCGCCGGCCAGCCACGATTCGTCGCCTTTTGCCGCCTCATCGTCGAGCGTTTGCTGAAAGGCGGCCCATTCACCCTTGCCATGCGTGGCGGAAAGATAGGCATTCGGCAGACCCGGTCCGACCGCACGGTTCAGCACCGCCCCGCCGAGACGGGATCCCTCCAGGGCGTAGAGCATGCCCCAGCGCTGCGCATCGCCGTCCGGCAGTGACATGGGCAAGGGTGCCGGCAAGGCCGCATCCATTTCCGCGAAGTCTCGTGCGAGCAAAGCCAGGCGCGGCAACATCGGCCGGGCAACAGGTTCCAATGCGCCTACGGCACGGGCGTGCGCCGTCAGAAATGCGCGGTAGCCGTCGGCAGACCCAAGCGTGAATTCGGCGAAAAGCGAATCGACGCGACCATGGCTTTCCATCGTCGCATCGCGCAGCCGCCTGCGCACATGTCCGGCATCGGGGGTTTGATTCACACGTTAGTCCTAGGATGAGACACAGGCCGCTGCACTGATCTGCATCAGCTTTTCCGCGTCACATGATCCTTTCAGGCGCGCGCGATATTATTTTGACGGTAGATCAATATGACTTTTTGTCCATAAGCCAAACTTGGAATCTTTCTGTTCGCTGACAAGCAGGTTCAGCCTTGCGACAAACCGAATGTCATAACGCAGCAACATGGCGGGACGTTTCGTCCCCGGAGAAGGAAAGTCAGGACCATGTTCAAAAAGATGATGCTGGCGGGTTTGATGGGCGTCACGATGCTGGCCGGTGTGGCGCCGGCCTATGCGCAGGCGCAGAATTCGGATCGCAACCAGAGTAGTGAACGATTCCAGCGTGGCGAACGCCCCCAGCGTGGTGAGCGCCCCCAGCGCGCCGAGCGGTTCCAGCGTGGCAACGATTCACGCGCGGCAGAACGTCCGCGCGCCCAAACCGAAGCGCAGCGCTGGCAGCAACGCGGCGGCGAGCGTCCTGCGGGCCAGATGGCACCGCCTCGCCCGGATGCACGCTGGCGCGGCGATCCGCAACTGCCCGCCAATCGGCAGGCCGAAAATGCGGCGCGCGAGCGGGCCCAGCAGCGTCAGGGATGGCGCCAGGATCAGCGCGCGGACCGGCGGGACTGGCGCAACGACCGGCGCGACAATGTGCAGGACAGGCGCGATGACCGCCGCGACGGGCGCGCGGACCGACGGGACGACCGGCGCGATGATCGTCGCTGGACCGACAACAGGGGGTGGAACGAAACCCGCTGGAACAACGGTCGCCGCTATGACGATCGGACCCGCTGGAGCAGCCAGCGGCGCTGGGACAATGGCTGGCGGCAGGATCGCCGCTACGACTGGCACAGCTATCGCAATCGCTACAGTGACCGGTATCGCGTGGGACGCTATTATGCACCGCGCGGCTGGGACTATGGCTACCGGCGCTTTTCGGTCGGGATTTTCCTGAACGGCTTGTTGTTCAACAACAACTACTGGATCGACGATCCCTATTCTTACCGCCTTCCGCCCGCCTACGGATCGCTGCGCTGGGTGCGCTATTATGACGACGCGCTGCTGGTGGACATTCGCGATGGTTATGTCGTCGATGTGATCCACGACTTTTTCTGGTGATCCTTGTCCCGGCCTCCGGGTCGGGACCACCCGCTCCCTGAACTGGCCTTCAGGAGCACTGGCCCCGGCGCTTCGATGCGCCGGGGTCTTTTCTTTGTCGGGCCGCCTGTGGCAGGACAGCCTTCATGATCGACTTTCCCGACGATGGTGGCGTGCCTTCTGCGACGCGGGCGCAGATCGGCGATATGGTTCGCGCCCGGCTGGATCGCAACCCGATGGTCCGGCGGATCGACACACCGCATCTGGAAATCTACGGCCGGCACGGCTTCCTGAGCAAGGAGGAATGCCGGGACCTGCGCGCGCTGATCGACGCCAACGCCAAACCGTCGACGCTGTTTTCCGGCAGCGCCAATGCGCAATATCGCACCAGCGACAGCGGCAACCTTTCGCCCTGGGAGCCTTTGGTCGAAGACATAACCAAGCGCATCTGCGGACTTACCGGCTTGGCCCCGCCCAATGGCGAAACATTGCAGGGACAACGCTACACGGAAGGGCAGGAATATAGGGCGCATTGCGACTATTTCCCGGTAGCCGCCGATTATTGGCAAGCGATGCGCGTACAGGGCGGACAACGGACCTGGACAGCCATGATCTACCTGTCTCCCGTCGAGGCCGGAGGAGAAACGCATTTCCCGCAATGCGAATTCATGGTGCCGCCGGTCGAAGGCATGATTCTGGTCTGGAACAATATGGATCGCGATGGCGCGCCCAACCGGTTCAGCCTGCACGCGGCGCGACCGGTCGAACATGGCGTCAAATATGTCGTCACCAAATGGTTTCGCGAACGCTCCTGGTCGTCCTGAAGGCGCGGCAGCGGGCTCGCACACGGTTACATTCTGCGACATAAATGACTGAACTCTGACAGGATCGTTCCCGGCCAGTTCAGCCAGACGGGTTCATATCTCCTTCTGTTGGCGCCGGACCCATTATCGACATCAAGGGTTCAACCGCCACATGTGAACAGGAGATATGAGATGCGTAAACTGATCATCCTGGGCCTGCTGGCAGCCACCGTCGCTCCAAGCGTCGCGTCGGCCCAGTCCTATGGCGAAGCCCGGCGCAGCGAGCAGCGCGTGCGCGAAGAACGCCGCGAACTTCGCCAGGCGCAGCGCTACGGCGATCGGCGCGACGTGCGCGAGCAGCGTCGCGATGTCCGGCATGCCCAGCGCGAAGCGAGGGAAGATTGGCGCGATTATCGCCGCAGCCACCGCAACGTGTATCGCAGCGGTCGCTGGAATGCGCCGTTCCGCTACACAAGCTGGAATCGCGGTATGACGATGCGCCCTGCTTATTACAGCTCGCGCTACTATATCGCGGACCCCTACCGCTATCGCCTGCCGCGCGCCGGCGCCAATCTGCGCTGGGTCCGGCATTATAACGACGTGCTGCTGGTCAACGTGCGGACCGGCCGCGTGGTGGACGTGCACCGGGGCTTCTTCTGGTAAGCTGCACCCCTTCTGACGAAAAAGGCTCCGGTCTCGCGACCGGGGCCTTTTTTAGACCCCGCCCCTTGGCCGCGCCGCCCGTTTCCGGGCGCACGCGGCCGATGACATGCTGAGGGCATATCACCAGTCCGAAAGGGGGGTGGACCGCATCACCAACGTGTATCTCAGGTGAATGTTCCGTTCCGGGGATGTTCAGCCAGCGGTCTCCGCAGCCAGCGCATCGGCGATCAATCGACGGCTGTTGCCGACACCGTAGAGAGCGATGAAACTGCCCATGCGCGGGCCCTGGTCGGCGCCGAGCAGGGTCTGGTACAGCGCCTTGAACCAGTCGCGAAGCTCGGCGAAGCCGAAGCTTTCGTCCTTGCCGATCGCATAGACGATATTCTGAATGTCCTCCGCCGAGGCGTCGGCCGGGAGGGCCGCGAGTTCCTCGTCCAAACGCCGCAACGCCGCCGCTTCGTCAGGGGTGGGCGCGCGGCGACGTAGCGTCGGCGCGACGAAATCCCGATGATAGGCAAGGGCGTGGCCGATCAGCGCATCCAGTTCAGGATAGGTGTCCGCGCTCGCACCGGGGACATAATTTTGCAGATAGCCCCAAACCTGCTCCCGGCTGGCGTCGCCCATCACGCCGACCAGGTTGAGCAGCAGACCGAAGGTCACGGGCAATTCCCCCTGCGGCAGCGCTCCGTCATGAATATGGTGGACCGGGTTGCCCAGTTGCTGCTCGATCGCCTGCTTGGGGTAATTGACGCGAAACTGCCAATATTCGTCGACCGCGCGCGGAATGACGCCCATGTGCAGCTGCTTCGCCTTCTTGGGTTCGCGATAGGCGTAGAAGGCCAGGCTTTCCTGCGGACCATAGGTCAGCCACTGATCGAGGCTCAGGCCATTGCCCTTGGATTTCGAGATTTTCTCGCCCTTTTCGTCGAGGAACATCTCATAATTGAAACCTTCGGGCGGTCGGCCTCCCAAGGCGCGGCAGATTTTCGAAGACTGGGTCACCGAATCGATCAGATCCTTGCCCGCCATTTCGTAATCGACGCCCAGGGCATACCAGCGCATCGCCCAGTCGACCTTCCATTGCAGCTTGGCGCCGCCGGACAGGATCGAGTGTTCGATCATTTCTCCGTCGTCCTCGAACCGGACGAGACCGGCCTCGGCGTCCAGTACCTGAACGGGAACCTGAAGCACGACCCCGCTCTTGGGGGAAACGGGCAGCACGGGAGAATAGGTTGCCTGCCGTTCCTTGCGCAAGGTGGGCAACATGATGTCCATGATAGCCCGATAGCGGCGCAAAACCTGACGGAGTGCTTCATCGAAAGCGCCGGCACGATACTGATCGGTCGCCGACACAAATTCATAATCGAAACCGAAACGGTCCAGGAATGCACGCAGCATCGCATTGTTATGATGCGCGAAACTTTCATATTTTCCGAACGGATCGGGCACTTGCGTCAGCGGCTTGCCTAGATGCTCGGCCAGCATCGCCTGGTTGGGCACATTGTCCGGCACCTTGCGCAGCCCGTCCATGTCGTCGCTGAACGCAACCAGCCGCGTCGGAATATCCGACAGCGCGTGATAGGCGTTGCGCACCATGGTGGTACGCAGGACCTCGTTGAAAGTGCCGATATGCGGCAAACCCGAAGGACCGTAGCCGGTTTCGAACAGGATATGGCCCTTGTCCGGGACTGCGCCGGAATAGCGCTTCACTATCTTGCGGGCCTCTTCATAGGGCCAGGCCTTGGACGCCACAGCGGCGGCGCGAAGAATGTCGGAAACGGTCATGATGTTTCGCCCCTAACCGCAGGAGGCAGGAAAGAAAACGGATTTGATGACAAATGCTGCGGGAAATGCCGCGCATTTAGGTTCCGTTAACTCTGATGACCGATAAAAAGCCGTCTGGAGGCCCCATGCAGATCATGCGCAAACGTGAACGCATCGTCGTCGACATTCCCATTGTCGTTACGACCGTGCTCGACAGTCTGGAAGGCAACATCATCGACCTGAGCGAAGGTGGTGCTCAGGTCATTGGATGCGCCCTGCCAGCAGGCACCCAATGCCAGATCGACCTGGACGGATTTACCACATTCGGGACGGTGCGCTGGTCGGAAGAGGACAGGATGGGCATCCGCTTTCCCTTCGAACTGGTCGAAGGGCCGCTCTACGACCGGTTGACCATCGCTCGGGCAGCCCGTTTCTCGCCCGCGACATTCCAGCCGCGCCATGCTGCGGCAACCGGTGGCGGCGGGTTCGGTCGCCGCGTGGGCTGAATCAGGTTTTCCTTTTGTTCCCGTTCGCCTAAGCGAAGCGGGTGATCGACCCTGCCGACCTCCCCGCCCTGCACGCCAGCCATGGCGGTACATGGCTGCGCGAAGAAGGGCGCACGCTCGCGGTCGCCAAGGGGCAGGCCATCGCACGGGCCGCCGAAACCCCGGTCTTGCTGCTGGGCGCGCCCCTGGCCGGGCAAAGGCTGGGCTATCCCGACCTTAATGGTCTCGACCTGCTGGAACTATGGGCCTTCCTGCATCCTGCTCGTTTTCTGGTGCCGACGCCCAAGGGACTTGCCCAGGCGCTTGATTTGCCGCTGCCGCGCACCGAGGCGGACATTCCCGGCCTGTTGCAGGATGCCGCGCGCACGATGCTGGGCCGTTTCCATGCGCCCGACTGGGCCGAACGGGAAGGCGCATGGACCGCTCTTCAGGCGCTGCATCGGCTGCGGTGGCCGTGGGCTCCGCTCGCGGCCCCCCATATCGCCCGGCCGAAGGAAGCGGAACGCTGGCTTTTTTCCCGGCTGCCCGAATGGGAGGAGAAACCCGCCCGCCCCGCGGCGCGAACGATCATTCTGGGCGAGGATCGCGTGCTCGACAGGCTGGACGCGCTGACCGGAGACGGGGCGGAGGCACGGCCCGGACAGCGCGCCTATGCCGCGGCGGCGGCCGCCGCCTTCGCGCCCCGCGGCCATCGCGACCAGCCCAATATGCTGCTGGCCGAGGCGGGAACGGGAATCGGCAAGACACTCGGTTATCTGGCCCCCGCGTCCCTGTGGGCGGCAGAAGCGCAGGGCACCGTATGGGTATCGACCTATACCAAGGCGTTGCAGCGGCAGCTAGACCGGGAATGCCTTCGCCTCTTCCCCGATCCCGCGGTCGCGGCGCAGCGTATCGTAGTGCGCAAGGGGCGGGAAAATTATCTTTGCCTGCTCAATCTGGAAGACGCCCTGCAGGGCGGTTTTTCCGGTCGAGCGGCGATATTGGCGCATCTTGTGGCGAGATGGGCGGCGTTCAGCAAGGATGGCGACATGGTCGGCGGCGACCTGCCGGGGTGGCTGCCCACGCTGTTCCGGCGCAACGGGTCCACCGCGCTGACGGACCGGCGCGGCGAATGCATCTATGCCGGCTGTCCGCATTATCGCAAATGCTTCATCGAACGGTCGGCCAGGGCCAGCGCCGATGCCGACATCGTCATCGCCAATCATGCGCTGGTGATGATCAACGCCGCGCGCGGGCGCGAAACCGGGCAGCGACCGCAGCGCATCGTCTTTGACGAGGGGCATCACCTCTTCGACGCGGCGGATTCGACATTCGCCGTCGCCCTTTCGGGACAGGAGGCGATCGAGCTGCGGCGATGGATCATGGGGCCGGAAAGCGGATCTCGCGGCAGGCGGCGTGGCCTGGCAGCGCGCCTGTCCGACCTTGCCAGCTACGACGAGGAAGGGGGGCAGGCGATTCGCGCGGCGATAGACGCCGCCATGGCGCTCCCAGCCGACGACTGGCTGAAGCGCGTCGTCGCCGGTGAGCCGTTCGGCCCGCTGGAGGCATTGCTGACGGCGGTACGCGGCACCGTTTATACGCGCGCTGCCGACACGGGCGAGGCGGACGCCGGCTATGGCCTGGAAACAGAATTGGCCGAACCCGACGGCGCGCTGGTAGAGGCCGCCCAGGAAGCCGCGCTGGCGCTCGACGCGCTGATCAAGCCACTGGTGCGGCTGGGGCGGCGGCTGGAGGCGGTGATCGAGGACGCGCCCGATTGGCTGGACGGTGCGGCGCGCGCGCGGATAGAGGGCGCAGTGGCGTCGCTGGGATGGCGCCGCGACCTGATCGCCGCGTGGCTGGCTCTGCTGGCGCGGGTCGGCGGTCCGGCCGATCCGGATTTCGTGGACTGGCTGGCGGTCGACCGGATCGAGGGTCGCGAATTCGACATCGGCATCCACCGCCGCTGGCTCGACCCGACCCGGCCGCTGACAGAAACGGTGCTCAAGCCTGCCCAGGGCGTGCTCGTCACCTCCGCGACGCTGAAAGGCGGCGGTGAATGGGAGAATGCCGAGGCACGCAGCGGCGCGGCCCACCTGCCCCATGGCGCCACCCGGTTCGAGGCGCAGAGCCCGTTCGACTATCCCGGCCGCGCGCAGGTAGTGATCGTCACCGACATAAAACGCGGTGACATTGCCGGGCTTTCGGGCGCCTATGCCAGGCTGATCGAGGCCGCGGGAGGGGGCACGCTGGGCCTGTTCACGGCGATCCGGCGGCTGCGTGCGGTTCATGCTCGAATAGCCGACCGCCTGGCGCGCAGCGGCCTTCCGCTTTACGCCCAGCATGTCGACCCCATGGATACGGGCACCCTGGTCGACATTTTCCGCGACGATCCGCGCGCTTCCCTGCTGGGAACGGACGCATTACGGGACGGCGTCGACGTGCCGGGCCATTCCCTGCGGCTGGTTGTGATGGAAGGCGTGCCATGGTCAAAACCTTCGGTCCTGCATGCCGCACGCAAGCTGCATGGCGGCGGCAATGCTTATGACGACCGACTGATCCGCGCGCGCCTCGCTCAGGCGTTCGGGCGGCTGATCCGCCGGGCGGAGGACCGCGGAACGTTCGTCATCCTGTCGGCGGCGATGCCGAGCCGGCTGCTGACCGCATTTCCGCCCGGCACCCCCGTCAGGCGGATGACACTGGACGAGGCGATCATCGCCGTCAGCACGGCAGCGCGCAGCGAACGTCTTGGCGAAGTCATGCCGTTAGGGCATCAGGGCGATGAACCCGCAAACCGCCAACGGGAGAGAGAATGAAGCGCCTGACCCTGCTGCGTCACGCCAAATCGGACTGGGACGATCCCGTCGCCCGGGATTTCGACCGTCCGCTGAACCGGCGCGGTGAGAAAGCCGCGCGCACGATGGGCGAATTCGCGGCACGCAAGCAGATGCGCTTCGACGCGCTGATCGCTTCGCCGGCGGTGCGGGTGGTGCAGACGCTGGAAACGTTTTTCGATGGCTTCGGTACGACGCTGGAGCCCCGCTGGGACCGGCGCATCTATCTCGCTTCCTCCCCGACCCTGTTCGACGTCCTGCGCGACCTGCCCGACAGCGCGGACAGCGTTTTGATGGCCGGGCACAATCCGGGGCTGGAGGAACTGATCCTCGATCTCGTCCCCGATGACGGCGCGAGTTCGCTGCGCGAGGATGTGGAGGTCAAATTCCCGACCGCCAGCATCGCGGTCATGGAACTGGGCATCGATCACTGGAGCGAGGTGCGCGAAAATGCCGCCACGCTCGCCAGCTTCACCCGGCCCCGCGACCTGGACCCGGCGCTCGGCCCCGGTTCGCGCTGATGACGCCGATCCGTTGGCGGCATGCGGAAGCGAAGGATGCGCGCGCCCTGTCAATCCTCGGCGGCGCGACATTCCTGGCGAGTTTCGCGCATGACCATCCCGGCGCCGCGCTGATCGATCATATCCGCGGGGCGCATGGCGAGGCCTATTATGAGGCCGCCCTTGCCGAACCGGAAACGTCGATCCTGATCGGGGAAACGCCGATGGGCGCGCCCGTCGGCTATGCGATGCTGACAAGGCCGGACCTGCCTGTCGCCATCGACGCCGGCAGCGACGTGGAATTGAAGCGCATCTACCTGCTGCATGGCTGGCAGGGCAGCGGGCACGGCGACGAAATCATCGCCCGGATATTGGGCGAGGCGCGAGAGCGCGGGGCAAGGCGGTTGCTGCTGGCGGTATATCCGCAGAACGACCGGGCCCGGCGATTCTACGCGCGCCACGGTTTCAGCCATATCGGCGAACTGACTTTCATGGTGGGAGACGTGCCGTTTCGCGACCTGATATACGCCCGGCCGCTTTGATCGGGCAGGATGTCAGGCGCCGAGCGCGGCAGCCAGATCGGCGCGAACGCGCTCGAGCTGCGCCAATATGTCCTTGTCCGGACCGGGAACGGGGCGGTCCTCCTCCGACGACGTAGTGACACTCTTGTCGCCCAGCGATTTTTGCGCGCCTTTTACGGTGAAGCCCTGAACATGGAGAAGTTCGTGAATGCGCCGGGCCAGTGCGACATCGGCGGGCCGATAGTAACGACGATTTCCCGCCCGCTGCAAAGGCCGCAATTGCGGGAAGCGGGTTTCCCAATAGCGCAGGATATGTTGAGGAAGCCCAAGCTCATCGGCGAGCTCGCTGATGGTCAGAAATGCCCCCTCGACCTTTTTCATGACAAAGATGTTGCACCAGCAGGCGAGAAGGTCAACCTTGGTAAAAGGCGATCTATCTCAAAAAGATGCGCATCCGTCAGGCGACCCGGTCACGCAGAGTCTGGCTCGCCCGGAAGGTCAGAACGCGACGCGGTTCGATAGGCACTTCGACGCCCGTCTTGGGGTTGCGGCCCATGCGCTGGGTCTTGTCTCTCAGGACGAAGGTCCCGAAACTGGAGATTTTGACATTTTCCCCGCGTTCCAGCGCCGCCGACATATGGTCCAGGATGGATTCGACCAGGGTCGCGGCTTCCGCCCGCGACAGACCGACATGGCGATTAAGGCTCTCCGCGAGATCCGCTCGCGTCAAAGTCCCGTTGCCGCTCATACCTGACCCCTCTATCCCGCCTTGCGCGCAGCCACCCCCCAGTGACCATAAGACAAAAGTGACCGATTTACAGCGATTCGGCAAGCGTTCTAAAGAACAGGTCGCCAATCAGATCCGCAGTACGCAGGCACCCCAGGTGAAGCCCCCGCCCATTGCTTCCAGTACGACCAGATCACCCGGCCTGATCCGTCCGTCGCGTATCGCAAGATCGAGAGCGAGTGGCACCGACGCGGCGGATGTATTGGCATGGCGATCGACCGTCATGATCACACGGTCAGGCGACAGCTTGAGCTTGCGCGCGGTCGCATCGAGAATGCGGGCATTGGCCTGATGCGGCACCAGCCAGTCGATGTCGGCGGCTGACAATCCGACCATGGCCATGACCTCGTTCAACACGGCGGCGAGGTTGACGACGGCGTGGCGGAATACTTCCTGACCCTTCATCCGCAGCTTGCCGACGGTCTGCGTCGTCGATGGTCCACCGTCGACATAGAGCAGCTGGTTGTGGCGTCCGTCAGCGTGCAGCTTCGACGCCAATATGCCGCGTGTGCCCTCGGTGACGCGCGCATCGCCTTCCTCGGCGCCCAGGATGACCGCGCCGGCGCCGTCGCCGAACAATACGCAGGTCGTGCGATCTTCCCAGTCCAGAATGCGACTGAAGGTTTCCGCACCGATCACAAGCGCGCGACCGGCCGCGCCGGACCGGATCATGCTGTCGGCCACGGTGACGGCGTAAAGGAATCCCGAGCATACCGCCGCAACGTCGAATGCGACGCAGTCGTCGATGCCGAGCGCGGCCTGCACCTTGGTCGCGGTGGCCGGAAAGGTCTGGTCGGGCGTGGCGGTCGCCAGGATGATGAGATCGATGTCATCAGGCGCCAGGCCTGCCGCATCCAGCGCCGCGCGTGCCGCATCGGTCGCCAGCGTGGCCGTGGTTTCGCCCTCGCCCGCTATGTACCGGGCGCGGATACCGGTCCGCTCCACGATCCATTCGTCGCTCGTGTCGACGGTCTGCGCCAGTTCCGCGTTGGTGACGACGCGGGCGGGAAGGGCCGAGCCCGTCCCCAGAAGAATGGAACGGCGGATCACTTGGCGGGCTGCTCCATTTTGGCCGCGACGGTCGAGAGGCGTTCCACCCCCGCCATGTCGGCGGCGATGCGTCGGGTAATATCCTCTTCCAGCAGGCGGGCCGCGACATGGACCGCATTGGCGACGCCCTTGGCGTCGGCACTGCCGTGACTTTTCACCACCACGCCGTTCAGGCCGAGAAACACTGCCCCGTTGTGGTTATTGGGATCGAGATGATGCTTGAGCAGGTGCATCGCGGGCTTGGAGATCAGGAAACCGATCTTCGAGCGGATCGAACTGGTGAAGGCGTTACGCAGCACATCCGTCACGAAGCGGGCCGTCCCTTCGGCCGTCTTGAGCGCAACATTGCCGGAAAAACCGTCGCACACGATCACGTCGGCCTCGCCCTTCGCGATCTTGTCCCCCTCGGTGAAGCCTTCGAACCGCAGCGGCAGCGAATCGGCGGCGCGCAGAAGGGCCGCGGCATCGCGAATCTGGTCGGTGCCCTTGAGATCTTCGGTGCCGATGTTCAGCAGGCGCACGCGCGGACGATCGAGGTCGAACGCGATTCGCGAATAGGCAGCGCCCATGACCGCAAACTGCACAAGGTTGCGGGCGTCGCATTCGGTGTTGGCGCCCAGGTCGAGCATGATGACATCATTGTCGCCCAGCGTCGGCAGCATCGCCGCGAGCGCCGGCCTGTCGACACCGGGCATGGTGCGCAGGGCCAGTTTCGCCATCGCCATCAGCGCGCCGGTATTGCCGGCCGAAACAGCCGCGCCGGCATCGCCCGCCTTCACGGCGGCGATGGCCATGCTCATCGAGCTGTCCTTCTTCCGGATCGCGACGCTGGGCTTGTCCGACCCGTCGACGACGGAGGCGGCATGCACCACGTCTGACGCCGCCCGCAAATTGGGGTGATGGTCGAGCGCAGCCTTGATCCGCGCTTCATCGCCGAACAGGGTGAAGCGCAATCCCTCATGGCGGTGACGGGCGAGCGCTACGCCCGCCATCATCACACGCACGCCTTCATCCCCGCCCATCGCGTCAATTGCGATTCGCGGCTGGCTGGACACTCTGGCTTTACCCCTTTGCGGAGATCGGGAAATTACGCCCCGACGGCGAGGATTTCGCGACCGTTATAATGACCGCAGGCGTCGCACAGGTTGTGCGGACGCTTCAGTTCGCCGCAGTTGGAGCATTCCTGATACGCCTCGACGCGCAGCGCATCGTGGCTACGGCGCATGCCGCGACGGGAAGGAGAAGTCTTGCGCTTGGGGACAGCCATGTCGGCACCTTGTTCCGTAAATCAATCTGGTTATGCGACTGGCCGGTTTTCCCCGATGGATGCCGACGCCAACGGCGCCGCAGACCCATGCGGCCCGGGTGATCGCGAAGCCATGCGCCTATAGCGTTTTCTGACGCGGGCGCAAGTCCTTCCTTGCCACGTGGGCCGGATTGCCTAGGCTGCGGTCCATCATCAAAGGGGGGGAAACACGCCCATGCTGCTGCCCGTCACACTCACCTTCGCCGCCGGCTGCGCCTTCATCAACCTGTGGCTCGCCATACGCTGTGTCCAGCGCCGGTTCGCCGCACAGGCGATCCATGGCGATGGCGGCGACCCACTGCTGGCGCACCGCATGCGTGCGCAAGGCAATTTCATAGAATATACGCCCATCATACTGATTCTCTTCGCACTCGTCGAATTGGCCGTGGGCGCCTCGCAATGGCTTTGGCTGTGCGCCGCGGCCTTCCTGATGGCCCGGATCGCCCACGGGATCGGCATGGATTCGGACAAGCCCAATCCCTGGCGGGCAGGCGGCATGATCGTCACATTTCTGGTGCTTGTCGGCCTGGCGATTGCCGCGCTGACCGTCGCCTACACCGCCACCCGCGCGATCCCCGCCCCGCCGGCTCTCGCAAGCGGAGGCTGAGGCTCAGCGCGCGAGAACCGAATCGGCGACGAACGGATTGCTGCGGCGTTCATGCGCGAAATTGCTCATCGGGCCGTGGCCGGGGACGAACGCGGTATCGCCGCCCAGCGGCCACAGTTTGCCGGTGATGGCGTCGATCAGGTCCTGATGATTGCCCCTGGGGAAATCGGTACGGCCGATCGACCCTTGAAACAGCACGTCGCCGACGATCGCAAGCTTGCTGGGCGCGTGGTGAAAGACCACATGGCCCGGCGTGTGGCCGGGGCAATGGAGCACGTCGAGCACCAGATTGCCGACCGTCACCCGGTCGCCGTCGACCAGCCAGCGGTCGGGTTCGAACACCTGGCCGTCGATGCCGTATTTGGCACCGTCCGTGTCCAGCTTGTCGATCCAGAAACGGTCGGCCTCGTGCGGCCCCTCGATAGGAACATCCAGTTCCTTCGCCAGAAGGCCCGCCTGCCCGCAATGGTCGATATGCCCATGGGTCACGAGCAGCTTCTCTATCGTCACGCCCTGCTGCTCCGCCGCGCGCCTGAGCACCGGCAGATCGCCACCCGGATCGACGAAGGCACCGCGCATCGTCTGCGTACACCAGAAGAGCGTGCAGTTCTGCTGCAAGGGCGTCACGGGAATGAGGGCGGCTTTGAGCGGCGGTATCGTCATGCCCCCGATGTGGCGCGACCGCGCGTCCCGCGCAAGGGTCAGTCGCCGACCGGCAGCGGGATCGGTTCGCCCAGGCTGATACCGTCAAGCACCTTGGCGGTTTCGTCGCGTACCCGAAGCATGATCCGATGGAGACGACATTCCGATTCGGGCAGGCAATTGGTGCAGCTTTCATGGGCGAACCGGCTGGCGCAGGGGGTGAGCGCCAGCGACCCGCGCGTCAGGCGGACAATGTCGCCATAGCTGATGTCCACCGGCGCCAGCGCCAGCCAATAGCCCCCGTCCCTGCCCCGTTGCGTCGCCACCAGACCCTCGCGCGCCATCTCGGAAAGAATGACGGTCAGGAATTTGGACGGGATATTCTGTCGTGTGGCGATCTCGTTCAGCGGGACGGGGCCCTGGCGGTAACGATCGGCAAGATGCTGGAGGGCGCGGATAGCGTAACGGGTCTTCTGGGACAGCATGGGTCCGTTATTCGCTCGCGGCCCGGGTTTGACAACCCGCTTAAGGGGCGGGCGTCAACGCCGCGCGCGCCTGCAGGGGAAAGTCGCTGAAAATTCCGTCGACGCCCGTTGCCGCGATGGCGCGGACATAAGCGTCGAAGTCGCCATGCCCGGCCACGTCGTCGGGGCGCTGGTACGACGCGGGCAGGAAGATATTTTCCATCCGCAGTGTCCAGGCATGGACCTGAAGCCCGGCATCATGCGCACGTCCCACCAGCGCGGTCGCGCCTTCGGGCGCCAGCACCATCGCGGCCGACGGACCGATACCGTCCGCATAGGCGGCGATGTCGGACAGACCCTGCACCGTGAGCATGTCGAAATAGCTGGTGCCCGGCAGATCGGCCGGACCACCCTGAGCATCGACGAGCTGGATCAGCCGCAGGCGTGTGACCGCGCGCAGCGCCTTCAGATTGCCGACCTCGAAGGACTGGATGAAAACCGGGTCGGCCTCCGTCTGGTATCCGTAGCGGCCCAGCAATTCGAGCAGCGGCGCCTGATGCGGCAGGCCGATCGTGGCGAAATAGGTCGGATGCTTGGTTTCGGGATATATGCCGATACGCCGATGCTGTTCCGCCTCCTTGGCCTGCACCAGCTTCAAAATCTCTTCAAATGTGGGAATCTGGTACAGCGCGTCGAACCGTTTGTTGGCCGGGCGTACATCGGGCAGCCGTTCGCGGGCACGCAATGTCCGCAATTCGGCCAGCGTGAAATCCTCCGTGAACCAGCCGGTCATTTCGACGCCATCGATGACCTTGGTCGTGCGGCGGTCGGCGAATTCGGGATGGCCGGCGACATCGGTCGTGCCGCCAATCTCGTTTTCATGCCGGGCAACGAGCACGCCGTCCTTTGTCAGGACAAGATCGGGCTCGATATAGTCGGCACCCTGGTCGATCGCGCGTTCATAGGCGGCAAGCGTGTGTTCGGGACGCTCGCCGCTCGCGCCACGATGCGCGATGATGATCGGCGTGGCCGATGCGGTGGAGAGAGGGACGATGCTCATCAGCAGGATCAATCCGATGCGCAGCAGTCCCCGCCCGATCACGCCGTCACGCCCCGCAGCGCATTTTCATAGGTCGTCGCCTTGAACCCGACGATCGTGCCCTTGCCCGTATCGAGGATCGGACGCTTGATCATGGACGGGTTGGCCATCATCAGCAGGATCGCCTTGTCGGCGTCGATATGCGCCTTGTCCCCCGCGTCCAGCGCCTTGAAGGTGGTGCCGGAACGGTTGAGGATGGTTTCCCAGCCATGTTCCATCACCCATTCCTCCAGCCGGTCCTTGTCCACGCCCGACACCTTATAATCATGAAAGCCGTATGCGACGCGTTCGTTATCCAGCCAGTTGCGGGCCTTCTTGATCGTGTCGCAATTCTTGATGCCGTACATGGTGATCATGATGCTGTGTTCCTGATAGCCTTGGCCGGTTACCCTTTGAAGGCGGTGACCTCAATTTCGATCTTCATTTCCGGCTTGATGAGGCTGGCGACGACGCAGCTGGCCGCCGGGCGGATGTCACCGAAAACAGGGGCGGTCGCTTGGCCCAGGACGTCCCAATAGGCCGGATCGGTGATATAATAGGTGACGCGCACGACATCGGCAAAGGAAAAACCGGCCTGTTCCAACGCCGCGCCGATGACCTTGAGCGCGTTTCGGCCCTGTTCCACGACGTCGTCGGGCATGGCCTTGGTTTCAGGATCGGTTCCTGTCGTACCGGCGACGAAGCACCAGTCGCCCTGAACGACGGCACGGGAATAGCCGACCTGCGCCTCGAAAGGCGAGCCGGAGGAAATAAGCTGGCGGGACATGCGGATTCCTGCTGCGATGCGAAAGGATCGGGTGCGCCTTTGCCCCTTCGACGATGCACTGTCCAGCGCTTTCGCCGGAACAGGCCCTGTCCCCAGCCGTTGAGCCGGCAGGTTTCTAAGGAGACATGCCATGGACGGCAGGATGCCCGACCGGGAATTTGACGAGAACAGCGAACAGGCCGATGCGGACGCCCAGGCCCAGACGGTGACGGAAGATGCTGCGCACCGATCGACGGACCTTAGCGAGGACAGCGAACATGGCGGGCGCCCCAACCCCGCGCAGATCGTGCCCGACGATGTAGAGGATCTGGTCGACAAGATGAACGCGATGAACCGTTCAGGCCGCATCGACAATGACGCTTTCGCCGGCGAGCCGCAAATGGACGACGAGGAGGATGCACTCGGTCCGACCGAAACGGCCGACGACGACCTGCCTTAGGCGACGGCGCTTTTCGCCAGGCCGAAGTTTATCATGCCGCGTGCCATGTGGCCCAGTGCCTCCGCCATGGCATCACCCAGCTTCGGGTCGAGCGTTGCGTCGCCGGCGATGGTGCATGTCATGGCCGACGCCCATTGATCGGCAAGGTCAGAACTGATCGGGAAGGCGCGATGCAGCGACATCACGCATTGGCCGCGCTCGAACCAGTCGCGCGGTCCCCCCAGCCAGCCCGCCAGGAAGCGGGTCAGGCCGTGGCGAACCGGCCCCAGATCCGCCCCGTGCAGCGCGCGCAGGCCGGCATAGGCGGCATCCCGTTCGATAAGGTCGTAGAAACGATCGACGATCGCCCGGACAACAGGCTCACCACCGATACGGACATAGGGACTGGGCGGGGCGGCGGCGTTCATCGATCGGCTCCGATTCGGATAGAGACGGCCAGCCTGGCAGCGCGGCCCGGCATGACATTGACGATCGTCAAATCGAACAGCCTCGGGATCGGCATGAAGGTGGAGCGGCTTTAACATCCTGTTTGCTCTCCGCCCGGTAAGATTCCGGCATGGCGAAACGAAGTTCTGGACAGGAAGCGCGGGCGCGACGGAGCATGGTGCAGCAGGCCTGGCTGGCCGACGCGCGACGTGCCGGCGGCGAGCGGCGGTTTAGAAGGCGACGCGACGGCCTGAATATGCCCGCACTGGTCTACATGATGTGCCTGGGCCTGCTTCTGGGCTGGTACGGGCCGGGCTGGATCGAGCGGACGGAGCGGATGATCCGGCAAGTGCCCGTCCGGCAGGCGCCTCTCCATGCGATGCCCGATACGCTGTCGGCGCAATTCGGATATTGCCATAGCGGCGGCGGCACCAATTGCGTCGTCGATGGCGACACATTCTGGTTCCGTGGCGACAAATATCGCATCGCCGACATCGACACGCCCGAAACCCACGGCCCGCGCTGCACGGCGGAAAACGAACTGGGGATGCGGGCAACGATGCGATTGCAGACGCTGATGAACGCCGGCCCCTTTTCGCTGGAAAGCATCGATCGCGACACCGATCGCTACGGTCGGTCGCTGCGCGTGGTTACGCGGCAAGGCCAGTCGATCGGCACCGTTCTGGTTGCCGAAGGACTGGCCCGAAACTGGGACGGCAGCCGCCATCCCTGGTGCTGACGGCTCGGCACATGAGCGCCGTCCCACCAGCTGAACCTTAACGGCAGCTCAGGCTGCCACGATCGACTTCCCGTCCAAGCAGCGCTCCGGCGCCCGCGCCGATGAGGATGCCGGTCGTATTCGACCGCCCGCGATCAAGCTGGCTGCCCAGCAGACCGCCCAGAGCTGCGCCCACGATCAGGCCGGTCGTGCCGTCCGAGCGGCGGCAATAATAGCGATCGTCATAGCCGCGATAGATGCGGGTTCCGCGCGTCACGCGGATCGGTGCATAGCCCGAACGATAATAGCGGTCAGCGCGATAATAGCGGCCGTAGCGCGGGTCGGGCCGGTTATAGTCGTAGCGATAGACCACCCGGCCAGGCACCCGATAGGCCCGGCGATCCTTGCGCCATTCCTTATGCGCATGCTTGCCGCCATGTTTCCAATCGCCGCGACCATGACCCGGGGGCGGCTTGCCATGGCCCGGCTGGGCCAGCGCAGGCACGGCGGTCAGCGTCATGGCGCCGAGCGAGAGGGCGGCGATCATGCCTTTTACGGAAAATTGCATGGCTCCAGTTCCTTTCAATGATTCCGACATGCACGCTAGAACCCTGCAACTGAACCTATGTTGCATGAACGGAACAAAACTGCCCGTTCAGTCCGGCGACAGGCCGGTCCCGATTTCGCGATGCAGGTCCCGGGGAAGGCCATGCGCCCTTTCCCACGCAAGCCGTCGCAACGGCGAACGTGCAGCGCGGGCCGGCGGTCACAAGGCGTTGGAGATGGCGTCCTGCTGCGCATTGGCGAGCGCCGTGCCGTCCGTGCCGTTACCGGCCGTCTCATCCCCGCCGACTCCGACGAACTGAATGGCGGTGAGCATCACCAGCACCGCCCAGAGCAGCGCCAGCCAGCGGCTGGTGAAGAGTGAGCGGAGGCGGACGCCGAACAGCATGGGTCCACCATAAGAGCGCCGGATTAAAGAAGCGTCACTGCGGCCGTTCGTCCGACGGGTGCCGATCCGGCGCGGCAAAGGTGACCGGGCTGGTCAGCAATACCCGCTCCATCCGGGTCGCGCCCAGGCATTGATGGCAATGCGCATGGTCGAAGAGCGTATCCAGCACCCATAGCTGCGCCTGCACATCCCATGTAGCCCAGGCGTCGCGCACGACATGATCGCTGCCGCAAACATGGCAGATATAAGCATGGGTGGGGGAGAAGGGTTCGGGCATGGCGCGAACATAAGCGCGTTTTGCGCCATTTTGGGCGAAGAAGGGTCCGTTCCGGAGCTTTTTCCCGTACAGCAAGACCTGGCCCGAGGGGCGCCTTTATCGCACGCTGCTCATGCAGTGCCTGAAGCGCTAACTATGATGGCCGAGGGGGCCGTCCGCACGATGATGCGGATGGCCCTGCCCTCTTTCACTCTGCCGCTATGCCCGCTGCCTTGAACATATCGGGATCGGCGTCGTCGGCGTTCGCGGCTTCTCCGCCCTTGAGCTTCTGGCGACGGTCGAAGGCGTCCCAGACGTCGTTCCACTGGCCGCGGGTCGCGCCCTTCGAATATTCGGTGGCGCGGGTCTCGAAGAAGTTGGCGTGTTCGACGCCGTTCAGGAGCGGGGTGAGCCAGGGGAGCGGATGCTCATCGATCATGTAGATGGGCTTCAAACCCAGTTGCCCCAGCCGCCAGTCGGCGATGTAGCGGACATATTTCTTGATGTCCTTGGGCGTCATGCCGGGCACCGGCCCCATTTCGAAGACAAGGTCGACGAACGCATCCTCGATGCGGACGGTCTTGTGGCACATGTCCAATATGTCGTCCTTGACCGCCGGGGTCAGGCAACCGCGTTCCGCGCAGAAGGCGTGGAACAGCTTGATGATACCCTCGCAGTGGAGCGTTTCGTCGCGGATCGACCAGGTGACGATCTGGCCCATGCCCTTCATCTTGTTGAAGCGCGGAAAGTTCATCAGCATCGCGAAGGACGCAAAGAGCTGCAAGCCTTCGGTAAAGCCGCCGAACATGGCGAGCGTGCGGGCGATATCCTCGTCCGTGTCGACGCCGAACTGTTGCAGATAGTCGTGTTTGTCCTTCATTTCCTTATATTGCATGAAGGCGCTGTACTCGCTTTCGGGCATCCCGATCGTGTCTAGCAGATGGCTGTAGGCGGCGATGTGGACGGTTTCCATGTTGCTGAACGCGGTCAGCATCATCTTGACCTCGGTCGGCTTGAACACGCGTCCATATTTTTCGTGGTAGCAATCCTGCACCTCGACATCCGCCTGGGTGAAGAAGCGGAAAATCTGCGTCAGCAGGTTGCGCTCATGGTCGCTGAGCTTCTGCGCCCAGTCGCGGCAATCCTCGCCCAGAGGCACTTCCTCAGGGAGCCAGTGCAGCTGCTGCTGGCGTTTCCAATATTCATAGGCCCAGGGATATTCGAACGGCTTGTAGACCTTGGAGGCTTGGAGAAGGGGCATGGGAGTTATCCTCGGGTAGAACTGCGCGCACCGACACCCAGAAAACAGATGCCGATGAAATATCCGAAATCATACCATCCACCATTGTTGGGGACAGCGTAGATGGCGACATCCGGCACGAAGAGTGAAATCACCCAAGCGACCGGAAAGATGAAGCCATGAAAGATGCCGAGCCAGAAACCGGGGGCCGCAGGCTCCACCGTTGTCGAAACCTGGCGGGCACAGCCGGACAGGAACATGAACAACAGGACTGCGCCGGCAAGGCGTGCCCGGCTTACCGGGCGCGCCTTACACCCGTTACTGACAGGCGAGACATTCATCATAGTCGGTGGTCTCGCCGATTTCGAACTTGGGGGCGTCGATCGTATTGTCCGCTTCCACCCCGCCGGCGAAGCCGGCGCGCTGCACCGACTTGGACCGCAGATAGTAAAGCGACTTGATGCCCAGTTCCCACGCGCGGAAATGGAGCATCAGCAGATCCCATTTCTCCACGTCCGCCGGAATGAACAGGTTCAAGGACTGCGCCTGATCGATATAGGGCGTGCGGTCGGCGGCCAGTTCGAGCAGCCAGCGCTGGTCAATCTCGAAACTGGTCTTGAACACATCCTTTTCTTCCTGGGTCAGGAAGTCGAGATGCTGGACCGAGCCACCGCGTTCGAGGATCGAGTTCCAGACAGCCGTGCTGTCCTTCGACTTGGTCACCAGCAGCTTTTCCAGATAAGGATTCTTGACCGCAAAGCTGCCCGAAAGCGTCTTGTGGGTGTAGATGTTCGCCGGGATCGGTTCGATGCACGCCGACGCGCCGCCGCAGATGATGCTGATCGATGCAGTAGGCGCGATCGCCATCTTGCACGAAAAGCGTTCCATCACGCCCTGATCGGCGGCGTCGGGGCACGGGCCGCGTTCATGAGCCAGCAGCATCGACGCCTCGTTCACCTTGGCGTTGATATGCTTGAAGATGCGCAGGTTCCACGATTTGGCCATGGCACCTTCGAACGGAATGCGGCGCGCCTGAAGGAAGCTGTGGAAGCCCATGACGCCCAGACCCACCGAGCGTTCGCGGCTGGCGCTGTACTTGGCGCGCGCCATTTCAGGCGGTGCGCGGTCGATATAGTCCTGAAGCACATTGTCGAGGAAGCGCATGATATCTTCCGCAAAGCTCGGATGATCCTTCCACTCGTCCCATGTTTCCAGATTCATCGAGGACAGGCAGCAGACGGCAGTGCGATCCTGGCCGAGATGGTCGCGGCCGGTCGGCAGGGTGATTTCCGAGCAGAGGTTGGACGTCGAAACCTTCAGCCCCAGATCGCGATGATGCTTGGGCATCATCCGGTTCACAGTGTCGTTGAAGACGATATAGGGCTCGCCGGTGGCCAGGCGCACCTCGACCAGCTTCTGGAACAGGGCGCGGGCGTTGACACTGCCGCGCACCGACCCGTCCTTGGGGCTGCGCAGGTTGAATTCGGCGCCGTCGCGCACCGCTTCCATGAACTCGTCGGTCAGCAGCACGCCATGGTGAAGGTTCAGCGCCTTGCGGTTGAAGTCGCCGGACGTCTTGCGGATTTCAAGGAATTCCTCGATTTCCGGGTGCGAGATGTCGAGATAGCAGGCGGCCGATCCGCGGCGCAGCGAACCCTGGCTGATCGCGAGGGTCAGGCTGTCCATCACGCGCACGAACGGGATGATGCCGCTGGTCTTGCCGTTGAGGCCCACCGGCTCGCCGATGCCGCGCACATTACCCCAGTAGGTGCCGATGCCGCCGCCGCGCGAGGCGAGCCACACATTTTCGTTCCAGGTGTTGACGATGCCTTCCAGGCTGTCGTCCACGCTGTTGAGATAGCAGCTGATCGGCAGACCGCGGCCGGTGCCGCCGTTCGACAGGACCGGAGTCGCCGGCATGAACCACAGCTTCGAAATATAGTCATAGACGCGCTGGGCATGATCGGCGTCGTCGGCATAGGCGGCCGCGACGCGGGCGAACAGATCCTGATAGGATTCGCCGGGCAGCAGATAGCGGTCGTTCAGCGTCTCCTTGCCGAATTCCGTCAGCAGCGCATCGCGCGTCGCGTCCGTCACCACGGCGAAACGGCGCTCCTGCACCGTCGAGGAGGATGCCGCCGACTGGGCCGCCTTCATGGCCGGCGCCTTTTCCTCGGTCCGCGTTTCCAGCATTTCGTCCATCACCGTCGCCACGTCACCGCCACCTTGTCCACTGTCCCGAAAGTCCATTTTGCGAGCCCCCGAATGTTCTCGTTTCGTTCGATTCGGTCAAGCCAGATATGCTGGAGACCGACAGTCTAGCACGAACCGTCCCCGTCCGGGCGCGGAAATGCCCCAACCGAGCGGATCGCAAGGACAAAACATCCCTTCCGCGGACCCGTGCCCCGCAGTGCAATCACAACCTGTTGGGTGACCCCCGTTTACCCGATACAAGGGATAGTGCCATAGCCTTGGCGTCACGCAAGAGGGTAAATGACATGTTAGGGACTCGGTTCGTCGCTGAACCGATTCACTTCGTCGCTCCCGGACAGTGCCGCGCCGCAGCGACGCGCGGACTTTCCCCGCTCCGGAAAAAGACAAGAGGTCGTCACAAAAAAGAAAAATAAATTCGCCTTGCCACGTGAAAGCGCGGATGCCTCCGGCTGACCCGGACGGCCGCGCCGGCGAGGAAAATTTGATCCATATTTTGCGGTTCAAAAAGCCGTTCCTGCTCGGCGGGGAGTGGCGCCCCGTGCAATGCGCGAATTTCGATCATGGACTGCGGGTTTGCGTGGAACGATCGGCACAATCCCCGGCGACCGATCGGCCATGGATGCGCCCGCCGAAGCGCCGGTCCATAGGCACGCCCCGCCCGGCGATAGAGGTGATTCGCCGCACCGCCAGTCAGGGCCGACCCTGGCGGTCGTCCATGTCATGCATTGCCTGGCTGCCGTGCGCTTCCTATCAGACGCCGGCGCGCAGGGGCGCGATGAAAGACGGGATGGACAAGGCGGCTATGCGCGGCACAAGGCAGGACGAGAATTCCCCATCGGGCGCAACCGGACCAGATGGACCTGCCCTCGATCCGAATCCGGACGCCCTGGCCGACTTCCTGCGCTCCCATGATTTCGACAGCACCGCCTATATCCATTATTACAAGGACCTTGCCCGCCTCGACGCCGGAGCCGCGCTCGATCATTATGCGCGACACGGATTTCGCGAAGGCCGCAAGGCGCCTTTCAGCCTGTCCATGTCGACGGTGCAGGCGCTGCGGCTGACCGAATGGACAGATGGATGGCGGGCGGAAATGGGGCGGCGGGCGACGCACGCCGCGCTTTGGACCCTTGATCCGAGCGGGCGCGACCTCAGACGGTTCATCGACCTTCTCACGCCGTCGCCCGACCATGTCACCGCGATCGTCATCGGCGACAGCCATAGCGCGTTCCTGGCGCAGGCGACCCCGATGCTGGCGGCCGGGATCATGCCCGCGCCGATGATCTGTTCGGGCGGATCGGCGCGCGGCCTTTCCAACTCCCATTCCCGCGCGGGCTACCGCACCTATATACTGGACCGGCTGAAGCGGCTCGGGCAGATGATCGCCCATCGCCCGGTCGTCATGAAATTCGGCCAGGTGGATATAGAATTTCTGTTCGACCTTATGCGCGTGCGCGACGGGAAGACCCGGTACGACCCCGAACGGATGCGCGCCTTCATCGACGACACGGTCGAGCGCTATGCCGGATTCCTCGCCGACTGCCGGGCCGTGTGCCGGGGCCGGCTGATCGTCATGTCGGTATTCCCCCCGACACTTGGCGATGCCACGATCCGTGCCGGCTATGTCAACGCCCATATCGCGTTCCTCAACGAGGAGGACGACGCCGACCGCCTGAAGGCCCAGCTTGCGGCACTGGACCACCCCGATCAGGTCGAGCGCACCGCCGTCGCCCGCCACTGGAACGAACGGATCGCCGACATGTGCGCGCGGATGGGGCTGGACTATCTGGAAGAATTCGACGCCCTGCTCGGCGAAGACGGATTGATCCAGGACGAACTGTCCGATCCGGGCGATCATCATATCATACTCCGCGCGCCCCGTGCCCAGGCGCGCATCGCCGCCGTGGCCGAACGCCTGCGCGCCATGGTCCTGGACAAAGATTGAGCCCATGGCGCAACCGGTCGGGCACCCGCTGGACTTGCGCCGGTAAAGTCCTATAGCCCCGCCTTGACGAAGACCCGCGCGGAGGCGGGCAGGACAAGGGACCCTGGCAAGATGACGATCATCAAGACCGCCGACCTGATCGAGAGCGTCGCCGACGCACTCCAGTTCATCAGCTACTATCACCCGATGGATTATATCCGCGCGCTGGGCAAAGCCTATGAGGCGGAGGCCAATCCGGCGGCCAAGGACGCCATCGCCCAGATCCTGACCAACAGCCGCATGTGCGCCGAAGGCCATCGCCCGATCTGCCAGGACACCGGCATCGTCAATGTCTTCATCAAATGGGGCATGGATTGCCGGCTCGACGACAATAGCCGGTCGATGCAGGAGGTCGTGGACGAAGGCGTGCGCCGCGCCTATCTCAACCCCGAAAACCGCCTGCGCGCCTCGATCCTGCGCGATCCGGCCTTTGCGCGTCAGAACACGAAGGACAACACGCCCTGCGTGCTGAATGTCGAGATGGTGCCGGGCAACAAGGTGATCGTCGACGTCGCGGCCAAGGGCGGCGGCAGCGAGAACAAGACCAAGTTCAAGATGATGAACCCCAGCGATTCGATCGTCGACTGGGTGCTGGAAATGGTGCCGCAAATGGGCGCGGGCTGGTGCCCGCCGGGCATGTTGGGCATCGGCATCGGCGGCACGGCGGAAAAGGCCGTGGCGCTGGCCAAGGAAAGCCTGATGGACCCGATCGACATGGGCGAACTCAAGGCGCGCGGGCCGCAGAACAAGATCGAGGAACTGCGCATCGAGCTCTATGACAAGGTTAATGCGCTCGGCATCGGCGCGCAGGGCCTGGGCGGCCTTTCCACCGTGCTCGACATCAAGATCCATGATTATCCCTGCCATGCGGCGGGCAAGCCGGTGGCGATGATCCCCAATTGCGCCGCGACCCGCCACGCGCATTTCACGCTCGACGGGTCCGGTCCGGCCTATCTGGAAGCGCCAAAGCTCAGCGAATGGCCGCAGGTCGACTGGAAGCCCAGCAAGGAGGCGATCCGCGTCGACCTCGATACGCTGACGCCGGAACAGGTGCAGGGCTGGAAGCATGGCGACCGCCTGCTGCTGAATGGCAAGATGCTCACCGGCCGCGACGCCGCGCATAAGCGCATCGCCGACATGCTGGAAAAGGGCGAGCAACTGCCCGTCGATTTCAAGGGTCGCGTCATCTATTATGTCGGCCCGGTCGATCCGGTCCGCGACGAAGTGGTCGGCCCGGCCGGCCCCACCACCGCCACGCGCATGGACAAGTTCATGGATATGATGCTGGAACAGGGCCTGGCGGCCTGTGTCGGCAAGGCCGAGCGCGGCCCGGCGGCGACGGAGAGCATCAAGACGCACAAGAGCGCCTATCTGATGGCAGTCGGCGGCGCGGCCTACCTCGTCGCCCGCGCGATCAAGGAAGCCAAGGTCGTGGGCTTCGAAGATCTGGGCATGGAGGCGATCTACGAATTCACCGTCGAGGACATGCCCGTCACCGTCGCCGTCGACAGCGAGGGCCAGAATGTCCACCGCCTCGCCCCGCTGGTGTGGCAGGAAAAGATCCGCAAGGAAAAGCTGCTGGAAGGCGCATGACCTTCCAGCCATTCGGCACTTGCGTCAACCTGTACAGCCCTTTGCCGCCCGACGAGTACCGGCGGCAAAGGGAAGAATGAAGAATCGCCCTAACCCTGATCAACCCGCAGGAACCTGCGTCATTGCACGGCATTGTCTCCGTACCTTCAGCCGGAGCAACCCATGGCCTTCACCCAACTTGACCCGCCCCTGCCCGTTTCCGTCGAGGGCAAGGGAAAAGGCTTTGCCTTCGCCGTCATCGATTATGGACAGGAGCATAATCTGATCTGGGTCACCGGCATCGACGCGACAGGCGAAATCTGGTGCGCACCCAATCCGCTGGTGCGGTTGCAGGCAAACTGGAGCATGGGCCGCGCCGGATGGGCGCCGCCCGTGCCGCCCGGGACCAAACCGAGCTGACCGGCAATCACTGTCTGGTAAGCGTCATACACCGCTGTTATCCTGCCTGCCATGTCAGGGGAAATGGACGCGGCGGGGGACGCCATCACGGGAGCCATGATGGCGCGGGCGGTCGAGCCGAGTCATGGCGAGGCGCAGGCGGCCGGCCATGGCGACTGCCTTAATTGCGGCGCGGCGCTGGCCGGCCATTATTGCGCGCAATGCGGGCAGGCCGCTCACCTGCATCGCAGCTTCGCCGCGATCGGCCATGACCTTGCCCATGGCGTGCTGCACTTCGAAGGGAAGCTGTTTACCACGCTGCCCGAACTGGCGTTGCGGCCGGGCAAGCTGACCCGTCGCTACGTCCACGGGGAAAGGGCGAAATTCATCTCCCCCTTCGCCCTGTTCCTCTTTTCCGCGTTCCTGATGTACGCGATCTTTTCGCTGACCAGCCATCATGGCGCGGACGCGGCGGCCGGGCCCGCCATGAATGCCGAGGCCCGCGCCGAACTGAAAAAGGAACAGGACAAGGCCGATGCGCGAATCCGCAAGATCGAGGCGGAACTGGCGGCACCCGGCCTGTCCGGCAACCGCAAGGAGAAGCTGACCGAAAGGCTGGCAGATGCGCGCGACGATCGCAAAGGCCTGAGCCTTGCCAGCGGCCTTGCGGAGTCACTGACCGGGGAGGGTGTCAACGACGGCATCGCCAAATCCGTGGGCAAGGCGGTGAGCGCGGCGGCGGAAAATCCCGAATTCGCCTATTACAAGCTGAAGGCCAATGCCTATAAATTCTCCTGGGCGCTGATCCTGATCTCGCTGCCCTTCCTGTGGCTGCTCTTTCCCTTCAGTCGCCGGTTCAAGATGTATGATCACGCCATTTACGTGACCTATTCGATCGCATTCATGTCCTTGCTGTTTTCACTGTCGATGGTGCTCACCGCAGCGCATGTCACGAGCGGTCTGGTAACGCTGGCCCTGTTGCTGTTCGCGGCCTGGCACATGTATCGCCAGTTCAAGGACGCCTATTCCCTCTCACGCGCGGGCGCGCTGCTGCGACTGCCGCTGCTTTACGGCTTCGCGTGCGTGTCGCTGTCGCTTTTCTTCACCCTGATCGCCATGTTGGGGTGACGCGCGGCGATCGCCCGTTAAGAGGGCGCCCATGATCACGTCCCCCATCTGGTTGCCCGCGACACTGATCGCCGGCGCGGTTCAGGCGTGGCGCACGGCGATTCAGCGCAGGGTCAGCGACAGCCTGTCCCTGAACGGCGCGGGGCTGGTGCGTTATCTCTACGGCCTGCCCTTCACTTTGGCCCTGCTGGCGGGGTACCGGCTGGCCTTGCCCGCACCATGGCCGGGCATCGGGCCGCTCTTCCCGCTGTTTTGCGCCGCCGGCGGACTGGCGCAGATCATCGCCACCAACCTGTTGATCAGCGCATTCCGGCACCGCAATTTCGTCGTCGGCACTGCCTATTCCAAGACGGAGGCGGTGCAGGGTGCGATATTGTCCTTCCTGCTGCTGGGCGAACGGCTGACGCCGCTGGCCTGGGCCGGTATCGGATGCGGCGTGGCCGGCGTCATGTTGCTGTCTACCGGGGGGCGGCGCATGGCACCGGCGGATTTCCTGCGCGCCCTGGGACAGCCTGCGGCCATCACCGGCATCGCTTCGGGATTCTTCTTTGCCCTGACCGCCGTCGCCATCCGCCGCGCGACCCAGTCTGTCGACACGAGCGATCACGTGCTGGCGGCGTTGATCGTGCTGGCGGCGACGGTGCCGATGCAGACGGCGATGCAGGGCGGTTGGCTGTTGTGGCGCGAACCGACGGAAATGCGGCGCGTGCTGGCGAGCTGGCGCATTTCCGGGCAGGTCGGGCTGCTTTCGGCGCTGGGTTCGGCCTGCTGGTTCACCGGATTCGCGACCGCGCCGGTGGCACTGGTGCGAATCGTGGGACAGGTCGAAGTCGCCTTCACGATGGCATTCGGCCATTTCTACCTGAAAGAAATGATGCAACGCAGCGAGGCCGTTGGCCTGATGCTGGTCGTGACCGGCGTCATATTGGCGCTGCTCGGCGCATTTTGAGGCAAGCGGGGCGCGCCGCTAACGCATAATTTACCACGTGTGGATAACGCTCACTCGTCATGAGGGACGCGCAAAACGACATGATCGCCAAAGCTGTGATGAAAGTTGCCCGCCTTTCGGGCGACCTGGGCATCCGCACGCTCGACCTTCAGGCCGACATCAGCGAACTTGCCGACCGCGTGACCCATCAGGCCCATACGATCGAAGCGATCAGCGGCGCCGCAACCCAGATGTCGCAGGATGGCGAAAGCGTATCTCTGGCCGGTCAGGATGCGCGCGCCAAAGCGGTCGCGGCCCGCGGCATCATCGATGATTCGGGCCGGCAGCTGTCCGCGGCCAATCATAATTTTGTCGACCTTATCGCCCAGGTCAGCCGCATCCATGACCGGCTGGACGGATTTGGAGAGGCGCTCAAGACCGTCGCGCACGTGACCAGCGTCATCAGCGGCATCGCCAGCCAGACGAACCTGCTTGCGCTAAATGCCACCATCGAGGCCGCGCGCGCGGGCGACGCCGGACGCGGGTTCGCGGTCGTCGCTGCCGAAGTCAAAAAGCTGGCGCAGGAAACTGCGGCCGCGACCCAGACAATCGAAAAGTCCATCGCCGCGCTGACCGGCGAAGCCGACGGCATGCTCGACAGCATCACCCGGGGGGCGCAGACGGCACGCACCGCCCAATCCGACACACGCGACATAGAGGCGCTGGTCGAACGGCTTGCAGCGCTGATGCACGATCTGTCCGACAACAGCGAAACGGTCGCTCACCGGATCGCGTCGATGGTCGGATCGGCCGGCGAAATCCGCTCCGGGCTGGCGGCGCTGGCCAGCACGTCGACCGACAATGCCGGGGGGCTGCAACGCCTGTCCGGCCGGATCGCCAGCGCCAGCGAAGACACCAACCTGTTGCTGCAATATCTTGCGGAGAGCGGCGTCGACATTCCCGATTCCCCTTACATCCGCTTCAGCCTGGAAACCGCCGAATGCGTCGCCAATGCCATCGAACGCGCGATTGAACAGGGGCGCATCAGCGAAGCGGAAGTGTTCAGCGAATATTATGCGCCCATTCCCGGCAGCAGCCCCGCGCAGTTTACCCATCCGATCCAGGCGGTCATGCTGCCCATCGCGCGGGAGCGGCAGGAAATGGCGCGGAGTTTCGAGGGTCTGTTCGGCATGACCTTCACCGACCGCAACGCTTATGGGGCGATTGCCATGCCGGAACGCGCCAAGCCCCAACGGCCAGGCGACGATAACTGGAATGCGGAACATTCGCGTCAGGGACTTATCTTCGATTTCCCCGACACGCGCGAGCAGTGCAAGATCACCCAGCCTTTCTGCATCAAGGCCTATCGCCGGCCAACCGCGCAAGGGGACATCGTCCTGCTGAAGCAAGTGATAGCATCAATCCACGTACGCAACCGCCACTGGGGCGTCCTGCAAATGGCCTACAGGGACCAGGGCTGACGCTACTCCTGATCGAACGACCCTTGCCCACAAGCCGATCCTCGCTATGTCCGGGGCATCATTTTCGCGGGAGCAGGCATGGGCCGCCTCATCATTGTCGTCCGGGGCGTCCTCGTCACCCTGCTGTTCCTCGTTATTGCTCTTTGCCTGGCGATCACCATTGTGCCGCCATTCCTCGACCGCGTCTATTATCGCGGATCTGTCAGCGACCATTTTGACGGCGCCCATTTCCGTAATCCTGACGGCGTGATCGATTTTCCCGCGCCTCCGGGCGTCAGCAGGCAGGGTTTCATCGCCCGATGGCTGCTGGGGTCGGACGACCGTCCCCCATGGCCCGAAGCGATCGCCGTCAAGCCCGCCCGCCCCGCCCCCTTTGCCGCGCCGCGGGGCATGACGGCGACATGGGTAGGCCACGCAACCGTGCTGGTGCAGGCCGCCGGGCTCAATATCCTGACCGATCCGATCTGGTCCGACTATGCCAGTCCCTTCCCGCCCCTGGGGCCGCGGCGCGTCGCGGAGCCCGGTATCCGTTTCGACGACCTGCCGAAGATCGACCTGGTGGTGATCAGCCACAATCACTACGACCATATGGACATCCCGACGCTGGAACGCCTGTGGGCGCGCGACCGGCCAAAGATCGTCACCAGCCTGGGCAATGACACGATATTGAAGGCGCACGGCATCCCCGCGACCGCACTCGACTGGGGCGGGTCCGTCACCGGCGCGGCGCTCAACGGCCTGGCGCCTCAGGCGGTGGTCCAGTGCGGCAATTATGAACATTGCCCCGATTATCGCGTCCATGTGACCCGCAACCATCATTGGGGCAGCCGCTGGGGCACCGATCGCAACCGCGCATTATGGTCCAGCTTCCTTATCGAGACGCGCGCCGGCAACATCTTCTTTGCAGGCGATACAGGCGCCGGCGATCTGGGCTGGCCCTATGAAGCGCGCCGGTTCGGGCCGATCCGGCTGGCGCTGATCCCGATCGGTGCATTCCGCTTCTGGAAAGGGCAGATGCAGTCGGATTCGCACATCGGCCCCTTGCAGGCGGTGGAGATTTTCAAGCGGTTGGGCGCGTCGACCGCGATCCCGATCCATTGGGGCACGTTCCGACTGTCCTACGAACAATGGGACACGCCGCCGAAAATGCTGGAACTGGCGCTACGCTGCCAGGGGATAGACCGCAAGCGCTTCGCCCCCCTGCGCATTGGCCAGTCGCTGGCGGTGCCCGCTGTCAGCCCTGTCACGCCGGGGGCGAAACGGTGCGACGAGCGCGCGATCCGCGCCCTGAATTAAGGGCCGGCCGCGACCGCCGAAGCAATATGCAGAAGCGCGGCCGACGACCCGTCGTCAGCCCCGCCTCCGGCCTGTTACGCCGGACAGTCGCCCACGCGCCGCGCCGTCATGTCATGGGTGGTGCGCAGCACCGCCTGACCGCCCACCATCTTCGTCATGGTGGTGCCCAGCGTCATCGTGTCGTCGGTATAATTACCCTCCAGCACGAGTTCCGACGTGCCCTTCCCCGCCTTGCATGACAGCGTGGCGATCAACCGGCCCTTGCGCAACATCTTGTCCTTGTAGACGCAGTCCTTGCCCTCGTCCCCGGCGAGCGTCGTCGCGTCGGGCACGCCGTCCTTGTCGACGGCCAGGCAGACCTTGTCCTCGCCGACCTGCTTGAGGGCCTCCTGATATTCCTCGGGCGTCACAGCGGGCGTATTGTATCCGGTCGTCTTCCGGGTGATTTCCCACTGACCGCCCTGGAGCAGGATCGGCTTTTCCTCCTGCGGCGCGGGAGCCGTTTCACCGCCGCAGGCAGCCAGGCCAAGCATCATCGGCAGCGGCAGGGCCGCACATATCATCCGTCGCATATCCTCTCCCCTGTTCTCTCGAAGGAACCACGCAAGGCTCTACCGCCGGACGGAAAAGCGCAAGGAAGAAATGCCCCGTTCATCGCCTGCTCCGCGTCGGCGCATGGAAATCGGGCGGTTTGTCGGCGATCCAGGAAAGGAAACGGGCGATGACTGGCTCTGCCCGTATTTTCGCCACATCCGCAAAGCCGTGCGCCAACTGCGCATTGGTCAGCGTCGCGTGGATGGTGCGATGGCAGATGGGATGCACCTGCACGGTGTCGCGTCCGCCCCGGCTGCGGGGCAGCGGATGATGCCTTTCCACCCGCCCGCCCAATATCCGTTCGCACAGCCAGCAGCGATCAGGCTCGGCCATGCGCGCTCCGCATCATTGTTCCGCCGTGCACTCCGCGCCGATCCATTTACCTTCGGACCGGGCCTTCATCGCCATCGCCTGCGGACCGCCTTCCATCTTCATATCCATGTCCATCGTGTAGCTGTCAGGCGCGTAGCTGCCCGACATGGCGGCGTTCATTACGCTGCCGCCGTCGCCCTTGCACGACACACGCCCCTTTACCGTGCCGCCTGTGGCGGCAAAATCGGCGAACTTGCAATTCTTGTTATCCTGTCCGGAGAACATGTCGGCGCCGGGATTGGCCGCCTCCTCCGGCGTGACGCAATAGGTGACCGATGCGTGACTCATCATGCGCTTCATCTGCTCTTCCATGCCGGCAGGCGCGCCGGGCATGTTCGACAGGTCGATGTCCTGAACGGTGAAACGGCCTTCCCACTGGCCAGGCTTCAGTTTTACCTTGTCGACGGCGGCCTTCACCTCGTCCTTGCTCATGGCGTCGGTCGCGGCGATTTCTCCCTTTGTCGCGTCGGGCGTGTTGTCGCAGGCTGCGAGCATGATGGTGGCGGCGATCATTATCGTGGCGGCAGTCCTCATGACCGATGTGTTTCCCCTGTTTGAGCATGCAACGGTTGCGACCTGTCTTTGCGAGGACCATATCAAGGCGCGATGACAATTCAAATCCGCACCACGCTCGATGAGCCGGAAACCGGCGAATTCTTCGTCCCCCACCGCCCCGCGCGGCCGGAAAAGAGCGAGGGCGGCAGGCCGTTCGGGCTAGTCAGCGACTATGAACCCTCGGGCGACCAGCCTGCCGCCATTGCCGAACTGGTGGATGCCGCGTTGCAGGGCGAGAAGGATCAGGTGCTGCTGGGCGTCACCGGCTCCGGCAAGACCTTCACCATGGCGAAGGTGATAGAGGCGTTGCAGCGGCCCGCCCTGGTGCTGGCACCCAACAAGATTCTTGCCGCGCAGCTTTACGGGGAGTTCAAGAGCTTCTTTCCCGAAAATGCCGTCGAATATTTCGTCAGCTATTATGACTATTATCAGCCCGAAGCCTATGTGGCGCGCTCCGACACCTATATCGAAAAGGAATCGAGCGTAAACGAGAGCATCGACCGGATGCGCCACTCGGCCACCCGCGCGTTGCTGGAACGGGACGATGTCATCATCGTCGCATCCGTCTCCTGCCTCTATGGCATCGGGTCGGTCGAAACCTATTCGGCGATGACCTTCGCGATGAAGAAGGGGCAGATCGAAGACCAGCGGGAGATCATCCGCAAGCTGGTGGCGCTCCAGTATAAGCGCAACGACGCCGCCTTTGCCCGCGGCAATTTCCGGGTGAAGGGGGATAATCTGGAGATTTTCCCCTCCCACTATGAAGATACGGCGTGGCGGGTCAGCTTCTTCGGCAACGAGATCGAGGAGATCGTCGAGTTCGACCCGCTGACCGGCAAGAAGATTGCGAGCCTCGATTATGTGAAGGTCTTTCCCAATTCGCACCATGTGACGCCGGGACCGACGCTCAAGCAGGCGATGGAGGCGATCCGCTTCGAGCTGGCCGAACGGCTGAAGGAACTGACGAGCGAGGGCAAGCTGCTGGAGGCGCAGCGGCTGGAGCAGCGCACCAACTTCGACCTGGAGATGATCGCGGCGACGGGATCGTGCGCAGGGATCGAGAATTATTCGCGCTTCCTGACCGGCCGTCTGCCGGGCGAACCGCCGCCGACCTTGTTCGAATATCTCCCCGAAAACGCCTTGCTGTTCGTGGACGAAAGCCACCAGACCGTGCCGCAGATCGGCGCGATGGCGCGGGGCGACCACCGGCGCAAGATCACGCTCGCCGAATATGGCTTCCGCCTGCCAAGCTGCATCGACAACCGGCCGCTGCGCTTCAACGAGTGGGACGCGATGCGGCCGCAGACGGTAAGCGTCTCCGCGACGCCGGGAACGTGGGAAATGGAGCAGACCGGCGGCACCTTCTCCGAACAGGTGATCCGTCCCACCGGACTCATCGACCCGCCGGTCGAGATCAAGCCGGTGGAGGATCAGGTCGACGACCTCATCAACGAATGCCGCAAGGTCGCGGCGCAGGGATACCGCACGCTCGTCACCACGCTCACCAAGCGAATGGCGGAGGATCTGACCGAGTTCATGCATGAGGCGGGGATCAAGGTCCGCTACATGCACAGCGACGTCGAGACGCTGGAGCGTATCGAGCTGATCCGCGATTTGCGGCTGGGCGTCTATGACGTGCTGATCGGCATCAACCTGCTGCGCGAAGGGCTGGACATTCCCGAATGCGGACTGGTGGCGATATTGGATGCGGACAAGGAGGGTTTTCTGCGCTCCGAAACCTCGCTGATCCAGACGATTGGGCGCGCGGCGCGTAACGTCGATGGCCGCGTCATCCTCTATGCCGACCGGGTGACGGGAAGCATGGAACGGGCGCTCAACGAAACCTCGCGCCGTCGCGAAAAACAGATGGCCTATAATGAAGAACATGGCATCACGCCGCAAACGGTGAAGAAGAATATCGGCGACATCATCGCCCATGTCGCGTCGAAGGATCAGGTCACGGTCGAAACCGGACTGGAAGATCGGCCCCACCTCGTGGGCCACAACCTGCGCGCCTATATCGAGGATCTGGAAAAGAAGATGCGCGCCGCGGCGGCGGATCTGGAGTTCGAGGAAGCCGGCCGCATCCGCGACGAAATCCGCAAGCTGGAGGCCGAAGAACTGGGCCTGCCCGCCGACCAGCAGGTCGCAGCGCCAAGGGGGCGGGCCACCGAGGGCAAGCCCGGAACCCGAAAATTGCGCTACGGCAAGGTGCAGAAGAAGTTTGGGCGATAGCGGTCCACCTTACCCCTTATGGTCGGGGATGGGTGGGAAGCGGTCCTGCCGCATCTATGCACCATCTGCGGCGGTGAGGCCCACTTTCTGCAATTCAATGCAGCCGAGAGGTCGGGAGCCCAGACGTCCGGTCTTATGCCGATTCAACTAACGCCACGCCCTCTGCGGGCAGATCAAGCTGGAGTTCAGCCCGCGCATTGAGCGTACGGTTTTCGGGGGCAGCGATCTCTGCGGCCTTGCGGATCATGTCCATTTGTTCCCTCGTCGGGTATTTGGGCGAGCCCATCGACCGCCAGATCGGATAGGGTGACCCGCGCTCCAGGTCCACGTAGCTGACTTTGACCTGTTGACCTGGCTGCGCGCCGCGCAAACGAACCGTGATCACCTTCCGGGTGCCTAAGACTAAACGCTTGCTGCTCGCTCCGGGAATGCCCGGCGCCTGCTGGACATCGGCCAGGTTCCACACAAGTGCCGCGAACCCGCCGCCATCGCGCTGCGAAGCGAGGGCCGGCCCGGTGGCGGCCAGACGGCGATTGCCGAGACGATTGAGGAGCTTGTAAGTATTGAACTCCGGCTTGGCCACACTGCCGCGAGCGAGAATGCCCCACCCGTTCTGCCCTTCCTTGAAGATCCAGGGCGCCACCATGATTTCCTCATACTCGCCGCTGATTTGCCACTGGCCCATCGCCTGGCAATGCGGAAGGCTGTTGACGATGGCGTGCGCGATCATCGCAGGGCTGTCTGACGACCACTCATTGAGCCACAGTTCGGTGCCCTTGAACCTGGACGCATCAATCTGCGCGCGCGCCTGTGCCACGGCGGCAGGCACGACATCATATTGTTTGAACTTGTTCGCCTGCCCGAAAATCATCGCCTGATCGTCGCCCGGATAGATGTGGGTCGATACGAAATCGACAGGCGCGTCGTTGCGCGCGCAGTAATCGAGGAACTGCGGCAGCCATTGCACCGCGGAGCTTGCCGGGCCACCCGTTCTGAGGCTCGGATCGACGCTCTTCACCGTTGCCGCAGTGGCCTTGTAAAGCGCAAAATAGTCCTCCTGCGTGCCGGTCCAGAACGGCGGGTTGAGATTGGGCTCGTTCCACACCTCGAAATACCATTGCCGCACTTCGGCGGCGCCGTAGCGCTGGATGAGGTTGCGGACGAACTTATCCACGAGCCCGGTCCAATTTTCCATGGATTTGGGCGGGGTCACATTCGCTCGATAGAAGCCGAACTCCTTCGTCCCACTAGCGATACTGCGCGGCATGAAGCTGAGTTCGACGAAAGGCTGCACGCCCCGGTCCAGCAGCCCGTCATAGACGGCATTGACGTTCTGGAAATTGCCGTTGAAACCCACCCCCAGTTCGTCGTTGAAGATGCCGTGGAAGCGGACCCGCTTGAGGCCGATTTCGTTTTTGCAACGCTCCAGATCCTTGCGCCAGGCCTCGCGCAACGTGATCGCGGCCCTGTCCGATCCCATCGTCTCGGACCAGATATGATTCAGCGACCCGCTGACCTTGCGAACGTCGATGTCGACCCGTTCGGTTTCGGTTTGAGCCAGCGCACCGGGTACGATTGCCGCTGCCCCCAAAGCGCCGCTCAAGGCCGCGAACTCACGACGGGTCAGTTTGTCCGTTCGATTCAAGCGATCTCTCCGAGTAACCGGCGGATGCCGGCACATTGCTATTCTGGGCACCCATGCGATCTTTGTGGTGACCTACCTTGATTGCCAGTAAATCATAATCGCACGCATTCGGTCAATTAAAAGCTCGTCGGGCATGGAAGCAATGTTGCGATAGCCAACGGCATGTTTTGGGCGAGATGGTGACCCGCTGGGGACTCACCTAAATGTCCCAAACTGATCGTTTCCAGCCGAGCTGTCCGCGAACCACGCGTAACCCAAGGGCCACAGGCTTCCCGAAAAGCATCCTATTCCTGCAACAAAACCTGTCCTATTCGACCCCGGCGAGCCTATCCCTCGCCATTCCTTGAACCGTCCACCCGATAGCTTACGCGCAGGCGGGCGCGCGCGCGCATATGGTATGAACTTCGGCGGAAAACCCCCGTTTCCGTGCCCCGCTTCTTCCTTGATCAGTGGGTCCGGCTGGTGACGTTCGCCGTCCCGTCCGCCTGAATCTCCACCAGATGCGCGCTGCTGTTGCTGCACTCTGCTTTCCAGCCGCTGACGCCGGGGCGTATCTCGATCCGTTCCGATCGGATCACTTCCGGACACGCTGCCCCCGACGCCCGCACGGCACGTTCCAACACCCCGTTGCGCTGCCCTTCATCCAGCTTGGCGACCTTGGCCGCTGCGCCTGTTTCGGGAACCGCCCGATTGTCGACCGCGCTGATCTGCTCGCCGCTGTCCCCGCAGGCCATCAGGGCGAACACCCCGGCCAGCACCATCAATTTGCGCATCCCTATCCTTTCGCCTTCACCGCAAACCCGTCCGTCGCCCGGATGAGTGCGTCCAATATGCCCGGTTCGTTGAACGCATGGCCCGCACCTTCGATCATTTCGAACCGCGCCTGCGGCCATGCCCGGTGCAGTTCCCACGCGGTTTCCGCCGGACAGGCCATGTCATAGCGGCCCTGCACGATGACGCCGGGAATGGCCGCCAGCTTGCCCGCGTCGCGGATCAATTGCCCTTCGTCCAGCCAGCCGCCATGAACGAAATAATGATTTTCGATGCGGGCGAAGGCCAGCGCGAAATCATCGGCTTCGTGGGTCGCGGAAAGCCCTTCGTCCGGCAGCAGGCGGATGGTTTCGCCCTCCCACAGGCTCCATGCCTTGGCGGCGGCGATCTGCTTGGCGCGGTCGTCGCCGGTCAGGATGCGGCGATAGGCATGGAGCAGGTCGGCGCGCTCCGCTTCGGCTATCGGGGCGACGAAGCGTTCCCACTTGTCGGGATAGATCCGGCTCGCACCTTGCTGATAATACCAGTCGATCTCCCTGGCGCGGATGGTGAAGATGCCGCGCAACACCAGTTCGGTCACCCGATCGGGATGGGTCTGGGCATAGGCAAGTGCGAGGGTCGAGCCCCAGCTGCCGCCGAACACCAGCCACTGCTCGACGCCCATCATCTCCCGCAGCCGTTCGATGTCGGCGACCAGATGCCAGGTGGTGTTCGCCTCCAGCCCGGCATGTGGCGTGGAGCGACCGCAACCGCGCTGGTCGAACAGCAACACGTCATAGCGCGCCGGGTCGAACAGGCGCCGATGGTCGGGCGCAATGCCGCCACCGGGGCCGCCATGCAGGAATACCGCCGGCTTGGCGCCCGGCGTTCCGGCACGTTCCCAATAGATATGGTGGCCGTCCTCCACGTTGAGATGGCCGGACGCGAAGGATTCGATCGGTGGGTACAGCGTGCGCATCGCCTCCTTCTAGCAGCCCCCATGCTTTCGACCAGCGACTTGGCGGATCGATGATCGGCATTGAACCTTGCGCGCGGGTGGCGCACCATCGGCGCCTTCGCCAAGGGGGGACTTCCTATATGCGCTTCGTCCATGCCATCGGCCTCGCCGGCCTGATCCTGTCGACCCCGGCACTCGCGACCACCCCGCCGCCACCCAGACCGGATTATGCCGCGGCGCTCGCCGATCCCAGGCGCCCGAACGAGGCGAAAGCACTGGACGAAAGCCGCAAACCGGCCGAAACTCTCGCTTTCCTGGGCCTGGCAAGCGGCATGAAAGCGGCCGACATCATGACCGGATCGGGCTATTGGGCGGAAATCATGGCCGATGCGGTCGGGCCGGCGGGCAAGGTCACGGCGTTCGAACCCGACCAGTTCTACACCAAGCCGGACGAACAGGAAAAGTGGAAAGCAATCGTCGCCAGCCATCCCGACATCGACTGGGTCCGCTATCCGTTCGAGGCATTCAGCGCCCCGGCCAGCAGCTTCGACTTCACCATCATCAACCTGAGCTACCATGACATCTACTGGCAGTCGGACAAGTTCGGTATTCCCCGCAGCGATCCGGCTGCTTTCGTCGCGGCGCTCTACGCCGCCACCCGGCCGGGCGGCATTGTCGGCATCATCGACCATGTCGGCGCACCGGGGGACACCCGCGCGATCGTCGACGCCTTGCATCGCATCGACCCCGCCGTCGTGAAGGCCGATTTCGCCGCCGCCGGATTCGTGCTGGAAGCGGAAAGCCCGCTCCTCGCCAATCCGGCGGACGATCACAGCAAGCTGGTGTTCGACCCCGCAATTCGCGGCAAGACCGACCGTTTCCTCTACCGCTTCCGCAAGCCGCTGGAATGAGCGCCGGTCGCGGGATTTGAGCGCAAGGCGCGGGATGACGCGCGCCCTGTCCGCTGCCATCGTCACTCCCATGACCCTGGATGATCTGGACCGCCACGGCGCCATGCGCCTGCCCGCCTTGCTGACGCCCGATCAATGCGCTGCGATGACCGCCCTGTGGGACGATCCTGCCCTGTTCCGCAAGGAAGTGGTGATGGCGCGCCATGGCTATGGCAGCGGGCGCTATCGCTATTTCGCCTATCCGTTGCCGGAGCCCGTGGCGGCATTGCGCGCGACGCTCTATCCGGAACTGGCCGCCGTCGCCAATCGCTGGGCAGCGATGCTGGGCACCGACAACATCTATCCGGAACGCCATGCCGATTTCCTGGCGCGATGCGCGCTGGGCGGGCAGGACAAGCCCACCCCGCTGCTGCTGCGGTACGAGGCCGGGGACTGGAACGCGCTGCACCAGGACGTCTACGGCCCCCATGTCTTTCCGCTTCAGGCCGCCATCCTGCTGTCGCAGCCGGGCGAGGATTTCACCGGCGGCGCCTTCGTCCTGACAGAGCAGCGGCCGCGCATGCAGTCCCGGCCGGAAGTGGTTCCGCTGGAACGCGGCGATGCCGTGCTGTTCCCGGTACGCGAGCGTCCCGCCAGAGGCACGCGCGGCGTGCATCGCGTGCAGTTGCGCCACGGCGTCAGCCGCCTGCTGTCCGGCACGCGCTTCGTGCTGGGACTGATTTTTCACGACGCCGCCTGACCCGGCAAGGCCCGGTTCAGCCCCGCCCGCTACATCTTGCGACAAATTGGCGCTGCGCGTGCCAAAAACTTGCGACATATGGCCGCTAGTCCGTTCCGCATCATCGATAGGGTCTCAGGGGGTTTTCGTGCGCCGATCCGCATTCATCATATTGTTGCCTCTGTTGGCGGGAGCCGCGCCCGGCGCCCTTTTTGCCCAGGAAGACCGGCGAGAGGCCCCGCCCGTGCAAACGGAGGAAGGTGACGAGATCATCGTCACCGGCCAGCCCTTGCGCGGCGCGGTGATCGGGAACGTCCAGCCCGAACAGATGCTTTCGCCGGCCGACGTGCGCGCGTTGGGCGTGACATCAATCGCCGAACTAGTCAGCGAATTGTCGCCCCAGACCAACGGCACGCCGATCCTGCTGTTGAACGGCAAGCGCATATCGAGCTTCTCGGAAATTCAGGACATCCCGTCGGAAGCGATCGCGCGCGTCGACATCCTGCCCGAGCAGGTCGCGCTCAGCTATGGCTATGCGCCGACGCAGAAGGTGATGAACATCGTCCTGCGTCAGCGTTTCCGCGCCGAAACGGGCGAGCTGAAGCTGGGCACGACCACCGAAGGCGGCCGCGAGAACGGTCAGGCGGAAGCCGGTCTGCTGCGCATCCGTGGCGACAATCGCTTCACGGTGAACCTGGAATATGGCCGCGCCGCGCATCTGCTGGAAAGCCAGCGCTCGATCATCCCTACCGGCCCTAACCGCCCCTACGCCTTGGGCGGCAATATCACCGCCGCACAACGCGGCACAGAGATCGATCCAGCCCTGTCCGCCTTGGCGGGGCAGACGGTAACGGTTGCATCCGTGCCGGCAAGTGCCGCCGCCAACCTGCCGGCCTTGTCGGATTTCGTCGCCGGTGCGAACAGGACGGATGTCAGCGATCTGACGGACTATCGCACGCTCAGTCCCGCGACCGAAAATTTCGTCGCCAACGCCACCCTCGCCCGCGCGCTGGGCGGCGTGTCGGCGTGTCGGCGACCATCAACGGGCGGCTGGCATTGTCCGACAGCGATTCGCTGCAAGGCCTGTCGGCCGCCGCCTTCACCCTTCCTGAAGGCAGCCCCTTTTCCCCCTTTGCCGACAACGTCACGCTTTACCGCTATCTGGCGCAGGGCGGGGCATTGGGACAACAGGTGCGCGGCACGACCGGCCATATCGGCGTGACGCTGAACGGCCAGATCAGCAGGACCTGGCAATGGTCGTTCACCGGCAATGGCGATATTTCGATCACGCGCACCCGCACGGATCGCGGCATCGACATCGGCGCGATCCAGGCGGCGCTGGACGCGGGCGATCCGGGCATCAATCCCTATGGGATCTTCGATGGCGGGCTGACCGGCGTCAGGACCATCGACAGCGCCCGCGCCAGATCGCAAGCGATCGGCGGCGACCTGCTGGTCAGCGGATCGCTGTTCGACCTGCCGGCAGGCGCGGTCACTACTTCGGTGCGCGTCGGCGCGTCCGCCAACGGTTTCGAGAGCCGCTCGACCCGATCCGGCGTGGATAGCCGCAGCCATTATAATCGCGAGATCGCAAGCGGACAGGTCAGCCTGGACCTGCCGCTGACCAGCCGGTCCAAGGGGGTGCTGGGCGCGGTCGGGGACATTGGCGTAAACCTGAACGCGGCGGCCCAGCATTATTCGGATTTCGGCATGCTTTCCACGCTGGGATACGGGCTACGATGGCAACCGGTGACGGCGGTGCAGATACTTGTGTCCGCCAATCAGGACCGCGCGGCGCCGACCGGCGCGCAAATCACCGATCCTCTGGTGGCGACGCCGAATATGTCGGTGTTCGATTATGCGACCGGGCAGAGCGTGTTCGTGACGCAATTGTCCGGCGGCAATGCGGACCTGCGCGAAAGCGTGCGCGACCAGTTCCGGCTGGGCGCGACGATCAAGCCGTTCGACAAACCGAACCTGACGCTGACCGCCAATTATCTGAACAGCCGGACACGCAACCCGATCGCCGCCTTCCCGACGCCGACGCCCGACCTGGAGGCCGCCTTTCCCCAGCGCTTCCTGCGCGACGAGGACGGCAACTTGATCCAGATTGATGCGCGGCCGGTCAATTTCCTGCGATCGCAAAGCGAGGAACTGCGCTGGGGGTTCGACCTGTCGATCCCGATCAAGTCGCATATCCAGAAGGTGATAGAGGCGTGGCGCGCGGCCGGTGCGAAGCCGGAGGAGCGACCCAGGGAACTGGACGACATCCGGGCCGCCTTCGCCCGCAACCGGCCACGCGACGGACAGGAAGGCGGACCCCGCGCCGCCGGAGGGGGCGATGACGCCAGGCGCGGCGAACGGGGCGGTGGACGCCCGCGCGGCGGTGGCTTTGGCGGCGGGCGCGGAGGACAGGGCGGCGGCCGTATAACGGTCAGCCTCTACCATATGTGGCATTTGGCCGAGACCATCCTGATCGCGCCCGGCGTGCCGGAACTGGACCTGCTGGATGGCGACGCAACCGGATCGTCGGGAGGCCAGCCCCGCCATGAGATCAAGGCGCGGTTCGGCTATATGAACAACGGGATCGGCGCGAGGCTGGGCATCGACTGGGAAAGCGGCACCCATGTGGACGGTGCGCTGGGTGGCGCATCGCGGCTGGACTTCGGCAGCCTTGCCACCGCAAATCTGCGCGTGTTCGCGAATCTGGGGCAGATGCCCAGCCTGGTGAAGAATGTGCCGTTCCTGCGTGGATCGCGGGTATCAATCGGTATCGACAATATCTTCAATACGCGGCGCGAGGTGCGCGACGCCAGCGGATCGACCCCGCTTCGCTATCAGCAGGGCTATCTCGATCCGCTGGGCAGGAGCATTTCGGTCAGCTTTCGCAAGCTGTTTTCACCGGCATTCCCGAGGCGTGGTTAAATGCATGTTAGCCACGCCTAAACCCCTCCGCCTTCGGGTCGTTATGATGTTCATAGACCTTGGGGAGCCAATTTCATGAACCCTGTCAGAATTGTGGTGGTCGACGATTCTCTGACCATCCGCGCGATGATCGAGACGCTTCTGGAGCGCGACCGGCATATCGAAATCGTCGGCATCGCGCGCAATGGCGAGGAAGCCATCGACCTCATCCGGCTGGAACGGCCCGATGTGGTGACGCTGGACATCGCGATGCCGGGACGCGACGGCATGGCCATTCTCGACGAGATCATGGATATGGAACCGCGCCCCGTCATCATGCTGTCCAGCCTGATGCGCGACGGTGCGCCGATCGTCGATGAGGCGATAAACCGCGGCGCTGCCGCCTGTTTCAACAAGGCGATGATCGTGCGTGAGGCAACACGCTTTGTCAGCCTGATCCGCAACGTGGCGCAAGGGCTGATCATGGCCGATCAGGAACCGGTCGCCCTCGCCGCCTGAGCGCGTCCAACCGATGCTTTCGCAGGCCCGCCATCCAGACGGGATGACGGGCCTGACGCCGTTCGGGCGCGCCCTTGCTGCTGGATGAATTTGCTATGCGCCGGCCGGCACGGCCCCTGCCTGGTCATGGGCGTCGGAATTCCTGCCGGTCAGGATGCCAGCGATCTTGGGGCGTTGCGCAGGGCGTTGATGTCGACTTCGTTTTCAAACTCCACGCCCATCCGGTCTTCCTTCGACCAGCGTGCCATCGCCTTGACCAGCGTGCGATCTGTCAGTTCAATGGAGAATGCAGTGCCGGCCGGCACGTTCCAGAGCCCCTCGATCAGCGCGCCGGTGGATGAAATGTTGCGCACCCGGCCAGTGTAGACATGGCCGTCGTGGTGGACGGCAACGGTTCGCAGCATCGTCTTGCGCTCCGGCCGGCTCGACTGGAAACCGATCGGCGCCGCGTCGGTCCCCTTGCGCTGGCTGACCATAACATCTTCGAACGGCATGGGCCGGCCATAAATATAGCCCTGGATGTGACTGCACCCCAGCTGGCGGATCAGCGCCAGTTCGTCCTGCGTCTCAGCCCCTTCGGCGGTAGTGTCCATACCCAGCGCTTCCGCCAGGCTGACGATCGCCTTGATGATCGCGCTGTTGCGGCTGCCCTTGATCGCCGCGCCACGGACGAAGCTCTGGTCGATCTTGATCTTGTCGAAAGGCGCCTTCTTCAGATAGCCCAGCGATGAATAGCCCGTGCCGAAATCGTCGAGCGCGAGCCGCACACCCAGCGCCTTCAATCGCGAGAACATCGCGTCGGTGCCCGCATCGTCGTTCAGGAACACGCTTTCGGTGATTTCCAGTTCCAGCCGTTCGGGCGCAAGTTGAGCCCCGGCAAGGGCGCTCATGACGGTAGAGGGAAAGTTCGGATTGGCGAATTGGGTCGGCGACACGTTGACCGCGACGCGGATACCTTCGCGCCATTGCACCGCGTCCCGGCAGGCCGTGCGCATCACCCACTCGCCGATCTGCGCGATCAGGCCGGTATCCTCGGCAATGGGAATGAATATGGCCGGAGAAATTGCGCCGCGCGTGGGATGGTTCCAGCGCAGCAAAGCCTCATAACCGGCAATTTTCTCCGTCTTGGACGACACCACCGGCTGATAGACGAGATGCAGGCCGTCCGCGGCGAGCGCATGGCGCAAATCCTCTTCCAGCTTGCGGCGGTCCTCGGCATCGGCATGCATGTCTGCCGAATAGAAACGGTGCACCCCGCGCCCGTCGCCCTTGGCGGCGTAGAGGGCAAGGTCGGCGTTGCGGATCAATGCATCGGCGGTGACGCCATCCTGCGGGCACAGGGAAATGCCGATCGACACGCCGATGACGACGGCGTTCCCTTCGATAGAATAGGGCTGCGACACCTGCCCGATAATGGCTTCGGCCAGTTGCGACAGCTGGGCCGGATCGACCCGGCCAGGCACCAGGATCTTGAATTCGTCGCCACCCTGGCGCCCCACCAACGCGCGATTGCCGACCACACGCTGCAGGCGCTGGCTCACCTGGCGCAACAGCGCATCGCCGGCGGGATGACCGAGCGTGTCGTTCACTGACTTGAACCGATCGAGATCGAGCATCAACAGCGAACATTCGCCGGGCTTGCCGTTACGGTCGGCCACCGCCTGCTCGAGAGACCGCAGCATCTGGATGCGATTGGCAAGACCGGTCAGCGAATCGAACTGCGCCAGCCGGTTCACTTCCGCCTGGCTGCGACGCATTTCCGTCAGGTCCGTGCCGCTGCCGCGAAAGCCGTGGAACTGACCATATTCATTGAACACCGGCTGACCCGATATGGACCACCATCGCTCCTCGGCCGCCAGCGCGGCGCAGACGGCGATGTCGGAAAAGCCGGTCCGGGCCGACAAATGGAAACCCAGCGTGCGTTCGCCATCGCCCTGCTGCCGGTCGCCATGACGGACGATCTCGGTAATCGGGCGTCCGATGAGCCCCCCCGTCGTCGTCTTGAGCGTTTCGACCAGCGTATCGGAAATATAGGTGAGCATGCCGTTGCGATCGGTTTCCCAGAACCAGCCGCGTCCGGTGCGTTCATGCTCCTGCAACAGGCGGTCGGACCTTTGCGCCCGCAAGTCCCGCCGATGCATCTCAATCGCGCGTTCGCGATCCGCCATCGCCTGGCGAACAGTGGCCAAAGCCATGACACCGATGCAAGACACCAGCAGCCCCACCTTGACCAGGTCCGGACTGGTCATGACCGGGACTAGGAAAGCGCCGACGAAATAGCTGATACCCAGAAGACGGCGATCCCCGAAAATGCATACCGCCAACAGCGTCATCGCCGTCTGCGGGCGCGCCATCAGCAATACGCCGGTTGACATCTCCAGACGGTCGGCACCAAGCCAGAGGCTGAATGTCAGACCCGACAGAAAGACCAGCGGCAGCATGAGCCAGTTCTGGACATGCGGCAGCAAGCGCTGGAACAAGGCCCGTCGAGGGGCGATCACGATCACGCCATCGACCAGCAGCGTGGTTGCCATCAACAGCATCTGTCGGGCGGTTTGCGGCATCAGGGACGACAGGTCGAGAAGCGACAACAGGCAAATCTTTGCCAGCAGGATCAAGGGCCAGAGACGGGCGATATAGACGAATGCCCCGGAAATCCAGGATGCGGACACTTCCGTCCCGCTGGGCGCAAGGCCTAGTGCGACCATGACCGAGTTGGAACCCGCGATGCTGTCCGCCAAGGCATTGCGCTGAATAGCCATGGGCCGCGTATAACGCCTAGTCGTTGACAGAGGATTACCTCGAAAGCCCGTCAAATAAACGGGCAGTCACGTTCAACTAAATCGCGAGGATCGTCAGACACGCATCGGCATCAGAACATACAGCGCCGAACTCTCGTCATTTTCCCGGATCAGCGTCGGCGCCGCCGCATCCGCCAGATGCAGGTCGACCGTATCACTGTCGATCTGACCCAATATGTCGAGCAGATAACGCGCGTTGAAACCGATGTCGAACCCTTCGCCCTGAAACGCACCGGGAACCTCTTCTGCTGCGGTGCCATTTTCCGGGCTCGTGACCGACAGGGTGATCCGGTCCCGATCCAGGCTCATCTTGACGGCACGCGTCTTTTCGGTCGCGATGGTCGCAACGCGGTCGACGCCCTCCTCGAAACTGCGGGGATCAATCTTCAGCAGCTTGTCGTTGGCCGTGGGTATGACGCGGCTGTAATCGGGGAAGGTGCCGTCGATCAGCTTGCTCGTCAGGATCGCGTTTCCCAGACCGAAGCGGATCTTGCTCGCCGAAAGCGAAACTTCGACCGAACCGTCAACCTCATCGAGCAGCTTGCGCAGTTCGCCGATGCATTTGCGCGGCACGATGATGCCCGGCATGCCGTCGGCGCCATCGGGGCGGGTCACGGTGACGCGCGCAAGGCGGTGGCCGTCGGTCGCCGCGGCCTTCAGCACGGGCTGGCCATCGTCGGACACATGGAAATAGATGCCGTTCAGATAATAGCGCGTCTCTTCGGTCGAGATAGCGAACCGCGTCTTGTCGACGATCTGCTTCAGCGTTTCTGCCGGCAGTTCGAAATGGGTCGGCAGGTCGCCTTCCGCGATCACGGGAAAATCGTCCCGCGGCAGGGTCGACAGGTTGAAGCGCGCGCGCCCGGCCTGGATCAGCATCTTGCCTTCGGCGGCGTGGAGCGAGACCTGGCTGCCTTCAGGCAGTTTGCGGGCGATGTCGAACAGGGTGTGGGCGGAAATGGTGGTGGCGCCTGCCTGCTCTACCTGAGCCGACACGCTCTCGACGATCTGGAGATCGAGGTCCGTCGCCATCAGCTTGATCGCACCGTCCATCGATGCCTCGATCAGGACGTTGGACAGGATCGGGATGGTATTGCGCCGCTCGACCACCGACTGGACGTGGCTCAGGCTCTTGAGGAGCGTTGCGCGTTCGATGGTGGCCTTCATGTCCCTGTTGTGTCCGTTTCTGTTTTCGTGATGGCCGGCACCCGGTCGAATCCGGCGGCACTGATGGATGCTTCTTCATAACCGCTATGACGGCGTGGGCAAGCGCCAGCGCGCGCTTTTGCGGCAGGCGCGGGCTTGCAAAGCGGGACGGGTTGCGCTTTGGCCGTTCCATGCGCCGCAGCATTGCCCTCACCCTTGCCCTGATCGCGGTTCCCGCAACCGCAATGGCCCGGGATTCGCTGGGCATGTTCGAAAGCTGGGGGGCGTTCCGCGATCCGGCCACGCCGCGCTGCTATGCCATCGCCCAGCCGCGGGTCCGTCGCGGACAACAGCCGAAAGGCTTCGCTGCCGTGGGCACCTGGCCGCGCAAACGTGTGCGGGGACAGGTCCATTTTCGCCTTAGCCGCCCGCGTGCGGACGATGCGAAGGTCACGCTTGGCGTCGGCGACCGCCGGTTCGCGCTGGTCGCCGGGCAGGTGGATGCCTGGGCAACGGACGCGCGGGCCGACGCCGCGATTGTCGCTGCCATGCGGTCGGCTACCAGCATGAGTGTTTCCACCGTCGGGGCCGACGGGCGGGGTTTTGCCGACAGCTATGCCCTGCGCGGCGCGGCGACCGCCATGGATGCGGCCGCGCTGGGGTGCGCGAAGCTGCGCTGACGCGGCACATCTTCCAAAATCGGCGCAAATCGGCTAGGGGCGGGCCATGCAGTCAGCGACCAGCCCCCTCATGCCGATTCCCGGCGCCATCGATCCTGTGCCCGTGCCGCGCGCGGTGACGCCGCGCGAAGACGGCCGCATCGACCTGATGGGCCTGTCGCGCCCGCAAATCCGCGATATTTTCTCGGACGCCGGACTGGATGCAAAGGCCTCCAAGCTGCGATCGAAGCAGGTATTTCATTGGCTCTACCATCGCGGCGTAACCGATTTCGATGCAATGACCGACCTGGCCAAGCCGATGCGCGGCTGGATGGCCGAGCGCTTCGTCGTCGGCCGCCCGCAGGTGGTGGAGGCGCAAGTGTCGAGTGACGGCACCCGCAAATGGCTGCTCCGTTCGGACGACGGGCAGGATTATGAAATGGTCTTCATCCCCGACGCCGACCGCGGCACGCTGTGCGTTTCCAGCCAGGTCGGCTGCACGCTCAACTGCAGCTTCTGCCACACCGGCACGATGCGGCTGGTGCGCAACCTGACGCCGGGCGAGATTGTGGGCCAGGTCATGCTGGCGCGCGACGCGCTGGGCGAATGGCCGCGCGGCAACATGGCCAGCGCCAATGACGATGAGTCGGACGAGGCATCCCACTACACCCCGGACGGCCGGATGCTGACCAACATCGTGATGATGGGGATGGGCGAGCCGCTCTATAATTTCAACCATGTGCGCGACGCGCTGAAGGTCGTGATGGACGGCGACGGCCTGGCTCTGTCCAAGCGCCGCATCACCCTGTCGACCAGCGGCGTCATCCCGATGATGGCGCGCGCGGGCGAGGAGATCGGCGTGAACCTGGCCGTTTCGCTCCATGCCGTGACCAAGGATGTGCGCGACGAGCTGGTGCCGCTCAACAGGAAGTTCGGCATCGACGAATTGCTGGCCGCCTGCGCCGCCTATCCCGGCGCCAACAATGCCCGCCGCATCACGTTCGAATATGTGATGATCAGGGACAAGAATGACAGCGACGATGACGCGCGCGAACTGGTCCGCCTGCTGCGCCATTACAAGCTGCCGGCCAAGGTCAACCTGATCCCGTTCAACCCATGGCCGGGCACCGATTATGAATGTTCGACGCCCGAGAGGATCAGGCGCTTTTCCGACATCGTGTTCGAAGGCGGCATCAGCGCGCCGGTGCGCACCCCGCGCGGGCGCGACATCATGGCGGCGTGCGGCCAACTCAAGTCCGCGAGCGAGAAGAAGAGCAAGGCGGAAATGAAGCGCCTGGCCGAAGAGAAGCAAGCCGCGCTCGGATGATCCGGGGCTGACAGGCTGCGCCCTTGGGGCGCGACACGAAACCCCGCCTGGAACGGCGGGGTTTTCTTTTCGGGGGAAAGATGATGACCGATGACGATATCGATCGGCTGGCCGAAGGCTTTCTGGCCTGCGCGCTGCCCAAGGAATGCTGGACCCATCAGGCGCATTTCGCGACCGCGCTCTGGCTGATCCTGACGCGTCCGGACGTACATCCCGAGCGCGACCTGCCGGACATGATCCGTCGCTACAATGCGAGCGTCGGCGGCGTGAACAGCGACACCAGCGGCTATCATGAAACAATCACGCAGGCATCCCTGCGGATGGCCCGCCATATGCTGGCCGGCCTGGATGTCCATCCCAGCCCTGCCCAGGCCCTGGCGCGGCTGATGGCGTCGCCGCTGGCCGACAAGGACTGGCCGCTGGCCTACTGGTCGCGGGACAGGCTGATGTCGGTCGAAGCCCGCAGAAGCTGGGTGGCCCCGGACATCCGCCCCCTGCCGACATGAAAAAGGGCGGCCCGGCTGGACCGCCCTTCCCCGTTCCGATCGATTGAGAGGGATCAGAAACGAATGCCGAGGCCGGCAACGACCTGGTGGCGTTCCACGTCGGCTTCGTAGTTGGAATAGCGATATTCGCCCTTCACGAACATCTGGCCGTTCAGCTTATATTCCAGGCCCGCGCCGACGCGCACGCCGTCACCGTTTTCGGCGCAGCAGCCCTGATATTCGATGCGCGCGTTGGTGTAGCCGGCCTTGACATAGGCCAGCGCCTGCGGACCGACCAGGAAACCGGCACGGGCGCCGATGTAGAGGTCGCGTGCGGCATCGACATCGGTACCGAAAGCTTCGGTATTGGCGGTCGAATCGGAAATTTCGCCTTCGATGCCGAGGACAGCGCCACCCATCTGGGCGTCATAGCCAAGGGCGATACCGTAGAGGAAACCGTCCGGGTTGCCGAGGCCGCTGCCATTGGTGTCGAGCTTGTCATATCCGGCGAGCACTTCGGCGCGCGCGCCGGTGAAGGGCGCGGCGTCCTGCGCGAAGGCGGGAGTTGCAAAAGCGGCAGCAGCCATCGCTGCGAAAATCACAGTCTTCATATAGTCCTCAATTTTATCTTGTTGTCGACTGAAGACGTTTCAGCCGATTTTCAGACATGATGCAAAGATGGCATTATATATTTATCCATCCTCCTGCTTCCAATCCTCTTCCATTAAAGGATCAGACCATGCCAAGCATCATCAGCATGCAAGCGGCGATGTAGGATCGTCATAATGACTTGGAAAGGCATAATAATTGCGACATGGCAATTTACCGGCATGTGTTGCAAAACTGTGACATGGGCTCCACTGGTACGAACCGGCCGGCTCATCTCTCGCTCCACCCTCCCGTCCCTGTCGGAAGCAGCCCAACGCCCGTCACGCGTTCATGGCCTGAAAAGGCCCTGCCGCCGACATCGTTCTTTCAAATGGTAAAACCCTCTCCCTGTCGTCCGGAATGACGCCGCCAGGGGCGTTGTCATAGCCGGCATTCGACCAACGTCATGCCTGAAGACGCGAGTGACATGAATGCGCGTGGTGCCGTCATGAAAATAGGATAGACTGGCCGGCATGGATGAACCGACCGCTTCTTCGCGCGGGACCGTCAGACGCCACCGCCTCTCGACACGGCTCTGGCACTGGCTGAATGCGCTTATGCTCTATATCCTCTTCACCAGCGGCCTTGGCATATTCAATGCTCATCCCCGCCTCTACTGGGGCCATTATGGCGCCAATTACGATCATGCATGGCTCACGCTCGATCGTTTCGGCGCCTGGCTCACCCTGCCGGCCCATTATAATCTGGCGATGTCACGCCACTGGCATCTTGCCGCCGCGCCAATCTTCGCCTTTGCGCTGCTGGTCTACATGCTCTGGAGCCTGGCCAACCGGCATATCGGCCGGGATCTTGCCTTTCGCCGCGAAGAACTGGCGCCCGGCCATGTCTGGCAGGATATCAAGGACCATGCCCGCCTGCGCTTTCCCACCGGCGAGGCGGCATTGCGTTACAATATCCTGCAAAAGGCGAGCTATGTCGGCGTGATCTTCGTCGCCCTGCCGCTGGTCATTCTGACCGGCCTCACCATGTCGCCCGGCATGAACGCGGCCTGGCCCTGGCTGGTCGACCTGTTCGGCGGGCGGCAATCGGCGCGATCGATCCATTTCATCGCCGCCTTCGCGCTGGTGGCTTTTTTCCTGGTTCACATTCTGATGGTTTTGCTTGCCGGCCCGATCAACGAGGTGCGATCGATGATCACCGGCCGCTATCGGGTGCCGGGGGCGCGGCCATGATCCTCAATCGCCGCACGCTGCTGTTGGGCGCGACCGCGACGCTGGCCGGCTGCGACCGGATCGCGCGCAACGAGACATTCCGCAATACTTTGTTTTCCGCCGAGAATTTCCACAAATGGGCACAGCGCAGCCTGATGGCGCGCGACGCGCTGGCGCAGGAGTTCCGGCCCGACCAGATTTCGCCTGTTTTTCGCGCAAATGGTACCGCCAACCCGAACACCGAAGCCTACAAGGCGATATGGCGCACCGGCTTTGCCGACTGGAGGCTGGAAATTTCGGGGCTGGTCGAACGCCCGCTCGCGCTGTCCCTTGCCCAGTTGCGCGCCTTCCCGCAGCGAGAGCAGATCACGCGCCATGACTGTGTGGAAGGGTGGAGCGCGATCGGCAAGTGGCGCGGGGTGCCGCTGAAAACCGTGCTGGAAGCGGCGCGGCTTCGCGATAGCGCGCGCTACATCGTATTTCGCTGCGCGGACGACATGGGTGGCGGCAACGGCTATTATGAAAGCATCGACCGGGTCGATGCATTTCACCCGCAGACCATCCTCGCCCATATGCTGAACGATCGTCCGCTCAGCGTCGCGAACGGCGCACCGCTGCGGCTGCGGGTGGAACGGCATCTGGGCTACAAGCAGGCGAAATATCTGATGCGGATCGACGCCGTCGACACGCTGTCCGGGATCGGGAGGGGCAAGGGCGGCTTTTGGGAAGATCATGCCAATTATGATTGGTATGCCGGCATTTGACCGCTTCCGCACGCCGTGACAAAGCGTCTGCATGACGATGTTCGAACGCATACTCGGACGCCTGGTCACCAAGGGCACATTGACGGTCCGTTATGCCGACGGGCGGCATTTCACCGTCGGCCAAAGCACACCGGGATTTCCCGATCTCGCGCTGCGGTTTCGCGACCGTCGGGTGCCGCTGGACATCGTGCTGGACCCGCGCCTTGGCATGGCGGAAGCGTGGATCGACGGCCGCGTGACCATAGAGGGCGGCGGCATCATGGAGTTCGTTTCCATGCTGCGGGCCAACAACCCGTGGGAACAGGGCAAGTCGATCAGCTCGAACAACATCGTCACCCGCGGCTTCAAGACCACCCGGCAGAAGCTGTGGCGCCTGAATCACAGGGCAAGGTCCAAGGCGAATGTCGCGCATCATTACGACCTGTCGGGGGCGCTCTATGCCCTCTTTCTGGATCGTGACCGGCAATATAGCTGCGCCTATTACCCGGACGCCGACAATGACGCGGCCATCAGCCTCGAGCAGGCGCAGGAGGACAAGAAGGCACATATCGCCGCCAAACTGCACCTGAAGCCGGGAATGAAGGTGCTGGATATCGGCTGCGGCTGGGGCGGCATGGCGCTCTATCTCCACCGTACATGCGGCGTGGACGTGACCGGCATCACCCTGTCGGAAGAACAGCTTAAGGTCGCGCGCCAGCGGGCCCAGGACGCGGGCGTCGCCGATCATGTCCGGTTCGAGCTGATCGATTATCGCGATATGCAGGGGCCGTTCGACCGGATCGTGTCCGTGGGCATGTTCGAACATGTCGGCACCGCGCATTTCCGCACCTTCTTCAACAAGTGCAGGGACCTGCTGACGCCCGAGGGGGTCATGCTGGTCCACACCATCGGCCGCGTCGGCGGCCCCGGTATCACGGACGCCTTCACGCAGAAATATATCTTCCCCGGGGGATATATCCCCGCCCTGTCGGAAATGATCCGGGGCAGCGAGGACACCCGCCTGATGGTGACCGATGTCGAAGTGCTGCGCCTGCATTACGGCCTGACCATCCGCGAATGGTACAAACGGACGATGGCGCACAAGGCGGAGATCGTTGCCCTGTATGACGAGCGCTTCTTTCGCCTGTGGACCTTCTATCTCGCCGGCGCAGCCACCGTGTTCGAACATGGCGGCATGGTCAATTTCCAGGTCCAGTATGCACGCGACCGCCGCGCCCTGCCCATCACCCGTGATTATATGGTCGAAACGGAGGCGGCGCTGCTCGGGCGGTGAACAACGGCCGTAAATACCTCCATCGCGCATCGTGGGTCGAAATGAACTTCGGGGTGAAACGCAGGGAACCATGACAATCGAACGGGCACACCGACAGAGCCCCATCATCATCTGCCCGCGATGCGGCACGGCAAACCGCGTGCCCGCCGACAGGCTGGCCCATGCCCCACGATGCGGACGGTGCGGAAATGTCCTCTTCAGCGGGGAACCGCTGGCCGTCGACACCGCCGCCTTCGACCGCCATGTCGGCAAGGGCACTTTGCCGGTCCTCGCTGATTTCTGGGCAAGCTGGTGCGGCCCCTGCCGGACGATGGCGCCAGCCTTCGCCGCCGCCGCCCGATCACTGGAACCAGATGTCCGGCTGCTCAAGGTCGATGCGGAGGCGGCACCCGACCTTTCCGCACGATATGCGATCCGTTCCATCCCGACGATGATCCTGTTCCGCTACGGCCGGGAAGTCGCGCGCCGGTCGGGCGCCATGGACGAAGGGACGATCCGGCGCTGGGTCGCGCAGGCGATGGCGGGGTGACGCGCGTGTTCGCGCTCGACTTCTCGCCGCGCGCCCGGCTAAGAGATGCGCCATGATGAAGCTCTTTATCGGCAACAAGGCCTATTCCAGCTGGTCGCTCCGCGGCTGGCTGGCCTGCAAGCTGTCCGGCCTGCCTTTTGAGGAGGCGGTGGTCCCGCTCTACGACGAGGCCTGGGAGAAACGCCGCGAGGGCGACGAATTCGCACCGTCGTCAGGCAAGGTGCCCATCCTGTGGGACGGCGAGGACATCGTCGTCTGGGACAGTCTGGCCATCATCGAATATCTGAACGAAAAGAGCGGCGGCGACAAATTCTGGCCAGCCGATACCGCGCCGCGCGCGATGGCCCGGTCGATGGCGGCGGAAATGCACAGCAGCTTCGCGGCGCTGCGCCGCGAGCACAGCATGAACATCCGCCAGATTTACGATCCGCAGCCGCCGTCCGAGGCGGTATTGCAGGATATCGGCCGAATCATGGAATTATGGGCGCAGGCGCGCGCGCGCCACGGCGGCGACGGCGATTTCCTGTTCGGCACGTTCGGCGCAGCGGATGTGATGTTCGCACCGGTGGTGACGCGCTTCATCACCTATCAGTTGCCCGTGGCCCGCTTTGCCCAGGCCTATATGCAGGCGATCGTCGCGCATCCCTGGATGCAGGAATGGATTGGCGGCGCGCAGGCGGAAGATTGGGTGATCGACAAGTTCGAAGTGCCCCCGCAGTCCGTATGAGGCCTATGAAAGACCGCGATATTGGTCCGAAGACCATTTCGCCGCCGCGCCGTCGTCGCGTCACGCTGGGCGAAACGCTGGCGGTGATCGCCGCGCTGATTTCGGGGCTGACTCTCTATCTCAACTGGTCGGACAAGCGCGATGCACGCGCGGACAAGGCCGCGGAGAGCCGCCGGGCATCGGATCGCGCGGCGCGCCTGGTGCTCGACGCAAGAGTTGATGGCGGCAAGCGCCTGCTGCTGGCTCCCACCCAGGCCGGCCAGATCGTGCAAAGCCAGATCATCCGCTTTCCCGCGGCGCTCAAACTCTCCCCCGTGGCCACGACCGGGGAACCGCGCATCGAGGCGCGCTGGTTTGCCGACGCGCTCAAGCGGGCGCGGGACAAGGCGAAACTGCCCGACGACAGCCTGGGCGACGAAAGCCTGCCGGTGGAGATCACCACCCGCTTCGTCGCGGATGGCGAGACACGGGTCGATACCGCGCTCTACGACATCGGCTACAGCATCGCGGGCAAATGGCTGACGGGGCATGAACTGACCCTGCGCGGCCTGTCGCTGGTCTCGCGCGGCCCGGTGCAGCATCCTCAGGTCCGGCTGGATGCGCGCTGGGCGACGACGGTAAAAGGCCGCTCATGAAAAAGCCCGGGACTCCATGCGGAGGCCCGGGCCTTTCGATTGGACGGGATAGCGGCGATCAGCCGACAATGTCTTCCGGCTTGAAGAAATAAGCGATCTCGATCGCGGCATTTTCCTCGCTGTCCGAACCATGGACCGAATTGGCCTCGATCGATTCGGCATAGTCCTTGCGGATCGTACCCTCGTCGGCATTGGCCGGGTTGGTCGCACCCATGATGTCACGGTTGCGCTTCACCGCGTCCTCGCCTTCCAGGACCTGGACGACGACCGGGCCGGAAATCATGAACGCGACCAGATCGGCGAAGAAAGGACGTTCCTTATGAACGGCATAGAAGCCCTCGGCCTGCTCGCGGCTCATCCGGATGCGCCGCGACGCGACGACGCGCAGGCCGGCTTCCTCCAGCTTCTTGGTAACCGCGCCGGTCAGGTTGCGACGGGTCGCGTCAGGCTTGATGATCGAAAAGGTGCGCGTGACGGCCATGGCCCTCGTAACTCCGAATTGTTGGGATTGCTGGGCGCGCCTTTAGACGCGGCCGTGCCGGGCCGCAAGAGCATTAACCTCCCAGGTCAGATGCCCGCTCGCACGATCGGTTACGACCAGACCACAAATGTACCGCGACCGAAATCGCCCCTGCGATGATTCCGGAAACGCCCGCTAGAGCGATAGACATGAAAGGCAGGGCCGCAACGGCGGTTGACCCGGCGGCATGGCTGACATTCACCGCCATCGGCCAAGCGCCCCCGCTATGTTCAGCGCACTCCGCCTTCGCACGCTCATCCGGCAAGCTTGGCATGTTTTGTCCGGCACATCGGCGTGCGAGATCACGGGCCCTGCACCCATTTACGCCCTTCCTGCCGCCAGAAGCGCGGGGTCACGCCTTCGCGCTTTGCCAGCGCGCGCCAACTGGCCCGTGCGCCCTCGATCGTGTCGTGATCGAAGAAGTAAAAGGCACGGTCGAAGGACAAGGCCTCCTCGCGCCAGATGCCGTCGGCGATCGCGATGTGGCGCGCGCCGTTGGCGGCATGGCAATCGGACGCGAGCAGCACCGGCTGCACGGCGTCCCGTCCTTCCCCGGCACGCCCGTGGGCCAGGAAGCTTTCGGGCGAACCGGCCCATAATCCTTCGGAAATGCGCGCCAGCCGTCCGGCATCGTCGGCCACCACCAGCAGCCGTTCCCCCAGGTCCAGGATGCGGCTCGCGATGGCGGGCAGCACCTGTTCGACGGGATCGCGGCTCAGCTGGTAGAAATCGACCTGCATTACCCCTCGAACCGATCGGCGACCAGGCGGTCTAGCAGGCGAACGCCATAGCCCGTGGCGCCCTTGTCCCAGACGGCACCCGGCTTGTCGGCCCATACCATGCCGGCGATGTCCAGATGCGCCCATTTAACGCCGTCATCGACGAACCGCTTGAGGAACTGGGCTGCGGTGATCGACCCGGCGAAGCGCGGCCCGATATTCTTCATGTCGGCAATCGGGCTGTCGAGCAGCTTGTCATAAGCATCCGACAGCGGGAAGCGCCACAGCGGGTCGCCCGCCGCCTTGCCCGCCGCGATCAGGTCGTCCGCGAGGCCGTCGTCATTGGAGAAGATGCCCGCATATTCGCTGCCCAGCGACACGATCATCGCGCCGGTCAGGGTAGCAAGATCGACAATAATGTCGGGGTGATAGGTCTGTTGCGCCCAGGTGAGCGCGTCGCACAGGACCAGCCGGCCTTCCGCATCGGTATTGAGCACCTCGATCGTCTGGCCGGACATGGAAGTGACGATATCGCCGGGGCGCTGCGCATTGCCGTCCGGCATGTTTTCGACCAGACCGCAAATGCCCACGACATGCGCCTTCGCCTTGCGCCCGGCCAGCGCCTTCATCGCCCCGGCGACGGCACCCGCGCCCCCCATGTCCCATTTCATGTCTTCCATGCCCGCGCCGGGCTTCAAGGAAATGCCGCCGGTGTCGAACGTCACGCCCTTGCCGACGAAGACCACCGGTTTGGTCGATGCGCCGCCCGTACCGTCCCATTCCATCGCCAGCAACCGTGCCTCGCGCACCGACCCCTGCGCCACGCCGAGCAACGCGCCCATGCCCAGCTTTTCCATCGCCGCCCTGTCGAGCACGGTGATCTTGATGCCCATCTGCTCCAGAGGACGGCAGCGTTCGACGAAGCTTTCCGGATACAGGATGTTGGCCGGTTCGGACACCAGTTCGCGCGTGAAGGCCACGCCGGCGGCGACGGCGGACAGGCGCGCCCATGCCGCACCTGCATCGGCCGAAACGATGGTGACGGTCCCCAGCGTCGGCTTCGCCTTCTCGCTCAGCCTGGTTCGATAGCTGTCGATGCGCCAGCTGCGCAGCAACGCACCATAGGCGAGACGCGCCGCCGCCTCTCCGCTGGCGCCGCCGGGAAATTCCACCGCCGCATGGGTAGCCCCGCTCACCAGCAACTTCGCGACCAGCGCACCGCCGGCGCGTTCCATGTCCGTGTCCGTGCCGTTGCCGATGCCGACCAGCAGGATACGGACCAGCGTGCCGCCTTCTTCCGCGAAACTTTCGAAACTGCTTCCCGCTTCCCCGGCGAACCGGGCGGCGGCGGCGGCGCCCGCGATGGTGCGCGCGGCGCCAAGCGGCAGGGCGTCGAAGTCGCCGCGCGCGACCGCGAAGACCAGGGTGTCGGCGTTGGGGCGGGAAGAGCTGATCGCGATTTCCATCAAAGGGCCTTTTCTTCTGTTGTCCGCCGGGAGCGGCCTTACGCAGACCAAATAGTGCGACGGACCGCCCGTGGCAAAGAGGTTCGACCGTTTTGCCGCAAAAGAATGCCGGGCCGATTGCGGCGCGAGCCAAGCAATGCGATAGGCGGGAGCGATCATCGCCCCTTTACGAGGCTTCTTTTGGTTTCTGCTTCCCTTCTTCGCTGGCCGCTGCGCCCGTTGCTGCTCACCGGCGGCGCGATCGCCTGTTTCGCCGGCCCGGCCGCGCTCGCCCAGCAACTGAACGAGCCGCAGACACCGATCAGCGCGCCCGACACGCCGGTGCCCGAAAATGACGACCAGATCGGCTTCGCCGCCGACACGCTGGAATATAACAGCGACACAGAAGTCGTTACGGCCAGCGGTAATGTGCAATTGCTGCGGGAAGGCAACCGCCTGCGCGCGGACGCCGTCGTGTGGGACCGCAACAGCGGCAAGGTGGAGGCGAAGGGCAATGTTTCCGTCACCGATCCCGAAGGCAATGTCGCCTATGGCGACCGGTTCGACGTCACCGACACGCTAAAGGACGGCGCGGTCGACAACATGCTGCTGGTGCTCCAGCAAGGCGGGCGGCTGGCCGCGAAAAAGGGCGAACGGGTCAACGGCATCTACACCCTGCACCATGCGGCCTATACCGGCTGCGCGGTGGAGGACAGCGAAGCTTGCCCCAAGGAGCCGACGTGGCAGATCAACGCGGTGCGGGTCATCTACGATCCGACGCGCCAGCGCGTGACCTACAAGGGCGCGAACATCGAACTGTTCGGCTTGCCGCTGATCCCGCTGCCCGGCCTGTCCCATCCGGTCGGCGACAATGGCAGCAGCGGGCTGCTGGTGCCCAATTTGCGGTATGACCGGAATAACGGCTTCGAAATGGCGCTGCCTTATTATTTCAAGCTGGCGCCCAATCGCGACGTGACCGTCACGCCGCACGTCTATTCCGGCGCATTGCCGATGCTGGAGACGAATTTCCGCCATCTCTACGACCGCGGCGCCTATCAGATCACCGGCTATGTCACCCATGGGCGCCGCGTCGGCATAGGGGATGCGGCCGGGACCACACCGGCCGACGCAGAGCGGGATATTCGCGGCCATCTGGACGCCAGCGGCACATTGCAGTTCAGCCCTGAATGGAGCCTCGACGGATCAATCCGCGTCGCCACGGACCGGACCTTCCTGCGACGCTACGACATCAGTCGCGAAGACCGACTGCGGTCCACGATCGGTGCCCAGCGCATCGGTGAGAACAGCTATTTCTCGATCCGTGGCTGGGCGGTGCAGACGTTGCGCCAGGGCGATTCACAGGGCCAGACGCCCATCGCGCTGCCGGTCGTCGATTACCGGCTTCGGATGAAGGACCCGTGGCTGGGCGGCGTGCTGCAACTTCAGGCCAACACGCTGGCCATAACCCGCACCGCCGGTCAGGACACGCAGCGCGCCTTCGCTGCCGCCCAGTGGAATCTGCGCACGCTGACAGGCATGGGACAGGAAATCACCTTCACCGGCTATCTGCGCGGCGACGTCTATCACAGCAGCGACAACGACCTCACGTCCATCGCCAGCTATGCCGGCGATCCGGGCTGGCAGGCCCGGGGCATCGCCGCCGCCGCGGTCGACATGCGCTGGCCCTTCGTGGGCGAAGCGTTCGGCGGCATCCAGCGGATTGCCCCGCGGGTTCAGATCGTCGCCGCGCCGCATCTGGCCAACCTGTCGCTGCCCAACGAGGATGCGCGCGCCGTCGACCTGGAAGACAGCAATCTTTTCGCGCTCAATCGCTTTGCCGGCTATGACCGGTTCGAGGATTCAAGCCGTATCACCTATGGCTTGGAATACAGCCTTTCGCTGCCCAGTTTCTCGCTGGAAAGCATCGTCGGCCAGAGTTATCGCATCAACAGTCGGGAAACCATCCTGCCCGACGGCACCGGCCTGTCCGACCGGACATCGGATATCGTCGGCCGGACGACCGTCAGATACAGGGATTTCCTCAGCTTCACGCACCGCTTCCGGGTGGACAAGGACAATCTGTCCGTCCGGCGCAACGAGATCGACGCGACGGTGGGCAGCAAGAAGACCTATGCCATGGTCGGGTATCTGCGCCTTAACCGGGACGCCCTGTCCAGCCTAGAGGATTTGCAGGATCGCGAGGAATTGCGCCTGGGCGGCCGGGTGCAGTTCGCCCGCTTCTGGTCCGTATTCGGATCGACCGTCATCGACTTGACCGACGCGAAGGAAGACCCGGTCAGCGTCGCGGATGGTTATGAACCCGTGCGCCATCGCCTTGGCGTCGCGTATGAGGACGACTGCCTGACGCTCGGGCTGACCTGGCGACGCGACTATCAGAGCAACGGCGACGCGCGAAAGGGCAACAGCTTCCAGCTACGGCTAGCATTCCGCAACATTGGCATATAAGGAACAGCTTTCCCGCCATCCGTCAGGGCCGGTTAAGGCGGACCCGTACATCACGCACGGGCCCAATTGGAGATGTTTGCCGACAATGCTGCCTGCTGCTTTTCCCTCGCTCCGCCTGATTGACCGCGCCCGTTCGGGGGCGCGTGCCTTCGGCCTTTCCTGCGCATTGGCCAGCTTGTGCGTTCATGGCGTCGCGGTCGCGCAGAGCGTCGATGACGACAGCACGGATGTCGCAAGCCAGCCGCTCAACCTGCCGAGCGAGATGACGGTGTTCGGCAAGAGCGATCCGAATGTGCGGAAGGCCACCGCCAGGGTGAACGGCTATGTCATCACCGGAACCGACGTGGACCAGCGTCTGGCGCTGATCATCACCGCCAATGGCGGGAAGGTGTCGGACGAGGAAAGGGACCGGCTGCGCGTTCAGGTGCTGCGCAACCTGATCGACGAGACCCTGCAGATCCAGGAAGCCGCCGCCAACGACATCAAGATCGCGCCGGAGGAAATCAACCAGAGCTATGAGCGGGTTGCGACCAATTTCCGCAAGTCGCCTGCGGATTTCGATGCCTATCTGCGGACACAGGGCAGTTCGGCGGCCAGCATAAAGCGGCAGATCGAAGGCGAGCTTGCCTGGAGCCGCCTGCTCCGCCGGAACATCCAGCCCTTCATCAATGTGTCGGAAGAGGAAGTGAAGTCGGTTGTCGACCGCCTCAATGCCGCAAAGGGCAGCGAGGAAGTCCGCATCGGTGAAATCTACTTGTCGGCGACACCGGAAAATCATCAGCAGATCGTCGCTAACGCCCGTAATATCATCCAGCAGATTCAGCAGGGCGGCAGCTTCCAGGCCTATGCCCGCCAGTTTTCCGAAGCTTCGACCGCGGCCGTCGGCGGCGACCTGGGCTGGGTGCGCCCCGAACAGCTTCCCAACGAACTGGCGCAGGCGGCAAACGAGATGCAGGTCGGGCAGATCGCCGGGCCGATCGATACGGTCGGCGGCGTGTCCATCCTGTATGTCATGGACAAGCGAAAGGTACTGGCTGCCGATCCGCGCGATTCGCTGCTCAGCCTGAAACAGCTGGCCATCAACTTCGCGCCCGGAACGACCAAGGAACAGGCGAGCGCCAAGGCAGCAGCGTTCGCAGCCGCCGTGAAGGAAATCAAGGGCTGCGGCCAGGCCAATGAGGTCGGGGCACGCATCGGCGCGGATGTGGTCGACAACGACAATGTGAAGGTGCGCGACCTGCCGCCCCAGCTTCAGGAAATCCTCGTCAACCTTCAGGTGGGCGAAACCACGCCGCCCTTCGGGTCGATCACCGACGGCGTGCGCGTGCTCGTGGTATGCGGGCGTGACGATCCGCAGGCAGCCGGTGCCCCCAATGCCGACCAGATCATGGCGCAGTTGGAGGAGGAACGGGTCAACAAGCGGGCACGCATTTATCTGCGCGACCTTCGCCGCGATGCCATCATCGAATATAATTGACCCCGCTCCGCCCGAGCAGCCTCTAGTGGCTCCCTTTGCCGTCCCGCTCGGCGACCCGGCGGGTATCGGCCCGGAAATCGTGGCGAAGGCCTGGGTCATGCGTGCCGCACGCGGCCTCGCTCCCTTCTTCGCAGTGGGCGATCCGGCCGCCCTGCGTGCGGTCTGGCTCGGCCCGATCGCACCGATCAACGCCCCGGAGGAAGCCATCGGCCTGTTCGACGAGGCCCTGCCCTGCCTCAAGGTCGCGGATGCTGGCGCCATCGTGCCGGGCGCGCCGAGCGTCGATGGCGCGCGCAGCGCCTTTCAGGCACTGGAAGTATCGGTCGGCCTCGCCCGGTCGGGTTCGGCCGCCGGCCTGATCACCGCGCCGGTGGGCAAGGAACAGCTTTACGGCGTTGGCTTCACCCACCCCGGACAGACCGAATTCATCGCTGAACGTTGCGGCGTCGCACCGCACAATGCGGTGATGATGCTGGCCGGGCCGGCTCTCAAGGTGGTCCCCGTCACGATCCATATCCCGCTCGCCGACGTATCGGCCGCGCTGACGCAGGACCTGATCCGCGCGCGGGCGCTGGCTACCGTCAAGGGATTGCAGCGGAATTTCGGCGTCGCGCGACCTCGGCTGGTGGTTGCCGGGCTCAATCCACATGCCGGGGAAAATGGCGCGCTCGGCCGCGAAGAGATCGAGGTGATCCGCCCGGCGATCGATTCGTTGCGCGAGGACGGGCTGGACATAAAGGGGCCGCTTGCCGCCGACGGCTTGTTCCATGCCCGCGCGCGTGAAACCTATGACGCGGCGCTGTGCATGTATCACGACCAGGCGCTGATCCCGATCAAGACCCTGAATTTCGACGAAGGCGTCAATATCACCCTGGGCCTGCCGATCGTGCGGACTTCGCCCGACCACGGAACCGCCTTCGGCATCGCCGGCACGGACATGGCCAATCCGGGCGCGATGATCGCCGCGATCCGCATGGCGGAAGCGGCCGCCCGATCCCGGCTTGCCTATGCCGGTTGATCCGCGCCCGGCGCTGCCGCCGCTGCGGGACGTGATCGCCCGCCACGGGCTCGCGGCATCCAAGGCGCTGGGGCAGAATTTCCTGCTGGACGAACAATTGCTGGACCGCATCGCCGCTATTCCGGGCATGCCGCAGGGTGGCCGCGCGTTCGAGGTGGGTCCCGGCCCCGGCGGGCTGACCCGCGCCATATTGCGCACCGGCGCGCATCTGGTTGCGGTAGAGCGCGACCAGCGGTGCCTGCCCGCGCTCGCGGAATTGCAGGAAGCTTTCCCTGACCGGTTGCGCATCATCTCCGGTGACGCGATGCAGGTGGATGCCCGTGCCGAAGCGGGCGAAGGCGCGCACATCATCGCAAACCTGCCCTATAATGTCGGTACGCCGCTGCTGGTGGGCTGGCTTTCCGCGCCATGGGAACCTCTGCCCTGGTGGGCCAGCCTGACGCTGATGTTCCAGATGGAGGTTGCCGAACGGATCGTCGCACGGCCCGGCACCGACCATTATGGCCGGCTGGCAGTCCTGACCCAATGGCGTGCCGACGCGCGCATCGCGATGAAGGTGCATCGCAGCGCCTTCACGCCGCCGCCCAAGGTCATGTCCGCCGTGGTCCACATCACGCCACGCGCCGCCCCGGACGGTATTGCGCTCCGCCATCTGGAACGCCTGACCGCGGCCGCTTTCGGGCAGCGCCGCAAGATGCTGCGTCAAAGTCTCAAGGGCTTGCCCGGGGCGATCGACGCGCTGGAGGCTGTAGGCATCGATCCGCAGCGCCGGGCCGAGACACTGGCCGTCGAGGATTTCGTCGAGATCGCCCGCCATCTGGGCAACGCGACGCGCTAGGCAGTCATACCGGGCGGCGCCCCATAGAGGGTGAATTGGGTGTGCAGGCCGCCGACCGACGATTGCCCTACCCACAGGTCGAACACGCCCGGCTCGGCCATGCGGCGATTTCCCGCACCGACAAATTCGAGATCGGTTCGGGAAAGGGAAAAGCGCACCGTCTGGCTTTCCCCCGCATCCAGCGTGACCCGAGCGATGCGCTTCAATTCCCGAATGGGCCGGGTGCGGCTGGCCACGCGATCGCGGATGTAGAGCTGGACGACTTCGCTGCCCCTTCTCTGCCCGGCATTCGTCAGGCGCGCCCTTACCTCGATCGCGGCGTCCCAACGCAGGGCTTCGTCGGACAACGTCAACCGGTCCAGGGTGAAGCGGGTGTAGCTCAACCCATGGCCGAAGGGAAAACGGGCGCTATTGTCCGTCGTTGCATAGCGCGCCTTATATTCGGTGCTGCCATTGTCCACCACGGGCCGTCCGGTCGACTTGCGGTCGTAGAAAAAGGGTTCCTGCCCGCTCTCCCACGGAAAACTGACCGGCAATTTCCCCGACGGATCGACTTTCCCAAGCAGGACGTCGGCAATCGCATGGCCGGCCTCGCTGCCCAGGAACCAGGTGGCGAGGATGGCGCCGGCGCCGGCAACACCTTCATGCAGGGCCAATGCGCGACCATGGCGCAGCAGCACCGCCATCGGCGTGCCGGTCGCCGCCACCGCATCGGCCAGCGCCTGCTGGGCCGCGGGCAATTCTATCACGGTGCGGGACTGCGCTTCGCCCGACATGGCCTGCGATTCGCCGATGGCCAGCAGTACGAGGTCCGCCGTTTTTGCCGCGGCGACCGCCTGCGCGATGCCTCCGTCGATCGCGCCGCCGACATCGCATCCACGCGTGACGGCCAGCATGGCGGGATCGGGCAGCGCCGCCCGCAGGCCGGTGGCGATGTCGACACCCTTGCCCGGGTCACCATAGAAGGCCCAAGGTCCATAGAGATTGTCGCGGTCCTCGGCAAAGGGACCAATGAGGGCGATCTTGCGCACCTTGCCCGGGTCGATCGGCAGCACGCCTTCGTTGCGCAGCAGCACGATGGATCGCGTCGCCGCCTCGTGCGCGAGTGCGCGATGCGACGGCGTGAAGATACGACTCTTCTCGGTTTCCTCGTCGAGCGACCGCCATGGGTTGTCGAACAGGCCGATCGCCGCCTTCACATAAAGGATGCGGCGCACGGCGATGTCGACGGTCGCCGCCGGGACCGCGCCGCTGTTGACCAGTTCGGGCAGATAACGCGTGTAGAGGCCGCTCTGCATCGACATGTCCACGCCGGCCAGCACGGCCAGCCGCGCCGCATCGCGCGCATCCTGGGCATAACCATGGGCGACCAGTTCCTCGTCGGCCGTATAATCGGAACAGACGAAGCCGCGAAATCCCATCTCCCCGCGCAATATGTCGGTCAGCAGTTCGCGGTCGGCGGTGGCCGGTACACCATTTACCTCGCTGAACGCGGCCATGGTGACGAGTGCGCCGGCCGCGAAGGATGCACCGAAAGGGGGCAGATGGGTTTCGCGCAACGTCTCGTCGGAAATGTCGACGCTGCCATATTCCAGCCCGCCGGCCACCGCGCCATAGGCTGCGAAGTGCTTGGGGCAGGCGAGCAGGCTGTCGGACCTGCGCAGATCCCTTCCCTGGAATCCCCGCACCCGGGCCGCGGACAGTAGTCCGGTCAAATAGACATCCTCCCCCGCCCCTTCCACTACCCGGCCCCAGCGCTGGTCCCGCGCAACGTCGACCATCGGCGCGAAGGTCAGGTGCAAACCCGCGGCCGTGGCTTCCACCGCCATCGCCCGGGCAGTCCGTTCGCATAGATGCGGGTCGAAGCTGGCGGCTTCGGCGATCGGGACGGGAAAAATGGTTTTCAGGCCATGGATGACATCGCCTGCCAACAGCAGCGGAATCCCCAACCTGCTTTCCCCGACGGCCATTTCCTGGGCGCGACGCGCGCCCGCCACGCCGATGCCGTTGAACAGGCACCCTACCCTTCCCTTGCGGATTTCCGCAGCCAGGCGACGTTCGTCCTGAATACCGGCCTGCGGGTTGGGGGGATTGAACGGACGGAAGCTGTCAGCGAGGCAGGTCATTTGCCCCGCCTTTTCCTCCAGCGTCATGCGCGCGATCAGATCGTCGACGCGCGCGACCTGGTCCTGAGCCAGCACCCGGCGCGGCACACCCATGGCCATGGCTCCGGCCATTATCTGGATCAGCAGGTCCCGGCGTTCGATTGTCATGCGGAACCGGGCATAACCGGTTGGGGATGAACCAATCTTGTCCGACCGGCGCCGGACAGCGATTTTATTCGCGTTCTGTTTCGATCAGCTCGTCTTGCGGACTTCGGCCAGCAAGCGACTGTAGATGGTCATTACCTGATCTTCGATCGGTTTTGTAGGATCCGGTTTCTTCACGCCCGACCGAACTGCCCAGGCCTGGGTTAGATGTGCCGCCACGAGGGCAGCGGTATCGTCACTCATCGCCATGCCATGACCCCGGTTTTCGTTTCGACATGGTCATGATGCAGGCATGATATGACAAGTCAACGACAAATGCCGCATTGCAGCATATTCTTGTCGCAACGCAGCGTAGATATCGGAAAGAGAGAGAGGTGGTGGACAGGGCTGGATTCGAACCAGCGTACGGGAAACCCGGGCAGATTTACAGTCTGCTGCCTTTAACCACTCGGCCACCTGTCCAGTGTCCTGACGCGAAAAGCCTTGCTAGCCGCGCTGGAGGCGGCTCAATGGCGAATGGAGGCTTGCCTGTCAATGGTAGGATGTGAAAAGAGCGCGATGATGAAAAAAGGTCACCGCTCCGCCAAGCCCAAGGGCGCCTTCCCGCGATTTTACGGTCGCCATGCCGTTATCGCGGCTCTTGCCAATCCCGACCGTACCGTCCGCAAGATATGGGGTACGCGCGATGCGCTCAATGCGCTGGATCTGCCGCCGGTTCTGCCCATCGTCTATGCCGACGTCGCGGATCTCGGCCGCATGGTCCCGTCAGATGCGCCGCATCAGGGCATCGTCGCCGAGGTCGAGCCGCTGGACGATGTCTGGCTGGGCGAGGTGCTGGAGGATGGACAGGATGACAGGCGGCCGGTGCTGGTACTCGACCAGGTGACCGATCCGCATAATGTCGGCGCGATCCTGCGGTCCGCGGCCGCCTTCGACGCGCTGTGCATCGTGACGCAGGATCGCCACGCCCCGCCCGAATCGGGGGTGCTGGCGCGCGCGGCATCGGGCGCGCTCGAAATCGTGCCCTGGGTGCGGGTCGTGAACCTGGCCCGCGCCCTCGACGAGATTGCCGAGGCGGGGTATTGGCGCATCGGCCTGGACGGTGACGCCGACATCACCCTGGGGGATGCGATCGGCGATTCCCGTGTCGCACTTGTCCTGGGCGCGGAAGGCGAAGGGTTGCGCCACAACAGCGTGGCGCATTGCGACATTATCGCTAAACTGCCGATCAGCCCGCGGATGGAGAGCCTCAACGTCTCCAACGCCGCGGCGATCGCCCTGTACGCCGCCGCCAGCCGGTAGGCGGCCGACAGCGGCGGCCATACTGGAGGGGAAGGCCGCCATGACCCGATTGCCTCGCAGCTTCGGCGCGCTTGCCGGACTGATGCTGCTGTCCGCTTGCCTGGTCACACCGGGCCGGTTCGATTCCAGCCTCGACATTCGCGCCGACGGTCAATTCACCTTTAGCTACAAGGGAGAGATATTGGCCGCGGATTCGATGAAGGACGGCGTCATTCCGCCCGGCATGGGCGGGGAAGACGATGCGGATGGCGCGACCGCCGGACCCGCGCTGTTGCAGATCGCCGCGAAGCAAGATGATTTTCCCAGCGGCAAGGCCGGGGATGAAACGGACATGCGCGCGATCGCCGATGCCTTGTCCAAGGAAAAGGGGTTTCGATCCGTCCGCTATCTGGGCAGCCGGAAATTCGCGATCGATTATGCCGTCAGCGGCAGGCTGACCCACGCATTCCTGTTCCCCTTCAACACCGATGCGCAGATCATTCTGCCGTTTGTCGCCGTGGAATTGCGCGGCGACGATCGCGTGCGGGTCAAGGCGCCGGGCTTTTCAAATGGATTCGACAAGAGCCAGGGCCCGGCAGGCATGGCTGGCGGCAACGATGCCGCAAAGGCGCTGGACGGCCGCTTCACGCTGACCACCGACGCCGAAATCGTCAGCCAGAATCAGGAAGATGGGGCCAGGACCGTTCCGGCGGGCAGACAAATCGTCTGGACCATCACGCCCGCCACCAGTGACGCACCCGCCGCCAGCTTGCGCCTGCAACGCTGACGGCAGGTCACATCGTCAATCTTCCGGCGCGATCGTGACGCGCAGGCCGTCCAGCGCGTCGCTCATCACCAACTGGCAAGACAGGCGGCTCGTCTCGTTGCGATGTTCGGAACTGTCGAGCAGATCATTCTCGTCTTCGCTCATCGCCGGAAGCGCGTCGCCCAGAGCCGGATCGACATAGACATGGCAGGTCGCACAGGAACAGCAGCCACCGCACAAAGCAAGCAGTTCATCGAAGCCATTGTCGCGGATGAGTTCCATGACCGACAGGCCGTTGCCGCCTTCAACAATCTTCTCTTCGCCCTCACGGTTGACCACAATCAGTTTCGGCATCACATCAAACCCCTAGAATTTCTCCGTCGCTCTGGCCGAGGGTAAGGCGGAAATCAAGGTCGGAGATGATGAAATGGTGGTCACCGCAGGACATTTGCGGACAAGCCTTGACGCGATCGCGGCGATGGAACCGGCGTTCGCGGCAGCCATCGCGCGCGTCGGCTATCCCGAACCGCGCGTTCGGGAACCGGGGTACGAAACCTTGCTGCGCACCATCGTCGGACAGCAGGTCAGTGTCGCCGCGGCGGCGTCGGTATGGCGCAAGCTGGAGGCCGAACTGGGCGCCGGATGCGCACCCGACGCCCTGATGGCCCGCGACTTCGACGCGCTGCGTGCCTGCGGCCTGTCGCGCCAGAAACAGGGCTATGCCCGCTCGCTCGCCGATCTGGTCATTTCCGGGGCGCTCGACCTGCACGCCTTGCCGGCCGACGACGAGGAAGCGATCGCTCAGTTGGTGCGGATCAAGGGCATCGGGCGATGGTCGGCGGAAATATATCTTCTGTTCGCGGAAGGCCGGCCCGACATCTGGCCGGCAGGAGACCTGGCCATACAGATCGCCGTGGGACGCATGTTGGGCCTGCCCGACCGACCGACCGAGCAGGCCACGCGCGCGCTTGCGGAAGCATGGCGCCCCCATCGCGGCGCGGCGGCCATCATGGCCTGGCACCATTATAATAAAGGCGCGGATATGCTCGCGACCACATGACGTTTCCGGCAGCCGCGCCGCGCGCAGCCATGGGCAGATCGTGGCGCCGACATCCAGGACCATATGCCGCGAATCGTGGCGGCCCGCATCGGCCGGTGGCGTGGCATGCTGACAGCGGACTGGCTGACGACCGAAAAAGGCAGTTGCATCCCCCCGGCAATTTGCCTATTTGGGCAAGACAACGTTGTCACAATCTCTCTCCAAGTAGATGGCGTTGCGGCTCCGGACAGCCCGTTGGCGAACTGCACGCGCTACGGGCTGTCCGGGACCTGACATGCCGCTGACGGCCACTGGGGGGATTGATCATTCTCCTTCCCTTTCTCTACCATGCCGCTAGTAAGCCGCGCGAGTCGGCCAGCAGGAGAGCGATGGGAATGGATCGGGACGATCAAGCGGAAGAAGCCGGCTGGTGGAGCCGTCTTACTCGGGCGTTGTTCCGGGAACCGGCGATCGTGTTGATGGAGGAGGAAGGGGAACATCCGCACCGGCCGCGCGAAACCCCGCTGTTCAGCATGGACACCATCTCCCGGTAACGCATCGTTTTCGCCTTGGATCTTCTCATCCTGCCGATTTTGCGGGCATAGGCCCGATCATCCAGCAAGGAGATCGCCTCATGCCGACCACGTCCCGCACCGTTACGAATCCTGTCGAACCGCTATTTCTGGACCGCTGGTCGCCCCGGGCGTTCGACGCGTCCGTCATGCCGCAGGCCGATCTGGATACGCTGTTCGATGCCGCGCGCTGGGCCCCTTCGGCATTCAATTATCAACCATGGCGCTTCCTCTATGCCCATCGCGACGGGGCCGACTGGGATCGCTTTCTCGATCTGCTTGTCCCGGCCAACCAGAATTGGGCGCGGCATGCGTCGGTCCTGATCTTCATTTTATCCGACACGCAAATGGCCTCTCCCGGATCGGAAGCCCTCAGGCCTTCGCATAGCCATAGCTTCGACGCGGGTGCCGCCTGGATGGCGCTGGCGCTGCAGGCCACCCGCCTTGGCTATCAGGCACATGGCATGACCGGCGTTGATTTCGATCGCGCGCGCACGGCGTTGGCAGTCCCCGATCGCTTCCGCATCGAGGCGGCAGTTGCCGTCGGCCGCCAGGGGGACAAGTCGATCCTGCCCGAAGCGCTACAGGCCCGAGAAACGCCGAGCGAGCGCAACCCGATCGACCGTCATGCCTTTGCAGGAAATTTCGTCAGCTGATCGACCTGCGTCATGGCATCGGGCCCGTCGACGGTGTGCGGCAGCCAAAATGCCAAAACGATCTCGGACTATTGATTTACCTGGCAGGATCGCATGGCCATGTCCCACTTTGCGCCAAAGCGACGCATGTGCCGTCGGTCGCGCCCGCCGGCAGGGGCAGGCCCACCATCGCGGCGAGGGTCGGCATGATGTCCACCGCCTGGATTTCGGTGGCGGGATTTGCCGGTGCCGCACCGGGCCACCAGAACAGGATCGGAATGCGCCGGTCATAGTCCCATGGCGACCCGTGCATTGCCACGCTGCCCGGTAGCGGGGATTCCATCGGCGTGACATAGGGTTTGAAGAGCACGACAAGGTCGCCCGATCGCGTCGGATAGAAGCTGGCCCAGGCACGGTCCGCGATGCTCCATTGGGAAGCCGGCAGTGTCGGTTTCGGCGCGCGCACCAGTTCATCACGCGTCAGGACGGCCTCGACCTCGGGCAGGGCGAGGAGCGCGTCCTTCGCTATCTTCGCGACGACGGGACGCGACGCCGTGGCCGAAGGATCAAGATAGATGTCGCTTGCGTTATCCGTCGATATGAACCGGGCTCCGGCCTCCACGCCCAGTTTCGCGCGGATAGTTTCGTTGATGGCACGCGTGACCCGTTGCATGCCGATCCGCCGGGCGGCCATGTTCCCGTGGCTCCGGCTGCGTTCGGGTGCATCGGGCGCACCGTGATCCGCCGTCAGCATCAGCACGAACGGCGTCCCCATGCGTTCCAGCCGGTCGGTCAGTTCCCCGATAACCCGGTCAAGCGTGGCCATCTGGACGCACATGTCCGCACTGCCGGCGCCCGTAGCATGGCCGATATAGTCCGTTGCGGCCAGCCCTATAGCCAATATGTCCGTGGCCGCGCCACGGCCCAGCTTCATCTCCTGCGCGAGGTCGATCGCCAGTCCGGCGGTAAGTTCATCCAGCATGCCGCTCGCGCGGAACCCGCGCACGTCCCCGGGACGCGGTGTCGACGACGCCATCGCCGCATCGGGAAACAGGGGTTGCGGATCGACATGATCGCGGCAGCTATCGGGGATGGTACGCGGCGCCGGGGCAGCGATGGCCGCACGCGCACGCGCATTGGCGCGCGCCACGGCGGACGGCGGATCGCCGTCATCCGCGGCCGTCCTGAACCGCGTGCCCGACCAGAACCAGAGCTGATCGGTCGCTTGGCCACCCAGCAGCACCGCCAGCCGGTCCTTGCCCGCCACCGCAACCACGCGGCTGGCCGGATCGACCGCCTTGAGCCGGTCTCCCAGCGTCTTCGCCAGCAGATTGCGGGCCGACACCCGATAGCCGCGGTCACCGGCCACCGGCGCGTCTGGATCCTCGGCGCAATAGACCATCTTGTCGGCGCGCCGCGCATGATCGTCGATCCAGCTATTGGCGATGATGCCGTTGTGCGCGGGATGCATGCCGGTCAATATGGTCGACGCGCCCGGGCAGGTCTCGGTCGCGGCATGTGCCTGGTAACCGGATGCGAACACCACGCCTTGCGACGACAGGCGCTTGAGTCCCGCGCTGAAACTGTCGCGATATTGTTCGAACAGGTCGGCGGACAACTGGTCGACGACGATCGCCACGACCAGCCTGGGCCGGGGCGGCTGCGCCCATGCGGACGACGCCGCCATCAGTGTCGGAAGGGCAAACAATACCGCCGCTTTCCAGACTCCTTTCATAGCGCCTCCGTCTGGCCCGCGGTGCAATCGGCCAGCTTCCCGCTGATCGCCTTGCGGCCGGAATCGTCGAAACCAATATCTCCCACCGGCGTCGGCGCGAAATAGAGCGTCTCCACATCGGTTACTGCCGCCGCCTTGCTGATCACGCGTGCGACGGCGGAAAGCGTGGCGCAGGAAATGGATCGCGCTTCATCGCTGTCGATCTGTCCGTTCCCGTCGCTGTCGAACCGGGCGAGAAATATGGTCTTGAGCCCGGCGTCGATATTGCTTTTCTCCCGAATGGTCATCCGAAGTATTTCGGATTGGGCCCGATCGTTGCGCATGATGGCATCATCGCCCGATCTGCCTTCGATACTGCTCTGCGGGGACGTGGCGCCGATTTGCTGCTGGACTTCCGGTCCCGGTTCATTGACCCCTGCATATGCTTGCCCGGTTCCCTCATCCACCTTCGTTGTGGTCTTGCGCCGGTCGATCCGCACTCCGGTCGCTTTTTTCGTATCGGGCAGCTTTGTCGTATCGCTCGTCCCGGCGCTGTTGCCGCTTGCGTTCTCCATGACCGGCGGAGCGGGCGGTGTCTCATCTTGGACCTGCGACGCGGTCTCATTGCCCGCCAAGGGCTCTTCCACGGCGCTCGGCAAGTCTTGCGGCGGGACCGATCTGCTGGTGAACAAAGCGGGATAGAAAGGCAGCATCGGCATCGCCGTCAACACGACCAGCGTGGTTATCCAGGCGCGCGCGATCCGGTTCCGCCAGAGCGGCGCGACGGCATCGCGCAGCGTCGGCGCGATCTCTACCCCGAGTCGGTCGGGCACCCGACCGGTCAGCGCATCGACCAATATGCGGTCAGCCAGGACGGATTGCGGGCTGAGACGCAGCCATTCGCGCAGCTTCGCCCGGTGCCGCAGGTCGGCGCCCGCCGCCAGGTCGATCCGCACCGCACCTGCCTGCTGCGGCAACAGAAACGCCTGGATCGCCTCAGTCGCGCGCGCCAGCTGGTCGGGTGACAGGCCCTGAACGAGCGCCAGTCGCAACCAATCCGGCATATGTCCGGTACGGAACCACGGCAGGCGCGACAAGCGCAACAGACGCGCTTCCGCCAGCAGCGGCGCTCCGGCCTCGTCGACAAGACTCGATCCCATATGCACCGTCAATTCCGGTTCGACATGGGGAAAGAGCGCCAACGCGCGCAGCCAGTCCAGCCCGGCCGCGCCGAGCCAGCAATCGAGATCGTCGATCAACCCGTCGACGACGAAAGCGGGCGGCGCCTCGTCGCGAAGCAGCATCCCGCTTCCCCTTATCAGGCTTTCCGGCAGATCGAACCCGTCCGGGACAACCGAGGCGGTGCTGGATGCCGGATTTTCGAGATAGGCGGCATAAGTGCCAAGGCCGTCCGCGTCGAAGGCAAAGGGTGGAATGCCGGCATCCCGCGCGCGGCGCTCCGCCGCGTTCCACAAGCCCGGCGGCCGCGGGTCGAGCAGGGCCGGGACGGACGCCTGACGCAGGGTGTCGACCCAGTTCGTCCCCACATCAGGCGCGAGCGAGTCGAAACTTTCGGCCAGAATAAGGGGGTTGGCGCGTGCGTTTAGCGCGAGCGCGCCTGCAAGCGGCACCGTCTCGCGCGCACCCCGGCCGGCGGCCGGACGCAGGCGCCGCGGATCGCCGACAAATTCAAAATGGCTGAGCGCAATCTGTTCTGCATCCATGCGCCGCGCAAGCAGGCGCGCGTGCCAGGCGAGGTGATCCCGCGGCGAGTCCCGTTCCGACAGCAGCAGATATTCCGGACTGAGCGCCCGGCTGCGAAAACGCAACCGGGGCGATCCACCCGCGCCGATCGTGGCCTTCACCGTCGCGCGAAGGTCGAGCCGATATCCCCGCTCCCGCCGGTGCCGCCGCAGACGCCGCAGCGCCAGACGCCAGGCGCGCCCGGTCATGAGGCCATTGGGATTTTCCGCCAGACGCAGGGCCAGCGCGCGCTGTGGGGCAGGCGCATGATCCCGCAACAATTGCCGCCGACGCAAAATCTCCGACACGCTATAGGCCGCCGCAATCAGCAAGAGCACGACCAGCGGGACGATCGCTGGCCAGTTCGGCAAGGGCGAAGTGCCCGGCGGGCTGATCTGGTTCGTCGAACCGCCTTTGTCGGCCTGCTGAACATTCGCCACGCCCCCGCTGTCATTGCCGCCGTCCGGCGAGGATTGACCAGGATCCGGCGCGAAATGCACCAGCACGACGACGATGGCGATCAGCAGGAATGTCCCGCTCGCCAGGATGACCCATCGCCGGCGCCACCAGAGGACAGGCCGATCGGGCGCCAGTGGCACTGTTGCCGTGTCCGTCGCCTCGTCCGCCTCACCGGGATGCTCCCTGGCGGGCGGAGCCGCCGCGCCGGCCTGCATCCCGGCGAACAGCGTGAGGAACGCCTGCCGCTCGTGACTGGATCGACACAGGGCGGCCGCCAGCCACATCGGGATGCGCACGTCGTCCGGGCCGATACCGCGCGCGATCAGATGGCGTCGCAACGATTCCAGACGCAGATGCGCGCCCGGCCCCATATGCAGCAGACGGGCCGCTTCAAGACCGCGCGCGAAGAAATCCGGGGCATCGATCGCGGCCGACACGGCGTCAGCCCGACGCCGCCTGACGCAAGATACGGCGTCCGATATCCAGATCCTCGGCCGATTTGAGCAGCGCGCACAGCGTCCGTTCAATCTCCTTCGGTCGCGTGCGCACGGCAGTGGAGAGCGACATGCCCGGACCCAGTCCGACATGATTGAGCAATATGTCGAACCAGGCCAGCAATTCGGCCGTGCCGGGTTTCTTGCGCAATTGCGGCGTGTCGTGGATTTGCAGGAAGGCAGTCACCGCCTCCTGTACCAACGGGCTGTCCGGGGCGAAGCTTGCCCTGCGTTCGTCGACCGTTGCAGCGGACGCCCCCTCCTCTAATGCTTCCTCCTGCTCGTCCGGCCGATACCCGCCCAGCGTCGCGCTGACGATTTCGGCGAGCTGGTCCGGATTGGGGAACGGGATGTCGAAATAGGCGCAGCGGCGCAAAAAAGGTTCGGGCAGCGACCGTTCGGAATTGCTGGTCAGGATGACGATGGGCCGCTTGATACCCGGCGTCAGCTTCAACCCCAGTTCGGGGATAGCGAATTGCAGCGTCTCGAACTCGGCGAGCAGGTCGTTGGGCGTATCGCGCGGCGCCTTGTCCAGCTCATCGATCAGCACCACGCTATGCACCGCCTCGCCAAGGCCGCCGCCCGGCAGCAGCAATCCGGCCCGGGGCGCCTCCCCCGCGGCCGATTTTCCAAAGGCCCTGACCAGCAGCGCCTCGTCCGGCGGATTGCCGAACAGGTCCGTCAGGGGCGCGCTGTCGCCGCCGCCGCGCAAGATGCCCAGGCCAAGGGCATTGAACCGCACATAGTCGATCAGCGGCCGAATCTCATTCTGGCTGGCATCGCGGAAGCGCGCGACCTCATCGAAACTGTAGAGCAGGTCGACGCCGGTGGTGCCGGACTTGACGTCCGATTTCAGCGGCCTGCCCAGCCCCAGCTCGTGGGCCAGCCAGAAGGCCGCCCTGGTCTTGCCGGTCCCCGGTTCGCCGGTCAGCAGCAACGGCACGCCGAGCAGCATCGCCACGTCGACCGCTTCGGCCAGGCCGGGCGCGGGCTTGTAGGTCGTCGGCCGGTCATGATCGGCGACCAATGGCGGCCATAGCGCGAAGCTCTCCGCGCCGCTGCCTTCCGCTTGCGGCGACGTCCTTACGGCAACGAATTCGACCATCGCCCTGTCCCCTTTCTATGCCAGTTGCCGGATCCAGCCATTGATCGCGTCCAGCCGGAAACGCTCAGACAATGGCAGGCTTCGGCGCGCCTGCGCCTTGATATCGTCGATCCGGTCCTCGTCCAGATCCATCTCAGCCCCGACCCGCTCCACCCAGGTTTCGACATTGTCGAACATGAAGTCGTTCAGCAGTTCGGTACCGGCCAGACGGCCGGGAACGCCCCGGTCGTTCACATCGGCCAGCGCGCCCGCGTAAAAACGGCGCAGGCGATGCATGGGCTCGGGTGCGGCCGGATCGACCTGACCGGCGTCCAGCCGGAAAATGATGAAATGGATGCAGGGCTTTTCCAGCCTTTCCGAACTCAGCTCCCGCAGCAGGTCGCCCCATTGGCGCAATAATTGCGCGTGGCGACGACCCCAGTGACGCTGGTCGATCATGCTGAAAAAGGCGGACGGCTGGTGCCGATCGTTCAATCCCTGGCGGATCGCGGCAGCACCGGCCTCATCGCTGCCGACATGATAGGCGATTACGTTGCGCATCCGGTCGAACTCGCCCGCCACATCGAAACGCTCGCGCACCGGCCAGGAAATTTCTTCCGCCAGGAATTTGCGAAAACTGAATCCCTGCTTCTCAAGAAAGGGGCGCAGGGTCAGCCGCAGCCGCTCACGGCACGACAGCGGCAGGTCGGCGTCCAGCCCGGCAATAGCGCACATGAATGCCCCCGACGCATCCTGCCAACGTGCCTTGAACGCCGTTCTGAAATGGGCGACCTGATCGCTCCGGTCAAATTCCTCGAACGCATTGAGCCAGGCACGGTTGACCGGCACGGCCGCCGGTCCGGGCGGCGCTGCACCGGACTGCACCGCTGTGGGCGCTTCCAGGTCGAAACTCCACATATCGCCAAGTACCGCCAGCGGGACGATGAACGCAGTGCGCGCCTCCTGCTTTTCGACGACCATGCCGATCAGCCCCCCGGGGCCGAAGGCGCCCGTGCCGGAGCAACCCCGCCGAACGGCAATCTCCTCGTCCCGGAAATGCACGCGCCGCCGGCTCAAATCGTCATAATCGCCCAGCGCGCCGCGCAGGCCGACGCCACCCACATCCCCCGACCAGCGTCCTTCCTCGTCCCGGAGATGGCCCATGCCCAACGCATAGACGGGCATATCGTCGGCCAGCGTGCCCCGCATCGGCGTTGCGGCGACGAAATCGACGGGGAAGGAGAAGCCCGGCGCCAGTTCAAGCAGGCAAAGGTCACGCAGACGATGGATCGCCGGTCCCATCGCCTCCGTGCCGTCCGACGGATGAAAATCCCGAACGACCAGCTGCGCGCGATGAAAAGGCGCCATAGGGAAACGCGCCGAAACCACGTCGCCCTTTTTCAGCGGACCACCGACACAGGCGGCGACGACATGAGTGCAACCAAGCACATGCCGCTGCCCGCAAATGAAGCCGCAGCCCAGCAGATTTCCCTCCGCATCGCCGAGACGAACCTGACAGGCGAGCCGTTGTTCGGAATTCATGAGCCCCCAGCCCGCGCGCATCCGGACCGAAATGGCGGGACGCCGATCAAGCAAGGATGACCCCAAATAGGAGTATTCGCAACCCGATTTGTCCATTTTCCAAGTATTATCCGCTATCGGCGACACGGATTTTATAATATTGTTCTACCATCCGCATGATCGTCGGCCTTTCCGCTGAGTCGTGCGTGACCTATGACATGCTTCCCGATGACGGCTGATGACGGGCGCGCGGGGACACAACGATAACAAAAGGGCGCGGCAAACGGCAACGGACGAGGGGACAGTCCATGACGACCAGGCGCTTTTTCATCATCGAGCAGGATCCGGACGGATTCCCGCCGCCTCCCGCCGTTGAAAGCGTACCCGGTCGGGGTCGCGTCCCGGTCGCGCTGAGGCCGATGGGGGGCAGAGGCCGCCCGGCGCGTCCCACGGCCGAGCAGCCGACCCGCGTGAAGGTGGCCACGGCCGAACTCTCGGACAAGGAGGCATCGGCGGAGCGCCGCCGCGAAGGCGTGCGCATGATCGGTCGGGCCATGCCGGTGCGGCTCATTGCCTATGGCGACCGGGAACCGGTTCCGGCCGCCATGGGGGCGAGCTGGGGCATCGCCGCGACGGGCGCGGATCGAAGCCCGCGCACGGGAAACGGCGTGACCGTGGCGGTGCTCGATACCGGCATCAACAAGAAACATCCTGCCTTTGCCGGCATGGAACTCGTCTGTCGCGATTTCACCGTCGATGGTGAGGTCAAGACGGCGGTAGACCGGCATGGGCACGGCACCCATTGCGCCGGCACGATCTTCGGCCGCGAAATCGACGGCACGCGGATCGGCGTTGCCCCGGGCATCGAACGTGCATTGATCGGGAAGGTTCTGCCAGACGATGGCGGCGGCGACTCCGGGATGCTGTTCGATGCCTTGACCTGGGCCAGCCGGGAGGGGGCGAACATCGTCTCCATGTCGCTCGGCTTCGACTTCCCGGGGCTGGTCGCGACATTGACGCAGGACGGCATGGCGCCGGAAGTGGCGGCCTCCAATGCGCTGGTCGTGTTCGGCCAGAATCTGCGGGCGTTCGACACGTTGATGGCCAATTTCCGCGTCAGCGAGTTCATCGGCCGCAATATGCTGGTGGTCAGCGCGGCGGGGAACGAAAGCCGGCGCGATCAGGCGGCAGACTTCCGCATCTCGACATCGCTGCCTGCGGCGACGCTCGGCGTTGTCTCGGTCGCGGCCTACGGCCAGAATGGCGGGGGTTTCAGAATCGCTCCCTTTTCCAATATCGACGCGCTGATCGCGGGCCCGGGCGTGGACATCGTCTCCGCGGATCTGAAAAAGGGGCTCGCCCGCATGAGCGGCACCAGCCAGGCCTGCCCCCATGTCGCGGGCCTCGCGGCCCTGTGGTGGGAAGCGATCGCGGCCGGGGGCGAGACGCCGACCCCTGACCGGGTCCGCGAAAAACTGTTCAGCGCGGCCGTGACCGACGGCCTGCCCGCCGACTGCGATGAAACCGAGCGTGGCCGTGGCCGCGCGCTGGCGCCGCTCGGTTGAGGCTGGCATGGCGGATCCCGCTCTTCTCTTCCATGACCCGTCCGACCGGGACGGGACGCATGTGCTGCTGATCGGCATCGGCGACTATCCCTGGCTGGAGGATGGCGCCGACTATGACCCGGCGCTGCATGACGACAATGCGATGGGCATGGGCCAGCTCGCGGCGCCTGCAACATCGATCCGCCGCCTGGCAGACTGGTTTCTGGATTCCCAGGGTTTCGACAATGCGGAACGGCCGCTCGCGAGCCTGGCGATGCTGCTGTCCGAGCCGACGCCCGCGCGGTACGATCACCCCCGGGCCAAGCCGGCGGCGCGGGTGCCGCGCGGGACCGTCGCCGACGTGGAAAAGGCGGTTGAGGCCTGGGTCGAGCGTGCCTCCGGCAGGCGTGGAAATGCGCTGGTTTTCGCCTTTTGCGGACATGGCCTGCAATCGGGCAACCCGGTCCTGCTGTGCCGGGATTATGGCCGCAGCCGCCAGAACCGCTTCAAGGGCGCGATCGATTTCGAACAATTCCGCATTGCGCTGTCCACTCGCCAGCCAGACCAGCAATTATTGCTGGTCGATGCGTGCCGAACGCCGGACGCGGAAGCGGAACTTCTGGGCCAGGCCACGCCCGGCAATCCTCTTCTCTCCATTTTCAGCCTGGCCGGTCGCGACAGTGCTCCGGCTCAGCAGAGCGTCCATTTCGCGACATCCCTCTATACCCCGGCATGGGGCCGCGCCGATGGCGCCACCCTGTTCAACGACGCGCTTCTGGCGGCGCTGACGGGGGGCGGCGCGGATCAGACGGCCGAATGGTGGGTGACGACCAGCCGCCTTCATTCGGCGCTGGCGACCTATCTTGCCCGAATTTCCAGCCAGGAAGGCATCGTGCAACGGCCCGCCGCGCAAACGCAGGATTTCCGGATCTGCAAGCCCGAACGTATCGCCGTACCGCTCTATATCACCGCCAACGAGCCCGACATATGGAAAGAGGAGGTCTGGATCGACGCGATGCGCGGTGGCGCACTGGCGCACAGCTTCACTTACAAGCCGCCGGCAGGCACGGGCAATCCGGGTGCCACGCCATGCGCGCTCAGGCTGGTCAATCCGACCCAGCGCGTGCGCGACGTCATTTATGGCGTATCGGCGCGATTTGCGGCGGCATCGCGTTTCAGCGCCACCCCGGAGGAAATCATTGCCTATCCGCCCGAGGTCACGTGCGAATTGCGTGTGAGCAAGCAGCCATGATGGTAAGCCCGGCAGGTATATCGATCAGCTTCGGCGGAACCCGGGGAAGCGACGACGACAGTCGTCCAGTGGTCGCGCGCGTCTTCGGCTTTGCCCGTGACGACGAAGAACGTCCGATCAGTCATGAAATGGTCGTGCCCGCCGGGCAGACCGTATCGCAGGACCTTCCCCAGGGCATGTATAATGTGCAGCTGACCCTGCCTTCAGGGCGCATCCTCCAGCGCAACGTGCAGATCAACGAGGACAGCAACGAACGCTACACCTTCTTTGAGGATTTCGCGCCCGGTGCCGGCTTCAGCCTTCAGGAAACGATGGGACAGGCGGACCGGTCCAGCCTGTCGCGTGCCCTGTCCGCATCGGGCAACAGCAGCAGCGATGAGTATTTCAAGGCACTGGAACGCGCCAGCACGATCGATTCCACGACGACATCGCCGCTGCAAAGCTTCAGAAAGGGGTTGCGATATTGGCGGACGCCGGCACCCGCGTCGCCCCTGCCCGCCCCGCCTGTCCATGCCACGATGTCGCTGCTGCGCGACCCGGTTCTGGACATGACGCAAAATGACCCGCCCCCTTCGGAGGCCGACGCCATTGCCCCGGCGGAACTGCTTGGAAACGGGGCGATGTGGCGCATAGCGTCCGACCGCGTCGCTTCCCCCGACAAGCATGTCCGACATTGGGCTCATGTTACCTTGCCAAATGGCCGGGTCGAGGTCGCCAGCCTGCCGCTGCCCTGGCTCTGCGCTGCGTCTGGCACGCTGTCACAGGCGACCCTGCTGGTGGACCCCGCCCGGACCGACGATGCGGCGACCCGGGTGGCGGTGGACGACGCGGCCATGGCTGGCCTGCTGTCCTTTCTCGATCGAGGCCAGGCCAATGCCGCTGGCCCGATGCTCGAAATGCTGGAACGCGACGACGTGATCGAACGCGTGATCCGCGACGGACAAAATTCCCTTGCCGCCTGCGCCGCCGCTTATGTCGGCTTGGCGGTGTATGATCCGTATGAGCGGGAAATCTGGGACGCGCGCTTATATGATTGCATGATGCGCTATCCCCATGTGCCGGACGCGGCTATCGTCCATGCGCGCCGCGCGATCCTGCGTCCGCAGAACAGCGACGACAACGGCGAGGCCGCCGAGGCGCTGCGACGGGCCTGCGCGGCGGGCATTCCCTATTTCAGCGCCGGTGTCCCCTTGTTACAGGAAATGCTGCTGCTGCTGTCGCCTGATTTCCCTGACCTTGCCCCGCTGGCGGCGCGTGCGGCGCAACTCGCCGCGCGAACCGACCTGGGCCAGGCCTTCACGGTTCTGCGCTACGCCGCGCCAAAGGAGGACAGGACATGAGCGTGTTTCGTCTCTCGATGCTGCCGGCCAACGAAGGCGACTGCCTGATCCTGAGCTATGGCGACGGCGTGCAGCCGTTGCGACATGTGGTGGTCGATGGCGGACGCAAGGGATGCTGGGCGCATCTGAAACCGGCGCTCAGCACGATCGAGGCCTATGGCGAAACCGTGGAACTGCTGCTGTTGAGCCATATCGATGCGGATCATATCGACGGGTTGCGCGCCTTTGCGGAAGATCCGCATCCGCCGCTGGTCCCGATCGAAATATGGCATAACGGCTTTGTCCAGTTGCAGGGACTTGCCACCCGCGGCGGCTTGCAACCCATGGGTTTTCCCGCCGCCGATGCCTATAGCAAGGCGCTGGCGGACAAGGGCTGGACGCTCAACCATCATTTCGGCGGCAAAGCCATTGTCGTCGGCGATGAGCCCATGACGTTCGATTTTGCGGACCTGCGGTTGACGTTGCTGTCACCCACCGTGTCCAAACTGCGCCAGCTCTGGTCGGGCTGGCGAACCTGGCACGACGCGCAGGCGGGCGGCTTGCAGCCCCTGGGCAAGCGGCCGATGCCGGCGGTACTGGATGTCGAGCGGCTCAGCGCGGCCAGCCCCGAGGATTCGACCGTTCCCAACGGCTCCAGCATCGCGATGATCATCGAATATGGCGGCCGGTCGGTGCTGCTCGGTGCGGACGCTCATCCCGACATTCTGACAGACATGCTGGACAAGCTTGCCGTCGATGGCGCGCTTCCCCGGTTCGACCTCGTCAAGCTGCCGCATCATGGCAGTCGTGCCAACGTGACCCGCGCCCTGCTGGAAAGGATGGACTGCCATCGTTTCGCCATCTCGACCAGCGGCGCGGTTTTCGGCCACCCCGATCCGGAGGCCATCAGCCGGATCCTGCGTTTCGGCAGCGCCGGTCACAAGCTGTTCTATTTCAACTATGCCAGCGACCGGACCACGCCGTGGAACGACGGAGCGCTGAAACAGCGCTGGGATTATGAGTGTCGGTTCCCCGACCAGGAAAGGCAACCGTTGGTCATCGACATATAGGCCGGCGATCAGGTGGATGGCGGCGGATCGTGCGGCGCCGGGTCCGGTGCCGGTTCCAGCCTGACCAATTGCGGCAATATCCAGGTCCACAGCAGCACCAATATGCTGGCAACCTTCTGAATCTGTTGCTGCTGCATCCTGGCGTCGATGTCGGTGTGCAGGACATATTTGATGTTTTCGGCCAGCGACAGGTCCAGCGTCGCACCGACCCACAGCAGGAAAGACATGGCGGATACCGCCACGGCGGCCTTGTTGACCGTACCCTGCGCGCTGCGCAGCGCTGCGACGCGCACCACGATGACCGCAAGCAGCACGACGGCCACCAGCCACAGCGCACCGCCCCCGGCGATCTGGACCGCGGCCAGATAGACCGTCACTGCCTCGGCCGGGAACATCGTCATCAGCTTGGCGAACCAGGGCGGATCCGCAGCCGGCTTGGGCGGCGGGGGGGGCGTCGGGGCGCCACCGCTTTCCGCACCGGTCAGCGCAGGTGGCACGCGGGGAAAAGGCATTGCCACATATGTCCTGGTGCTTTTTGTCCGCAATTGTCCGGAAAATCGCAGGAAGCTGCTTTCGCGGAGCGCGGAGGTCACCGCCTCCAGCGCATCGCCACCCTGATTGGAGTGGTCATAGACCGGTTGCTGGCTGGCAGCGCTGCCCGGCACCATCTGGGCGATGGCGGCCAGCCCTTTTCGCGCATGTGCCAGCGGCAGATCATAATAGGCCGAATTGTCACCGAAACGCGGCGCGGTCATGAAGGCGTTGAGCTGGCCGTTGTAAAAAAGATGCAAAGCCGAAAACGCCCCGCGTTCCGCATCCGAAAAGCGCCCGTCGCCGGCCAGCGCGTGCAGAGCGTCGCGGAATGCCACAGCCGCGTCGATCAGATCGGATTTGCTCGCCATCAGATCACCCCCCATGCAGAAACGGCCTTCGCGACCAGGCCCAGCGCGTCGATGATGCGCTTGCCGGACTCGTCCGCCGCCTTCGCGCGTTGTGCATCCGTCGGATTGTCCAGAGCGTGGCGCAGGTCCGCCTGCTCCCTGTCGAGTTGTTCGACCGATTTCAGGAATGCGTCCGTGGTCGGCTTCACCTTCTCGCGGTCGCTGACAGACTGGCGATACAGCGTGAGCAACGCGAGGCGTCCGTCGAAATCCAGCTTGCCGCGTTCATTCTCATAGGCGGTGCGCAAATTATCGACCGTGACCTGCGAATATCCCGCGGTGGCCACTTCCTGCCATTGCCGGATCTGCACGGGCAGGCTGGCGATCGCCTGTTCAACCTTGTCGCCATGCGCGCGCAGGGCAGCCCTGATATCGCGCACCTGTCCGGCTTCGTGCGACAGCGCCGCCACGAAATCGAGCAGCGCCACCGCGGCTTCGACCTGCTTGGACTTGAGGTCGGGCAGCGCGGGCAAGGAGGTGCCCGTCAACCCTTCGGCGATGGTCTTGGCCTCGGCCGCCTTGGCGGCGATGTCGTCCATCTGCTTACGGATGTCGGGTTTGGGCTCCGCGACAATACGGGCCAGCGCGGCGCCATAATCGCCGATCGCGCCGATCAGCAGCACGGTAGGCTTCAACGCCTCCGAACTGGCAGGACTGAAGCTGACCGACTTGACCCTGTAATTTGCCAGGACGGCGTCCGCGCCATTGGCGCACAACGGCGCCCTGGGATCATTCGGCACCGGCGGACGCAAGGGCACGAAGATATAGACGGGGTCCACCGGCGAACAATGCGGGTCGCTGGCGATCAAGGTAAGATAGGCACGGGCGCGACGCGCCTCGGCATCGTCGATTGCCGACCTGGCTTTGGCTACCACGGCAGACGAGGCGGCACTGACATTGCCCGCCGTTTCGACACGCACCCGATTCATGCCGCAACCCGCCATCAGAACGGAAAGCAGCAGGGTCATGCAGACGATCGCGGGCTTCCCGCCACGGGCACGCCAGCCAACGGCTCCCTGCGCCGGCACCATATACATGGATGCCGTCGCCTTGCCATTTCCCCAGGATCGGAAGCCCCCCATGGCACCCCTCTACCGCAAAGCAACGAAGTCACGGAAAGGTTGGCAAAAATGCCTTCCCCGCCCGAATCGTCCATAGAAACAATGAAAATGTAACTTGCTTTAACCTTGATCGAAGTAGCGCATATAGTCAAATCAATTGACGACTTTAGGCATGACCAGTTGATTCCGTTTCGGATGTCATACCATCTGGCATCGTAATGAACTGGTGATGGAAAACCAAATCGTGTATACAGGCATTATTTCAGAAGCGGGGCGGTATCGATGCGGTTGACGTCCATCACGAAAATGGGGGGAGAAGCGGCGACGCCGCTTCCCCGGGCCTTGACCGAGGAAATCATCCTGCCAGGCGCACCGGCCGCCCTGCCATCCAAACCGGGCACGGTGCGACGGCTGGCGACCCTTGCCAGATCGCCCGTATCGGCGGCACGCGGCATGGGTTTTGGCATCCGCTCGATTATCGGCTCGGACGAACGCACGCGCATCCATGCCACGGAAGAGGCGCCCTGGCGGATGATCTGCGCGCTGGAGATCGCCAGCCCCTGGGGCGATTTCATCGGGACCGGCTGGTTCGCGGGTCCGCGCACGATCATCACCGCCGGACATTGCGTATTCGACCGCGCACAGATGGGCGGATGGGCCAGCACGATCACGGTCACCCCCGGCCGCGACGGCGCCGAAAAGCCCTTTGGCCAGATGCGCGCCACCAAATTTTCAAGCACCGATGCCTGGATCGAGCGACAGGACCCCGATTTCGATGTGGCCGCCATCCACCTGCCTGCCGACGCGGCAGTGCCGGCGGACATCGGCTGGTTCGGCGTGGCTGCCTATCCCAACGACAAATTGACGGGAATGAGCGTGAACGTCAGCGGTTATCCCGGCGACCGGGGCGACGGCACCGAACAATGGTGGGCGCGCAACCGCATCCACCGCCTGGCGCCGCGCCGGATATTCTACGATGTCGACACGATGGGCGGACAAAGCGGCGCCCCGGTCTATGTACTGCCGGACGCGCGCACGCCGCCCGTGGTGATCGGCGTCCATGCCTATGGCGTCGGCGGCTCCGCGGCCGCAGGTCAGGATTTGAATTCAGGGCCCCGGATGATCCCGGAGCTGACGGAATGCATTGCCGGCTGGATCGCGGCCGACGCGGGGTGATCCCATGACGCGCCATGCGGTTGTCGGACAGGTCCTATCGGGAAATGGCGCGCCGGTGGCGGGCGCGTTCGTCATGGTGACCGGCGGGACAAGTCCGTCGCCCGACATTGCCGCGCGAACGGATCGGACGGGCTGTTTCCGGCTGGCGCTGCCCGATGGTCATTTCACGCTGGAGGCGCATCATCGCGATGCGCATGGCCGGGTCACCATTGATGTCGAAGGCGAAATGACGCCGGTCAGGCTGGTGGTGAAGGATTGAAGGGGGACAGGCATGGGACGCGGATTGAGGAACGCCCTGGTCGCGATGCTGGCAATGCCGCTCGCGGCGTGCGCCACATCGGGTGCGCTGGACATTGCCTGCCGGGATTTCGACAATCCTGACCCGCAGCGCAGCCTGCGACAGAAGCTGCCGCCCAGCGCACTGGAACAGCAGATACAGAGCGGCGGAGCCGAAGCGGCTCCCGCCCGGGCGCCGCTGGATGCGGCACTGGAAGCCGCACTGATGCCGGCAGCAACCAGCGGCGCCGAAAGCACACCGCGCAAACCGAGTTACCTGTTGCTGTCCGGGGGCGGTCAGTGGGGTGCCTTCGGCGCGCAATTTCTGGCGGAACAGCATCGCCAGGGAGCATTGCCGCCGTTCAAGATCATCACCGGGGTCAGCACCGGCGGCCTCCAGTCCCTGTTCCTGGGCGTCGGAACCGACGAGGCATTCGACCAGCTCGTTGCCGCTTACAGTCCGTCCGGCGAGGCCGAAATCGTCGACCGTCATCCGCAATGGCAAGCGGCGATCCGCGGGGCGATCGCGGGCCTGAAACCACTCAAGCGCAGGATCGAGCAGCGCATCTGCGCCGATCCCTCGCGCCCCTGTTTCATCGATGCGCTGGCGCAGTCGGGAAAGCAGATACTGATAGGGTTCGTGGAGGCGGATTCAGGCAGCTTCTATTATGTCGACGCGGTCCGCATCGCCCGGTTGCCGGACCGACGGGAAGCCCGCGCGTGCCTCACCGCCGCCGCGCTGGCATCGGCGGCGATGCCGGTCTTTTTCCAGCAAGTGCGTATCAACGGCGTCACCTATTATGACGGCGGCGTCCGCCAGTCCGTCTTCGAATCGCGTATTGCCGAGGGGATCGGCCGCGCCGAGCGCGCCGTGGCGCGCGATCGTGGCGGCATACCGGCAGGCCGTCTTTATGTCGTGCGCAACGGCCCCACGACCCTGGCATCCGATGCCAAGGCCAATGACGCGGCCGATGCCCTGACCAACGCGCTGCGTGCGGAGGCGATCATCGTCAACCAACTGGAGGTGGGATCGATCGCCGCCTTGCGGCTGGAACGGCCGAGCGAACCGATATCGCTGATCACCGCCCAGGGCTGGAACAACCATCCCGACCCCGCCGCACCCGGTCAATTTTGCCATAAAGCTAATCCGGACGCGATGTTCGACCCCGGCTTCATGGCTTGCCTGCGCGATTTCGGAAAGAGCAAGGCCGCCCTTCCGGCCCCCTGGATCGCGCTGCGCCCCATCACCCAACGCTAGGACCGGCGCACCGCCGGACCGTTACGCCATCGGCAGGGAGGCCATGACATGAGCAGCAATATCGAAGAGCCGGTATCGACCGAGGATCGCGGCGAACAGTTGGAGGACGGTATCGGCATCGCCCTGTCGGGCGGCGGATACCGGGCGACCCTGTTCCATCTGGGCGGGCTTCTGCGCCTGTTCGAAGCCGGCCTGCTGATGAAGGCCGCGCGCATCTCCAGCGTATCGGGCGGATCGATCACATCGGCCAAGGTCGCGCTCGAATGGCCGCGCCTGACGGATCGGGACGCCTTCATGACCCATGTCGTTGCGCCGATCCGCAAGCTCACGGCGATCACCATCGACATCCCCTCCATCGTCGGCGGGCTGTTGCTGCCCGGCAGCGTGGCCGACAGGGTCGCGGAACAATATAGACGCCACCTCTTCGGCGACGCGACATTACAGGACCTGCCTGACGCGCCGCGCTTCGTGATCAACGCGACCAATGTCGAAACCGGATCGCTATGGCGCTTTTCCAAACCCTATATGCGCGACTGGCGGGTCGGAACCGTGGAACGCCCAACCGTTCCCCTCGCCGAGGCGGTGACGGCCTCTTCGGCCTTCCCGCCCGTGCTTTCCCCCTATGTGCTGCGCGTCGGCGCCGATGATTTCACCCAGATCGAGCCCGGCGTGGATGAGCGCCTGCTGGAGGATGTCTCCCTTACCGACGGCGGCGTCTATGACAATCTCGGCCTGGAAACCGTGTACAAGCGCTATCGCACCTTGCTGGTGGCCGACGCCGGCGGCGCGCTGCAACCCGATCCGTCGCCGCCTGCCGACTGGGCACAACATGCCAAGCGTGTACTCGACATCATTCACGGCCAGGTATCCAGCGTACGCGTTCGCCAGTTGATCCAGGCGTTCGACCGTGGAGATAGAAAGGGAGCCTATTGGGGCATCAGAAGCGATATCGCCAACCTGGGCGCCACGTCTCCGCTTCCCGCGCCGCTGGAACGCACACGGCAGCTGGCGGCAACGCCGACGCGTCTGAAGCGCCTTTCGTCCGAACTTCAGGAGAGGCTGATCAATTGGGGCTATGCGGCGTGCGACGCTGCGGTTCGAGGCCATGTCCTGTCAGGCGGCACCCCAGCGGCTGCGTTCCCCTATCCCTCGTCGGGCGTATGAGCCGGGCAACCGCCGGGACCGGAGGGTAGGGAATGGCATAGCAGGCCTTCCTGCGCCCAACGCCCGAGCCATTCGCCCGCCTGCGCGACGCCGGCCGCTTCACCCAGGCGCCGCACAAGGCGCTCGCACAGCATGGCGAAATCCAGTCCGCCAGCGCCCATCATCGCGAGCGCGCTCGCTTCGTCATCGTCGACCGGTCGGAAATGGCACAGCCATTCCTGTCGCCAGACCAACAGTTGTCGCGGCTCCGCTCCCCAACTCCCGGCGGGCGGATCGGCTTCGTCATCCGCGAGCGCGCTCCAGATGTCGGGCGCATTCGACCGCAGCGACAGGATGCTGGCGGCCGGGACCAGCGACAGCCGGGCGCCGTCCCAATCGATCATGCTCAGGTCCCCGACCGTGACGGGGCTGGAATCGGCGGCCGTAAAGACATCGGAGAGCGTCAGTTCCAGCCGCGCCAGTTCGGCGACCTCCATATCCCGGGGATAGTCGTCGGCCAGGCCGGCCGGAAAATCCCGCGCATAGGCATCCAGCGTCCAACTGGACGGCGGAACGCGGTCGACATGGCGCGCGGCGGCAGCATCGAACGCCGTTTCCCCCAGCCAGGCGCGGGTTATCGGAAAACTCTCGGCCAGGCAGGCCATCAACGCTCCCCTGTAATTGTTGCGGTAGACGGCCAGGCCGCGCCGGTCGGCCAGCGGCAGCATCGCGGCCGATTCCGACTCCTCGCCAGCGAGCCAGCTCAGGAAATCGCGCTGCATCCGCTTCAGGCGCATGGTACCGACCGTTCCGCCTCGACGCGCGCCGCAATGTCACGCGCCAAGTCCAATTCCGCCAGCAATATGTCCAGCGGCGGGATATTGTCGTCGCGCTCGATCATCACCGCCACATCCTGCACCTGACCGAGCAGGGCCTGCAAAAGCTGCCATACCGGCGCGGATACGGGCTGGTCATGCGTGTCGATCAACAGGTCGCGCCCAGCCATGTGCCCGGCGAGATGAACCTGCCGGACATGCGTCATGGGAATGCCGGCGAGATAATCGGCGCCCGAAAAGCCATGATTGATCGCACTGACATGGATATTGTTGACGTCGATCAGCAGCACGCATCCGGTGCGGCGGCACAGTGCCGCGAGAAATTCCCACTCCGTCATCCGGGACGTCGCGAAAGTGACGTAGCTGGAAGGGTTTTCGATCAGCAGCGTGCGGCCAAGCACTTCCTGGGCGCGATCGACATTGTCGCATATCAGGTCGAGCGCCTCGTCGTCATAAGGCATCGGCAGCAGGTCATGGGCATTATGCGCGCCCAGGCGGGTCCAGCACAGATGGTCGGACAGAAGGAAAGGCTCGATCTCGTCCGCCAGCGCCTTCAGTCGGCGCAGATAGTCCTCGTCCAGCCCATCGGCCGACCCGACCGACATCGACACGCCATGCATGGCCACCCGATAGTCGCGCCGCACCCGCCGCAGGATGTCGCGCGGCCGCCCTCCGGGAACCATGAAGTTCTCCGAAATCACTTCCACGAAATCGACGGCGACCGATCCGGCCAGGAAATCCCGATAATGCGGTTTGCGCAAACCCAGGCCAAAAAGATGGGCATGACGTGTCATTGGATAAAGATCCTGATGCTGGGGGCAACGCGCTGGTCCGATCCGCGGGAACAAACCGGCGCGCTGCCTATCCGTCAGTTGGGGGCGGTCAGGCTGCCGCCCGCCTTGGCGCAGGCATTCTTGGTCAGGTCCTTAAATCCCTGGCCCTTGCAATCATTCTGGCCCTTGCAATCATGATTGCCCGACTTGCAGTCCGATTGGCCCTTGCATGCGTTGACGCCATAGCAGGCAACCTTTTCGGCGGCGGCATGTTTTGCGAAGACCGGCGTACTGGTCGCGGCGGACGTGACGGCGATCAGCGCGGCGGCGGCGGCAAAACCGGCATGTTTGGTGAGGATGGTCATGATAGTCTCCAAATGAGGTGCCTTGTTGGCCTTCTGCATTCGGATGGCGGCCTCAGCCGGTTACATCTCCATCGTGATTTACCAGCGCAGCAGCCTGGGTCCGAGCGCCGCGCCCGCCAAGGCCGCCAGCGCCATCCCCAGCGTGTACCAGGTGAGCACGAAGATCAGCGAGGTTTCGGGACAATGAAGGCAATAGAGCGTCGCGGCCCATGCGCCCGCGGTCAGGCCGGCCGCCGCCCCGGCCGTCCGCAGCCGCGTCGGCGCAAGCCTGCGGAAAGACCACAGCAATCCGCCGAAAATCGGCACCGACAGCAGGACGACATTGCGCGAGCAGACCTTCCAGCTGCCGCCGAGCCACATGGCCAGCCATTGCGACGACGGCGTCGATGCCAGCTCCAGCGTGCTCAGCAGAGCGAGGCACAGCACCGGCAGCAGCGCGATCCAGAGCCAGCCGAAAGATCCCGAATCCGGACGCGCCAGCTTGACGGTCGCCAAGCTCGCGCAGATCGCCAGGCTGCCGGTGTACAGCCATTTGATCCAGAAGATCGTACCCTGCATGGCAATCCACAGGTCGGGACGGAAGCCCAGGACCAGGCCGACGGCAGCCGCCGTCGCGACGGCCCCCATGATCAGGCCCATGGTCAGGCGCAAGGACAGGGCGCGCCGCCGGACAGGGCCGACATCATGCGCCAGGGCTTCGATCAGGTCTTCGCTTTTCATTTCAAACTGTCCTTGACCCGGTTCGCGAGCGCCTTGAGGCCACGGTGTACCGATATCTTGATGTCGGATTCGCCCAGGGCAAAGCGCGCTGCCGCCTCCGTGACCGACAGCCCCTCGATCTTCGTGGCGCGGATCGCCGCGGCCTGCTTGGGCGGTATGGCGCGCAGCAGGCGGTCGACATCAGCACTGGCATCGCTCCGCTCGGCGAAGCCCTCCGTCACCAGGATCTCGTCCAGATCCTCTATGGAAAAGCTCCGTCCCCGCGTCCGGAAATGGTCGATCATCTTGTAGCGTGCTACCGCGAACAGCCAACTGGTGAAGGGGCGAGCGACGTCATAGGTGATGCGGCGCTGGTGCACCGCGATCAGCGTGTCCTGGACCAGATCCTCGATGTCGGCATCCTGGCCCGCCATGCGCCGGCGATAGAAGCCCCGCAACAGCGGAAGCAGGGCGCGCAGCAACTGCGCATGGGCCGCCGCGTCGCCATCCAGCCCCTTTGTCATCAGCTGTTTCAGAAAATCTTCGCTCGGTCGCATAGGCTCACCCCAAGACCCCATTCGAAGCAGCGGACCGGATGGTTACAGCATCCCTGTCGCGAGCGGAAAAATTTTTAGCGTAACCGGCTCCGGCTCCCGGCCGAATAGGGGACACGGGTGCCGACGCAGCCCGCCCATCCACGCAACCCCGAAGAGGACATCCCTATGAACGCCAGACACGCCGCCATGGCCGTTGCCGTCGCGCTTTCCACCGCCGCCGTCGCGCACGCCGCCGACACGCCCAAGACCGAAAAATGCTATGGCGTGGCCAAGGCAGGCAAGAATGATTGCAAGGCGGGCGCCGGAACGAGCTGCGCCGGAACGTCGAAGGTCGACTATCAAGGCGACGCCTGGAAGCTGGTGAAGGCCGGCACCTGCACCAGCATCAAGACCCCAAAGGGCTTCGGGTCCCTCACCCCGCGCACCTGAAGCCCCCGGCCCGGCCGGACTTCCCACATCCCCGCCGGCCGGGCCGACCCGCATGGAGACGACCATGTCCCGTATGATCCGCATCCTTACCACGAACGACCCCTTTGGCCGGCGCACGGACGCACTGCTTCTCCTGCTCGGGCGTTTGTCGATCGCGCCCATCTTCTTCCTGTCCGGCCGCACCAAGGTGGAAGGATGGTTCACCCTGACCGAAGGCACGGTCGACCTGTTCCGCACCGAATATGCCCTCCCGTTACTGCCACCGCTGGTGGCGGCGTGGGCGGCGGCGATAGCGGAACATCTGTTTTCCGCCATGCTCGTCGTCGGGCTTGGCACCCGTATAGCCGCGGCGGGCCTTCTGGGCATGACCGCCATCATTGAAATCTTCGTTTATCCCGATGCGTGGCCGACCCATCTGAGCTGGGCCGGACTGCTGATGCCGCTCTTGCTCCGCGGCGGCGGCCGCTGGTCGCTCGATGCGCATATCTCCCGTCGCACACCGGCGTGACGACCGGGCGGCTCCGTAAGGCACCGGCTCAGTCGTCCATGTGTCCGGCGCGATCCGGTTCGCTCGGAAATGTCTGCGCCAGAAAATCGGCCATCGCGCCCATGAACGCATCATTGCGATCACCCACTACCATATGCCCGGCACCGGCAATCTCACGCACTTCCACCTGGGGAATTGTTGCGGCCAGTTCAGCGACCCCCGCATCGTCGACGATGTCGCTGTCCATGCCCCGGATGACAAGCGTGGGGATGCCGACATTGGGGGCGGCGGAAACGGCCGCCATGGTCCAGGGACGCCCTTCCGCGGGCTGGCGCAGGAAGGCCGGGTCCCAATGCCAGTGATAGCGGCCGTCGGATCGCTTCCGCAACACCTTGGCAAGGCCCTTCGTACTCGCGGGCCTGCCGCGCGCAGGATTATAGGTCGCGATCGCGTCCGACGCCTGTTCCGGCGTCGCGAATCCGCCCTCATTCGCGGTCATGAAGGCCACGATACGCCGTATGCCCGCCTCCACCGGACTGAGCGTGATGTCGACCAGCACCAGCGCGCGAACATTGGGAACCAGCCCCTGCCCGACTGCACAGAGCCCGGTCAATCCGCCCAGCGATGCTCCGACCAGGGCGACAGGGCCGTCCACGGTTGCGAGCACCGCCGCCAGGTCGTCGGCCAGATCCTCCAGACGATATCGGCCATCGGGCGACCAGTCGCTTTCTCCATGACCTCGCGCATCGATGTTCATCACGCGATACCCGCGGGCAATCAGGTATGAAACGGCATCCGCCCATGAATGACGCGTCTGCCCGCCACCGTGCAGAAGAACGATGGTCGGAGCTCCCGCCTGTCCTCCGACATCGATGGTCAGCGCAATGTCTTCAGCCACCGGCACCTGGATGCTTTTGACCTTGTTCATGCGTCGTCGGGATCCTTGCTTTACGTCTGCACACTGCGTTTCGGCCATCGCCAAGCCCCGATCCGAGGCAGCGTTGCGCGTCGCTGGAAGCTCATTCTAGTGATGACAGGCGCTCTTGTGAACGGAATAACATACTGGAAAAAATGACTTCTCCGATCCACAAGCAAGGCGGTCACAACAGCGCGAAGCGCCCGAGCCGCGATGGACCTAGGCGCATTCGACAGTGATATGCGCCATTCCCGGCAACGCCCGGATGCGAGCCCGAACCTTACCGCTGTCGGCACCGGGCGCCAGGCTCACTATGGCGGCATGGGCATGCGGTCCGATCCGCCATACGTGCAGGTCGCGAATGGTCGCGCCCTCATTTTCGGCAAGGGCGCGTATTCGCGCCATCAACGCCGGCTCGGCGGTATCGAGCAGGATCGCCGCCGTGTCCGCCATCAGGCCCCAGGCCCAGCGCGCTATGACGACCGCGCCGAGCAACCCGACCGCCGGGTCGAGCCACGACCAGCCCATATAGCGGCCGGCCAGCAGAGCAGCGATCGCCAGCACGGATGTCAGCGCATCCGTGAGCACATGGACATAGGCCGCGCGCAGATTATTGTCGGTATGGCCATGCGCGTGGGCATGCGCGCCATGGCCATGATCATGGCTGTGATCATGGCCCAGCATGAAGGCGCTCACGATGTTGATGATCAGGCCGATAACGGCGACGAGGGTCGCCTCGCCAAAGGCCACGCGGACAGGATCGAAGAAGCGCATCACCGATTCGACCGCGATGAACAGCGCGGTGACCAGCAACAGCAACGCCGAAGCGAAGCCCGACAAGTCCCCCACCTTGCCGGTGCCGAACGTGAAGCGCGGATTGCGGGCATGCCTGCGGGCATACCCATAGGCGGCGGCCGCGACCGCCAGAGCGCCTGCGTGGGTCGCCATGTGGAAGCCGTCTGCCAGCAGGGCCATGGAACCGGTCAGCCAGCCGAAGGCGATTTCCACGACCATCGTCGCGGCCGTCAGCCATACCACCCACAATGTGCGGCGGGCATTGCTGTCATGTCCGGCCGACAGGTAGATATGATCGAAATAATGGCTTTCCTCACCGTCGTCATCGACGGGATGCGGCGCCGCGTCGGGCACGGACGCGCCCATGTCGTGGTCGTGGACGTGGTCGTGGCCACTATGGTCATGATCGTGCATCGTCATTTCCCGTAGCGACGAATGAGCGCCAGCATTTCCTCGGTAGCAGCGGTGCGCTGTGCGTCCGACAGGCCGGGCCGCGCGACATGATCGCGCATATGCTGTTCGATCAGTTCCTCCATCAGGCTGCCGACCGCGCCCCGCACCGAGGCGACGAGTTGCAACGTCTCCGAACAGTCCGCCTCGCCCGAAAGCTGACGCTCCACGGCGGCCACCTGCCCGGCGATCCGCCGGACACGCGCCAGCAACTTGTCTCGATTGACCACCACATGCATAATATACCCCCCTATACTATCCTGGTCGATGTTGCAAGGCTTCCCCTTTGGCCCATGGTCATGCGTCGCGCCGTCCCCTAACAGGACAGGATGAATGGCGAGATGGAATGCGACCTGGCAATCGTCGGCGGCGGCTTGGCCGGCGGCCTTCTGGCCCATGCCTTCGCCGTGTTGCGGCCGGAGGTGCGGCTGATGCTGATCGAAAGCGGACCGCAAGCCGGCGGCAACCATCTCTGGTCCTTCTTCGACGGCGACGTCGCCGACAGCGACAGATGGCTGGTCGATCCGTTCATCACCCACCGATGGCCGCAGGGGCATGACGTGCGCTTCCCCGGTTTCGAACGGACCCTCGATTGCGGGTATCAGAGCATCGAATCGGGTCGGTTCCACGCCACTCTCGCCGCCCTTCTGGGTCCGCGCCTGCTCACCGGAGCATCCGCGGCCGTCATCGCACCTGATCAGGTCACCCTGGCCGACGGGCGCGTCATCCGGGCCGGGGCCGTGATCGACGCCAGGGGGGCGGTCGATCTGTCCGCCCTGCGATGCGGGTGGCAGAAATTCGTCGGCCACAGCCTGCACCTCGACGCGCCGCACGGCGTGGACCGCCCCGTCATCATGGACGCGACCGTGGACCAGGTGGATGGCTACCGCTTCGTCTATCTCCTTCCCCGCGACGACCGGACAATCTTCATCGAGGACACATATTATAGCGACACGCCCGACCTGGACGTCCCTGCCATCGCGGCCCGCATCGCGGCCTATGCCGCGGCACGGGGCTGGGACGGGACGATCGTCCATCGCGAACAGGGCGTTCTGCCGGTGGTCCATGGCGGTGCCTTCGACCGCTTCTGGCCGGCGGACGACCCGATAGCGCGTGCGGGCGTGCGCGCCGGCCTGTTTCAGCCGATGACCGGTTATTCCCTGCCCGATGCCGTGCGGTTCGCCCTGTGGCTGGCGGGACGGCCGCTCGACGATCTGCCCGCCGCCACGCGCGCCCATGCCAGGACCTGCTGGCGGCATGGCGGCTATTACCGGTTGCTGGGCCGGATGCTGTTCGGCGCGGCGCGGCCGCCGCTGCGCTGGCGCATCTTCGCCCGCTTCTACCGCCTTCCCGCGCCGCTCATCCAACGCTTCTATTCCGGTCGCTCCACCATCGTCGACCGCATCCGCATCTTGTGCGGACGCCCGCCCGTGCCCATAAGGAGCGCCATGCGCGCATTGCTGGACCCTTCGTTCCGATGAACCGGAAAGCCATTGTCATCGGCGCAGGCTTTGGCGGCCTCGCGCTCGCCATCCGCCTGCAATCGGCCGGCATCGACACGACCCTGGTGGAAGCCCGCGATCGCCCCGGCGGCCGCGCCTATATGTGGGAAAGGGACGGGTTCACGTTCGACGCCGGGCCGACCGTCGTCACCGATCCGGACTGCCTCGCCGAACTGTGGCGCCTGTCCGGCCACGACATGGCGCAGGATGTGACGCTGATGCCGGTCATGCCCTTCTACCGCCTCAACTGGCGAGACGGCACGAATTTCGACTATTCCAACGACGAAGCGGCGTTGCGCGCGGAAATCGCCAAATTGGATCCGGCCGATGTCGCGGGCTACGAACGCTTCCTCGATTATTCGGCGGGCGTGTTCGAGGAGGGGTATCGCAAGCTGGGCGCCGTCCCGTTCCTCGATTTCGCGTCCATGATCCGCGCAGCGCCCGCGCTGGCGAAGCATCAGGCGTGGCGTTCGGTCTATTCGATGGTCTCGTCCTTCGTGAAAAGCGAAAAACTGCGCGAGGCCCTGAGTTTCCACACGCTCCTCGTCGGCGGCAATCCGATGAAGACCAGCGCGATCTACGCCCTGATCCATAAGCTGGAAAAGGATGGCGGCGTCTGGTTCGCCAAGGGCGGCACCAATCGGCTGGTGCAGGGGATGGCGGCGCATTTCGAACGGCTGGGCGGCACGCTGCGGCTGGGCGATGCCGTCACCCGGATCGAAACCTATGGCGACAAGGCGACGGCCGTGCACACCGCGTCCGGCTGGCGCGGGGAGGCCGACGCGATCGCCAGCAACGCCGACCTGATGCACAGCTATCGCGACCTGCTGGGCCATCACCCCAGGGGGGAAAAGCAGGCGCAGGGCCTGGCGCGCAAGCGCTGGTCGCCCAGCCTGTTCGTCCTGCATTTCGGCATCAAGGGCAGCTGGCCCGGCATCCCGCACCACATGATCCTGTTCGGTCCGCGCTACGAGGGGTTGCTGACCGACATCTACGACCATGGCGTTCTACCGCAGGATTTCTCCCTCTATCTGCACCATCCGACCGTTACCGACCCGTCGATGGCGCCGGAGGGGCATTCGACTTTCTATGCGCTGGCCCCGGTGCCGCACCTGGGCAAGCTGCCGATCGACTGGGACCAGTTCGGCGCAGCCTATGCCGAACGCATATTGGACGAAATCCAGCATCGCCTGATACCCGACATCCGTTCGCGGATCGTGACGCGGTTTCACTATACGCCGCGCGATTTCGGCCGTGACCTCCATGCCCATCTGGGCAGCGCCTTCAGCCTGGAGCCGCTGCTGACCCAGAGCGCCTGGTTCCGTGCGCACAATCGCGACGATGTGATCCCCAACCTGTATCTGGTCGGGGCCGGCACGCATCCGGGCGCGGGCATCCCCGGCGTGGTGGGCAGCGCCAAGGCGACGGCAACGCTGATGATAGAGGATCTGGTCTGACCCCATGACGAAACTGGCCGTCTATTGCGGATCGGCGACCCCCGCCGACCTGACCTATATCGACGCCGCGCGCCATGTCGGGCGCACCCTGGCGCAGCGCGGCATCGGCGTCGTCTACGGTGGCGGGCGCCTTGGCCTGATGGGCGCCGTCGCGGACGCGGCGCTGGAGGCGGGGGGCGAGGTAATCGGCGTCATCCCCGAAGCGTTGGTCGGCGCGGAGGTCGCGCATCGCGGCTGCACCCGGTTGCACGTCGTCCAGACGATGCATCAGCGCAAGCAGCTGTTTACCGACCTGTCCGACGGCTTCGTTACCCTGCCGGGTGGCGTCGGAACGATGGACGAGCTGTGGGAAGCGATCAGTTGGTCCCAACTTGGCTATCATGACAAGCCGGTCGGCCTGCTGAACGTCGCCGGCTTTTACGACCAGTTGATCGCGTTCAACCGGCACATGGCGGACACGGGCTTCATCCGGCCGCAGCATCGCGGCATATTGATCCATGACGACAGCATAGAGGGACTGCTCGACGCGATGGCCGCCTATCGGCCGCATGAGACGATATTCGCGATGAAGGCATCGCGGCTGTAGCGGATCGCGACGGCAGTGGATGACTTTCGACGTAACGCGGGGCATGTCGGAACGATGTCGCCCGTGATGCCAGACCGCCCCGCCCTTGTCGCCCATGCCCGCAATGCCATAGCGCGCGGTTCCAAATCCTTTGCCATGGCATCGACCCTTTTCGACCGCGTGACGCGCGAGCGGGCCTGGCTGCTCTATGCCTGGTGCCGCAAATGCGACGACATCGCCGACGGGCAGGATCATGGCGGCGCTCTCAATCCGGCGGGCGACGCGCAGGCGCGGCTGTCGTCGATGCGCGTGCTGACCGCGACCGCCCTGCGCGGCGAGCCGACCGGCGACCCGGCCTTCGACGGCTTCGGCCTCGTCATGCGCGAATGCCGCATTCCCGAGCAATATGCCCAGGACCTGATCGAGGGTTTCGCACTCGACGCCCGCGACTGGCGTCCGCGCAGCGAAGCCGACATGCTGCGTTATTGCTATCATGTCGCCGGCGCGGTCGGGTGCATGATGGCGGTGCTGATGGGCGTCGATCCGGCGGACGAGGCGACGCTCGACCGGGCTTGCGACCTCGGCCTCGCCTTCCAGCTCGCCAACATCGCGCGCGACATCAGCGAGGACGAAGCTGCCGACCGATGCTATCTGCCGGTCGAATGGCTGGTCGAGATGGATATACCGCCGGGCGAGCATATGAAGCCATGGGCCCGTCCCCGCCTGGCCATCCTGTCCCGGCGGCTGGCCGACATGGCCGCAGCCTACGAGGCCAGTGCACGCCACGGCACTGGGGCCCTGCCCCCGCGCGCCGCATGGGCGGTGCTGGCGGCAGCAGGCATCTACGGCGACATCGCCCGCGAAGTCGGGCGTCGGGGGGAAAAGGCCTGGGACCGCCGCGTCGTCACGCCCAGGCGGGAAAAGCTTGGCTGGGTCGTGCGCGCGGGCGCTCAGGTGCCGGGCCGGGCACGCCGCTGGCCTTCGGGTCAGGGTCGGCCGGCTTCGCTATGGAAGCGTCCGGGTCGCTGACGCGCCATCCCGACCGGCATTCCGCAACTATGCAAATCCTGTAAAGTTCACACGGTCGTGGCCGACGCGAAAGCGCGGGGACGGACCTGTGGCGTCGATTTCGCAATAGGAGATTTTTTGCGAAGTCGGCCCGTGCCGGCGCGAATTGCGGCACGGGCAAAACAAGCCGGCAATGAGAAAGAACGGCAGCGATACTATCATGACGCCGCACCTGTAGGACAGGCCATCGTCCCGCGCCGTCCGGCGGCCCGACCATGGACCGATACCTTCGCCGGCATGGGAGCACCGACCAAAAAAAAGGCCGATGCTTTCGCACCGGCCCCAGGCATGTTCGCAGGAGGAACATCGGCAGGCGGGCGGCCCTTTCCCATCGGGCGGGCCGCCCTGCCAAATCTTACATATTGTAGGCGCGCTCGCCGTGCTCGCCGAGGTCCAGGCCTTCCAGTTCGACTTCCTGGCTGACCCGCAGGCCGGTCAGGGCCTTGGCGACGAAGATGGCGATGGCGGTGCCGATCGATGCCCAGACGATGGTCGCGACGACCGCTTCGATCTGGATGACGAGCTGCGCACCGATGCCGACCGAACCGTCGCCGGGACCGCCGAACATCGGGGCATAGACGATACCGGTGCCGATCGCGCCGACCATGCCGCCGATGCCGTGGATGCCGAAGGCGTCCAGGCTGTCGTCATAGCCGAGCTTGGGCTTGAGCAGGGTCACGGCGTAGAAGCAGATGACCGAGGCAACCGCGCCCAGGATGATCGCGCCGAACGGACCGGAATTGCCCGCAGCCGGCGTGACGGCGACCAGACCGGCGATGATACCCGAGCAGAAGCCCAGGGCCGAACCCTTGTGGCCGTTCAGACGCTCGGCGAGCATCCAGAACAGACCGGCCGACGCGGTGGCGACGAAGGTGTTGATCATCGCAAGAGCGGCCGAACCATTGGCTTCCAGCGCCGAACCGGCGTTGAAGCCGAACCAGCCGACCCACAGCAGGCCGGTGCCCACGGCGGTCAGCGTCAGGCTGTGCGGCGGCATGGGTTCCTTGGGGAAACCGATGCGCTTGCCAAGGATGAGGCAGGCCACCAGCGCGGAAACGCCCGCGTTGATGTGCACCACGGTGCCGCCCGCGAAGTCCAGGGCGCCCAAGCCGAAGAAATAGCCGTTGCCCGCCCACACCATGTGCGCGACCGGGAAATAGACCAGCGTCAGCCAGACGAGCGCGAAGACCATGACGGCGGAAAATTTCATCCGCTCGACCACGGAACCGAGCACCAGCGCCACGGTAATCGCCGCGAACGTCATCTGGAAGCAGATGAAGACATATTCGGGGATCACGACGCCGTCGGTGAAGGTCGCCGCCGTGCTGTCGGGCGTGACACCCGCGAGGAACAGCTTGCCGAAGCCCGAGATGATCGCGTTGCCGCCGTCACCGAACGCCATGGTGTAGCCGTAGATCACCCAGATCAGCATGGCGAAAGCCGCCACGGCGCCGATCTGCGTCATCACCGACAGCATGTTCTTGGTGCGGGCCAGGCCGCCGTAGAACAGGGCGAGGCCGGGGAGGATCATCGCCAGGACGAGGATGGTCGACACCATCATCCAGGCCGTATCGCCCTTGTCGGGCGTGGGTGCGGCGGCGGCCGCATCCTGTGCCCAGGCGGGCAAAGCGGCGAAGAGCGACAGGGCACCAGCCCCCGCCACGCCGCCGAGTTTCTTGAAAAAGGTCATTATTCCCCCCTTCTTACAGCGCGGTTTCGCCGGTTTCGCCGGTGCGGATACGCACGGCCTGACCGACATCGAGGACAAAGATCTTGCCATCGCCGATGGCGCCCGAATTGGCGGCCGCCTGGGTCGCTTCCACGACGCGCGGCGCGAGGTCGTCGTCGCAGACCACCTCGATCTTGATCTTCGGAACCATGTTGGTCGAATATTCGGCGCCGCGGTAGATTTCGGTCTGGCCCTTCTGGCGACCAAAGCCCTTCACTTCGCTGACCGTCATGCCGGCGATGCCGAGCGAGGACAGTGCCTCGCGGACATCGTCAAGCTTGAACGGCTTGATGATAGCCATGACAAGTTTCATGTCGCCCCCTTTACTGGTGTGCGGACGACTACCAGCAAGAGGCGTGCCAAATTGCTAAAGACGGGTTGATGCGGGCTTTGTGCACGCTGCGCCGAAAGACGCAGCCAAATTTTTGGGCAGCGCCGTGCATTTGCACATTTTTTGGGCAGCAATTCTACCAACCGGCGCCAGCAGCAACCGCCTCCGCCTCTTCAGGCAAGGTCTGGCGGCCGAGAATGGCGTTGCGATGGGGGAAACGACCGAAGCGGGCAATGGTTGCATGATGTTCGCGGGCGAATTTCAGGGATTCGGAATCGCCCGCGCCCGTGAACAATTGAACGGAGAGGGCCTGGTCCTCCAGCGCCTCGCTGTGCATGAACGGCATGTAGAAGAAAGGCCGTCCCGCCCCGCCGATCTGCACGTCATAGCCCTGCGCGACCGAACCGCGCGCGATGGCCCGCGCAAGATCGTCCGTAGCAAAGGCATCCGCCGTTCCCCGGAACATGTTGCGCGGCAACTGGTCGAACAGCAATATGGCGGCGAGCGCGTCGTCCGCACGGTCGAGGAAGCTTTCGGCCGGCCGGTTGCGCTTTTCCTGCCAGTCGCCGCGGAACCGGTCGACGCAAACCGCGTCGATCGCGGGATCATGGCTCCACCATCCCGCCTCCCCGACCTCGTTGAACCAGAAATCGAGAAGTGCCGCCGCCCAGTCGGCGGTCACGGCGTCATGACTGTCGGTCAGCATGTTCATGGAACGAGAATGACCGGGCGTAGGATGGGTTCCTCCGCTCATGCCGACAAATGGCTCAGGCGGCCGTGCCGCCCACGGTGAGCCCTTCGAGCAGCAGCGTCGGCTGACCGACGCCCGCCGGAACGCTCTGCCCGCCCTTTCCGCACATGCCGATACCTTCGTCCAGGGCCCAGTCGTCGCCGACGCCCGCCACCTTCGTCAGCGCGGTCGGGCCGTCGCCGATCAGCGTCGCGCCCTTGATCGGGTCGCCCAGCCGGCCATTTTCGACCTTGTAGGCTTCGGTGCAGGAAAAGACGAACTTGCCCGACACGATGTCGACCTGGCCGCCGCCGAAACTTTTGGCGAAGATCCCGCTCTTCATGCGCGACAGCAATTCCTCGGGATCGTCCTGCCCGCCCTTGATGAAGGTGTTGGTCATGCGCGGCATCGGCGCATGGGCATAGCTTTCGCGACGGCCATTGCCGGTCGGCTCCACGCCCATCAACCGGGCATTCAGCCGGTCCTGCATGTAGCCGCGCAGGATACCGTCCTCTATCAGCACATTCTCGCGGGTCGGCGTGCCTTCGTCGTCGATGGACAGCGAACCCCGGCGATCGGCGATGCTGCCGTCGTCGACGACGGTGACGCCGGGCGCGGCGACACGTTGCCCGATCTTGCCGGAAAAGGCGCTGGTGCCCTTGCGGTTGAAATCGCCCTCCAGCCCGTGGCCGATCGCCTCATGCACCAGCACGCCGGGCCAGCCGGGACCGAGCAGCACCGTCATCTCACCGGCGGGCGCAGCGACCGAACGCAGGTTGACCTGCGCCTGGGCCAGCGCCTCGTCGATCGCGCGGTTCCACATCGCGGGGGCCATCACCTGATCGTAGAGATAACGCCCGCCAACGCCGAACACGCCCGTTTCGCGCCGGCCATTTTCCTCCAGGATGATCGAGACATTGAGCCGTACCAGCGGACGAATGTCGGTCGCGGTAAACCCGTCCGCGCGGACGATCTCGACCACCGACCAGCTTCCCGCCAGGCTGACGGACACCTGCGCCACCCGGGGGTCGCGGGCGCGGGCGGCCGCATCGACCGCGGCGCACAGCGTCACCTTTTCGGCAAAGGGCACGATTTCCAGCGGATTGGCATCGGTATAGAGGTGGCGATTGGTGCCGAGCGGCGGCGGCGCGGGCCGGCCCTTCGCCGGATCGAGCAGGGCCAGCGTCTGCGCCGCCTTGCGGATCGCGCCCTCGCTGATGTCGTTGGCGTGCGCGAAGCCGGTCATCTCGCCCGACACGCCGCGCAGGCCGAAGCCCGCGTCGGTCGAATAGTCGGCGGTCTTGAGCCGCCCGTCATCGAAGCCGAAGCTCTCGCTCGCCCGATATTGCAGGTACAGCTCGCCATCGTCGCAGGCCTTGAGCGCTTCGGCGGTCAGGCGGCGCGCGCCGTCGGGATCTAGCAGGCCCGGACGGTAAAGCAGGCCGCGGGCATCGGTGAACTGGGCGGAAAGATCGGTCATGCCGTCCGATATAGGGAGGGCGCGGCCCAACCCAAACGAAAAAGCGTCAGAGGCTGGCGCCCGATGCGATGTCCGGCTTGCCCGCGACATCGGGTGTGTCCGCCACGCCGCCGATCAGCACGAAGCGGCGGTCGCAATAGCCGCAATCGACATAGCCATGCTCGTCTATTTCCAGGAAGACGCGCGGGTGGCCGAGCGCGGCCGGTATGTCGCCCGATCCGTCGCAGGAGACGCGGGGTTTGGGGACTCGGATGATTTCGGGCGGCTGGATCATGGAAAACGGCCCTAGCAGCGGCGGCGCTGCGCCGCAATATGCCGGATGGGACGCTTCACATCAGCGGCCAGCGCGGGCGGGCGCAAGGTTCGGCCGGCTTGTCCCTGACCGTCCAGGCCGCCGGTTTCCAGTCGTCGCATTCGCTGGTCGCCATCACCGCCAGCGGCGAGAGCATGAGCAGCACCGGCATGACAGACCCGCCGAGGAATAATGCGAAGGACATGCAATGACATCTACGGCAAGCATGCTTGCTGCAACATGAACATTACGCAATCGTACCGTCTTTTCAGGACCATGTTCGGCGCTGACGCGCGCATGTCTTCAGCGGCAATAGGCGTTGCCGGCATCGGGCGCGGCGACAAAGGCGATCGCCTGTCCCGGGATCGACAGACCACCCTTTGCCGGGACGCCGGCGAGCCCGGTCAGTCCGCCGCCTTCGGTCACGGCAGGGACGGAGCCGTTGATACGAATGGAGGACGTATCCACAGGCTGCCCGGAAAGCACCCACGTCATCGCCGTCGTTCCCACCGGAAACGACCGTGCCACCGTGCCGAGGTTCAGGATCGCAAGCCCCACGCCCCCCCTACCCGCGGGCAGGCAATGGGCGAACACACGCAGGTCGGGCGATGGGGTCGACGGCGGCGCCAGCACCGTGCGACCCATGGTCCGGTGCCACAACAGGGCTGCCCAGTAATTGGGCCGGGGGGTCAGGCCGTCATGGTCGATCAGCGCATAGTCGGAGGCGACCAGCGTGTTATGCATGACGACCTGAACGCCCTTCTGCGCCAGGACGCCCAACTGGTTGAGATAACGGAAGCTGTCGAGGAAGGTCGACGCCCATGGGCTGCCGCCACAGGCCGCTTGCGCTGTTTCGGTATTCCAGATCGGCTTGCCGGGCTCATACCGGTCACGCAGGCCGGCATAGGCGTCATAATCCAGCAGCGTGCGGTCCAGCCAGCCCGGCGTCAAAGCGTCTTCCTTGCGCGCGACGACGCCACCCGACTTCGCGCAACGCGGGGAAACGCCGCCGTAGAAATGATAGCTGACGGCGTCCAGGCTGCCAGGGTTCGCGGCCAGCATGTCCTTCGTCGGCACGTAAGTGAAACCGGACGCCACCGGCGGTGGCGCGTCGAACATGCTCCCCTCGCCCAGGCTGCCCGGACCGATCAGCTTCATGTCCGGGGCTGCTGCCTCAGCCCAGGCCTTGAATGCGCGAAAATCCTTGCCGTAACGCTGGGCCGTATATCCTTCGGGCATGTCGGCGGCTACGGCGGGAAGGTTCGGTTCGTTGAAGAATTCGGCCGCATCGATGCGCCCGCCCGCCTGGCGGGTGAGGTCCAAGAGGCGCTGGGCCTGCCCGGGTTGCCAGTCGCCGTTCCGGTCGCGCGTTCCGATGCTTGCCGCGAAGCTGGTGACGATCGCCCCGTCCACCGCCTTGGAAAAGGCGATGACCCCCTTCCACTGGTCGCGGGTGAGAAGTTGCTGAAACCCGCTGGGGGGCTTTGAAACGGACTCTCCCTCTGCGGGCAGATAAGTGTTGTTCGCCCATGTTCCCGACACGCGCACATAGGCAGGGCCAAGATGCCTGGCGAGCGCGATCAGTCGTGCATCGCGAAGATCGACGGGAGGACGAAAGCGATATATTTCATCGGCCGGGCCGCCATAGGGCGCCCAGAAGCGGCCGCCGGTTACCTCCACCATCTCGACATTATAGGATTGGAAGCGCGCGTCGACCGTCGCGACCTTCGGCAGGCTTGCAAGGCCGGACCGTCCGGCCGGCACTGTGGTGCACGCCCCGGCCAGCATCGATGCCGCCAGCACGGCGCCCTTGACCCTAAATGTCATCCTCTCTCCTTTCACGGCGGCGCGTCGCCGATGCCGCGGACATCTTGATCGATCTCGATCCCGAGCGTCACCTGGTTTCGTCCCGGACAGGAAGGGATAAGCCGGGCCGGCGCAATTTTCACGCTGAATGCGCGGAATGGCGGCTGCGGCTATGGCAAGTCCGATTGAATGCCCGTGTCGATGCGCTGCTGGCGCGGTTTGCGAACCCGGCGATCGATCGCCGCATCGCGATGGACGGCAGCCAGGAGACGCCCCAGCGCCGGCTGGGTATGCTGGAGAATAATCGCCAAGCGGCCGATAGCTGTTCCGCGCTTTTCCGCGGGTTTTATGGTGGGCGATGACGGGCTCGAACCGCCGACATTCTCGGTGTAAACGAGACGCTCTACCAACTGAGCTAATCGCCCCTCTTGCAGGAGAGCCGCCTATCTAAGGCAATCGCGCCGTTGGTCAAGCCGTCAATCAACCGGTCAGGAACCGGCGGCTGGCGATGAACCAGCGGGTCAGCGCCTCGGCCGTGTCGGACGTCAGCGCGATGAACACGCGGCGGCCATCCTGCGGATCGGCCTGCCGTTCCACCAGCCCCCGGTCGGTGAGCGTGCGAATCCAGCGCAGCGCGGTGGTCGGCGGCACGGCCGCCGCGATGCACAGGCTGGACACCGACACGCGTTCCTGCTCCAGCCGCGCGGCGAGCAGATCGAGCAGCATGTCCCATGCCGGATCGGCGAACAGGTCGCCGGGCAGAAAATCGGCACGAATGCGCCGCGCGCGGAGCAGGTCGCGGACCTGCGCGGGAGCCATCGCGGGCGTGTCCGCGCCCCGCCCGGCCCCCATCGGCGCCAGCGCCGGCATCCCGACATAGTCGCTCGCCCGGTCGGAAATACGCACGCCAAGATCGAAGGACGGGGCCGCCAGCCGGGACCGGTGAGTCAACGCTTCAATGGTGCGCGCGAGGCGCCCGACTTCTTCGCTGAGTTGCTGGAGCCGCGCGCTTTCCCGGTCGATTTCCTGGACCATGCCGACCGGCGCCGTCCTGTCGCCCACGGCGATCAGCGCGGCAGCCAGTTCCGTGCGGTCAGGATCGCACAGCAATATGGTGCGCGGGTTGCGCGAACAGGCGAAGACCAGATCCATCGTGTCCCAGCCGGCAACGATCACCACCGCCATGCCGGTCTGGATCGCCTGGGTTTCCACATGCACCAGCAGCCGTTCGAGCAACGGCGTGGCGTCCGGGCAGACAAGCAGCAGCGCGTCGCACCGGGCCTGCGCGTCGAGGCGGGCGGGCGCGTCGGCAAGCCTCGTCGTCCCCAGCAGCCGCAGGCCGGCCGCGTCCGCCACAGGTTCCAGATCCTGCGGGTCGAGCCCGTCGCCCACGACCAGCATGCCGGCACGATCATCGCGCGCGGGAAAGGCATCGACCGGGTCGCCAAACGGCAGGGAATAGGAAAAGTCTTCGATCATGGTCCGAATCCTGTTCTAGCTTCGTTCCCGTGAATAAAGCAAGAACGGACGGATTGCGCATATTGTTCGCCCATATCGGACCGATGCCGGATCGCCCGGCGCGCCAATCCGCCACTATTGCCCTTTTTCAGAGTAGTCCTTCCCGCCGAAACGGGGGAACAAGAATTTTCCTACGGTCGTCGTCGGTCGAAAACTGATCCATAATGGATCTGTCTATCGGGTCCCGGTCCGGCGGGCGAAGTCGATGTAGAGCGCGCGCATCCGCCGGGCGACCGGCCCGGGCCGCCCGTCCCCCACCGGCCGGCCGTCGATCCGTACCACGGGCAGGCACAGGGTTGACGCGCTGGTGACGAAGGCTTCGCCGGCCGCCTGCGCCTCCGCGACGGTGAAGGGGCGGTGCACGACGGCCAGCCCGCTGTCCCCGGCCAGCGCCGAGAGCGCGGCGCCGGTGCAGCCGGCCAGCACCGCCTGGCTGTAGGGTCGCGTGACGATCCCTTCGTCCGTCACGATGAACGCGGTGGAGGAAGCCCCTTCGGTGACGAAGCCATCCTCTACCATCCAGGCTTCCTGCGCGCCCGCGTTCCGGGCCGCCTGCTTGGCCATGGCCTGGGCGAGGAGGCCGGTGCTCTTGATGTCGCGCCGTTTCCAGCGCAGGTCGGGCATGGTCGCGACCGCGATGCCGTCCCGGACGGCAGGCACGTCCAGCAAGGCCCTGCCCTGCACGAACAGGAACAGGGTGGGCGCCAGACCGTCCGGCGCGATGAAGTCGCGGGTGACGTCGGCGCCGCGCGTGACCTGAAGATAGACCAGCCCTTCGGTGAGGCTGTTGCGCCGCACCAGTTCCGTCTGCACCGCTTCCACCCGGTCAAGGCCGATCGGAAGGGCGATGCCGATGGCGGCGGTCGACCGTTCCAGCCGGGCAAGATGGCTGGCGCTGTCGACCAGCGCGCCGTCGATCACGGCCGCGACCTCATATATGCCTTCGGCGAACAGAAAGCCCCGGTCCAGCGGCGAGATGCGGGCTTCGTCGAGCGGCAGGTAACGACCGTTCAGATAGGCGACGGACATGGGGGCTCGGTCCTTGTCGATGATGGCATAGGCAGTTTTTGCCGGTCGGCGGCACCCGGTCAAGCCGGTCGCGATGCGGCAGGCGGCGCGACGCCGGCGATGCAGGGTCATGGTTGGTTACCGCGCGAAAGTTCATGGTGTCGCAGGCGCCGCGGATGCGCGCATTTCGGTGCAGGACGCGGGCCGGCGCGACGCCCACACGCCCGTGACGCGCCATCCGCGCGGCAGGAAGGGCACAGGCACGCGTTGCCGACGCGTGTCCAGGGTCACGCCGACGCGCCACGGACGCAGGGCGGCGACATGGGCGTCGGGGCATGACCGGCGGGGCATGACCGGCGGGGCACGGTGCGGCGCGGGCGGGGGACCATGCCCACGCGTAGATCAGGAAAAATCCTACATTGAAAGCTGGCACGCCGGACTGGACCGGCAGAGGCAGGCAGCGCCGGGGAAATTCCCGGCAAACCCGTCCCTGCCGCGGTGCCGGGCGGCGCGCCACGAACCGGCTGCCCTACGCCGCCCTGCCCTTGAGCGCCTTTTGCCGGCGCCGCTGCACCGACGAGCCGATGCCCATCGCCTCGCGATATTTGGCCACGGTGCGGCGGGCGATGTCCATGCCCTTGGCGCGCAGCAGGTCGACCAGCGTGTCGTCGGACAGGATGGCGTGGGGCTCCTCCGCCGCGATCAGCGCCTTGATGTGGCTCTTGACCGCCTCCGCCGAGACGGCGCCGTCGCCGCCCGACGCCGCGACGCCGCTGGTGAAGAAATATTTGAGTTCGTAAAGACCGCGCGGGCAGGAGAGATATTTGTTGGAGGTGACGCGGCTGACGGTCGATTCATGCATGCCGATGGCATCGGCCACGGCCCTGAGCGTCAGCGGCTTGAGATGTGCGACGCCCTTGCGAAAGAAATCCTCCTGAGAGCGGACGATCTCGCTCGCCACCTTGATGATCGTCTTCTGCCGCTGGTCCAGCGCCTTGACCAGCCAGTTGGCGCTGGCGAGGCAGTCGGTCAGCCAGGCCTTCGACGCCCTGTCCTGCGGCCCGTTCGACAATTCGGCATAATAAGTGCGGTTGATCAGGACGCGCGGCAGAGTGGCCCCGTTCACCTCTATGCCCCAGCCGTCGACGGTCGGCCGCACGAACAGGTCCGGCGTCACCGGCGCGGCCATGGTCCCGGAAAAGCGCAGGCCGGGCTTGGGATCATAGGAGCGCAGTTCGGCGATCATGTCCGCCAGATCCTCCTCGTCCACGCCGCAGATGCGGCGCAGTTGCGGCAACGCGCCACGGGCCAGCAGGTCGAGGTTAGCCAGCAGCTTCTGGATGCAGGGGTCGTGCCGGTCCGCCTCCTTCGCCTGGAGGGCCAGACATTCGGCCAGGCTGCGCGCACCGACGCCGGTGGGGTCGAATGTGTGGATCACGCCCAGCACCCGTTCCACCTGATGCAACGGCAGTCCGAGCGCATGGGCGGTCTGGAGCAGGTTGGCCTCCAGATAGCCGGCCTCGTCGATCTGGCCGATCAGTTGCGCCGCGACGGTCAGGTCCATGCCCGACAGGGTGGCGCGCGCCTGGTCCATCAGATGTTCTTGAAGGCTGATGTCGGGGGCGGCGAAGCTGTCGAAATCGGGCGCTTCGTCGCCATAGCCGCCGCCGGCATAGGCTTCCATGCCGCCGCCCGTCCCCATGGCGCTCGCCATCCGGTCGCCCGGCCCGTCATCGATGAAGGTATCGGCGCCATGATCGACATCGAGCGGGCTGTCCTCCCCGCCCCGCCCCTGCGCGATCAGATCGTCGCTCGCGCCGGTTTCGGCGGCGAGCGCGGGACGATCGTCGGGGCGGTCGATGCCGTCGGGCACGGGGGCGGCATCGGCCGGGCCGCCGGTTTCGAGCAGCGGGTTTTTCTCCAGTTCGCCCGCGACGAACGCCTCTATCTCAAGATTGGAGAGCGCCAGCAGCTTGATCGCCTGCTGAAGCTGCGGCGTCATGACCAGCGACTGGCTCTGCCGGATGTCGAGGCGCGGGCTCAATGCCATCAGCGGCCATTCCGGCGGGGTCGAAGGACAGGCGCGCGGGTCATGTCACAGCGAGAAATTCTCGCCGAGATAGAGGCGGCGGACGTCCGCATTGGCGACCAGTTCGGTGGGGCTGCCGGCGAACAGCACCTGCCCGTCATAGATGATGCAGGCGCGGTCCACGATTTCCAGCGTCTCGCGCACATTATGGTCGGTGATCAACACGCCGATGCCGCGCGTCTTGAGCTGCTTCACCAGATCGCGAATGTCGGCGATCGACAGCGGGTCGATGCCGGCGAAGGGTTCGTCCAGCAGCACGATCGACGGGTTGGCGGCCAGCGCACGGGCGATCTCGCAGCGGCGCCGTTCACCGCCCGACAGCGCCATCGCGGCGGAATCGCGCAGGCGCGTCAGGCCGAATTCATCCAGCAGTTGTTCCAGTCGCGCCTCGCGCGCAGGGCGGTTGGGTTCGGCCAGTTCCAGCACCGCGCTGATATTCTGCGCGACGGTCATGCCGCGGAAGATGGACGTTTCCTGCGGCAGATAGCCCAGCCCCAGGATCGCGCGCCGGTACATGGGCAGGCCGGTAATGTCCTGCCCGTCCAGCACGATACGGCCATGGTCGGGGCGCACGAGGCCCATCACCGAATAGAAGCAGGTCGTCTTGCCCGCGCCGTTGGGGCCGAGCAATCCGACCACCTCACCCTTGCCCACGGTCAGCGACACGTCCGACAGGACGACGCGCCGGTCGTAGCTTTTGGCAATCGAGATGACCGACAGGCCATCGCCCAGTTCGTGCGGTGTCTGCGGCGCGGCGGGCCGGTCGGGGGCGATCATGTCGTGCATCAACTGTTCCTTGCGCCCCTGTGGCGCGCGGGATAAAATTGGCATGGCTCAGGCATTTGGCAAGCTTTGTGCATGGGATTGGCGCCGGGGCAAGGATAAAATGGGCCGACCGGCGCACCGGCCGGGTGGATAGTCCTTCCCGCGCCGGTGATCATGAGGCGTTTTCGCACCCGCCTAGAGGCCGGGCGGCACGTCCGGATAGACCGTCGCCAACGGTCCCAGCGCCGTTTCCAGCGGCCCCAGCCACGGCGCGAAACGGCGCCAGTGATCGACGCCGTCGGTGAAGATCGGCTGGCGCACCTGTTCCGAACTGGCGGTGCGCACGGCGCGCTTGTTGCGCCAGAAGGCAAGGCATTCCTCCTCGAACGGCAGGCCCAGATGATCGAGCAGCCGGGCGACCTGCCCCGGCGTGTCGACGACCATATCCTCATAATGCACGCGGTGGACCCGCCCCGGCATCGCCGCGTCGAACGCGGCCATCATGCCGGCATAGGCGCGGTAATAGCGGCCGATCTCGGTCAGGTCGTAGCTGAACGACTGGCCGCGGGCGAAATGCTGTTTCCATCCCGAAAAGCAGCAGGCCATGGGATGCCGCCGCGCGTCGAGGATCCGGGCATTGGGCAGGATCAGGTGGATCAGGCCGACATGCTGCCAGTTGTTGGGCAGCTTGTCGATGAACAGCGGCTTGCCGCTTCGGCGGTGGATGCGGGTGCGGTCGAGATATTCCTCGCCCAGCCGGGTCCGGTCGGCAGGCGTCAGCGATGCGACCATCGTCGTGAAGTCGGGAAATTCGCCGTCGTCGACGCGCCCCTGCAACCGCGCGGCAATCGCCATCAGGTCGGGCAGTTCCATCGTTCCTTCGATCCGGCTGTGGCTCGACAATATCTGTTCCACCAGGGTCGATCCGGCGCGCGGCAGGCCGACGATGAAGATGGGGTCGGGTGCCGGGCAGCCGCCCGCGCCCATGGCCGCCAGGAAGGGCGCGGTGAAGGTCGCCGCGGTGGCCCGCACCTCCGCCGCGAAATCATCGGCATCATGCGCCACCAGCGTGCGCCGGAGCGCGTTGCCGCGCGCATAATGGCCAAAGGCGGCCTGGCAGGCGCCGGCATCCTCCAGCGCCTTGCCGAGCGAGAAATGGAGGTGGAATATATCCTCCTTCCGCGCTTCGGCGTCGGGCGCGAGCCGGTCGAGCGCCTGTTCCATCGCGGCGATGTCCGCGGTGTCCAGCGTCACCGTCTTGAGGTTGGCGAGGCTCCACCACGCTTCCCCCATGGTCGGCTGGCGGGCGACGGCCTGCCGATAGGCGTGGATCGCATCCGCCTGATGCCCCAGCGTCTTGAGCGCATGCCCCAGATTCTGCCAGACCTTGGGCTGATCGGGCCTGGCGGCGAGCAGCCGCTCATACAGGGCGCGCGCCCCGTCCTGGTCACCCAGCCGCACGAGCACCGACGCGCGCAGCAGGTCGTGCGCCGGCCCGCCGACCGGGGAGGCGGCGAGGATGTCGGCATGGTGCAGCGCTTCGGGCAGGCGATTGAGCTGGAGCAGCAGGCGGATCAGGAAATCGCGCGCCAGGTCGAAACCGGGCGCCAGATCGACGGCATGCTCCACGCGCTCCAGCGCCGCCGCCATGTCGCCCCGCCGCCAGTGGACCTCCCCCGCGAGGCGCGTCGCCGCCGGATCGTCAGGCACCTGTTCCAGCCGCGCCGCCAGCATAGCGTCCGCATCGTCCAGCCGCCCGGCATGCATGGCCGCCGCCGCGTCGATGAGGACGCGGTCGCGCGCGGCCGCGTGAACGCCGGACAGGTCGGCGCGCCAGCCATCCTCGCCGCGCCCCGTCTTGCGCAATTCGCGTGCCAGCAGGAACCAGCCATCGGCGATGTCCGGCTGCCTGCGGGTCAGCGCCTCCAGCGCGGCGATGGCCCGGTCGCCCGCATCCGCCGCGCTGGCGGCCTGCGCCATTTCCCAGAGCACCGCGGGCACGCCGGGGCGGGCACGGTCCAGCGCCGCCAGCCGGTCCAGCGCCTCCTGCGGCCGATCCAGCCGGCGCAGCGCCTGGCCCGCGATCAGGGCCGCCTGCGGTTGTCCGGGGACGCGTGCGACAATGGCATCGGCCAGCGCCAGTGCCTCGCGCGCATCGCGATCAAGCAGCCAGGCGGCATGATCCAGCGCCTGTTCCAGCGACAGCGCACGCCTGGTCGGCCGGTCGTCAGCGCGGGCAGCGTCCATATTCCCCCCGTTCCCAAGGCCAGCCAGCATGACAGGATTTCGCAGTTGCGCAATAGCGCCCCGGACCATGTTGCGATTGCGAATAAGGGTGTTGACTCTTGCAATACTTGACGCATTATCAAAGTTGGACGTGCGTCCTGAATAGGGTGCGGTCAACGGGGTAGCAACGGCAATATCAGCGCCGCTTTCGGGCGGCTGGACCGGGCGCGGCAAGGGTGCCCGGGTGCGGAGACGCTGTATCTTCGCGCGGGGCACGGTCGACCTGTGCCGCGTCGCGGCATGGTGCGGCGCGTCAAAAACGAGCGGTTCAACCGTCTTGCCCGGAGAGGAGAAGGAGACGTCATTTTCCAAGAAGGGGGAGTCGCAAGTCGATGAAAATCCAGCCTCGTCGCCGGTCGCAACGGATGAAGACACTGGGCATGACGACCATGCTCGCGGGCCTGGCGATGCCCGGCCTCGCCCTGGCGCAGACGCCGGCCGACGCCACCGCACCACCCGGCGACGAGCAGGGGCTCGGCGAAATCGTGGTGACGGCGACCCGCAGCGCCGAAAGCATCCAGAAGGTGCCGATTTCCATGCAGGCGCTGGGCGCCGAGGAACTGCAACAGCGGCAGGTGAAGGGACTGAGCGATTTCGCCGCGCTGCTGCCATCGGTGTCCTTCGAGGGCCTGGGCCCCGGTCGCCAGACCGCCTTTTTCCGCGGGATCGTGCCGGCGGGCGGTTCCTACGCATCGGTCGGCTATTATCTGGACGACATTCCGATCGCCGGGACCGGACTGCCCGACATCCATGTCTATGACGTCGAGCGTGTGGAAGCGCTGTCGGGACCGCAGGGCACGCTCTATGGCGCGGGATCGCTGGCGGGCACCATCCGGTTCATCACCAACAAGCCCACGACCGACAGGTTCGAGTTCGGCTATGATGTCGAGGGCAATAAATATGGATCGGGCGACTTCGGCGGCCAGATCGAATCCTATATCAACGTGCCGCTGACAGACACGCTGGCGATCCGCGCCATGGGCTATTATCGCCGCGACGGCGGCTATGTCGACAACACGCCCAACAACGGCATGTTCAACAACGGGGCACCATCGGTGCTGACGCTGGGCGACGACAATCTGGCAACGCCCTATGACGACCACCCCGAAACATCCTACGCGCTCGACAATAGCGACATCGCCAAGGACGATTACAACACGATCCGCGAATTCGGCGGTCGCCTGGCGCTGCTGTGGGAAGTGACTCCGGACTGGGAGATCATGCCGCAGATCACCGCCCAGAAGCAGACCGCCAACGGCTATTTCGGTTTCGACCCGAAAGTCGGCGATCTGGAAGTGCATGATTATGACATCACGCGACAGGTCGACACATGGTATCAGGCGCAGTTGTCGATCCACGGCCATATCGGCGATTTCGACATCGTTTCGGCGACCGGCTATTATCGCCGCAAGGTCAAGCTGCGCAACGACTATACCTATTACACGGTCACCTATGACGGCTTTGGCAATTATTACGAAAATTACCTGCAATTTTTCGACAAGGCCGGCTGCACCGGATCGGGCGAGACGGTGCAATGTTCGACGCTCATCAACCCGACGCAATATTATCGCGGCCTGACCAAGGATCGGCAGTTCACCCAGGAATTGCGCATCACCACGCCCAAGAGCTGGCCCTTCGACGTCACGGTCGGCGGCTTTTACCAATCGCGCAAGCAGGAAACGAACAGCGATTACGCCATTCACGGGCTGGACGACATCATGGGCTATACCCAATCGGGCGGCAGCGACGAAAATCCCGATGGCTGGGGCATACCCGTCGACAATGGCGGCACGATGGTTCTGGGATCGCCCGCCGTGCGGCGCGACGCCTTCTATTTGTCCGAACGCGACAATCGCTGGAAGGACAAGGCGATTTTCGCCGAAGGCCATTACAATATCACCCCCACGGTCAAGCTGACCGGCGGCATCCGCTTCTTCTGGACCGAATTCAGCACGGTCGGCTTCAGCGGGGTGATGGGATCGGCGCGCAACACCACGACATCCTATTATGTCCCGACCGGCACATTCGGCTGCCCGGTGCCGCTGCCCGGCCGCCTCACCTGCCTCAACACCAACGCGGCGGCGGCGGACCAGGTCGGCCGCTACAAGGAAAATGGCGAAACCCACAAGGTCGCGATCGACTGGCAGTTCCAGCCGGACAAGATGGCCTATTTCACCTACTCCACCGGTTTCCGCCCCGGCGGCTTCAACCGGCCGCTGCGCATCCGCTCCATCGGCATCGCGACGGTGCCGCCGTTCGAATCGGAAACGCTGACCAACTACGAACTGGGCGTGAAGACCACCTGGAACAACATCTTCCGCTTCAACGCGGCGGTCTATTACGAGAAATGGGACAATATCCAGTATAGCGTCGTCGTGTCGGGCGCGCAGGGCGCGGGCATGACCGGCAATGCGGGCAAGGCGGAAGTCAAGGGCGTGGAATTCGACGCCCATCTGAAACTGGGCGCCTTTACCGTCTCCACATCCGGCGCGTTCAACGACGCGAAGCTGAAGGGCGATTTCTGCAACTTCGCCTTCGATGCGGCGAGCATGTCGATCTCGCAATTGCCAAGCTGCACCTATGGCGAAGTCGTGGCGGGTTCCAGCCCGCCGACACCGCAGGTCGCCGCCGCGAACGGCACGCGCCTGCCGCGCCAGCCCAAGTTCAAGGGCACGACGTCAATCCGTTACGATACCATGATCGGCGACTATGCGGCCTATGTCCAGGGCGCGGCGCTGTACCAGAGCAGCGCGACGCAGGACCTCAACGTATCGGACAATAATCTGCTGGTCTGCCCGGACGTGGCGGCCGAAAAGACCGACGCCAATGTCTCCTGCGCGACGCCGGGTTTCATGTCCTTCGACTTTTCGGCGGGCATCAAGAAGGCGAACTGGAGCGTCGACATCTTCATCCAGAACGCATTTGACAAGCGCGGCGAACTGACCCGCAACACCTTCTGCTCGATTGCCTTCTGTTCGGGCTCGTCCCGCACCTTCCCGATCAAGCCGCAATTTTTCGGCATCCGCTTCGGCCAGAAATTCTGATCCGGCGGGACAGGGAAAGCCACGGCGCGCCGGTCTGAAAAAGGCCGACGCGTCTTGCGCTACTGCGGCTTGAGCGCGTCCATGATCTGCCGCACGGGGGTGATGTCATAACCCGCCGTCGCGGCCTGCGCCGCCAGCGCGTCGGCATCGTCCCCGGCCCGCGCGCGCGTCAGTGCCCACAGCAGCGTGCTGCGCGTGCCCGACCGGCAATAGGCCAGCATCCTGCCCCCGCCCGCCTGCTCCAGCGCCTGCGCCATGCCGTCCAGTTGCCAGGGAGCAAAGCCGCCATGGGCGACGGGCACCGCGACATAATCCAGCCCCGCCGCCATCGCCGCAGCCTCTATCTCCGCGCCGTTCACCTGCCCCGGTTCCTCGTCGTCGGGGCGGTTGTTGACGATGATCGTCACGCCCTGCGCCTTTGCCTGTGCAACGTCCGCGACGCTGATCTGCGGGGATACGAGGATGCGGTCGGTCAACGGGCGGAACATGGGCGTCTCCTTTGGCGAAGAGCCATGCGACGCGGCGGGCCGGGTTGCAAGGGGGAGTTTGAGCGCAAGGGGCGCGCGCAGTCTCCGACGTTTACGCGCATTGGGCAGCCGGTCCTCGGCCAATATTGCCCCAGGCATGTTCGCGAGATGCAATGGAGATGCCTGCTAGTCGCACAGTTGGTGCCTGGAAGCGGCCACTCCCCTGCCGTCACCCCAGCGAAGGCTGGGGTCTCAGGCGGTCAGAGGATAACGCCTGACATATCGCGCCTATCTGGATTGTTTTCTTCGACCAGCCGGATTTTCCATTCCCGCTTCCAGGCTTTGAGCGCCTTTTCGCGGGCGATGGCGAGCGTGATGTCATCATGTGGCTCAACGAGAACCAAGCGGGTCAGCCCGTACGTTTGCAAAAAGCCGAACCCGTGCCGTTGCGATGTTGTTGGGCGCGTGCTGCGATGTCGGCTGTGACGCCGATGTACAGGACGCCCCTCGGCTTGTTGGTCATGATGTAAGTGTAGCCGCCTCGCGCCATGCCCCACCGTAGCGCGTCAACGCCTGAGACCCCAGCCTTCGCTGGGGTGACGGTGGATTTCATGTCCGCTCTCTGACGTTCTGGTCCCCAAGGCGACAGTCCGCACCACCCCACTTATCCCTCATAGAAACGGCCGGATCGCCGCCAGGAAGGCGTCGCCCCAGGCGTCGAGCTTTTTCTGGCCGACGCCGCTAATGTGGCTCATCTCGCGGATGGAGGACGGGCGCTGCTCGGCCATTTCGCGCAGGGTCGAATCGTGGAAGATCACATAGGGCGGCACGCCCGCTTCCTGCGCCAGTTCGCGGCGGCAGGCGCGCAGCGCGTCGAACAGGGGATCGCCGACCGGGTTGGCGTCCGCGCCGTTGCGGGCATTGCGACTGCGCTTTTCGCGTTTCGGGGGCAGGAGGATGCGCACCTCCTCCTCCCCGCGCAGGATCGGGCGGGCGTTGGGGCCGAGCATCAGGCCGCCATGCTCGGTCGTTTCCAGCGCGTCGCGGACCAGCAGCGCGCGCGACACCGGGCGGAGCAGCGCGGCTTCCTCGCCATCGACGATGCCGTGGACCGAGATGCGGTCGTGCCCGCGCTCACGCACCTTGTCGTTGGGCGCGCCGGTCAGCACCGCCTCGATATGGCCTGCGCCGAAACTCTGCCCGGTGCGATAGACGGCGGAGAGATATTTGCGCGCCGTCTGGGTCGCGTCGATGCTGGCCGGGGGCGAAAGGCAATTGTCGCAATTGCCGCAGGTGGGCGGCGGGCTTTCGCCGAAGTGGCGCAGCAATATGGCGCGGCGGCAGGTCGCGGTCTCGACCAGCGCGCCCAATGCCGCGATGCGGGTGCGCTCCCCCTGCTGGCGCGCGGGTTCGAGTTCGGCGATGCGCATCCGGGCACGGGAGAAATCCTCCGCCCCCCAGAAGAGATGCGCGACCGCCGGTTCGCCGTCGCGGCCCGCGCGGCCCGATTCCTGGTAATAGCCCTCGATCGACTTGGGCAGGCCCGCATGGGCCACGAAGCGCACGTCGGGCTTGTCGATGCCCATGCCGAAGGCGACGGTGGCGACCATCACCATATCCTCGCTGGCGATGAAGGCGGCCTGGTTGGCGGCGCGGGTCGCGGGGTCCATGCCGGCATGATAGGCGCGCACCGCCCGCCCGCCGCGCCCCAGCGTTTCGGCCAGCTTCTCGGTCGCGGCGCGGGTCTGGGCATAGACGATTCCTGGGCCGGAATGCCGGGCGAGCAGATCGGCAAGCTGGCGCGTAAGCCCTTCGCGGGGGTGGACGGCGTAGCGGATATTGGGCCGGTCGAAGCCCGAGATGATGAGGCCGTCCTCGGGAATGCCGAGCTGGACGAGGATGTCGGCGCGGGTATGCGCGTCGGCGGTCGCGGTGAGGGCAAGGCGCGGGACGTCGGGAAATTCGTCGAGCAGCGGGCGCAGCAAGCGATAGTCGGGGCGGAAATCATGCCCCCATTCGGACACGCAATGCGCTTCGTCGATGGCGAGGAGCGCGACCTTCGCGGTGCGCAGCAGGTTGCGGAAATTTTCCTGACTGGCCCGTTCGGGCGCGACATAGAGCAGGTCGAGGTCACCGCCGCGCAGCCGGTCCTGCGTTTCGCGCCAGTCGGCATCGACACTGGTGAGGCTCGCGGCGCGCAGGCCCACGGCATTGGCGGCCCGCAACTGGTCGTGCATCAGCGCGATCAGCGGCGATACGACGACGCAGCAGCCGTCGAGCGCGGCGGCGGGCAACTGGTAGCATAGCGACTTGCCCGCGCCCGTGGGCATGATGGCAAGTGTCGGCCGACCTGCCATGACGCGGCCGACCACCTGTTCCTGCACACCGCGAAAGGTGGTGAAACCGAAAATATCATGGAGAAGCGTGGAAATGTCGCGCGTCATGCGAGCGGCCTTAGCGGCTGGAACGCGTCCCGACCAGACGCAAGCCCGCGTGCGTCAGCGCGGATCGAGCAGGCAGCCCCAGCCCGGGCGGAACCGCGCGGTGCGGGTGGCGAGCAGCGGGACGGTGGCTTCGACCGCGCGGCTGTCGGGCCGGTCGGTCAGGCGCACGAGCGCCATGCCCGGTTCCTTGTCGTCCCCGCAACTGCCCATTTCGCGTCCCTCGACATAGCGGCAGGAACAGGTGATGCGCGCGCCATAGGCGGCGCCGAGCCGCGCGCGGGCGACAAGGCCGGGGGCCTGCCAGGCGAACAGGCCGAGCAGGACCAGCGCGATCACCGCCGCCATCGTCCACCATTTCCGCGCGAGCACCATGGCCCTTTTTCCCGTCGCTGTGTAAGGGCGCCCGCCTATGCAGATCAAAAGCCGAATCGTAAAGCGTCTTGGGCTGGCCGGTGGCATCGCCGTCCTGCTGGCACTGGGCGGGACGCTCGCGGGACGCGGGGCGCAGGCGCCCGACCCGCTGTATCGTGTCGCGCGCGATGCGCCGGTCAGCGAGGATGCGCTGCGCGCCGCCATCGACCCGTTGTTCGACGACGACGCCATGGGCCAGACCCGCGCGCTGCTGGTGCTGCGCGACGGCAAGCCGGTGGCCGAACGCTACGCCCCCGGTTTCGGGCCGGACACGAAATTGCTGTCCTGGTCGATTGCCAAGAGCGTGACGGCGGTGCTGGTCGGACTGATGGTGTCCGACGGGCGGCTGGCGCTCGACACGCCGGTGCCGGTCGATGCGTGGAGCCAGCCGGGCGATCCGCGCGGGCGCATCACCCTGCGTCAATTGTTGCAGATGACGAGCGGCCTGGACCATGTCGAGGATGGCGAGCCGATCGAACGCGGCGACACGGTGCGGATGCTGTTCACCGACGGTGCGCGCGACGTGGCCGCCTATGCCGAGGCGAAGCCGCTCGCGCGGGCGCCGGGCAGCGCCTTTTCCTATTCGACCGGCAACACGATGATCCTGTCCGACCTGATGACCCGGATGCTGACCGGCAGCGAGGACCCCGCCGCGCGCCAGCGGGCGATGGCGACATTCATCGAGGGGCGGCTGAAGGCGCCGGCCGGCCTTGCCAGCCTGACGCCCGAATATGATGCCCGCGGCACGATGATCGGCGGCAGCATGATGCACATGACCGCGCGCGATTACGGCCGTTTCGGCGAATTGCTGCGACGGCGGGGCCGGTCGCCCGCCGGGCACCAGATATTGCCGGAAAAATGGATCGACCTGATGACGACGCCATCGCCGCGCAACGCGGCCTACGGCCTGCACATCTGGCTGAACAGGGACAGCGCGCAAAGCGCGCTGATACCAGGCCGGGCGCCGCAGAGCCTGTTCGGATGCGTGGGGCATGGCGGGCAATATATACTGGTGTCGCCGTCGCAGCGGCTGACCGTCGTGCGCATCGGCATGTCGCCCGGCAAGGACCAGCGCCGGGCCGTCCGCGCCGCGCTGGCGAAGCTGGTCGGGCTGTTCCCGAGCTGAACGCCGTCCCCTTCGCGCCTCAGGGCGCGGCGGCGCATCGGCTTATATCCAAGAACGGCGTCATGCCCCGATCGTGGACGGCGCGCACTGCCGGTCTTCGCCGATTCGCCCCGTCAGAGCAGGAAGCGGCCCTCTATCACCGTGCGGCACGCGCCCGTCAGGACGACGCGGTCGCCTTCCAGCCGGCAGCCCAGCCGCCCGCCGCGCGCCGAAGCCTGCACCGCGCTCAATTCCGTGCGGCCCAGCCGTTCCGCCCAGAAAGGCGTCAGCAGTCCGTGGGCCGACCCCGTCACCGGGTCCTCGTCCACGCCGCCGCCCGGCACGAACACGCGGCTGACGATGTCGCTGTCCTCGCCCGGTCCGGACGCCGGGGCGGTGGCGATCAGCATGACGTCGCCCAGCGCCCGCAAGGCGCCGAAATCGGGCGCCAGCGCGCGCACGGCGGCGGCGTCGGGGAAGAGGAAAAGGCTGTAGCCGCCGTCCCGCCAGTGGCTTTCCAAGGGCGCCCCGCCAAGGCCCGCCGCCAGATCGGGCAGCGCGCGCGGCGTCATGGTCCAGGCCGGAAGCGACAAGGCATAGCCGGCATCCACGCGCCTGACCGTCAATATGCCGGCATGCCGCGTGCGGAACCGCACCGCGCCGGCATCGCCCATCAGCACATGGCCGCTCGCCAGCGTGGCATGGCCGCACAGCTTCACTTCCACCGTCGGCGTGAACCAGCGCAGGTCATGGTCTGCGTCCGGATCGTCCGGGCAGGCCACGGTGAAGGCGGTTTCGGACAGGTTGTTTTCCGCCGCGATCGCCTGAAGCGTCGCGTCGTCCAGCCATGCGTCGAGCGGCATCACGGCGGCCGGATTGCCGGTGAAGGGTGCATCGGCGAAGGCGTCGACCTGGGTGAAGGGGAGAGCGGGCATGGCGGGAAATCCTTTCGCGCCCCTCCTGCCCGCGACCCCGCGGCGCGGAAAGGGCCGGCCGCGCCCTATTGGCCGTTCATCCCAGCAGCACCAGCGCTCCGCAGACGGTCAAGCCGACGATCAGGTTCAGCGGCACGCCGATGCGCACGAAATCGGCGAAGCGATAGTCGCCGGCGGCATAGACCAGCGCATTGGTCTGGTAGCCGATCGGCGTCGCGAAACAGGCCGACGCGCCGATCATCAGCGCGATCACCAGCGGGCGGGCCTCGGTGCCGAGCTGATGCGCCAGGGCGATGACGATCGGCGTCATCAGCGCCGCGACCGCATTGTTGCTGAGCAGTTCCGACAGAATCAGCGCGGCGAAATAGACGATGAAGATCAGCGCCCAGGGCGGCGCCACCTTCATGAGCGGGGTGATCCACCCCACCATCATCGCGACGCTGCCCGCCTGTTCCAGCGCGACGCCGACCGCCAGCATGGCGAAGATCAGCACCAGCACGTCGCCGTCTATCGCGCCCCACGCTTCCTCCGCGTCGATGCAGCGGGCGGCCAGGATGACGCCCACGGCGATGAAGGCGGCCAGGCCGATGCTGAGGATGTTGAGCGCCGACAGGACGATCACGGCCGCCATGGCGACGATGGCAATCCCTGCCTTGTTGCGGCGGAAGGCGCGGGTCCGGCTGATGTCGACACCCATCAGGTTGTGATTGTCGCGCAGCGATCGCATGGCATCGTCGCTGCCCGCGATCAGCAACCGGTCCGCGCCCCGGATGCGGGCATCCGCCAGGTCCGGGCCGGGCAGATGCCGCGACCGGTTGATGCCGATGATGCGCACGCGCAGGGCGTGCAGGAAGGGTATGTCCATCAGCCGGTCGCCGATCGACGGATGGCTGGGTGCGATCATCGCCTCTATCACCGTGCCCTCGCGGGCGGAGGTGGCGGAATCGGCGGCGATGCCCAGTTCGAACTGCCCCTGTTCGCGCAGGGTCATGAGCGCGGTGCCGTCGACGCGCACGATCAGCCGGTCGCCCGCCTTCAATTCCTCTTCGTCCAGGTCGCCGCGCCGTATCGCGCCGCTGCGTTTCAGGCCGATCAGGACGACCGAGCGGCCGAAGATATGCAGCGAACCGATCGCATCGCCGATCAGCTCGCTGTCCTGCGGCACGACCAGTTCGGTCAGATAATCCTGGGCATTGCCCCCTTCCGCGCCGGAAATGGCGGGCGGGTCGCTGGGCAGCAGGAAGGCGAGACCGACCAGTGCGCCGAGCCCCGCGAGCGTCCCCGCTATGCCGAACGGCGCGATGTCGAAGATACCGAACGGACGCATGCCCTGGTCGGCGGCGATACCCGCGACGATCAGGTTGGTGGACGTACCGATCAGCGTGATGCACCCGCCAAGGACGGCGACGATGCTGAGCGGCATCATCAGTTTCTTGACCGGGACGCCCGTGACCTGCGCCAGTTTGAAGATGATGGGGATCAGTACCACCACGACCGGGGTGTTGTTGAGGAAGGCCGACGCCACGGTCGCGCCCAGCATCACTTCCACGATGGCGAGGCGCGGATGCTTTTCCGCGCGGGCCATGACGAAATCGGCCGCGCGATTGATCGTGCCGGTGCGGATCAGCGCGCCCGCCAGCACGAACATGGCCCCGATGGTGAGCGGGGCGCTGTTGGAAAAGACCGAAAACAGGCCCTTTTCATCGATCAGGCCCAGTGCCGCATAGGCGCACGCGCCCAGCACCGACACCACCGTGGGCGAATAGCGTTCGCGCACAAATTCCACGAACATCACCGCAAGGATGACAAGGCCTATTTCCGCGCGATAGACGCCCAGCAGCGCGGACAGGAAATGCATCTGGCGGTGACCCCCGAAAATCCGCGTGAACCCGCATTGTAACGGGCGACAACGAAATGGGCCAGCCATGGTTGCATGGCTGGCCCGTGTCGCGGCGTTGAGGGGACGCTTTGACCGTCAATCCGCGCGATGCGTGGTGACGCTCCCCTGGCTTACGCGCTGCCGCTCACCCTCCCGCGGGTGCAACGCCATCCTAGCGCAACATGGGCGAGTCGTCTTGCTGTTTCAGCGCATGCGCGGAGCGGTTCGGCGCGTCAGTCGCCGCCGCACTGGGCGCGATGGAGAAGTTTCTGGTCGGCGAGCACCAGCGCCATCATCGCTTCCACCACCGGCACACCGCGAATGCCGACGCACGGGTCGTGCCGACCCTTGGTGACGATCTGCGACGCGTCGCCTTCGCGCGTGACCGTATCGACCGGGACCAGGATGGAACTGGTCGGCTTGAACGCGACGCGCAGCCGGATCGGCTGGCCGGTGGCGATGCCACCCGCGATGCCGCCGGCATGATTGGCCAGGAAATGCGGCAGGCCGTCCGCGCCCGGCCGCATCGGGTCGGCATTGTCCTCGCCCCGCAACCGCGCGGCGGCGAACCCGTCGCCGATTTCGACGCCCTTGACCGCGTTGATGCTCATCATCGCGGCGGCCAATTCGCTGTCGAGCTTGGCATAGAGGGGGGCGCCCCAGCCGGCCGGTACGCCCGACGCGACGCATTCCACCACCGCACCCAGCGACGATCCGTCCTTGCGCGCGCCGTCGACCAGCGCTTCCCAGCGCGCGGCGGCCCGTGCATCGGGGCAGAAAAAGGGATTGCGGCCGATCTGTTCGGCGTCGAAATTGCGCGGATCGATGGCGTCACCGCCGATTTCGCTGACCCAGGCGAAAATGTCGACATCGGGCACCACCAGCCGCGCCACCGCGCCGGCCGCGACGCGGCTGGCGGTTTCCCGCGCCGAGGAACGCCCGCCGCCGCGATAGTCGCGAAAGCCATATTTGGCGTCATAGGCATAGTCGGCATGGCCCGGGCGATAGGCATTGGCGACGTCGGAATAATCCTTCGACCGCTGGTCGGTATTCTCGATCATCAGGCTGATCGGGGTGCCGGTCGTGCGCCCTTGGAATACGCCCGACAGGATGCGCACTTCGTCCGCCTCGCGCCGCTGGGTCGTGAATTTGGACGTTCCGGGCTTGCGCAGGTCGAGCCAGGGCTGGATGTCCGCCTCGCTGAGCGCCAGTCCCGGCGGGCAGCCGTCGACCACGGCCCCGATCGCGGGACCGTGGCTTTCGCCCCAGGTGCTGAAGCGAAAGACCCGCCCGAAGATATTGAAGCTCATGCTGATTCCGATCCGGCCGCGCGGCGCTTATTTGTCGAGCGCGATGTCGGGCGCGTCTTCGGCTTTCATGCCGATGACATTGTAGCCCGCGTCGACATGGTGGACCTCGCCCGTGACGCCAGATGCCAGGTCGGACAGCAGGTAGAGGCCCGCCCCGCCCACATCCTCGATCGTTACGTTGCGGCGCAGCGGGCTGTTCAGCTCGTTCCATTTCATGATGTAGCGGAAATCGCCGATGCCGCTGGCGGCCAGCGTCTTGATCGGACCGGCGGAGATGGCGTTCACGCGGATATTTTCCGGGCCGAGGTCCATCGCCAGATATTTGACGCTGGTTTCCAGCGCCGCCTTGGCGACGCCCATGACGTTGTAATGGGGAATGACCTTTTCCGCGCCATAATAGCTGAGCGTCAGCAGGCTGCCGCCGTTGGGCATCATGTCCCGCGCGCGCCGGGCCACCGCCACGAAGCTGTAGGCGGAAATGTTCATCGTCATCAGGAAATTGTCGAGGCTGGTGTCGACATATTTGCCGCGCAGTTCATTCTTGTCGGAAAAGCCGATTGCATGGACCACGAAGTCCAGCGTGCCCCAGCGGGTGCGCATCTCGTCGAACGCCTCGTCCAGCCGCGCCATGTCGGACACGTCGCAATCGATCAGAAAATCAGATCCCAGCTGCTCGGCAAGCGGCCGCACGCGCTTCGCCAGCGCTTCGCCCTGATAGGAAAAGGCCAGTTCCGCACCCTGCGCGTGCAGCGCCTTGGAAATGCCCCAGGCCAGCGACTTGTCGTTGGCCAGCCCCATGATCAGGCCGCGCTTCCCTGTCATCAAGCCATTCATTCTTTTGTCCCGTTGTCTTGCGTTTCAGCTACCGCGCCCCGTTCCTCGTCCGGAAATTCCGCCAGCGCCGCGTTCAGTTCCGCGCCAATTACCACGCCAAGCCCGACGAGAAAGAAAAAAATCAGGGTGATCATCACGCCCGCCAGGCTGCCATAGGTGCGGCCATATCCGCCCAGCAGGGACAGGGTGGGCGGCAACAGGAGGGTGGTGCCGTACCACCAGAGCGCGGTCGCGACCGCACCGGGCCATTTGGGAAAACGCCGGTCCTTGTAGGCGCCCGGCGTCAACGCGACGAACAGTGACCACAGGGCGATGCCGGTGATGGCCATCGGCACCAGCTTCGCCGAGGCGACCAGCCCGATCGCTTGGTCCGCCCAGGGCAGGATGCGGTGCAGGAATTCGTCCACGCCGGTAATCGCCACCTGGAGCGAGAAGGCGAACATGACGGCGAACACGCTGACGAGCGTGATGCCGATCGCCGCCAGCCGGTAGCGCCAGAACGGCTTGGTGCTTTTCGTGCCATAGGCCCGGCGCAATATGTCGCGGATGGTTTCGATCAGGCTGCCCACCGTCCACAGCCCGACCAGCCCGCCCAGCCAGAGCAGCGGCCCGCTCCGTGCCGTCAGCACGTCCGCGATCGGTTGCCGCACCACGTCGGCGACGCCGCGCGGCACGGTGTAGAGAAAGGCGTTCACCGCCTGGATGCCGTCGTCGGTCCGGCCGAAGATGCTCGCCACCGCCGCAGCGACGATGAAGAAGGGAAACAGCGTCATCAGCGACAGATAGGCAAGGTTCCCCGCATGGATGAAGCCGTCGCTGTATGTGCCTACGATCACCCTCTTGGCGACTTCGAACAGGTGCGACCCGGGCCGGACGCTGTCGATGTGGCGGTGGAAGCGCGCCCGCGCCTGCTCCGCCATCCTGCGGCGCGCCTCGGGCGTGTAGGGCGAGGGGATCGGCATCGCCCGTCAACGCCTCACACGCCCAGATGGGCGCGCACGCTCCTGCTGTCCCGCCAATTTTCCACCAGCGCCTGGATGGCGGGATCGTCGGCCGGCACGTCGAGTTGCAGCGTCACCAGCTGGTCCCCGCGCGCGCCGTCCTTGCCGGTGAACCCCTTGCCCCGCAGCCGCAGCGTCTTGCCCGATGTCGCGCCGGCGGGCACGCCCAACATCACCGGCCCGTCGACGGTCGGCACCTTGACCTTGGCGCCCCTTACCGCCTCGTCCAGCGTGATCGGCAGGTCGAGCAGCACATTGTCGCCGTCCCGCGTGAAGAAGCCGTGGGAATTAATCTCTATCGTGATGATCGCGTCGCCCGCGCCGCCCGGCCCCGGCTGCCCCTTGCCCGACACGCGCATCTGCGTGCCCGTTTCGACCCCGGCGGGCAGTTTCAGGTCGATGGTCTTGCCGTCCTGAAGCGTGATGCGCTGGGGCGCGAGCGTGGCGGCATCGGTGAATTGCACCGTGAGACGATAGGCGACATTCGCGCCCTTGGGCGGCGGCGCCTGCCGCCCGAAACCGCCGAAACCGCCGCCGGCCCCGCCCCCGCCTGCGCGCCGGCCCGCGCCGCCGAACAGCCCTTCGAAGATATCGCCGAAATCCGCACCGCCTTCGTTGAAGTCGAACTGGCCCGACTGACCGCCGCCCGGCCGCCCGCGAAAGCCGCCGCCGCCGCCAAAGCCGAATGGCGCGGTGGGATTGCCGTCCGCGTCGATTTCACCCCGGTCGAATTTCGCCCGCTTGTCCTTGTCCGACAGCAGGTCATAGGCGTTGGTCACGGCGGAAAACCTGTCCGCCGCGTTGGGATTGTCCTTGTTCCGGTCGGGATGCAGTTCCTTGGCCAGCGTGCGATAGGCGGACTTGATCTCCGCCTCGCTAGCGCCGCGCGCCACGCCCAGAGTGGAATAGGGATCGGCCATTCATTCTACCTGTTGCAAAAAAGCATCACTTGCGCCCTATGTGGCGGAAGCGGCGCCGACATTCAAGACGGGGATGTCGTTCCTGTCCATCGCGGCTTGTCCGTATCGACAGGCGCCGGGCCGAACCCTAAGAACAGGCGGATGACCGACCCGTTCCCCCTGTTCGACATCTGGTATGCCGAAGCCCGCCAGACCGAAATCAACGACAGCAACGCGATGGCCCTGGCGACCGCCGACGCGCGCGGGCGCCCGTCGGTCCGCATGGTGCTGCTGAAGGGCCATGGTCCCGACGGGTTCGTCTTCTACACCAATTTCGAAGGGCGCAAGGCGGGCGACCTGCTGGCCAATCCCCATGCCGCCCTGCTGTTCCACTGGAAATCGCTGCGGCGCCAGATCCGTATCGAAGGGCCGGTCGGCCCCGTGGACGACGCGACCGCCGACGCCTATTTCGCGTCCCGCAGCCGCGACAGCCAGCTCGGGGCGTGGGCTTCCGACCAGTCGCGCACGCTGCCGTCACGGGACGTGTTCATGGATCGCTTCGAACAGGTGCGCGCCCGTTTCGAAGGGGGGCCAGTGCCCCGCCCGCCCCACTGGTCGGGATTTCGGCTGACGCCCGAACGCATCGAATTCTGGCAGGATCGCGAGCACCGGCTGCACGAACGCCGGCTGTTCGAACTTGCGGGACAAGGCTGGCGCGAAGGCCTGCTCTACCCCTGAATGCGGCAGACGGGGCGTGGATACCGCCGGCTGCTTCGTCTTCTCCCTTGAGCGTGACCGTGCGCATTGCGGGGTGGTCATGCGCCTGTTAGGTATTCGCCTGACAAATGTACAATATCGGTGGGGGGTGCGCTGGCGCGCCCTTAGAGGGATTTGATGCGAAACAGACTGACGGCCTTCATCCTCATCGGCATGGTCCTGGGGGTGATCGTGGGCTTTGCCGCCAACCTGTGGGTGGGGGGTGACGAGGCGCTGGCCAAGGATGTCGCCGGCTATTTCCATCTGCTCGCCGACATCTTCCTGCATCTGATCAAGATGATCATCGCGCCGCTGGTCTTTTCCACGCTGGTGGCGGGCATCGCCCATATGGGCGACAGCGCGGCGCTGGGGCGGATCGGCGGCCGCGCGCTGGCCTGGTTCATCATCGCCAGCCTGATCTCGCTGACGCTGGGCGTCATTTTCGTCAATTTCTTCGCGCCGGGCGAGGGCCTGAACCTCGTGCGGTCGGGTGCGGATTCGGGCGTCAGCACCGAAGCCCTGAATTTCCGCGATTTCGTGCTGCACGTCTTCCCGACGTCGATGGTCGGCGCGATGGCGGAAAATTCCATCCTCCAGATCGTCGTATTCTCGCTGTTCGTGGGCGTCGCGCTGACCGCGATCGGCGAAAAGGGCAAGCCCATCGTCACCGTCATCGAGGCGATGGTGGAACTGATGCTGCAAGTGACGGGCTATGTGATGCGCGTCGCCCCGCTCGCGGTGTTCGGCGCGCTGGCGTCGTCGGTGACGGTGCAGGGGCTGGGCGTGCTCCAGACCTATGGCGAACTGGTCGGCGAATTCTACATCGCCCTGCTGTGCCTGTGGGCGCTGCTGGTCCTGGCGGGGTCGATCTTCCTGGGCAAGCGGATGGTCAAGCTGATCCGTTATGTGCGCGAACCGATCCTGATCGCCTTTTCCACCGCATCGTCGGAAGCGGCCTACCCCAAGATGCTGGAGCAACTGGACCGTTTCGGCGTGCCCCGCCGGATCTACAGCTTCGTGCTGCCGCTGGGCTACAGCTTCAACCTCGACGGGTCGATGATGTATGCGACCTTCGCCACGCTGTTCATTGCGCAAGCCTATAATATCGACCTGACGATCGCACAGCAGATCACCATATTGCTGGTGCTGATGGTGACCAGCAAGGGGATCGCCGCCGTGCCGCGCGCGTCGCTGGTGGTGGTCGCCGCGACGCTGGCGCAGTTCGACCTGCCGGTCGAGGGCATCGCCTTCATCCTGGCGGTCGATCATTTCATGGACATGGGCCGCACCGCCACCAACGTGCTGGGCAACGCCATCGCCACGTCCGTCATCACCAAGTGGGAAGGAATGCTGGAGGTGGAGGAGCCGATCGACGTGCCGCATCCCAAGGCGCCCGCCCATGGTGCCGCGCATGGCCGCGCGGGGCTGGAACTGGCGTCGGACATGGTGGACGACGACCGCAAGGGGTAATCGCCCCGACGCCTCAGCGCCGCGCCTTCGCCGCCTCCGCCCAGAAGGTCAGGCTTTCGGCAAAAGCCTTGAACCCGCGCTCCAGCGCCGCGCCGGCCGGACCCTGCGGCGTCGCGGCTTCGTCCAGCGTGTCGCCGATCTGGCCGACCGACAGCCGTTCGGGGATCACCACCATCCCCATGGCGTTCAGCGTCACCGTCCAGGCGGCATGGCTGTTCACCCCGGCGAAGCGGCCGGCGGAATAGCTGGCGATGCCGGCGGGCCGCCTGTCGAACTCGGTCAGATAATGATCGACCAGATTCTTGAGGCCGGGCTGGAGGCCGCGATTATATTCCCCGGCGACGAAGACGAAGGCGTCGGCGGCGGACAGCCGCTGCGCCAGTTTCGCCATCGCCCCGGGCGCCTGTCCGGGCGGATAGTCGCTGTGGCGCAGGTCGAGCATCGGCAGATCGACCGCCTTCGCGTCGACCAGCTCGGCCCGATGACCAAGCGCTTCGAAGCCCCCGATCAGATAGTCGGCCAGGCGGATGCCCATGCGGTGGCTGCGATAGGAGCCGTAAAGGACGAGGATGTCGAGTGCCATGGGAGGGCTTGTCGCAGGTCGGCACGGTGACGTCCAGCGCGCGCCGGAAGCACATGAAAGATGTCCGCGAAAAGGCGCTCAAGGCCTGGAAGCGGGAATGGAAAATCCGGCTGGCCGAAGAAAATAATCCAGATTGGCGCGATATGTCAGGCGTTATCCTCTGACCGCCTGAGACCCCAGCGTTCGCTGGGGTGACGGCAGGGGAGTGGCCGCTTCCAGATACCAACTGTGCGACTTCCAATGGCAATCTTTGGTCGTTCCCTGCCATCCCCTCGACAATATCCGCGCCCCGTTCCATCCGAACCCAGCCCGACCGCGGCGCGACTGCATCCTTGCACGAAGCCCGGACCGATGCCCGCGGCATCCCCATCCGGACTTCCGGCGATGTGCGAAAACCTAGCCCGTCCGGTCATCTGTAGGACAGGAAAATCTCGCTTGCCGTCCATCGGGAACGACACGTCTATGAAATGGGAGGAAAACAGGAAAATCCGCTAACCAAAATAGCAGAAATCCCCGAACCATATCCTCACCTTATCGCAGCTTCGCGATGTTCAGCCCATCCTGTTTCGCCCGCGCCTTGGTCGATTCCTCGCTGCGGGTCAGCGCCTTGGCGATGGCTTTGAGCGCCATGCCCTTCTTCGCCAGCGTGTGCAGCTTCTGAATCTCGTCCTGGGTCCAGGGCTGCTTGTGGCGCTCGAAGCGATCTCCGGCCATGGCGATCAGTCCGCGAAGGGATCGCGCACGAGGATCGTGTCCTCGCGCTCGGGGCTGGTGGAGACGAGCGTGACCGGGCAGCCGATCAGCTCCTCGATCCGGCGGATATATTTGATCGCCTGCGCCGGCAGGTCCGCCCAGCTGCGCGCGCCCGCCGTGGTGTCGCTCCAGCCGCCGATCGTTTCGTAGATCGGCTCCGCGCGCGCCTGGTCCTGCGCATGGGCGGGGAGATAGTCGAATGTCCTCTCGCCGATCTTGTAGCCGACACAGATTTGCAGTTCCTCAAACCCGTCGAGCACGTCGAGCTTGGTGAGCGCGATGCCGGTGACGCCCGACACGGCGACCGACTGGCGCACCAGCACGGCGTCGAACCAGCCGCAGCGGCGCTTGCGGCCCGTGACGGTGCCGAATTCATGGCCCCGCTCGCCCAGGCGCTGGCCAATGTCATTATCCTGTTCGCTGGGGAAAGGGCCGGAGCCGACGCGGGTGGTGTAGGCCTTTGTAATGCCGAGCACGAAGCCCGCGCCGCTGGGGCCAAGGCCGGTGCCGCTCGCCGCCGTGCCCGCCACCGTGTTGGACGAGGTGACGAAGGGATAGGTGCCATGATCGATGTCGAGCAAGGTGCCCTGCGCCCCTTCGAACAGGATGCGCTTGCCCTCGCTCTTGGCCTTGTTGAGCGTCAGCCAGACTGGCTTGACGAAGGGCAGGATGAAGGATGCGATTTCCGTGAGCTCGGCGATCAGCGCGGCGCGGTCGATCGGCGCTTCATTGAAGCCCGCCCGCAGCGCGTCATGATGCGCGGTCAGCCGGTCGATCTGCGGGCCGAGGTCATCGAGATGGGCGAGATCGCACACGCGGATGGCGCGGCGACCGACCTTGTCCTCATAGGCGGGGCCAATGCCGCGCCGGGTGGTGCCGATCTTGCCCGCGCCGCTTGCATCCTCACGCAGACCATCAAGGTCGCGGTGGAAGGGCAGGATCAGCGGGCAGGTTTCAGCGATCTGGAGATTGTCGGGCGTGATCTCCACCCCCTGCCCCTTCAATTTGGCGACCTCGTCCCGGAAATGCCAGGGGTCGAGCACCACGCCATTGCCGATGACCGACAGCGTGCCGCGCACGATGCCCGAAGGGAGCAGCGAAAGCTTGTAGACCTTGTCCCCCACGACCAGAGTGTGGCCGGCATTATGACCGCCCTGGAAGCGGGCGACGACATCGGCGCGTTCGGACAGCCAGTCGACGATCTTGCCCTTGCCCTCGTCACCCCATTGGGCGCCGATCACGGTCACATTTGCCATGGATACAATCCTTCCGCCCGCCGCGGTGACCGGCCATGCCCTTCGACGGGACTCGACATGCCGGTGGGATGAGGGACGCGGGGGCGTCCGAATGCGGGGCGCGGGTTAGCCGCGTGGGGCCGCCGCGTCAAGGCTGGCCGCGCCGGAGCGTCGGGATAGTGGGGCGCAAGAACGTGTCGCCTTCGGCCGAAGTTCACAGTGTGGCAGGGCCTATGCGCCCATGAAGCGACCGCGACGCGACCATAAGGCGACCACGAAGCGACACCTGGCAAAGACAGCGTCGACGGCCCGACGATGGGCGCGCGGCGCGGGGAAGCGGCGCGTTGCGGGCAGGGGGTGGCGGCGGGGCCGCAGGGGAAGGACGCGGGCGTCATCCCCTTCGGTAGATCAGAGAAAATCCTACATTGGAAGGGGGATGGAGGGATTTAGCGGTCGCCCGGCGGCCCGGCCACGGGTCGGAGAAGCTGGGCGGCCCTTCGACGGGCTCAGGGCGAACGGGATTTATGTGGGAAGGGCCGGGAGCGGCTTATCGAGAGGGGGACACCCCTCCGTCTGGCCTACGGCCAGCCACCTCCCCTTGCAGAGGAGGATGGTCTGGGAGCGACCAGCTTTTGCCGTTAGCGGCAGCAAATGAGTTTCCCCATTGCAGACATAGCTGTGAGACGGCTAAATCGCGCGGATGAAGAGGAAAGGCTCCTTTGCGATCTGGTGGAAGCCGCTGCCGCTGTGGCTAAAACTCGCAACGGTTTTGATCGCTTATCCGGCTTGGGCTTTAACCTTGTATTGCATAGTATCGGGCAGAGCCAAGGATACTTTGGCGCTTTGGGCCGTCGGCGCTTTCGCACTATGCGTTCTCCTCCACATCATTTTTGACAGCCGCAACCGCCAAAAAGGCCTAGATCATCACGGCGTATTAGAACCGGACGGTGGACACGAATAATCCAGTCGAAGCTGCCTATCGGCAATCGACCAGTTTCTGCCGCTCAAGCGCCTTGTCAGATTGCCCATTTACAGACGTTGCTTGGATCGCTCACAGTCACCTGATGAAACAGGTGATACGTCATTCATGGGTATTTCTTGGGCTGGCATCGGCATGCCACGCGCCAACCGACTCAGATCGTTTTACCGAAATGTTCGATCTTCCAGTTTGCCCTACTGCTAAGATAGGAGGCAATCCTAGCATCACGACAGAAACAGGGATGCTGGGCGGTTTCAGCTATGGTGCCGAAGCCTTCGGAGACCGACAATGCCTAAACCAACTTCGAGTGGAATTTGAGCGAAGAGCGCATGTCAAATGCAGCAAGGAAAGCCTTTGCCAAGGAAAGATCGGCAACAAATGGATGAGCATCCGCGATCAGGGCGACAGGATGATAGTCCGTATCATCATCAATAGCGCAAGTGGCAACTAACCCTCACAAATCAACCCAAAACTGCCGGTCCGCTATCCACCCATTTCCGTCATTCCCACGACCCGAAGGCGGCCGCAGGCCAACGCGGGAACCCATTTCCTGACGGCAATGCCCGACGCTACGCTGGCGAAATGGGTCCCCGCTTGCGCGGGGCTGACGATGGAGCGTGCTCTTGAGCGCAAGCGTCATGATGGAGGGGTCGCCGCGGCGCACCATGCCCTCTTGCTCTGCGCCTCCGCCTGAGATGCCAGCCTTCGCTGGCATGACGGGATGGGGTAGGCAATCTTCATGGCGGCCCGTGGCCGGTCAGGCGGCGGTTTGGCCTGAGCCTTCGTGCCGCCCATCCTTGCGATCAATAGGCGCGCGGTTCGCTGCCATCGAGCCAGTGGGAACAGCGGTGGGCGGCGCCGTCTTCGCCTTCGCTGAGCGCGGCGATGGTGTGCCAGCCTTCGCCGCGTAGTTCCGCCGCGCGGGCGGGGTCGTGGCCCAAGGGCAGGAACAGGCGTTTCGGGCTGTCGCCGCCGAAACCCGCGTCGATCAGCGGGTCGGGATAGAGGGAAAAGCCCATCGCCGGTTCATCCGCGCCGTCGGCGCTGGCAATGGCGTAGCTGCCGCCGCGGCCGATTTCGCCGATGAAGCCTTCGGCGAAGATCGAGAAGCCGAACCAGTTCTGGAATTCGAAGCCGTGCCGTTCGGTGGGGTCGAGCGTCAGGGTGATGTCCCAGCCGATCGGTTTCGCGATGGCGCGCAGGCCCGCGATGCGGCTGTCGATCGCGCCGCCGACGCTGGCACTGAACGCCTCCAGCCGGGTCATGGCGGCGTGGAACGGGCCGGTCGCTTCGATCAGCGGCAGGTAGGCGGCCGCTTCCGGGCCGATCGCCACCAGCGCGCCGGCGTCCTTGGCGTCCAGTTCGGCGCGCACCGCCTCGATCTGGCTCGGATCGAGCGGCAATGGCCCCGCCGCGAGCATGTCGACCAGATCGGGCAGGGTGAAATCGATGGTGATGCCGGTGACGCCCGCCGCCTGCAACGCCTCGATCGCGACATTGACGATCTCGACCGCGGCGGCCGCGCTGTCGCTGCCGATCAGTTCGGCGCCCAGTTGCAGTTTCTCGCGCTCGGGGCGGAGCTGGCTCGCCTTCAGGCGGATGACCGGCCCGGCATAGGAGAGGCGCAGCGGGCGCGGCGCGGCGGACAGGCGGGTGGCGGCGATGCGGCCGACCTGTGCGGTCATGTCCGGGCGGAAGGCCAGGTTGCGCTGCGACACCGGATCGACCGCCCGCACCAGATCCTGCGGGCGCATGGATTTCAATCGCCGGGTCAGCGTATCCTCGAACTCCGCGAGCGGCGGCATGACCCGTTCATAGCCATGGGTCGCGACCGTATCGAGCACGCGGCGAACCAGCCGCGCTGACGATTCGGCCTGCGGCGGCAGGCGGTCGGATAGGCCTTCCGGCAGGAGGCTTGGCGGGATCATGGCAGGCACCTTATGACTCCCTCCCCCCATGGGGGGAGGGTTGGGGAGAAGGGGTTTCATGCAACGCCTGCGCAATCATGCCCAGCACCCCTTCGATATTTCCCATCACATCGGGATTGCCGAAACGGATCACATGATAGCCCAGCGATTCCAGAAACCCTGTTCGCCGCGCGTCATAGCGATCCTGGGCGGAATGTGTATCCCCATCTGTTTCTATGATGAGGCGCGCGGCCTTTGACGCGAAATCGACGATATGGGGCGCGATGATCGTCTGGCGCGTGAATTGCTGATTTTCGAAGCGATTGGCGCGCAGGGCGAACCAGAGCTTCTGTTCGGCGGGCGTGGGGTTGGCGCGCATCTGTCCGGCGCGCTGTTTCAACGTCGGATCGATCCGCATCGCTGCCCCCCTCTCCCAACCCTCTCCCCGGCGGGGAGAGGGCTTTCAAGACATCAGGCGAAGCGCAGCAGTTTCACCTGCTTGACGCCGGCAAGGTTGCAGATTTCCCAGCGCAGCGGCTCCGTCACCGTGCCGTCGACCGACAGCAGCAGCACGGCCTCGCCGCCCTGGTTGCGGCGGCCCAGGTGGAAGGTGCCGATATTGACCTCCGCCTGCCCCAGCGTCGAGCCCAGGCGACCGATGAAACCGGGCGCATCCTGATTGACGATGTAGAGCATGGTGCCGCCGATGTCGGCTTCCACCTTGATGCCGAACAGTTCGACAAGGCGCGGCTGGGCGTGGCCGAACAGCGTGCCCGCCACCGACTTGTCGCCATTTTCGGTGGAAACGGTGACGCGCACCAGCGTCTGGTAGTCGCCTTCGCGGTCATGGCGCACTTCGCGCACGTCGAGGCCGCGTTCCTTCGCCAGGAAGGGCGCGTTGACCATGTTCACCGTGTCGGAATAGACGCGCATCAGGCCGGCGAGGACGGCGGCGGTGATCGGCTTCTGGTTCAGTTCGGCGGCATGGCCCTCCACCTCGACCGCGACGCCGGTGATGGCGTCGCCTTCAAGCTGGCCGACCAGCGAGCCCAGCTTTTCGGCCAGCGCCATATAGGGCTTGAGCTTGGGCGCTTCCTCGGCGCTGAGCGAAGGCACGTTCAGCGCGTTGGTGATGCCGCCGTCCAGCAGATAGTCGCTGAGCTGTTCGGCCACCTGAAGCGCCACATTCACCTGCGCCTCGTCGGTCGACGCGCCCAGATGCGGCGTGCAGATGAAGCCCGGCGTGCCGAACAGCGGCGATTCCTTGGCCGGCTCGGCCTGGAACACATCGAGCGCCGCGCCCGCGACATGACCCGAATCCAGGGCTTCCTTCAGCGCCGCCTCATCGATCAGGCCGCCGCGCGCGCAGTTGATGATGCGCACCCCCTTCTTGGTCTTGGCGAGGTTTTCCTTGCTGAGGATATTGCGCGTCTGGTCGGTCAGCGGCGTGTGCAGCGTGATGAAATCCGCCCGCGCGAGCAAGGTATCGAGATCGGCCTTTTCCACGCCCATCTCGACCGCGCGTTCAGGCGTCAGGAACGGATCGAAGGCGACGACCTTCATCTTCAGGCCCAGCGCGCGGCTGGCGACGATGGAACCGATATTGCCCGCGCCGATGAGGCCCAGCGTCTTGCCGGTGACTTCCACGCCCATGAAGCCGTTTTTCGGCCACAGGCCCTGCTGCGTCTGGGCGTTCGCTTCCGGCAACTGGCGCGCGAGCGCGAACATCAGGGCGATGGCATGTTCGGCGGTGGTGATGCTGTTGCCGAACGGGGTGTTCATGACGATCACGCCCTTGGCGGAGGCATAGGGGATGTCGACATTGTCGACGCCGATGCCGGCACGACCGATGACCTTCAAATTGGTCGCGGCGTCGAGAATGTCCTTCGTCACCTTGGTCGAGGAGCGGATGGCGAGGCCGTCATAGTCGCCGATGATCGCCTTCAGCTCATCGGGGGTCTTGCCGGTGATGACGTCGACATCGACGCCCCGGTCCTTGAAGATCGCGGCGGCGCGGGGGTCCATCTTGTCGGAAATAAGGACTTTGGGCATGACGAATTGCCTTTCTTTGCAATGCGTCATCCTGACGAAGGTCAGGATCTCAGGCGGCCAGGTCGGACCTGGAGGCCCGAGATCCCAGCCTTCGCCGGGATGACGGGTATATCGGGGAAAAGAAGTTTAAGCGGCCTTGGTCTGGGCATAGGCCCAGTCGAGCCATGGACCCAGCGCCTCGATATCCGCGGTGTCGACGGTCGCGCCGCACCAGATGCGCAGGCCCGCCGGGGCATCGCGATAGCCCGCAATGTCATAGGCCGCGCCTTCCTTTTCGAGGAGAGCGGCGAACGCCTTGATGAAGGCTTCGTCAGCACCCGCGACGGTCAGGCAGACGCTGGTGTTCGAGCGCGAGGCGGGATCGACGGCGAGATGACCGAGCCAGTCCCGTTCCGAAACGATCTTGTCCAACGCTTCAGCATTCGCTGCGCAGCGGGCAATCATGCCCCAACCGCCGCCGATCGACTTGCCCCATTCCAGCGCGAAGATCGCGTCTTCGACCGCGAGCATGGACGGGGTGTTGATCGTCTCGCCCTTGAAAATACCTTCGGCCAGCTTGCCCTTGGCCATCAGGCGGAACACCTTGGGCAGCGGCCAGGACGGCGTGTGGGTTTCCAGACGCTCGACGGCGCGCGGACCGAGGATCAGCACGCCATGGCCGCCCTCCCCGCCCAGCACCTTCTGCCAGGAGAAGGTGGCGACGTCGATCTTCGCCCAGTCGATGTCATAGGCGAACACGGCGCTGGTCGCGTCGGCGAAGGTCAGCCCTTCGCGGTCGGCCGGGATCCAGTCGGCGTTCGGCACGCGCACGCCCGACGTGGTGCCGTTCCAGGTGAACAGCACGTCGGTGCTGAAATCGACGGCATCCAGGTCGGGCAGTTGGCCATAGTCGGCGCGGATCACGGTGGGATCGAGCTTGAGCTGCTTGGCGGCGTCCGTCACCCAGCCTTCGCCGAAGCTTTCCCAGGCAAGCGTGGTGACCGGGCGCGCGCCCAGCATCGTCCACATCGCCATTTCGAAAGCGCCGGTGTCGGAGCCGGGCACGATGCCGATGCGATGCGTATCAGGCAGGCCGAGCAGTTCGCGCATCAGGTCGATGCAATAGGCCAAGCGGGTCTTGCCGATCTTGGCGCGGTGCGAGCGGCCGAGCGAGTCGGTGGCCAGCTTGTCGGCGCTCCAGCCCGGAGGCTTGGCACAGGGACCCGAAGAGAAAAAGGGGCGGGCCGGACGGCTTGCCGGCTTTTCAGCGGGCGCAATGGTGGCGTCAACGGCAGTCAGATCAGTCATGTAATGCGTCTCCTTGCAGAGAGCACGCGCGGCGTTGGGACCGCGTGGCCCGTCGGCCGCCCTAGAGATTTTGCCGTGCCTGTCAAGGCGAAAGGCGAAACGCGACGAACCGAGCGGGCCGTTAACCATCAGGCTAATTTGTGCTGCTAGACCTTCGATTCATGGAAGAGCGGGCGACGAGATTTCGACGCGGCGCGGCCCGCGCCGCGCTGTTGGCGGGTACGATGGCATTGGCGGCATGCGGCGGCGACCTGGTGCCGCGCGGCAAGGTGGCGCGCATGTCCCGGCCGGTGGTGCAACCCCTGCCCGCGCAACCGGCGCTGGAGACGCGCCAGTGCTTCGCGCGGCTGCAATCGCAATCGGTATCTTTCACCGCGCTGCCCGATCGCACGTTCGGCGGCGGATGCAGCGCGATCGGCAGCGTCAAGCTGCTCGACATCGGCGTTCCGGCGACCAATCTGGGCGCGATGACGTGCAACCTCGCCGCCAATTTCGCGGCATGGACGCGCTATGGCGTGGAACCCGCGGCGCGACTGATCTTCGGCGCAGAACTGGAAAAGGTCGAAACGTTCGGCACCTATAATTGCCGCCCGATCGCAGGCAGCGGCAAATTGTCCGAACATGGGCACAGCAACGCCATCGACGTCGCCGCCTTCGTCCTGTCCGACGGCCGTCGCATCACCGTGGAACAGGGCTGGCACGGCGACCGGCAGACCCGCCAGTTCCTGACGCTGATCCATGCCAGCGCCTGCAAGCGGTTCAAGACCGTGCTGAGCCCCGACTATAATGCCGCCCACCATGATCATTTCCATTTCGACATGGGCGGCAACGGCGGCTTCTGTCGCTGACGCGTCTTGGCATTGTCATCGCCGATGCCTAATTGGCCCTGATGACAAAGAAAGAGATCGAAGAACGCAAATTTCGCCCGGCGCGCGAGGAAGCCGGCGACGCAGCCCGGCAGACCGGAACGGCGCAGACCCAGAGTGCCGCATACCGGCTCGCCTTCCAGGACACCGAATTTCTGCTGCGGGAGGATCTGCGCCCGGTACGCTTCCAGCTCGAGCTGCTGAAGCCGCAACTGCTGATGGACGAAGCGCGGATCGAATCGACCTTCGTCTTCTACGGGTCGGCCCGCATTCCCGAACCCGACCAGGTGCAGGCCCGCATCGACGCGGCGGTCACGCCGCAGCAACGGCGCATCGCCGAGAATCTGGGCCGCAAGGCGCGTTATTATGAGGAAGCCCGCCGCCTGGCCCGGATCGCCGCCGAATATCCGGTGACGCCGGCGGGGTGCCGCCATTTCGTGGTCTGTTCGGGCGGCGGCCCGTCGATCATGGAAGCCGCCAATCGCGGCGCCGACGATGTGGGACAAACCACCATCGGCATGAACATCGTCCTGCCGCACGAACAGGCCCCCAACCGGTTCGTCACGCCGGATCTGAGTTTCCAGTTCCATTATTTCGCGCTGCGCAAGATGCATTTCCTGCTGCGCGCCCGGGCGCTGGCGGTGTTCCCGGGCGGTTTCGGCACGTTTGACGAATTTTTCGAGCTGCTCACGCTGATCCAGACCGGCAAGATGAAGCCGATCCCGGTCCTGTTGTTCGGCCGCGACTTCTGGACCCGCGTGATCGATTTCGAGGCGCTGGCCGAGGAAGGCGTCATTTCGCCGGCAGACCTCGACCTGATCACCTGGGTGGAGACGGCCGAGGAAGGATGGTCCGCGGTGCAGCGCTTCTACGCCGACGACGACATGCCCGGCTGCGACTGAGCGCAGGACGGATCATAGGGCCACGCACCCTTGCCCTCCCTGTCGTCCCGCTCTAGGGCGCGGCCATGCTTGGCGATCTGGCCCATGTCGACACCTGGATCTTCGATCTGGACAACACGCTGTATCCGGCGAAAGCGGACCTGTTCGCGCTGATGGACGTGAAGATGGGCGAGTTCATCCAGGGGCTGCTGGGATGCGACGCCCGGATCGCGCGCGACACGCAGAAGCGCTATTTCATGGAGCATGGCACGACGCTGGCGGGCCTGATGCATCATCATGGCATCGAGCCGGCCGACTATCTGACCTATGTCCACGACATATCCATGGACCGGCTGAAGGTGGACGAGGCGCTGAACCGGCACATCGCCGCATTGCCGGGCCGCCGCCTGATCTTCACCAACGGCGACGCGGACTATGCAGCGCGCGTGCTCGACCGGCTGGGCCTGGCCGATGCGTTCGAATTGATCCACGACATCCATGCCTGCCAATATGTGCCCAAGCCCGATCCGTCGGGTTATGACCTGCTGTGCCGCGTCCACGGCATAGACCCGTCCCGCGCCGCCTTTTTCGAGGACATGGCCCGCAACCTGCGCCCCGCCAAGGCGATCGGCATGACGACCATATGGGTCAACAACGGATCGGAAGCGGGCAATCACGATCATCATCCCGACTTCATCGATTTCGAAACCGACCATCTGACGCCATTTCTGGCCGACATTCTGGGGACCTGACCATGAGCCAAGACCTAATCGCCACCATCGACGCCGCCTGGGAAGACCGGGCGAACATCTCGCTTCAGACGCAGGGCGACGTCCGCCAGGCGGTGGACCGGGCGCTGGCGATGCTGGACACGGGCGAACTGCGCGTCGCCGAGCCGGCCGAAGCGGGCTGGAAGGTCAACCAGTGGGCCAAGAAGGCCGTCCTTCTGTCCTTCCGCCTGAACGACAACGCGTTGATCGACAATGGCCCGGGTGCCAGCCACTGGTGGGACAAGGTGCCCGGCAAGTTCGCCGGATGGGACGAGGCCGCGTTCCGCGCCGCCGGCTTCCGCGCGGTGCCGGGCAGCTTTGCCCGCGCCGGATCGCATATCGCGAAGAATGTGATCCTGATGCCCAGCTTCGTCAACATCGGCGCGTTCGTCGACGAAGGCACGATGGTCGACACCTGGGTGACGGTGGGAAGCTGCGCGCAGATCGGCAAGAATGTCCACCTGTCGGGCGGCGTCGGCATCGGCGGCGTGCTGGAGCCGCTTCAGGCCGACCCGGTGATCATCGAGGATGACTGCTTCATCGGTGCGCGGTCCGAAGTGGTGGAAGGCGTGCGCATCGGCAAGGGATCGGTGCTGTCGATGGGCGTCTTCATCGGCATGTCGACCAAGATCGTCGACCGCACCACAGGTGAGGTCTTCATCGGCGAGGTGCCGCCCTATTCGGTGGTCGTGCCCGGATCGCTGCCCGGCAAGCCGCTGCCCGACGGCACGCCCGGCCCCAGCCTCTATTGCGCGGTGATCGTCAAGCGGGTGGACGCGCAGACCCGGTCCAAGACCGGCATCAACGAATTGCTGCGCGACTGAAGCGGCCGGGGAAGGCGATCCGCCGATCCTTCCCCGTCATTCCAGCGCGAGCAGGGCGAAGGTGGCGAGCCAGTGTTCACCCATATAGTCGCCCGCGACATGGGGCAGGCTGGCGGCGACATGGGTTTGCGCCGCCGCCTGCGCCCGGGCCGCCACGGGATCGTCCGGCCCCAGGGCCGCCGCGATGGCGCGCCAGCACCAGGCGCGGCTGAGGTTCAGTCCGTCGAGATGCGCGATCTTCCCGTCGCTGCGGTCGGACACGATGGCGGGCGTGAACAGGGTCGCCGGCCGCCCTTCGGCCAGGTCCGGCAGGAAGGCATGGAACCAGTCGGCAAAGGCCGCCCGGTCCAGCACGCGGCTCATCAGCAGCGCCTCGGTCAGCGCGGACGAAAGAAACTCGTCGCCCCCCGGTTCCCACGCCTGGCAGCCCCGGTCCTGCCCGAACCAGTCCAGTGCCCGGTCGCGGATCAGGGCGACAAGCGCGGGATCGCGCGCCTTTGCCCAGTCGCCGGCCAGCACCAGCGCGAAGGCGATGTTGAAATGCGTCCCCACGCGCAACGGATAGGTGAGTTTGGGAAGGAAGCCGTGAAACCGGGCCGCGAACGCATCCGCCAGCGGCGTGATCGCCGCCGCCCAGGGTGCGTCGTGGCGCGCCAGTTCGTCGTGCAGCGCCAACGCCCAGGCCCAGCCATAGGGGCGTTCGAACCCGGCGGAAAGCGGCCGGTCCAGATAGGCCAGTTCCCCCGCCACCTTGCCGGGCACCAGCATCGCGTCGGCGCGCGCGCGGATGGCGGCGGCGGGCGCCATGTCGGGAAACAGCCGCGCCAGCCGCATCACCTGCCACCAGCCATGAACGCAGCTGTGCCAGTCGAAGCTGCCGTGAAAGACCGGATGATGATCGCGCGGAGGGCGGGCGTCGTGCGGGCCGTTCAGCACGAGGTCCATCTTGAAGGGATATTCGCGCCCGATGTGGGACAGGGTCAGCCCGGCGAAACGGGCGGCGATGTCGGCGGTCAGCAGCGTCATGGAAAGGCCAGCCAGTAGATCAGCAGGATGTTGACGACAAGCAACGGTATGGCGGTGCCCACCTGGCGCCGGATGACGCCATGCCTGTCCTTGAGTTCCAGCAGCGCGGCGGGCACCAGGTTGAAATTGGCGGCCATCGGCGTCAGCAGCGTGCCGCAGAAGCCCGCCAGCATGCCCACCGCGCACACGATCGCGGGATCTCCGCCATAGGCGCGGATCAGCAGCGGCACGCCGATCGCGGCGGTCATCACCGGAAAGGCGGCAAAGGCGTTGCCCATGACCATGGTGAACAGCGCCATGCCCACGCCATAGGCAGCGACCGCGCCCAGCAGGCTGCCCTGCGGGATCGTCTGCCGCACCAGCAACCCGACCGCATCGCCCACCCCGGCCAGCGCGAACACGGCGCCCAGGCTGGCCAGCATCTGCGGCAGGATGGCGGCCCAGCCCACGCTGTCCATCAATCGCCGCCCCTGTTGCAACGGCACCAGCGGCCCCGCGCGCAGCAGCGCGCATCCGGCGGCCAGCGCGACGAGCACACCCAGCGCCAGCGCGATCAGCGTGGCCTGCTTCCCGTCGAACCATCCCGGCGCCTGCTTGAAGAGAAAAGTGCCGATCAGCGCCACCGCCGGGATGATCAGGGCGATGGCGAACAGGCGGTTGCCGAAGCGCGCGGCGCGGTCCTGACGCTCTGCCGCAGGGACTTCGGAACCGCCCCGGCCCATGCGACCGAAGGCGCCAAGCCCGACGAGGCCCAAAACCAGCACGCCGTTGCCCACGTCGCCCAGTGCGTCGCCCGCCCACATGCTGAGCGCCAGCAGCGCCCAGAAGGCGGCATTGGCCAGGCGCCGGTCGGTCACGCCCAGCAGGGCGAAGGCGGCGAACACGGCACCTGTCAGTGCATAGACCCAGTGCAGGGTGATCATGGCCCCGCGCCCCGCCGTTTCAATCGCCGGTCCAGTCGCCACAGGCGAAATCCGTGGATGACCAGCGCCGCGATCGCCGTCGGGATAGCCCAGACGGACAGTTGGAGCGGCTCCAGCATGATGCCATATTGTTCCAGCAATCCCTTGATCAGCAGGATCGAGCCGATGGCCAGGAATATGTCCTCGCCGAAGAACAGGCCGATATTGTCGGTCGCCGCCGCCCAGGCCCTGATCTCCTCGCGATCCGCCTCGTCCAGCGCGCCGCCCTGCGCTTCCGCCGCCGCTTCTGCGATTGGCGCGACCAGCGGGCGCACGGTTTGCGCATGGCCCGCGATCGATGTCAGGCCCACCGCCGCCAGCCCCTGCCGCACCAGCAGATAGAAGATCAGGAACCGCCCCACGGTCGCGCCGCGCATCCGCCCGATCAGGCCCCGCGCCCTTTCCTGAAGGCCGTTCGCCTCCAGCAGGCCGACGACCGGCAGAACGATCCAGATGATGCTGACATAGCGCGCGTCGTTGAACGCCCTGCCCAGCGCGGCCAGGATCGCGACCGGGTCCAGCCCGGCGGCCACCCCCGTCACCGCCGCAGAAACGAGGATGACGAGCAACGGATGGAAGCGCAGCAGGAAGCCCGCCACGATCGCCGCGATGCCCAGCAGCACCCACATCAGCGTTGCGTCCTAATAGCCGGCCTCGATCGCCAGCCTGATGCCTTCCGCCGCGGTCCGCACGCCCAGCCCGCGCAGCATGGCGGAGCGGTGCATCTTCACCGTGCGTTCGGTCAGCCCCAGATCGTAGGCGATCTGCTTGTTCAGCCGCCCCTTCGCCATGGCGACCAGCACCTCGCGCTGGCGCGGCGTCAGCGCGTCGACCCGGCCGCGCGCTTCGCTGGACCGCCGCCCGGCCTGGCCATCGCCGTCCTCGATCGCCATCTGCGATCCCAGGAAATATTCCAGCGTACCGTCCGGGCCGAAAATGGGCGCGACCATCACGGCGTTGCGGAACGGCGTCCCGTCCTTGCGATAATTGAGCAGTTCCACCATCACCGGGCGCCGCTCGCGAATGCCCTGACGCAGCGCATCGCTCAGCCACGGCTCGGTATCGGCGCCCGCCAGGAAACGGCAATTGTGACCGATGATGTCCCCCCGGTCATAACCGGTCAACGCGACGAAAGCCGGGTTGCAGTCGACGATGGGGTTGTCGGGCAGGCGAGGATTGCTGATGACCGCCGCGATGGCGCTGTTGGCGATCATATCGGCTAGGGACATGGAGTGACAACCTGACTGGACGGGCGACCCGATCAGCCGGTGCCCCTTGGGCCATGTTGCCCCAAAGCAGCCGCTTGCCGCAAGTCACAGCTGTACAAGGGAGAATCTGCATGCAGCTGGCCATCATCGGTGCCGGCATGGCGGGACTGGCCTGCGCCGACAGGCTGGTCGGGAACGGGTGTTCGGTGACCCTGTTCGACAAGGGTCGCGGGCCGGGCGGTCGCATGTCCACCCGCCGGGTGGAGACACCGGCGGGGACGGCCAGTTTCGACCATGGGGCGCAATATTTCACCGCCCGCGATCCCCAGTTCCGGGCCCGCGTCGCCGAATGGGCGATGGCCGGCATCGTTGCGCCCTGGCCGGAGGCGGGCAAGGATGCCTGGGTCGGCGTTCCTTCCATGAACGCCCCCATCCGCGCCATGGCGGCGGCGCATGACGTCCGCTTCGGATGCCATGTCGCGGGAATCCAGCGCAACGATACGGGATGGTGGGTCCGGCACGATAGCGTCGTCGAAGGGCCTTTCGACGTTGCCGTGCTGGCCATACCCGCCGAACAGGCGTCCGCCCTGCTGGCGCTGCACGATCTGGACATGGCCCGCACGGCGACGACGGCCCGGTCGCTGCCCTGCTGGACCGCCATGGCCGCCTTCACCCAGAGGGTGGACATCCGCCCGGATCATCTGCCGAGCGGCCCGGTGATCGGATGGGCCGCGCGCAACAATGCCAAGCCCCAACGCAGCGGTCCGGAATCCTGGGTGATCCAGGCTACGGGCGGATGGTCGGCCGACCGGCTGGAACAGGACGCGGCGGATGTCGCGCCGCTGCTGCTGGAGGCGCTGCGCGACCATAGCGATTCGGGCCTGCTGCCGCCGCTGGCCCATCTGTCCGCGCATCGCTGGCGCTTCGCGATGACACGCGGGATCGATCACGGACCGCTGTGGAACGACCGTCTGGCGCTGGGCGCCTGCGGCGACTGGCTGCTGGGACCGCGGGTCGAGCTGGCCTGGCTGTCGGGCCGGCGGCTGGCCATCCAGATCGCCGCGGACATGGCCGCAGCCCAGGCGGAAAGACCATGACGCGCGACCCCCTGCCCGCCCGGCGCGTGCTGCTGGCCAATCCGCGCGGTTTCTGCGCCGGGGTCGTGCGCGCAATCGAGGCCGTGGAACAGACCATCGCGCGCCACGGCGCACCCGTGCATGTCCGCCATCGCATCGTCCATAACCAGGCCGTCATCGACCGGCTGGAACGTCTGGGCGCCCGTTTCGTGGAGGAGGTGGGCGACATTCCGCCGGGCGATATCGCGATATTGTCGGCACATGGCGTCGCGCCGTCGGTCCGGCGCGACGCGCGGGCGCGGGGCCTGCGCCTGATCGACGCGACCTGTCCGCTGGTGGCGAAGGTGCATGGCGATGTGGCGGCACATCATGCGGCAGGGCGCCATGTCATCCTGATCGGCCATGCCGGCCATCCCGAAATCACCGGGACATTGGGACAGGTGCCCACCGGCGCGATCAGCCTGGTCACACGCGCCGACGATGTCGCGGCGCTGCCGCTCGCCGCCGCGACGCCCGTCGCCTATGCGGTGCAGACCACCTTTTCGGTCCGCGACAGCGCGGCAATCGTTGCGGCGATCGTTGCCCGTTTCCCCGACATGGCCGGGCCGCGCGCCGGCAATATCTGCTACGCCACGACCAACAGGCAGGCCGCGATCGAAGCCATTGCCGCGCGGAGCGATGCTGTGCTGGTGGTGGGCGATCCGCTCTCCTCCAACGCCGGCCGGCTGGTCGAGGTCGCCCGCGCGGCGGGATGCGCCCGGTCCATGCTGGTGCGCGACGGGGATGACGTCGACCCGGCGATGCTGGTCGATGCCCGCACCATCGGCGTGACCGCCGCCGCCTCCACCCCGGAACGCGCGGTGCGCCATCTGTGCGAGCGGCTGGCGGCCGCCGGCTTTGCGATCATGGAAACGGACGGGGTGGAGGAAAAGGCCGCGTTCCGGCCGGTCCCGCTCGATCCGGACTGACGCGCTACAGTTCCAGCCCGATCAGCGTGCCGCTGCTGATCCGGTCGATATAGCGCTTGCCGTCGATTTCCAGCCAGTCGGGCGTAACTTCCAGCCGCCGCCCGCCAATGGTGGTGCGCAGATGTTCCACGGCGATGCGGTTGCGCGCCACGATGCGCAGCACGCACAGCCCGTCACCGCGCGCCGCCATCATCGAATAGCGGTCGCCGCGCAGCAGGAAATGCCAGCTTCCATCGGCCGGTTTCCATTCATTGCCGTCGATCACCTGGGTCGCCTCCCCATCGGCGCCGCCCAGCCGCACGCTGATCCGCGTCGCGCCGTTGGTCCGGCGCGGCGGCGCGAAGATCAGGACGGGCTCGCCTTCCAGCGTGAACGGAATCGGCGTATCGCGCAGCATCCGCGAACCGCCCACGACCAGATGGGGCAGTTCGGCGGAAAAGGGCAGCCGGTCGCGCGCGAAATGCCGCTGGCGCACGACCGGGTTGGCATGGAAACTATGGACCTGGCTGGGCGTCAGCCGCCCTTCCTCCACCAGCCCGTGGCACGTCGGGCAGAGCAGCGTCGCCCCAGGCGCATCGGGCAAGCCGAGATAGCGGTAGATGGTGACCCCGCACCGGACGCAGGCAAAACCGCAGGCGTGGCGAACCGTCGCCTTCTGCTCAGCGGTCATGTCCGGCAATGACGGCATTACTCGTAAGCCCACCACGCGCCACGCCCCCTTGGCTCGCCCCCCGCCCCGTTGCGGATGGCGTCACGATCAGACGTCCTCTTGCGTGCGGGCTATCTTGCCGTGCCCTTTCCCTTATCGTTGGAATATACGCGATGAAGTCAAGGGGCTGCGTGCAACAAGCTAGCGCTGGGGCAAAAGGTCGAGCTGCCGGGAAGCCGCCAGGGCACGGATGCGATCGGGGCGCGGCATGTTCTTGATGGCGATTTCCGCCAGGTCCCCCGCGCTGAACAACTCGACATGGCCGACCCCGAAAATGCGCTGTCCCAGCGTCTGCGTGATGCGCACCGACCGAATCGAGGACAGGGCGATCTCCGTGCGCTGGCGCGACAGCAGGCCGCGCTCCAGCAGCACTTCGCGGTCGGACAGGGCCAGCCTTTCCCCCTTTATGCGTATCCACCAGATCCCGATCGCAAGAATGCCGACGACCGAGATCAGCAGCAGGAGGAACAGGAAGGGATGGGCGCGAAACATCGCGGGATGCTCGTCATACAGCCAGGTTTCGCTCATGCCAGCCTCCGTTTCAAGGGGTCGCGCCTGTTTTCACCATGCGGCCCGATGGCCGTCAAGCGCGCCTGGTTAACGGAAAATTTCCATACCGCCGCTATGGTTTTACGCATATTCGAGGTTTTCTGATGGCACGCAATCTCTACGATGTCGGTGATCGCCACCCGGACGTTTCTGGAGCGTGGCTCAACGAAAAGGAAGATCGACAGGGTCGGATCGTGCCGATCGGTGCCGTGCTCGTCGCGCTCGCGCTCGGCGCGGCCGTGCTGCTGATCATGAAAGACGCCCTGCCGATGGGGGGCGACGGTCAGGCGAAGAACAGCCCCACCCGCATTTCGGACCAGTTCTGGGCATGCGACGATGTCCGGGGCGATGCCTGCGTCCTGTCCGCCAACAGCTATGCCTGGCGCGGCCGCGCCTATCATCTGTCCGACATCAGCGTGCCGCGCGAACCCGGCGCGCAATGCCCGACGGAAGCGGATCTGGCGCGGCGCGGCCGCGCGAGCCTGCTGGCGATGATGAACGGCGGCGCGTTCGACGCGCGCCCCGATCCGGCCGACCACGATCCGGCCGCCCGCCTGCTGATCCGCGACGGCGTGTCGTTGGGCCAGCTGATGGTGCTGAAGGGCTACGCCGTTGCCTGGTCGCCGACTCCGGTCGACTGGTGCAAGGAAAGCTGACAAGGCCCCGGCAACTTTGACAGCGCCCGCGCACGGGCGCATGGGCGCCGCATGCATTTCGCCACTTTCGACGTCGAATCCTTCCTGCGCGACCATTGGCAGAAGCGGCCGCTGCTGATTCGCAATCCATGGGCGGACTGGGTCAACCCGCTGGAGCCGGACGAACTGGCCGGTCTGGCCTGCGAGGAAGGAGTCGAGTCCCGCCTGGTGGTCCGCAAGGACGACAGGCTGACGGTGGAGAACGGCCCCCTGCCGGAAGCGCGTTTCGGCGCGCTGGGCAGCACGCCCTGGACGTTGCTGGTGCAGGCGGTCGATCATCACGCGCCCGACGTCGCGGCGCTGATCGCGCCCTTTCGCTTCGTGCCCGACTGGCGCATCGACGATATCATGGTCAGCTATGCGACGGACGGCGGCGGTGTCGGGCCGCATTATGACCAATATGACGTGTTTCTCATACAGGGGCTGGGCACAAGACGCTGGCGCGTCGGACCGAAATGCGATTCGACCACGCCGCTGCTGCCGCATGAGGAACTGCGCCTGATCGCCGATTTCGACGCCACCGGCGAGTGGGTGCTGGAACCGGGCGACATCCTTTATGTTCCGCCCGGCTACGCCCATGACGGCGTGGCGACCGGCGACGACTGCATGACCTATTCGATCGGATTTCGCGCACCGTCGCGCGCGGAACTGGTCGAGGGGTGGAGCGAGCATTGTGTCGACATCCTGCCGGAGGAGGACCGCTACGCCGACCCCGACCTGATGCCGCAGGCCAATCCGGGCGAAATCGGCGCCGCCGCTGTCGACCGGTTGCACGCCATGATGATCGATGCCCTGTCCGACCGGGCGGCTTTCGCCCGCTGGTTCGGCACCAGCAACAGCCGCTCCAAATATCCCGATGCCGACTGGCGGCCGGACCTGCCGGTCGACGAAGGGGCGGTCGGTGCCCTGCTGGCGCGCGGCGCGCCCATCGTCCGCAATCCGGCCTGCCGTTTCGCCTTCATCCGGCAGGCGGACGGCCTGATGCTGTTCGTCGACGGGGCCTGTTTCGATTGCACCGGCGATACCGCGCGACTGGCCGAACGGCTTTGCGCAACAGCGACACTGGCGTTGCCGCCGGCGCTGGCGGGATCGGCACCGGTCAGCGCCTTGCTGGCCGCGCTCATCAATTCCGGCGCGATCGCGATCGACGAGGCGGTGGCGTGACCCTGTTGCTCTTCAACAAACCCCATGGCGTGCTGTGCCAGTTCAGCGCCGAACGCACCGGCCCGCCGCGCCCGACGCTGGCCGCCTTTGTCGACCGGCCCGGCGTCTATCCCGCCGGGCGGCTGGACCTCGACAGCGAGGGCCTGTTGCTCCTGACCGACGACGGCCGCTTGCAGGCACGCATTGCCGATCCCCGGTTCAAGATGCCCAAAACCTATCTGGTCCAGGTGGAGGGCGAGCCGGATGCCGCCGCGATGGACGCGCTGCGGCGCGGCGTCACGCTGAAGGACGGCCCGACCCTGCCCGCGCAGGCGGAGCGGATCGACGATCCCGCCCTATGGCCGCGCGACCCGCCGGTGCGTTACCGCAAGAGCGTGCCCGACTGCTGGATCCGCCTCACGATCCGCGAAGGCCGCAACCGGCAGGTTCGCAGGATGACGGCGGCGGTCGGCCACTCGACCCTGCGGCTGGTACGCTGGCGCATCGGCGACTGGACGCTGGACGGCATCGCCCCGGGCACATGGCGGGAAGCGCCGGTGCGCTGACCGGGCTTACCCCCGCCGCAGTGCCAACATGATGGCCAGCACCACCAGCGCCAGTGCGAAGAGCGTGCGCACCCGGCGGACCCGCCGGGCGTCCGCCAGCAGCGCATGGGCGCCGCCGGCCAATGCGACGATGCCCAGATGCACCGTCGTGGCGATCACGACATAGGCGATCGTCAGCGCCGCGAGCTGCGATCGCACCGCCGCCGCGCCATGGACGAAGCCGGGCAACAGCGTGACGAAGACCAGCGCGGACTTGGCGTTCAGCATGTTCATCAGCAACCCGCGCCGGAACCCGGCCGCCACGCCCGCGCGCACCGGCACGCCGCCGTCCCCGCGCGGCCAGGCATCCCATGCCATCCACAGCAAATAGGCGATCCCCGCACCGCGCAGGACGGCAAGGACCCAGGAATGGCCGGTCAGCAAGGTGGATGCGCCGACCCCTGCCACCAGTCCCAGCAGGGACAAGCCGATGGCGATGCCCGCCACCGCGGCCAGGCCGGCACGCCGCCCCTCCGCCGCGCTGAGCAGCGCCAGCCATGTCATGTTGACGCCCGGCGTCAGTTCCAGCGCGAGCGCGGTCATCACGAAACCGGCATCGACCGCGCCGATGCCCGCCGCGATGGTCAGCTTTCGTCGCCCATGCGCAGCGCCGCGATGAAGGCTTCCTGCGGAATCTGCACGCTGCCATATTCGCGCATCCGCTTCTTGCCTTCCTTCTGCTTTTCCAGCAGCTTTTTCTTGCGGGTAATGTCGCCGCCATAGCATTTGGCGGTCACGTCCTTGCGCATCGCGGCGATGGTTTCGCGCGCGATCACCTTGCCGCCGATCGCCGCCTGGATCGGGATCTTGAACAGGTGGCGGGGGATGAGGTCCTTCAGCCGCTCGCACATGTGCCGCCCGCGCGATTCCGCCGCGCTGCGGTGAACGATCATCGACAGCGCGTCGACGGGTTCGTTGTTGACCAGGATGCTCATCTTGACCAGATCGCCCTCGCGCGTGCCGATCTGGTGATAGTCGAAGCTGGCATAGCCCCTGCTGATCGATTTCAGCCGGTCGTAGAAGTCGAACACCACCTCGTTGAGCGGCAGTTCATAGGTGACCTGGGCACGGCCGCCGACATAGGTCAGGTTCTTCTGGATGCCGCGCCGGTCCTGGCACAGCTTGAGGATCGAGCCGAGATATTCGTCGGGGCAATAGATCACCGCCTCGATCCATGGTTCCTCGATCACCTCTATATGATTGGGATCGGGCATGTCGGCGGGGTTGTGAAGATGCTTCACCTCCCCGTCCTTCATGTGCATTTCATAGACCACCGACGGCGCGGTGGTGATGAGGTCGAGATCATATTCGCGGGTCAGCCGTTCCTGGATGATTTCCAGGTGCAGCAAGCCCAGGAAGCCGCAGCGGAAGCCGAAGCCCAAGGCCGCCGATGTCTCCATCTCGAAGGAAAAGCTGGCGTCGTTCAGCCGCAGCTTGGAAATGCTGTCGCGCAGCTTTTCGAAATCATTGGCATCGACCGGAAACAGGCCGCAGAAAACGACCGACTGGACTTCCTTGAAGCCCGGCAGTGCCTTCGTCGCGCCGTTCTTGACCGTGGTGATAGTATCGCCGACGCGGGTCTGGCTGATGTCCTTGATCTGCGCGGTGATGAAACCGATCTCGCCCGGCCCCAGCTCGGCCAGCTGCTCGATCTTGGGACGGAAACAGCCGACCCGGTCGATCAGATGTTCGGTCCCGCCGATCATGAACTTGATCTGCTGCCCCTTCCTGATGACGCCGTTCATGACGCGCACCAGAATGACCACGCCCAGATAGGGGTCGTACCAGCTGTCGACCAGCATCGCCTCCAGCGGGGCGTCGCGATCCCCCCTGGGGGCCGGTATCTTGGCGACGATCGCTTCCAATATGTCGTCGATACCGATGCCGGACTTCGCGCTGGCCAGCACCGCTTCGGACGCGTCGAGGCCGATCACTTCCTCGATTTCCGCCTTCACCTTTTCCGGTTCGGCGGCGGGCAGGTCGATCTTGTTGATGACCGGCACGATCTCATGATCATGCTCGATCGACTGGTAGACATTGGCCAGCGTCTGCGCCTCCACCCCCTGCGCGGCGTCGACCACCAGCAGCGCGCCCTCGCACGCCGCGAGGCTGCGGCTCACCTCATAGGCGAAGTCGACATGGCCCGGCGTGTCCATCAGGTTCAGCGCATAGGTTTCGCCGTTTTTGGCGGTGTAATCGAGACGCACCGTCTGCGCCTTGATGGTGATCCCGCGCTCCTTCTCGATGTCCATATTGTCGAGGACTTGCGCGCTCATCTCGCGGTCGGTCAGGCCGCCGGTGCGCTGGATCAGCCGGTCGGCCAGGGTCGATTTCCCATGGTCGATATGCGCGATGATCGAAAAGTTACGGATGTGGGAGAGATCGGTCATGATTGCGCGCCGATAGCAGGGCTGAACGCGCCTGTCAGCACGACAAACGGTGTGACCGGCATCTGTAGGCAAGGGGCTTGCTCTATGCTAAGACGCCGCCACCTTTGCGGGGTCGCACCAGAACCAGAAACGGCTGAACCTAACCGCTTAAGAGGAAATTGGGGCAATGTTGAAAAAAGTTTCCGCGCTGCTCGCCACCGCAGCTCTCGTCGCGATGCCCGTGACGGCCGGCGCGCAGACGAACATGAGTTCGTCGGGCAAGACATATAAGGACGGTACGACCAAGGGCGCCTCCTCGGGCCGGCGCGCACAGGAAAAGGGCCAGCGCGACATTCCGCACTGCACCCGGCTGCTCGGCACGGTCGCCATCGTCGAGCCGGACAATCAGTGGTGGCGCGAACTGAACCTGGGCAGCCCGGAGGCGATCCTGAAGGTTTTCGTCCAGCAGTCGGGCTGTTTCCGCATGGTCAATCGCGGCCGGTCGATGCAGAGCCGCGCCATGGAACGCGCCATGGCGGATTCCGGTGAATTGCAGGCGGGCAGCAATCTGGGCAAGGGCCAGGTCAAGGCCGCGGACTATTATCTGGAGCCCGACATCGTGTCGTCCAACCGCAATTCGGGCGGCGGCGGCGTCGGCGGGATGCTGGGCGGCCTGATGGGCGGTTTCGGCGGTGCGATCATCGGCGGCCTCAATATCAAGAAGAAGGAAGCCAATGTCACCCTGTCGATCGTCAACGCCCGCACGACCGAGGAAGAGGCGCTGACCGAAGGCTATGCGCGCAAGACCGACATCGGCTTCGGCGGTGGCGGGGGCGGCGGCTGGTGGGGCGGTTTCGCCGCGGCCGGCGGTGGCGGCTACCAGAATACCGAAATCGGCCAGGTGATCGTGCTGGCCTATCTGGACGCCTACACCAAGCTGGTGACGCAACTGGGCGGCCTGCCCGACAATGCGGCGGCGGCGGCGCCCGTCGCGCAATAGGCATAGGCGACCGAAGGAATAAGGGGCGTCGCCGGTTTGTCCGGCGGCGCCCTTTCCGTTGGGTCAGGTCGCGGCGGCGGCCCCCACCGGGATCCGCCGCCGTTTCCACCAGGCCAGGATGGCCTCGCCCGCGGGCCGCTCCACGACGCGATTGATCAGCGTGCCCAGCAGCAGCGCGGTCAAGAAGGCCGAGAAGAAACCGACCCACGGGCTATACCCCGCCCGCGCCGCCTCCAGCATGATGACGAACCCGACATGCTGGTGAATGAGGTAGAAGGAATAGCTGATCCCGCCCAGCCAGACGAGCGGACGCCAGGCCAGGAAGCGCATCCGTCCCGCGATCAGCGCGGCAAAGGACGCCAGCAGCACGCAGGCGACGAGCAGGACATCCCATGTTTCCATCGTCGCTACCGACATCAGGGCAAGCAGGGCATAGGGTGCCTGCTGGCGCCAGCTACGCAATCCCCGCCATACCCGATAGGACAGCATCCCCAGGATGAAGAAGGGCACGTAGCGCAGCACCAGCAGCATGATCACCCGCTCGGGCATGTCCGGCCAGACCCAGTATAGCCAACGCACCGCGAGCCAGCCCGCCAGCCATGGCTCCAGTCGCTTCAGTCCGGCGAAGCGCCACAGCGTGATCATGCAGACATAAAAGGCGATCTCGACCGTCAGCGTCCAGTAGGCACCGTCCACTTCCGGCAGGAAGGCGAAGCCCTGGAGCATGGTGAGATTGGCCAGGATCGCGAAGGGACCGACCAGCAACTGCGTCGCCTGCGCAATATATTCGATCGACAGGGTGACCAGCATCGCCACCAGATAGGCGGGGTAAAGGCGGGCGAAGCGATTGACGATGAAATCGGCGACCGACCCGATCCGGTCGAGCGTGAAGAAGATCGCGAAGCCGGAAATGGTGAAGAACAGCAAGACACGGTAATTGCCGCCGGGAAAGCTGAAAGGCACATGGCTGGCCTGCGGAAACAGCTCGTGAAAGCGCGTCGAATAATGGAAAACCAGCACGCACAGCGCGCCGATGCCGCGCAGCGCGTCCAGTTCCGTTAACCTTTTTTTGGGCGACGCGAGTCCGGTCATGCCACGTCATAGCAACGCCGCAGCAACAAATCCGTTAAGTTCGTGGTTAACAACGCGGCATTAACCACGATAATCGCCCGGTTGCCTGCTCCGCGCCGGGATCAGGACGGGGGCGCCTCCGCCGCCCGCTTCAGCCCCGCCAGTTGTTCGCCCAGCACATGGTCGACGAGCGGTGCCAGCGCCCGCGCATCGCTCCGGAAATAGCCGCCGACCACATAGGTCATGGAGACACGCACCGATTTGCCGACAGGTTCCAGGGCCAGGTCCAGCGCGCCGGTCACAGCTTCCGTCTGGAGCGGGCCCAGCGCGCCAGTCAGGCGCAGCCTCTTGCCGGACTGGACGAAGACGACACGCGCATGTTCGACGCTGCCGGCCGGTCCGCCAGCACCGGGAAGCGTCTCGCAGAAGCAGCCGCCGGCCCGCAGGTCCATCGTCATATTGGCGGAATCGCCGCTGAAGGTGTGACTGTCGCTCCACCATCGCCCGGGACTTGCGAGCAGGCCGTAAACCGTGGACGCGTCGGCGTCGATCACGACGCTTTGCAGCGTCACGAACCCCTGTTCACCGCTGGCCTCCACGGTCGCCTGCGCCGGCATGACCATCGCCATGCCTATTCCCGCCATTATCCCGTACCAAAGCATGGTTCGCCCCCTCTTGCCGGAGGCTACAGCGTAGCTCAGCCGGCCGTCCCGTCCAAGACGGCGGCGACGGCGGCGGTCACATCGTTCATGTCGGCCATGCCGTCGACGCGGCTGACGATGCCGCGCGCTTCATAGATGGGCAGGATCGGCGCGGTCTTGGCACGATATTCGGCCATGCGGGTGCGCACGGTTTCCTCATTGTCGTCCGGCCGGCGCTTGAAATCGTGGCCGCCGCACTTGTCGCAGGTCCCCTCCACCTTGGGCTGCTTGAAACTGTCATGATAGCCTTCGCCGCAGGTGGCGCAGGTAAAGCGGCCGGTGATGCGTTCGACCAGCGCGTCCTCGTCCACTTCCAGTTCGATCACATGATCGAGCGTGCGGCTGCGCTCGGACAGGATGGTGTCGAGCGAATGGGCCTGCGCTTCGGTGCGGGGATAGCCGTCGAAGATCACGCCGGTTTCCGGCGCCAGCGCGTCCAGCGCCTCGCCGATGATGCCCGACACGATCTCGTCCGACACCAGTTCGCCCGCTTCCATCACCGCCTTGGCCTTGAGCCCGATCGGCGTGCCCGCCTTGACCGCGGCGCGCAGCATGTCCCCGGTGGACAATTGCACCATGCCGCGGCTGTCGACCAGACGCGTGGCCTGCGTACCCTTTCCCGCGCCCGGCGGACCAAGCAGAATGATGTTCATTGCGCGCATTCTCCCCTGTTGTGCGCTATGGCGTCAGGCGCCGATCAGCGCAGGCGGCCCTTGAGCTTCGCCTTCTTGATGAGATCGCCATATTGATGGGCGAGCAGATGGCTCTGGATCTGGGTCACGGTATCGACCGTAACATTGACCACGATCAGCAGGCTAGTCCCACCAAGGTAGAAGGGAATGCCCGCCCGCGCGATGGCGAATTCCGGCACCAGGCAGATGAAGGCCAGATAGGCCGCGCCGATGACGGTGATGCGCGTCAACACATAATCCAGGTAATTTTCGGTATTCTTCCCCGGACGAATGCCGGGGATGAACCCGCCATTGCGTTTGAGGTTATCGGCCGTTTCTTCCGGATTGAACACCACGGCGGTGTAGAAGAAGCAGAAGAAGACGATACCCAGGCCGTACAGGCCCATATAGACCGGGCTGCCGTGCGACAGATACTGGTTGAGCGTCAGAACGAAGTCGCCCCATTTGCTTTCGCCCGCGACGGTCTGGCCGGCGAACTGCGACACCGTGAGCGGCATCAGCAGCAGCGAGCTGGCGAAGATCGGCGGGATGACGCCGGCGGTGTTGACCTTCAGCGGCAGGTGGCTGCGGTCCGCCTGCATCAGGCCCTGCCGCGTCTGGCGCTTGGGATACTGGATCAGCACCCGGCGCTGCGCGCGTTCCATGTAGCAGATCAGCAGGATGAGGCCGAGCGCGAGCACGACGACGAGCATGATCAGCAGACCCGAGATCGAGCCTTCGCTGCCCGATTTGAACAGATTGCCCAGCGTCACCGGAAGCTGCGCGACGATGCCCGCCATGATGATGAGCGACACGCCGTTGCCGATGCCGCGCGAGGTGATCTGTTCACCCAGCCACATCAGGAACATGGTGCCGCCGATCAGCGACACGACGGCGGTCAGGCGAAACAGCAGGCCGGGGTCGACAACCGCCTGCACGCCCGACTGCGCGCCGAAGCTTTCGAGGCCCACGGCGATGAAATAGCCCTGCACCGCGGTCAGGCCGACAGTGCCGTAGCGCGTATATTGGTTGAGCTTCTTGCGTCCGCTCTCGCCTTCCTTTTTCAGCGCGGCGAGCTGCGGCGACAGCGATGCGCCCAGCTGCACCACGATCGACGCGGTGATATAGGGCATCACGCCCAGCGCGATCAGGCTCATGCGCGACAGGCTGCCGCCCGAGAAGGTGTTGAAGATATCGAGAATGCCGCCGTTGGTCTGGCTGTAGAGCTGAGACAGGGCGGTCGGGTCGACGCCGGGCAGCGGCACGAAGCTGAGGAACCGGAAAACGATCAGCGCGCCGAGCGTGAACCACAGGCGCTTCTTGAGGTCGGTCGCCTGGCTGAACTTCGCGAGGCTGAGATTGGATGCGAGCTGGTCGGCTCTCGATGCCATGTGGCTGCCCTTCAAATCACTCTAGCCGGATCGGGTCCGGCGCGGAATCGACTATCCCTTAACGGGGGGACGGGGCGCTGTCGAACCGGTTATTGCCGCCTGTGCGACAAACAGCGTCCCCCGATGCGCATGACCCCGCCGACCCATATCGGGCAGCGGGGTCAAGCTTGCAAGACTGCAAAGGCGCCTATCAGGCCTTCTTGGCGGCCTTGGCGGTGCCCTTCTTGGCTGCGGCCTTCTCGGCGGCGGGAACGACGGCGATCACCTCGACCTTGCCGCCCGCCTTCTCGACGGCCTCGACAGCCCCCTTCGACGCGCCGGCAACCAGGAAACCGATCTTCGCGGTCAGTTCGCCCTTGCCCAGCAGACGCACACCGTCCTTGCCGCCGCGGGCAAGATTGGCGGCCTTGAGCGCGGCGTGATCGACGGTGGCGGCAGCATCCAGCTTGCCGGCGTCGATCGCCTTCTGCACTTCACCCAGGTTCACGATCGCGTAATCCTTGGCGAAGATGTTGTTGAAGCCGCGCTTCGGCAGGCGCATGTGGAGCGGCATCTGGCCGCCTTCGAAGCCGTTGATGCTGACGCCCGAACGTGCCTTGGCACCCTTCTGGCCGCGACCGGCGGTCTTGCCCTTGCCCGAGCCGATACCACGGCCGACGCGCATCCGGCCCTTGCGGGCACCGGCATTGTCATTGATTTCGTTCAGTTTCATGTCTTGCACTCGCTTTCGCTTTTGTCGCGCGAAGGCCCGATCCTTACGGATCGGGCCGGAGCCCCAGCGAAGGCTGGGGCCTCGTGAGGCCGGGCGCATCCTGTCAGGGTCACACCCGGCGGTTTAAGATCCCGGCCTTCGCCGGGATGACGGTCTTTACTCGACCACTTCCACCATGTGCGGCAGCTTGCGGATCGCACCGCGGACTTCCGCCGTGTCTTCCAGTTCCACCACACGATGCATCTTGCCCAGGCCCAGACCGATCAGAATCTTCTTCTGGTCGGCGGGGCGACGGATCGGCGAACCGATCTGCTTGATCTTGATCTTCGCCATGCTGTCTTACTCCGCAATCGCTTCGGCGTCGGCCTGCGCGACTTCGGCCGAGGCGCCACCGCGACGCAGAAGATCGGCGACCTTCTTGCCGCGACGCTGCGCCACCGACTTGGGGCTGGTCTGTTCGCCCAGCGCCTGGAAGGTCGCCCGGATCATGTTGTAGGGGTTCGACGTACCGACCGACTTGGTCACCACGTCCGCGACGCCCAGGCTTTCGAAGACGGCGCGCATCGGGCCGCCCGCGATGATGCCCGTACCGGCCGGAGCCGACCGCACGGTCACCTTGCCGGCGCCGAAATGGCCCTTGCCGTCATGGTGCAGGGTGCGCCCTTCCTTCAGCGGAACGCGAACCATCGCCTTCTTGGCCGCAGCGGTCGCCTTGCTGATGGCTTCGGGCACTTCGCGGGCCTTGCCATGGCCGAAGCCGGCACGACCCTTGCCGTCGCCCACGACGACCAGCGCGGCGAAACCGAAGCGCTTGCCGCCCTTGACGGTCTTCGAGACGCGGTTGATGTGCACCAGCTTCTCGATCAGTTCCTCGCCCTGCTCCTCGTCGCGGTTGCCGCGACGATCGTCGCGACGGCCACGGCCGCCGCGTTCGCCACGGTTGCGATCACCGCCACGGCCACGGCCACGACCACGACCTTCAGTCTGCTGCTGCTGCTCGCCACCTTCGACGGCGGCGGGTGCGCCCGGCTGGGCCTGGATTTCGTTTTCGTCAGCCATATCAGAACTCCAGCCCGCCCTCGCGGGCGGCATCGGCCAGCGCCTTGACGCGGCCATGGAAAAGGAAGCCGCCACGGTCGAACACGACCCTGGTCACGCCCGCAGCGGTCGCCGCGGCGGCGACGCGCTTGCCGACATCGGCAGCGGCTTCGGCGGTAGCGCCGGTCTTGCCCAGAGCCTTGGCGCCGACATCCTTGTCCAGGGTCGAGGCGGCGGCGACGGTCTTGCCGGCCGCGTCGTCGATGACCTGGGCGTAGATGTGACGGCCCGAGCGATGGACGCTGAGACGGGGCTTAGCGCCCGAACGCGCCTTGAGCGTGGTGCGAACGCGGCGACGACGCCGCTCGAAGAGGGAAAGCTTGGCCATCTTACTTCTTCTTCCCTTCCTTGCGGAAGATGAACTCGCCGTCATACTTGATGCCCTTGCCCTTATAGGGCTCGGGCTTGCGCCAGCGACGGATCTCGGCGGCCACCTGGCCAACCTTCTGCTTGTCGATACCACTGATCTCGACCGTGGTGTTGTCCGGCGTCTTGATCTCGATGCCCTCGGGCACCGGGAAATCGACGTCGTGGCTGTAGCCGAGCTGAAGCTTCAGGGTCTTGCCCTGGGCATTGGCGCGGTAGCCGACACCGGTGATCAGCAGCTTCTTGGAGAAGCCGTCGGTGACGCCGGTGATCAGATTCTGGATCAGGGTGCGCTGCATGCCCCAGAAGGCACGGGCGCGCTTGCCGTCATTGGCGGGCTTCACCGCGATGACGCCATCCTCGATGCTGTAGCTCACCTCGTCGGACAGCGGCATGGCGAGGGTGCCCTTGGGCCCCTTCACCGACAGCTGTCCATCGGCGATCTGTGCGGTCACGCCCGACGGCATGGTGACCGGTTTCTTGCCAGTCCGGCTCATCAGAACACCTCCGCCAGCACTTCGCCGCCGACATTCTGGTCGCGCGCCTCGGCGTCGGACAGAACGCCGCGGGGCGTCGAAACAATGGTGATGCCCAGGCCGTTGCGCACGATCGGCAGGTCCTTCGACCCCGAATAGACGCGGCGACCGGGCTTGGACACGCGGGCGACATGCTTGATCGCCGGCTGGCCCTCGAAATATTTCAGCTCGATGCGCAGGCCGGGATGGCTGCCCACGGCTTCTTCCGAATAGCCGCGGATATAACCTTCGCGCTGAAGCACGTCGAGGACGCGGGCGCGAAGCTTGGAGGCGGGGGTGACCACGCTGTCCTTCTTCGCCTGCTGCCCGTTACGGATGCGGGTGAGCATATCACCCAGGGGATCGGTCAATGCCATCTGATGATATCCTTACCAGCTCGACTTCGTGACGCCGGGGATCAGGCCCTTGTTGGCCAGATCGCGCAGCTGCACGCGGCAGAGACGGAACTTGCGGTAATAAGCCCGGGGACGGCCCGTCAGCTCGCAGCGGTTGCGCACGCGGGTCGGATTGCCGTTGCGGGGAATTTCCGCCATCTTCAGGCGCGCGATCAGCCGGTCGGTATCGTCCGCCGACGTGTCGTTCGCGATCGCCTTGAGCTTCGCATAGCGGCCGGCATATTTCTTCACCAGCTTCTTGCGGCGCTCATTCTTGTTGATCGAACTCAGTTTCGCCATGACTTAAGTTCTCTTCCTTAGCTTAAGCGTTTCGGGAGAGAAGCGGGACCCGTTCAGGCCGCCTGCTTCTCTTCGATCGGGAAGGGGAAGCCGAAGAGGCGCAGCAGTTCGCGCGCTTCATCGTCCGTCTTCGCCGTGGTGGTCACGATGATGTCCATGCCGCGCACCTTGTCGATGCGGTCATAGTTGATCTCCGGGAAGATGATCTGCTCCTTGATGCCGAAGGCATAGTTGCCACGGCCGTCGAAGCTCTTCGGGTTCAGGCCCCGGAAGTCGCGCACGCGGGGGAGCGCGATGTTGATCAGCCGGTCCAGGAATTCATACATGCGCTCGCGGCGCAGCGTGACCTTGGCACCGATCGGCATGCCTTCACGCAGCTTGAACTGCGCGATCGACTTCTTCGCCTTGGTGATGACCGGCTTCTGGCCGGCGATCAGTTCCATCTCTTCCGCGGCGGACGTGACCTTCTTCTTGTCCTGAGTCGCCTCGCCCACGCCCATGTTGAGCGTGATCTTCTCGATCCGGGGGACTTCCATGACGTTCTTGTAACCGAACTTCTCGGTCAGCGCCTTGGCGATCTCGGCGTCGTACAGCGCCTTCGAGCGGGGAATATATTTGTCGGCCATTACAGCACCTCACCGGACTTGACGGCGACGCGGACCTTCTTGCCGTCGCGATCCTCGAAACGGACGCGGGTCGGCTTGCCATCCTTGTCGGCGACAGCGACGTTCGAAATGTGCAGCGGCGCCGGCTTGCGGTCGATGCCACCCTGCGGGTTCGACTGGTCGGGCTTGCGATGACGCGCGTGGACGTTGATGCCCTCGACGAGCACCTTGTCGTCCTTGGGCATCACCTGCAGGACGGAACCGGTACGGCCCTTGTCCTTGCCGGCCAGCACAACGACCTTGTCGCCCTTCTTGATTCTAGCAGCGCTCATTACAGCACCTCAGGAGCAAGGCTGATGATCTTCATGTGCTTCTTGGCGCGCAGTTCGCGAACGACCGGGCCGAAGATACGGGTGCCGATCGGCTCCTCGTTCTTGTTGATGAGCACGGCGGCGTTGCCGTCGAAACGAATGACGCTGCCATCGGCGCGACGGACATCCTTGGCGGTGCGCACGATGACGGCGCGGTGCACGTCACCCTTCTTCACCTTGCCGCGCGGCTGGGCTTCCTTGATCGAGACGACGATGATGTCGCCCACGCCCGCGAAGCGCCGCTTCGAGCCGCCCAGCACCTTGATGCACTGGACGCGCTTGGCGCCGCTATTGTCAGCGACGTCAAGATTGGATTGCATCTGGATCATGGATCCGGTTCCTTCTCATTTGGCCTACCGAGGTCATTCCCGGCGGTTCCGAATTTCGTGTTCGACCGGAAGATTCGAAACACGAAGCGCGGGCCTGTAACCCTTTCCTACCGAAAAGGCCAGCCCCGCGTCCGAAATTTCACGCCTTCCGGCGGTGACTGGCCTCAGGCCGCCGTTTCGGGCGACTTGTGCGTGTCCACCCGCTCGATGACCTTCCAGGTCTTGAGCTTGGAAATCGGGGCGGTCTCCTCGATGCGGACCGTCTCGCCTTCCTTGTAGGCGTTGCCCTCGTCATGGGCATGATATTTCTTCGAACGACGGATGATCTTGCCGTAGAGCGCGTGCTTTACCTTGCGCTCCACGCGAACCACCACCGTCTTGTCGGTCTTGTCGGAAACGACCGTTCCCGTCAGCACGCGCTTGGGCATCGTGTTTCCTTCCTTATTTCGCGGCGCGGGCGCGTTCGCCCTGCAGCGTCATGATCTGAGCGATCGACCGGCGGACTTCACGCACCCGGCTGGGCTTTTCCAGCTGGTTGGTGGCCGCCTGGAAACGCAGGTTGAACTGCTCGCGCTTCAGGTTGTTGAGTTCGGTCGACAGTTCGTCGTCCGTCTTGGTCTTGAGGTCTGCGACGTTCGCCACGGCTTAACCCTCCAGGTGCGAGGTGTCGCCGAGGCGGGCGACGACCTTGGTCTTGATGGGCAGCTTCATCGCGGCGCGCGAGAAAGCCTCTGCTGCCAGCGGGCCAGGCACGCCGTCCAGTTCGAACAGGATGCGGCCGGGCTTCACCCGGGCCGCCCAATATTCGACCGAACCCTTGCCCTTGCCCTGACGGACTTCGGCCGGCTTCTTGGACACCGGCACGTCGGGGAAGACGCGGATCCACAGACGGCCCTGACGGCGAAGGTGGCGCTGGATCGCGCGGCGGGCCGCCTCGATCTGGCGGGCGGTGACGCGCTCGGGTTCCAGGGCCTTGAGACCATAGGCGCCGAAGTTCAGAGCCGAACCGCCCTTGGCGTCGCCCTTGATCCGGCCCTTGAAGGTCTTGCGGAACTTCATTTTTTTCGGTTGCAGCATGACGCTATTACCTTCTTATCTTCAGCGCGCCGGGCGCACGCCGGAGGTCTGAGCCTCCAGCATCAGCCGGTCGGTAGCCATCGGATCATGACCAAGGATTTCACCCTTGAAGATCCAGACCTTGATGCCGCAGACGCCATAGGCGGTGTGGGCTTCGGCTTCGGCATAGTCGACGTTCGCGCGCAGCGTGTGCAGCGGAACGCGGCCTTCGCGATACCATTCGACACGGGCGATCTCCGCGCCGCCCAGACGGCCGCCGCAGGTGATCTTGATGCCTTCGGCACCCAGACGCAGGGCCGACTGCACCGCGCGCTTCATCGCACGGCGGAACGCGACACGGCGTTCCAGCTGATCCGCGATGCCCTGCGCCACCAGCTTCGAATCGACTTCCGGCTTGCGGATTTCGACGATGTTCAGCGACACGTCGGACGAGGTCAGCGCGCCCAGCTTCTTGCGAAGCTTTTCGATGTCGGCGCCCTTCTTGCCGATGATGACACCGGGGCGGGCGGCGTAGATCGAAACGCGGCACAGCTTGGCCGGGCGTTCGATCACGACCTTGGAGATCGCGGCCTGCGGCAGGGTCTTCATGATATACTGGCGGATCTTCAGATCCTCCAGCAGAAGACGGCCATAATCCTGGCCTTCCGCGAACCAGCGGCTGTCCCAGGTGCGGTTGATCTGCAGGCGCAGACCGATCGGGTTGCTCTTGTGACCCATGTGCTTACGCCTCCGCTTCTTCGCCAGCTTCACGCACGACGATGCGCACGCGGCTGAAGGGCTTGAGGATCCGGGTCGACTTGCCGCGGCCGCGGGCGTGGAAGCGCTTCATGGTGAAGCTCTTGCCCACCGATGCTTCCGCGACGACCAGCGCGTCGACGTCCAGATTGTGATTGTTTTCCGCATTGGCGATGGCCGAAGCCAGCACCTTGCGCACGTCGACCGCCATCGCCTTCTTCGAGAAGGCGAGGATGTTCAGCGCGTCCTCGACCTTGCGGCCGCGGATGAGCGTGGCGACCAGGTTCAGCTTCTGCGCCGAACCGCGGATCTGCGTGCCGACGGCCAGCGCCTCGTTGTCGGCGACGCGACGGGGAGCCTTTTCCTTGCTCATTAGCGCTTGCCCTTCTTGTCGGCGGCGTGGCCGGGGAAGTAGCGGGTCGGGGCGAATTCGCCCAGCTTGTGACCCACCATATCCTCGTTGACGGACACCGGAACATGCTTGCGGCCGTTATAGACGTTGAACGTCAGACCGACGAACTGCGGCAGGATGGTGGACCGACGCGACCAGGTCTTGATCGGGCCGGCCTTCGAACCAACGTCCTGCGCGGCTTCCGCCTTCTTCAGAAGGCTGAGGTCCACGAACGGACCTTTCCAGACGGAACGAGCCATCTCGCTTACCTCTTCTTCTTCGCGTGGCGGCTACGGATGATGAACTTGTCCGTTGCCTTGTTGTGACGGGTGCGCGCACCCTTCGTCGGCTTGCCCCAGGGGGTAACCGGGTGACGGCCGCCCGAGGTCCGGCCTTCGCCACCACCGTGCGGGTGGTCGACCGGGTTCTTCGCAACGCCGCGCGTCAGCGGGCGCTTGCCCAGCCAGCGGTTACGGCCGGCCTTGGCGAGGTTCGTGTTGGCGTTGTCGGGGTTCGACACGGCGCCCACGGTGCCCATGCAGTCCGAACGGATGTAGCGCTGCTCGCCCGACGACAGGCGGACCATCACCATGCCGCGATCGCGACCGACGAGCTGGGCATAGGTGCCCGCCGAACGGCAGAGCTGGCCGCCCTTGCCCGGCTTCATCTCGATATTGTGGATAATGGTGCCGACCGGCATCTGGCCCAGCTCCATCGCGTTGCCCGGCTTCACGTCGGTCTTCTTGCCCGCGACGATCTTGTCGCCCGGCGCCAGACGCTGCGGCGCCAGGATATAGGCCTGGGTGCCGTCGGGATAGTTGACCAGCGCGATGAAGGCCGTGCGGTTGGGGTCATATTCCAGACGCTCGACCGTGCCTTCCACGTCCCACAGGCGACGCTTGAAGTCGATGATGCGATAGCGCTGCTTGTGACCGCCGGCGATACCGCGCGAAGTCACATGGCCCTTGTTGTTGCGGCCACCGGTCTTGCGCTTGCCTTCGGTCAGCGCCTTGACGGGCTTGCCCTTGTGCAGGCTCGACTTGTCGACGAGGATCAGGCCGCGCTGCGCGGGACTGGTCGGATTATAGTGCTTGAGTGCCATCTATCCCGCCTCAGATTCCGGTGGTGACGTCGATGGACTGGCCTTCGGCCAGCGTCACGATCGCCTTCTTCACGTCGTTGCGCTTGTAGGGCTTGCCCTTCCAGCGCTTGACCTTGCCCTTCTGGACCAGCGTGTTGACCGCCTTCACGGTCACGCCGAACAGGGCTTCGACAGCCGCCTTGATCTCCGGCTTGGACGCATTGTTGGCGACCTTGAAAACAACGGCGTTGTTTTCGGAGAGAAGGGTCGACTTCTCGGTGATGACCGGCGCGACAACGACGTCGAAATGACGGTTGTCCACGGTCGCGGCTTCTTTCTTAGCCATTGAAACGGGCCTCCAGCTTTTCGACCGCGGCGCGGGTGAGCACCAGCGAATCGGCCTTCAGGATGTCGTAGACGTTGGCGCCGACGGCCGGCAGCAGGTTCACGCCGATGATGTTGGCCGATGCCTTCGCGAAGCTGACGTTCACCGCGTCGCCGTCGATGAACAGCGCCTTCGACACGTTCAGCTTGGCGAGGTGCGCGACGAGGTTCTTCGTCTTGCCTTCCGCCACGTCGAAGCTGTCCAGAACGATCAGCGAACCGTCCTTGGCCTTGGCCGACAGCGCCATCTTCAGGCCCAGGGCACGGACCTTCTTGTTGAGGTCGTGACCGAAATCGCGGGCGCGGGCGCCGTGCGCCTTACCACCGCCGATGAAGATCGGCGCCTTGCGGTCGCCGTGACGGGCGGTGCCGCCACCCTTCTGACGGCCGAACTTCTTGCCGGTGCGGGCAACGTCCGAACGTTCGCGGGTGGCGCGGGCCGGAGCGCGACGCTTTTCCAGCTGCCAGGTGACGACGCGGTGCAGGATGTCGGTGCGGGGCTCGACGCCGAACACGGCATCGTTCAGCTCCAGCTCGCCGGCGGCCTGCGCGTCGAGGGTCTGTACATTGACCTTCATGGTTTAGCCCTCCTGGCCTTCGGTCGCTTCGGGAGCGGCCGCGTCTTCCGCGGGCGTCTCGGCCGGAGCGTTATTGCTGTTGGCGGCCGCCTTCAGGCTGGCCGGATAGGGCGCGTCGGCATGGCGCGGCACCTTCACCGCGTCGCTGACCGTCAGCCAGGTGCCCTTGGCACCCGGAACGCTGCCCTTGACGAACAGGAGGCCGCGCTCGACGTCGGTGCGCACGATCTCGAGATTCTGCTGGGTCCGCTCGCGATCACCCATGTGACCGGCCATCTTCTTGTTCTTGAAGACGCGGCCGGGATCCTGGCGGTTACCGGTCGAACCATGGGCACGGTGGCTGATCGAGACGCCGTGGGTGGCGCGCATGCCGCCGAAACCCCAGCGCTTCATCGCACCGGCGAAACCCTTACCCTGGGTATGGCCGGCGACGTCGACCAGCTGGCCGGCAACGAAATGGTCCGCGGCGATTTCGGCGCCGACATCGAGGAGCGCGTCCTCGGCGACACGAAATTCGACCAGACGGGCCTTGGGCTCGACTTCGGCCTTCGCGAAGTGGCCGCGCTGCGGCTTGGCGACATTCTTGACCTTGGCAACGCCGGCACCGAGCTGGACGGCGACATAGCCGTCACGATCGGTTTCCTTGCGGGCCACGACCTGATTGCCCTCAAGGGCCAGAACCGTAACGGGAACATGACGTCCGTCCTCCTGGAACAGACGGGTCATCCCGACTTTCTTAGCGATCACGCCTGTGCGCATCACCGATTACTCCCATAGAGGCCCGCCCCACCTCTTTTCCAGAAAATGGGCAGCGGGCGTATCCAACGAAAAAACCGCTCAGGATCACTCCTTCGCGGCCCAACCCAAAATATAGATCACCCCGTCCGGGTTGGATGCCGATCCCTCCCGGGAAAGGCGACGGGGGACCAGGACCACGCGCCGTCCCGGTTCACCGGTGGGGCCGTGCGGTATCCCTTGTGTCGTTTGAGTTTTCGTCCGGGGACGAAATACCCGATACCCTGCCTCCGGTCAGGAAGGCAGGGACTTGCCGGCTATCAGGCCAGCTTGATCTCGACGTTCACGCCGGCCGCGAGGTCCAGCTTCATCAACGCGTCGACCGTCTGCGGCGTCGGCTGCACAATGTCAAGCATGCGCTTGTAGGTGCGGACCTCGAACTGCTCGCGCGACTTCTTGTCGATGTGCGGGCCGCGGTTGACCGTGAACTTTTCGATGCGCGTCGGCAGGGGAATGGGACCGCGGATAAGGGCGCCGGTGCGGCGGGCGGTGTCGGCGATGTCGCCGGTCGCCTGATCGAGCACGCGATGATCGAACGCCTTGAGGCGAATGCGGATGTTGCTGTCCATTGTTCCTGTACCGATGCGAAAGAGCCAAAAACCCGGAGCATTTTCAAAAACCAGCCGGAGCAGCCGATGATTTGTGAAAATGCGCCAACAAAAATTTACCGCCCCGTTTCTGGCCCTTCTAGCTCATGCGAGCCGGAGAAAGGCGATCCGGGGCGGCGAAAAAGCCGAGCGGCGCGAATCAGGCGATTCGCGCCGCTGCGGTCCTATATTACTTCGAGATCGTACCGACAACCCCTGCACCCACGGTGCGGCCGCCTTCGCGGATCGCGAAGCGCAGGCCCTGGTCCATGGCGATCGGGGCGATCAGCTTGACGCCGAGCTTCACATTGTCGCCGGGCATGACCATCTCGGTGCCTTCGGGCAGGATCACTTCGCCGGTCACGTCGGTGGTGCGGAAGTAGAACTGCGGACGATAGTTCGCGAAGAACGGGGTGTGACGGCCGCCTTCTTCCTTCGACAGCACGTAGACTTCGGCGTCGAATTCGGTGTGCGGGGTGATCGTGCCGGGCTTGGCCAGAACCTGACCGCGCTCGACTTCCTCACGCTTCACGCCACGGATCAGCGCGCCGATGTTGTCGCCGGCTTCACCCTGGTCGAGCAGCTTGCGGAACATTTCGACGCCGGTGACGGTGGTCTTCTGCGTGTCCTTGAGGCCGACGATCTCGACTTCCTCGCCAACCTTGACGATGCCGGTTTCGACGCGGCCGGTGACGACGGTGCCGCGGCCCGAGATCGAGAACACGTCTTCGATCGGCATCAGGAACGGCTTGTCGACCGGGCGCTCGGGCTGCGGAATGAACGAGTCAACGGCCGCCATCAGCTTCAGCACGGCGCCGCGGCCGAGCTCTTCGTTGACGCCGTCCAGGGCAGCCTTGGCCGAGCCGGGGATGACGGGAATGTTGTCGCCGTCGAAATCGTAGCTGCTCAGCAGCTCGCGGATTTCCAGCTCGACCAGCTCGAGGATTTCGGCGTCGTCGACCAGGTCGACCTTGTTCATGAACACGACGAGCTGCGGCACGCCGACCTGGCGGGCGAGCAGGATGTGCTCGCGGGTCTGCGGCATCGGGCCGTCGGTGGCCGACACGACCAGGATCGCACCGTCCATCTGCGCGGCGCCGGTGATCATGTTCTTCACATAGTCAGCGTGGCCGGGGCAGTCGACGTGTGCATAGTGACGCGCTTCGGTTTCATATTCGACGTGGGCGGTCGAAATGGTGATACCGCGTTCGCGCTCTTCGGGCGCCTTGTCGATGTTGGCATAGTCGACGAAGGTCGCGCCGCCGGTTTCGGCGAGGACCTTGGTGATGGCGGCGGTCAGCGAGGTCTTGCCATGGTCGACGTGACCGATCGTGCCGATGTTGCAGTGCGGCTTGTTCCGCTCAAACTTAGCCTTAGCCATTTTTTCCTACCTTCTAATCAAATCCGATGGGGTTTGACCGCTCGGCCGCGCCTTGCGAAGGCGCGTCCATAGCAGCAAATTTCGAGAATACCAGCCCCAATCCGACCCATTTGCGCGGGCCGGACCGGGAAAATCGTCAGGCCATCTTCGCCTTCACTTCGTCCGCCACATTCTGCGGCACTTCGTCATAGTGCGAGAAGATCATCGAATAGTTCGCACGCCCCTGGGTGAAGGACCGCAGCGTGTTCACATAGCCGAACATGTTGGCCAGCGGCACCATGGCCTCCACCACCTGCGCGTTGCCGCGGGTGTCGGTGCCCTGGATCTGGCCGCGACGGCTGTTCATGTCGCCGATGACGTCGCCCAGATATTCCTCCGGGGTCACGACCTCGACCTTCATGACCGGCTCGAGCAGCTTGATGCCCGACTTCCCGGCCGCTTCGCGCATGGCGCCGCGGGCACAGATTTCGAAGGCCAGGGCCGACGAGTCGACGTCATGGTAGGCGCCGTCCGTCAGATGGACTTCGAAGTCGATGATCGGAAAGCCGATGAGATGGCCGGTCTCGGCCGTCTCGCGGAAGCCCTTTTCCACCGACGGGATATATTCGCGCGGGATGTTGCCGCCCTTGATCTCGTCGAAAAACTGGAAGCCGCTGCCGCGCTCGCCGGGGACCACGGTCGCCTTGACGCGACCGAACTGGCCCGAACCACCCGACTGCTTCTTGTGGGTGTAGTCGATGTCGACCTTCTTGCTCAGATATTCGCGATAGGCGACCTGCGGCGCGCCGACATTCGCCTCGACCTTGAACTCGCGCTTCATGCGGTCGACCAGGATTTCAAGGTGAAGTTCGCCCATGCCCTTGATGATGGTCTGGCCCGATTCGTGATCGGTCGATACGCGGAAGGACGGGTCCTCCGCGGCCAGGCGGTTGAGCGCGATGCCCATCTTTTCCTGGTCGGCCTTGGTCTTGGGTTCGACCGACAGCTCGATGACCGGCTCGGGGAATTCCATGCGCTCCAGGATGATCGGCTGGCGTTCGGCGCACAGCGTATCGCCCGTGGTGGTTTCCTTCATGCCGGCCAGCGCGACGATGTCGCCGGCATAGGCCGTATCGACGTCTTCACGGCTGTTGGCATGCATCAGCAGCATGCGGCCGATCTTTTCCTTCTTGTCCTTGACCGAGTTCAGATAGGTGCCCTTGGTCAGCGTGCCCGAATAGACGCGCAGGAAGGTGAGCGATCCGACGAAGGGATCGTTCATGATCTTGAACGCCAGGCCGGAGAAGGGCGCATCGTCGGCGGTCGCGCGGCTGTCGGGCTGGTCCGTGTCGGGGTTGATGCCCTGCACGTCGGGAATGTCGAGCGGCGAAGGCAGATAGTCGACGACCGCGTCGAGCAGCGGCTGGACGCCCTTGTTCTTGAACGCGCTGCCGCACAGCACCGGCGTGAACGCCTGGTCCAGCGTGCCCTTGCGGATCAGCTTCTTCAGCGTGGCGGTGTCGGGCAGGTTGCCTTCGAGATAGGCTTCCATCGCCTCGTCGTCCTGTTCGACGGCGAGTTCGATCAGCTTTTCGCGATATTCGGCGGCCTTGTCGGCGAGATCGGCGGGGATTTCCTCATAGGTGAACTCGGCACCCAGATTCTCGTCCTTCCAGATGATCGCGCGGTTTTCGACCAGGTCGACCAGACCCTTGAAGTCCGACTCGGCGCCGATGGGCAGGTACAGGACAGCCGGGGTCGCACCCAGGCGATCGATGATCGTCTGCACGCAATAATAGAAGTCGGCGCCGGTGCGGTCGAGCTTGTTGATGAAGCACATCCGCGGCACCTTGTACTTGTCCGCCTGGCGCCACACGGTTTCCGACTGGGGCTCGACGCCCGCAACGCCGTCGAACGCGGCGACCGCGCCGTCGAGCACGCGCAGCGAGCGCTCGACCTCGATCGTGAAGTCGACGTGACCGGGCGTGTCGATGATGTTCAGCCGGTGGTCGTTCCAGAAACAGGTGGTCGCAGCCGACGTGATGGTGATGCCACGCTCCTGCTCCTGCTCCATCCAGTCCATGGTGGCGGCGCCGTCATGGACTTCGCCGATCTTGTAGGACTTGCCGGTGTAGTAAAGGATACGCTCGGTCGTGGTGGTCTTGCCGGCGTCGATGTGGGCCATGATGCCGAAATTGCGGTAGCGTTCAAGCGGATGGCTGCGGGCCATGATGCTTCTCCGTTGCCGGCGCACCGGCGGTTGGGGATTCGGTTGTTCTGCGCGTGGCCCCTAAACCAATCCGTTCGCCATGGGTAGCACCCCTGACGAACGGACCGATCTTCAGAACCTGTTGGAGACAGCGGGCATATAGGCGCCCGCGCCCCTCTTTACCAACGGTAGTGCGAGAAGGCGCGGTTCGCTTCCGCCATGCGGTGCGTGTCTTCGCGCTTCTTGACGGCATTGCCGCGGTTGTTGGCGGCGTCCAGCAGCTCACCCGACAGGCGCGCGGCCATCGTGGTTTCGCTGCGGTTGCGCGCGGCGGTGATCAGCCAGCGGATGGCCAGCGCCTGGGCGCGCTCGGGGCGCACTTCGACAGGGACCTGATAGGTCGCACCGCCGACGCGGCGGCTGCGGACCTCGATGCCCGGCTTCACATTGTTCAGCGCATCGTGGAACATGCCGATCGGATCCTTCTTGGCACGGGCCTCGACGGTGTCGAGAGCGCCATAGACGATCTGTTCGGCGACGGCCTTCTTGCCGTCCTGCATGATGCTGTTCATGAACTTCGAAAGCACGACATCCCCGAACTTGGGATCGGGAAGGATGATGCGCTTTTCGGGGCGACGACGACGTGACATTTTACTGGTCTCCCCTTCTTACTTCGGACGCTTCGCGCCGTACTTGGAACGGCTCTGCTTGCGGTCCTTGACGCCCTGGGTATCCAGAACGCCGCGCAGCACGTGATAGCGCACACCGGGAAGGTCGCGCACGCGGCCGCCACGGATCAGCACGACCGAGTGCTCCTGAAGATTGTGGCCCTCACCCGGGATATAGGTGATGACTTCGCGCTGGTTGACGAGGCGAACCTTCGCCACCTTGCGAAGCGCCGAGTTCGGCTTCTTCGGGGTCGTCGTGTAGACGCGGGTGCAAACGCCGCGCTTCTGCGGGTTCGCTTCCATCGCAGGGACCTTCGACTTGGCCTTCTGCGGTTCGCGGCCCTTGCGGACCAGCTGGTTGATCGTTGGCATGAAGCCCTTCACCTTTTCAGTTACTTTACCTGGGCATTCCCGTGTTCCATGCCGCACGGAGGACATTCCTCCAAACGGCAAAGGCCCCGGTGGGCGAAAGCCCCCTGGAGCCGCAAGAGCACCCGGCAATGTTCAGCTCTAATGTTCGCCCAGAAAATTGACGCGAGGAGACGAGTCTTCGCACGGCAGGCCGCTGGGCTGGCGCGCCTATAGCGATGCGCGGCCGGGCGGTCAAGCGAGGCCGGGGCCGGCCGCGCGCAGGCATCGACGCGCCGGCGGGATAGCCATAAAATAATTTCAAGGCCACGGAACAAAATCGACGCTTGCTCATTTCGTCCCGCCACCCGCTCGACTCGTCACGTCTTCGCAACGATGGATTCGCCCCGCAGGGCCGCCTTTGCTACGCGCCCGAGTCGAAAAGAGCATGGGGTCAGCATTGTCGCAGAAAAACGGGTCGAGAGCGGCGGCTCTTCGAACGCGCATGAACGCGCTGTTCGCCGAGCGCGAAATATTCCTGCGATCGGGCGGACGGGTGAAGTTCATCCGCGTATCGCGCCGGGCGCAGATGCTGGGCGTCGCCGCGCTGGGCGCCGCCCTGCTGGGCTGGGGCGGCGCGACGCTGGCCATGGCCGTCAACAGCGCGTCGGTTGCGGTCGAACGGGCGGCCCTGGCCAAACGGGGCGAAACGGTCGCGAAGGCCGCCAGCAAGGTCGCCGATTATCGCCGGTCGGTCGAGGATCTGGCCGAGGACCTGGAAGCGCGCCAGGATTTCATGGAAGACGTCTATCGCACCCATTTCGGGTCGGATGGCGGCAAGGCGACGGCCACGGGGCTGGTTGGCGATGCCAAGGCGGACAAGGGCCCCGAACTCAAGACCAAGATCAGCATGGCGCCCGAAGCCGCGCCGCTGATCCGGCTGGAACAGCGCCAGCGCCAGTTCGCGCAGCGCCTGACCGCCGCGGTCGACCGCCGCGCTGACAAGGCAGCGGCCGCGATCCGCAGCTTCGGCCTCAATCCCGATACGCTGATGCGCGGCGCCGCGCGGGCGCAGGGTGGTCCCTTCCTGCCGTGGAAGGGCGAAAAGAGCGCCCTGACCGGGGAGCTGGAAAAACTGGCCGACGCGCTCGACCGGATGGAATATCTGGAGCGCAGCCTGATCGCCATCCCGTCGGGCAAGCCCACGGCGGCGCCGATGGAAACCAGTTCCTACGGCTATCGGCGGGACCCTTTCAACGGACGCGCCGCGTTCCACGCGGGTATCGATTTCCCCGGCCGCTACGGCCAGCCGATCGAGGCCGCCGCGCGGGGCCGCGTCAGCTTCGTCGGCCAGCGCCAGGGCTATGGCAATGTCGTCGAGGTGGAACATGGCAACGGCATCATGACCCGTTACGCCCATCTGTCGGGCTTCGGCGCCCGCGTCGGCCAGAAGGTGTTGCGCGGCGAGACGATCGGCCGGATGGGATCGACCGGCCGGTCGACCGGCACCCACCTGCATTTCGAGGTCCGGCTGAACGGCCAGGCCATCAACCCCCGTCGTTTCCTGGAGGCCCGCGAAGATGTTCTCGAAGTCCAGCAGCTCGCCAAGGCCCGCTTCGCCGACATCGGCAACCGGAGCTAGGCATACGCCCTTCTCGCTGATCGGCACCGACGTCACCATCACGGGCAATATCGCGGCGTCGGTCGACCTGCATGTCGACGGCGTTGTCGACGGCGACATCAGCTGCGCGTCGCTGGTGCAGGGCGCGGACAGCCGGATCAGCGGCCATGTGACGGCCAGGAGCGCGCGGCTCGCCGGGCTGGTGGACGGCTCCATCAGCGCCGACGAGCTGGTGGTGGAAAGCACCGCCCGCATCACCGGCGACGTGCGCTACGAACGGATCACCATAGAGCCGGGCAGCCGTATCGAGGGACATTTCACACCCAAGGACGCGGCAGCCGGAGGCGGCGAATTGAAGCTGATCGCCAATGAGGGCGCGGCCTAACGATATTTGTCACTGGTCGTCCGCAGGCACGGCCCGTATCGGGCGCACCTCACCCCAACCGGGAAAGGTGCGCGATGAAACGTTCAGATTTCTGGCCCGACATACGCCGCTTCCTGATCGGCTTCGCCGGCGGCGGCGTCATGCTCGGTCTCTACACGCTGGTCAGCGTCCGGCCCCTGCCCTGAGCCCATGCCCTGAGTCTTCATCGCGCCGGATCGATCAATTCACCGGCGGCCGGCGGCGATAGCTGAGCGCTTCCGCCACATGGACGCGCCCCACCTTCTGCGCGCCCGCCAGATCCGCAATCGTGCGCGCGACCCGCAGCACGCGGGTGTAGCCGCGCGCGGACAGCTTCATCGCGGTCGCGGCCTGCGCCAGCAACTGCCGTCCCGCATCGTCCGGCCCGGCTGCCGCTTCCAGCGCGTCGCCGTCCACTTCCGCATTGGTGCGCGTGCCGGTGCCGGCATAGCGCGCCGTCTGCACCGCCCGTGCCGCAGCGACCCGCGCCGCGACCTCGGCCGATCCTTCCGCCGGCGGCGGCAGCACCAGGTCGGCGGCGGTCACCGCCTGCACCTCCACATGCAGGTCGATGCGGTCGAGCAGCGGCCCCGACACCTTGGCTTGATAGTCCGCCGCGCAGCGCGGCGCACGGGAACAGGCGAGCGCCGGATCGCCCAGATGGCCGCAGCGGCACGGGTTCATGGCGGCCACCAGCTGGACCCGCGCAGGGAAGGTGACATGGGCGTTCGCCCGCGCCACCGTCACTTCGCCCGTTTCCAGCGGCTGGCGCAACGAATCAAGTACCGCGCGCTGGAATTCGGGCAGTTCGTCTAGAAACAATACGCCCAGATGCGCCATGCTGACCTCGCCCGGCCGGGCCTTCAAACCGCCGCCGACCAGCGCGGCCATGGACGCGCTGTGATGCGGCGCGCGGAACGGTCGGGCGCGGCTGATCCGGCCGCTCTCCAGCGTTCCCGCGACGCTTGCCACCATCGATGTTTCCAGGGCTTCGGCCGGGGTGAGTTCCGGCAGGATGCCCGGCATGCAACTCGCCATCAGCGACTTGCCCGCGCCGGGCGGACCGATCATCAGCAGATTATGCCCGCCGGCCGCCGCTATTTCGAGCGCGCGCCTGGCGACTTCCTGTCCCTTCACCTGCCGCAGGTCGGCGGCGCGGACGGCCGCGTCCACCGCGCCGGGCTGCGGCGGCGAGAGCGCGGCGGTCCCCTTGAAATGGTTGAGCAGGCCCAGCAGGTCGGGCGCGGCGATCACCTCCACCTGCCCGGCCCAGGCGGCTTCGGCGCCCTGCGCCGCCGGGCAGACCAGCCCCATGTCCCGTTCCCCGGCATGGAGCGCGGCGAGCAGCACGCCGGGCGACGGCGCGGTGCGCCCGTCCAGTCCCAGTTCGCCGACCACGACATAGCCCGACAGGGTTTCGGCATCGATGACCCCCATCGCGCCCAGGAGCGCGAGCGCGATGGGCAGGTCGAAATGTGATCCTTCCTTGGGCAGGTCGGCGGGCGACAGGTTCACCGTGATGCGCTTGGGCGGCAGCGACAGGCCGATCGCGGCAATGGCGTTGCGCACCCGCTCGCGGCTTTCCGCCACGGCCTTGTCCGGCAAACCGACCAGGATGAAGTTGGGCAGGCCGGGGACGAGCTGGCACTGGACCTCCACGCCGCGCGCCTCCAGCCCCAGATAGGCGACCGTCGAAACCGTTGCGACCAAATGCCCCCCATTTCCGGCCGGTCAGGCCTGTTCGTCCGGCCTGCCCTTGAACCCCTGCGCCACGACATACCATTCGACGCTGCCCTTGCGGCTGGCCGGGGGCTTGGCGTGCTTGATGGTCGTGAAATTCTTCTTGAGCATGACCAGGAGGTCGCCGTCCGTGCCGCCTGCGAAGACCTTGGCCACGAACGTCCCGCCCTTGCGCAGGTTTTCGACCGCGAACAGCGCCGCCGCCTCCACCAGCCCCATGGTGCGCAGATGGTCCGTCCGCGCATGCCCCACGGTATTGGCCGCCATGTCGGAAATGACGAGATCGGGTTCCTGCCCCAGCGCCTGGCGCAACAGGTCGGGCGCCTTGTCGTCCATGAAATCCATTTCGAACAGCGTGACGCCGGGAATGGGATCGGTCGGCAGCAGGTCGATGCCGACCACGGCGGCCTTGGGCGCCATCTTGCGCACCACCTGCGCCCAGCCGCCCGGCGCGACGCCCAGGTCGACGACGGCGCGCGATCCCTTCACGAAATGGAATTTCTCGTCCAGCTCGATCAGCTTGAAGGCGGCCCTGCTGCGCCATCCCTCGGCCTTCGCCTGGCGGACATAGGGGTCGTTCAGATGCCGCTCCAGCCAGCGCACCGATTGCGCGGTGCGGCCTTTCGCGGTCTTGACCCGGATCTTGCCGACGCCCGAGCCCCTCACATCACCACTCCGTCACGGTCCATCAGGCCGCGCAATATGCCTTCGCGGATGCCCCGGTCGGCCACGCCAAGGCGCTCGGCCGGCCAGATGTCGAGGATCGATTCCAGGATTGCGCAACCCGCCACCACCAGGTCGGCCCGTTCCGTGCCGATGCAGGGCAATGTCTGCCGTTCGGCCAGCGGCATGGCGGACAGGCTCGCGGAGATGGCGCGCATCGATTCGCACGGCACGATCAGCCCGTCGATCGCCTGCCGGTCGTAGCGCGGCAGGTTGAGGTGCAGGCTGGCGAGCGTCGTCACCGTGCCCGACGTGCCGAGCAGGCGGATGCCGTCCGCGCCGCGCGGCAGACGGCGCGCCAGCCCTGCGAATGCACCGCTAACCCGTTCGCGCATCCGCCCGTAGGCGGCGAGCCGCTGCCCCGGATCGGCATGGTCGAAAGCCTCGCTTTCGGTCAGCGACACCACGCCCCAGGGCGCGCTGACCCAGTCGACGATGCGCGGCGGGCCGTCGCCGTGGGAATCGACCAGCACCAGTTCGGTCGACCCGCCGCCAATGTCGAAGATGAGCGCGGGGCCGTCGCCCGGCTCCAGCAGCGCATGGCATCCCATCACCGCCAGCCGCGCCTCTTCCTGCGCGCTGATGATATCGAGGGCGATGCCCGTCTCGCGGTAGACGCGCTGGATGAATTCCGCGCCGTTGGCTGCGCGGCGACAGGCCTCGGTCGCGACCGAGCGGGCAAGCGTCACATGGCGACGGCGCAGCTTGTCCGCGCACACGGACAGCGCGGCGATGGCGCGATCGATCGCGGCGTCGCTGATCCGCCCGGTCGAAGCCAGCCCTTCGCCAAGGCGCACGATGCGCGAAAAAGCATCCACCACGATAAACCCGTCCGCCGACGGCTTGGCGATCAGCAACCGGCAATTGTTCGTGCCCAGGTCGATCGCGGCATAGGATTTGCGGCCACGCGTACCATGGGCGGAAAGGCCCCGCTGCTTCGACGGGGGAGGAATGGCCGCAGCCTTGCTCCCATTGCCCGGACCGGGGCGGGCATTCTGACCCGCGGGACGGCCGGTCGGGCCGGAACTCTGCGGCGATGGGCGGCTGTGCTGCACCAGGGCCGTTACTCACTTTGATCGCCGATCCCATGACGGGCGCGGAACTTGCCTTCCTGCTTAAGCGGATCAGGCGCGTTACGCAAGGCGAAGGCGGGAACGCTCCGGGCAGGGGCGTTCCCGTAACGGGTCACCGCGTATAGGCCTTGACCAAGCGGTAGAGAAACGCCCGCCCGTCCATCAGCGATTTGACGCGGATGCGCTCGTTCAGGCCATGGACGCCCTGCCCGTCGGGATCGGCGAACATGCCGGACACGCCATAGGTCGGGATGCCGGCCGCATTGGTGAAACGCCCGTCGGTCGCGCCGGTGGCAAGGCGCGGGATCACCGGCACGCCGGGCCACATTTCCCTGGTCAGCGTCTCGATCGGTCCCATGATCTGCGGCGTCAGTTCGGGCGCGGACGATTTGGGCTGCGGCGGATCGGCCAGCGTCACCTTGACCTTCGGATCGGCCGCTATCTCGGCGAGCCTCGCCAGGACGGACTCGACGCTTTCCCCCGGAATGATGCGGCAATTGACATTGGCCGTTACCGATTGCGGCTGGGCATTGGGGGCGTGGCCGCCGCTGATCAGCGTGGGAATGCAGGTGGTGCGCAGCGTGGCGTTCCAGCTCGCATTTTCGGCCGATACGGCGGCATAGTCGGCATCGGTCGCCTTGCCCGCGCCGATCGCCGCCATCGCGGCCGACACCTTGCCCGGATAGAGCGGCGCCGATGCGCCGAAATAGGCCCGGGCCGCCGGGGTCAGGTCGACCGGGAAATCATAATCGTTGATGCGCGACAGGGCGGCCGCCATCCAGCCGATCGCGTTGACACGGGGCGTCTGGCGCGAACTGTGGCCACCGGGCGCCGTCGCGGTGAAGGTGAAGTCCTGATAGACTTTCTCGCCCGCCTGCACGCCCTGCGCCACCGGCTTGCCGCTTTCGTCGAGCGACCCGCCGCCGCCTTCGTTCAGCGCCCAGCCCGCCGACAACGCGTCCGGGTGGTTCTTCAGCAGATATTCGACGCCGTTCAGCGCCTTTTCGGTTTCCTCGCCGCAGGTCAGGGCCAGCTTGATCGTGCGCCGGGGCTTGTAGCCTTCGGCCCGGTAGCGGACCATCGCGTCGGTGAAGGCCGCGGCCATCGCCTTGTCGTCGGACGTTCCGCGGCCGTAAAAATAGCCGCCTTCCTCGACCAGCGTGAAGGGGTCGCGCGCCCAGTCGGCACGCTTGGCCGCCACCACGTCGATATGGGCGAGCAGCAGCAGCGGCGGCAGCTTCGCGTCGGTGCCCCGCAATATCGCGGTCAGATTGCCTTCCCGGGGGTGTGCCGGATCGACGATCACGGCCATGTCGCCATCGGCGAAGCCCGCCGCCTTCAGCCGCGCGCCCATGCGCTGGGCCGCCAGCGTGCAGCTGCCGTCCGGCCAACTCGTATCGGTTTCGACCAGTTCCTTGTAGAGGCCGCGAAATTCGGCTTCCCCGCTGCGCGCCTGCTGGTCGGGCGCAGCGGCGTGGACGCTGGCGGTCGCGAACAGCGCGATGGAAAGCGCGGCGGCGGCGGCGGGACGGCGAAATGACATGAATGGCCCCTCACTTTATCGAAGGGGGGCAGAGTGGCGAAGCCGGGACGGGAGGGCAAGCCCTAGAGCGGCAGCAGCGCCGCGACGATCCACCGTTCCTCGGCACGCAGCACGCCCCAGGCGCGCGCGGCGGCGCGACTGTCCATCGCCTCCACGCCGACCCCCCGCGCCTCCAGCGCGCGAACGAAGGCGCGCGGCGGCTGGCGCAGGCCGGGCCCGGTGCCCAGCAGCAGGAATTCGGGAAGCGGGTCCAGGTCGATCAGGTCGCCCAGCACGGCCGGCGTCAGCGCGCCCACCGCCGGCGCATCGGCCCAGGCCAGCGCACGGACGGGGCTGAGTAGCAGGCCTTCGGGAAAGACATCGTCCCGTACCCGGAAGCCCCGCCCCTGAAACCCGGTGACGACAGGCCCCTGCCCGCTGTCGTCGCGGCGCAGGCGGATGCCGGTATCGCTCAGGGTCGCGCTCCCTCGTCGCGCGGACCGACGCGTTCGGCCTGTCCGGCATAGCTGCTGCTCTTCTTCGCCCGCTTTTCCGATGCCTGCGGGGTCAGGCCCAGCGTGATCAGCAGCGAGGAGGAAACGTAGATGGACGAATAGGTGCCCACCACCACGCCCAGCATCATCGCGGCGGTGAAGCCGCGCAGCACATGGCCGCCGAACAGCAGCAGCGACCCGAGCGCCAGCAGGATGGTCAGCGACGTCATGACCGTGCGCGGCAGCGTTTCGTTGACCGACAGGTCGATCAGCGCCTTCATGTCCATCTTGCGATATTTGCGCATATTTTCGCGGATGCGGTCGTCGATCACCATCTTGTCGTTGATGGAATAGCCCACGATGGTGAGCACCGCCGCGACGATGTTGAGGTCGAATTCCAGTTGCGTGACCGCGAAGAAGCCGAGCGTGATCAGCACGTCATGCATGATCGAAATGAAGGTCGATACGCCGAACTGCCATTCGTAGCGGAACCAGGAAAAGATCGCGATGCCGACCACCGCGAGCAGCACCGCCAGCACGCCGTTCTGGATCAGTTCGCCCGACACCTTGCCGGACACCGTGTCGTAGCGGGAGAAGGTGACGCCGGGAAATTTGGCTTCCATCGCCTTGCGCGTCTTTTCCACCACCGCGTTGGCCGCGCCGGCGCCGCCCTGTTCGGGCAGCGGCAGGCGGATCTGCACCGTGTCGGCGTCCCCGAACTGTTGCAGCGAGCTTTCGCCCACCCCCAGCGCGGCGATGGTCGCGCGCACCTTGTCGGTTTCCACCGGCTGGGTGAACTTCGCCTCGATCATCAGGCCGCCGACGAAATCGACGCCAAGGTTCAACCCCTTGTAGGCGGTCGCGCCGACCGCCAGCAGGGTCAGCAGGGCGGTGAGCGCGAACGCCCATTTGCGCAGCGCGACGAAGCCGATATTGGTGTTGTCGGGGACAAGCTTGAGCAGTTTCATGTCTTCTCTCTCCCGCCCCGTCAGATGTGGATCTCGGTCGGGCGATGGGTGCGGACCCAGCGCGCGACCAGCAGACGCGTGAAGGTGACGGCCGTGTAGACGCTGGTGGCGATGCCGATCAGCAGCACGATCGCAAAGCCCTTCACCGGCCCGGACCCGAGCGCCAGCATGATGCCGCCGGCAATGGCATGGGTCACGTTCGCTTCAAAAATGGTGCGGCTCGCTTCCTTGTAGCCATGTTCGATCGCCTGCACCACGTTGCGGCCGCGCCGCCGTTCCTCGCGGATGCGTTCGTAGATCAGCACGTTGGCGTCGACCGCGGTGCCGATCGTCAGCACGAAACCGGCAATGCCCGGCAACGTCAGCGTCGCGCCCAATATGCCCATGACCCCCAGGATCACCAGCACGTTGATGGTGACGGCGATGTTCGCATACATGCCGAACCGGCCGTAGCTCGCGAACATGAAGGCAGCGACGGCGACCACGGCGATGATCGATGCGATCAGGCCGGCGCGGATCGAATCGGCGCCCAGCCCGGGTCCGACCGTGCGTTCCTCCACCACGGTCAGCGCCACCGGCAGCTTGCCCGACCGCAGCGCGATGGCGAGCTGGTTGGCGCTTTCGACGGTGAAATTGCCGCTGATCTGGGCGCTGCCGCCCAGGATCGGTTCGTTGATATTGGGTGCGGACAGCACCTTGCCGTCCAGGATGATGGCGAAGGGGCGGTTCACATTCTGCGACGTCACCTGCCCGAACTTGCGGCCGCCCGATCCGTTGAAACGGATATTGACGACCGGCGCGTTGGACTGCTGGTCATAGCCCTGCGTGGCGTCGGTCAGGTCCTCGCCCGACACCATGACCTGCCGCTTGACCGCGATCGCCGGCACGCCCGACGGATTGTCGGGATAGGGCAGCACCTCGCTGCCGACCGGGGCGCGGCCCTGCGCCACTTCGGACGGATTGGCGGTCGCGTCGACCAGCTTGAATTCCAGCTTCGCGGTCTGGCCGAGCAGGTCTTTCAGCGCCTTGGGATTTTGCAGCCCCGGCACCTGCACGACGATGCGGTTGCCGCCCTGCTGCTGGATCGTGGGTTCGCGCGTGCCCATTTCGTCGATGCGCTTGCGGATCACCTCGGTCGCGACTTCCATCGCGCTTTTGACCGCATTGTCGATGCCCGCCTGCGTCGGCGTGATGACGATGGAGGAACTGTTGACCACCTCGACATTGAAGTCGCGCTGCCCGGTCAGGCCCGCGCCCTGCGTCAGCGGGCGGATGCGTTCGACGGCGGCGTCGACCTGGCTGGGATCGCGGACCATGAAGCTCAGCCTGCCGTCGCGGGCCGAAATATCGCCGATGGCGATGCGCGGATCGCCCCGGCGCAGTTCGGTGCGGACCTGCTCCTCCATATTGGTGAGCCGCTGCTTGGCGACATCCTGCGTCGATGCTTCCAGCAGCAGGTGGCTGCCGCCCGACAGGTCGAGCCCCAGGTTGACCCGCGTCTGCATGAAGCGCGGCAGGTGCGCCACGGTCGCGTCGGGCAGGAAACTCGGCACCGCGCACAGCACGCCGATCAGGAGCGGCAGGAGGATCGCGGCGACCGTCCAGCGCGAAAAGTTCAGCATCGCGCGGGCTCAGTCGTTCGCGGGCTTGGCGGTCATCGGATCGATGACGTCGGTCAGCGTCGTGCGGACCGCCTTCACCTTCATGCCCGGCGCCAGTTCGACGTCGACATACAGGTCGTCGACGCGCGTCACCTTGCCGACCAGGCCGCCGCCGGTGACGACCTGATCGCCCTTCTTGACCGCGTCGATCTTGGCCTTGTGCTCCTTCATCTTCTTCTGCTGCGGACGGATCAGCAGGAAATAGAAGACGACGAAGATGAGGACCAGCGGCGCCATCTGCACCAGGACGCTGGCACCGGAGGCTTGCCCGCCCGCGGTCTGGGCAAAGGCTGGGGAAATGAACATGGGTGGGACTTTCGCCTTGGTTTCTGTGCGAAGCGGAACATCGCGCCCGCCCGCCGATCAAGGCCGGGCGGCTAACACAGATAAGGGGCGGGAGGCAATATGAATAGGTTGAGCGCAACCGCGGCAAAAGGTCGGCAAGGGGCCTTGCAACTTCGCGCGGCTGCTTCTAAAGGGCGCGCTCCGGTCGGGACGTAGCGCAGCCTGGTAGCGCATCACACTGGGGGTGTGGGGGTCGGAGGTTCGAATCCTCTCGTCCCGACCAATATTTCAATGCCTTAGCCGATATTTTCACCCCGCCAGGGGCCACCAAATTCGCTCTGGTGGTGCGCTGGTGGTGCAAAATTTAATTTTGGCGATGGCCGCGCAATGCAACGCAACGCGTCGATATCGCAGGCGTCCGGCACCCTTCGGGTTGAAGATTCGCCTCCCTCTGCTTATGCCAGTCGGTAGATGCGAGAGCTGATGCCTCTTCGCCCCGCCGAGTTCGTCAAAATTCGGGATGGCTATGTTGGGTTTCTGAAACGGCCAGCAGGAACGGCCCTGACTGCCATCATTCCGACAACTGTGCTTGGCGCGATGGCATTGGCGGCGAAGCGCGGACGCAAACGTCGCAACGGACTCCACTTTGCGCAATTGGCCTCGGTGGTCGTCGTACTGCTAGCCGTGGTCTTGATCGCCGCTCAGGATCGGATCACACACGGCGGCGGCTGGGTTCTGCTTTTTGCCGGAGGCTGCACCTTTATATGGGCGCGTAAACGCGCCAAGGTGCGCGATGAACCGGAAATCGAGGAAATCCTCACCGAGCCGGATGAAACGCTGGCGCGTAATCTGCGGGCGCTTGACGACTTTCGAAAACAGATCGCCAGCGGCGACATCCCATGCGTCGAGCGACTACCCGATGGGCACCTTAAGCCCCTTACGAAGAGCGCCCTTCGCGCATTTCTTGCCGATCATGGTACGCTTCTTATTGTCAGCCGGGATCAAAATCTTTGGCAATGCATCCCGCACCGTCCCATTCCCATGAGCGAATTGCTGGTCAAGCTGGGCGGTCGCGTTGCCCCTGCCCTCGTCACCTCCAGAACATTGCTCGACACCACCGACCGCGACTTATTCGACCGCCGCATGAAGTGGCTTCTTGCCCATTGCGAAGCAGACCCACGCGCGAACTCCTTCCGCGAGGCGATCCAGATCATCATAGCTTTGCGACGCCCCGAACTCGACGGACTGACGTTCGAACGAAAGAAGGAAATCCTTGGCAAAGAGAGGATTAGCGATAGCCGGCTGGAGAAAATCCATGCTGGCGTCTATCCAGCCTTCAACAATTATCTGCGCCAATTGCCCATGCATGAATTCCCGTGAATGCGGAACTGAATAGCGTCCAGCGCCTCCCGGAGCCACGTCCTGCACTCCAACCAGTGGAAAGGACGCCTTCATGCCCCCTGATCGCAACCAACTTCTGACTGTCGTGGACGTGCTCAACGTCACCGGCTTCAAATCTCGGACCACCCTCTATCGCCGTGCCCGCAACGGCAGCTTTCCCAGTCCCTGCCACATTGGCTCTGGCAAAATTCGATGGCGATCCGGCGATGTCGAGGATTGGCTGAACAGCCTTCAGCCCCGCCGCTACTGAACTAAACCGCAGTCGCTTCCCGGCTCCGGTCTAATGGCTGGGCGGGCCCGTCGCGTCTGCATCTCGCGAACGATCAACCACCGCAATCGTGGTTTCACGAAAGGATGAATCATGCCTTCAATCCGCAACAGCATCGATCGGCTGGCCGCACGGCTGCGGAGCCGGTCCCATGTCACGCTGCGCTTCACGGTCCATCAGCGGCTAGCGCCCATCGTCGAACCGCTGATCGAGCGGCTGCTAACCTTCGATGACGATGGTGAAACCTACCGCTGTTCGATCAGCCACTGGACGCTCAGCAAACGTCCCGTTCTGCACACCCACCGGGGCGTCATATCAACCCTGCGGGTGGATGGCCCCCTGCAGGATGCAGGCAGGATCTGTCTCCCACTGGGTGGGCTGATCGAAGCCCCGCATGTCACCGCGCATCTCGATCCCATCGCGGCAAGGCAGCTCGACAGCCGGTTGCAGGATGCCATCGACGAAGTGATCCAGAATTGGATAATCGAACACGGCCTTTACGACCAACCGCGTCACCGCCGGGAGATCGATCGCCCCAGGGCCGACCGCGAAGCCAAGCGGATCATCGCCGCCTGGGTGTCCGACGCTACCGCTGACGCCACAGGCGAAGCCTGCCGGGAAGGATCGGACCATGCCTGATCCGGTCGCCCAAAGGACAAGGTTGCAGGGCTGCGATGCTACGCATCGAGCCGACAATTCAGATACACACCTCACGCACGGGTGCATCCAGCTTTTCTGCGAGTTTGACGGGATGCGGATAGCATCTCGCCAAACGCGGCTTGGCCAAAACAGCGCAAATCCGCCATTTCACGCGATGGCTAATAGCATCTCGGCTGGAGCGGCGCGATGAGCGCCCGCGCCCAGACCGTGCGGCTCTCTCCGGCCCAGCACCGCACCCTTGCCGGCTTCGCGAGGCAACGTGGCCTCAGCGAATATGCCATGCTCGCCCGCGTGGTGGACACTGGACTCGCGGCGCTCGTCCAGGGGACGGGCAGCACAATCGACACCCGCGAGATCGTGACCGAACTGGCATCGGTCAGCACCCGCATCGTGGACGTGGAACGGATGCTGGACCGCACGCTGTTCACCGCCTGCGCGGCCTATTGCTACGCCCGCAGCGCCGCCAGTGGCGCGCGCAAGAGCGACGCGATCCTCACCGAGGAGATCACGGCCGCCTACAATCGCCAGCGGGGCCTTGCGCGGGAGAGCCGGCCGTGACCCGCCCCGACGATCGCCGCAACCATGCCGATGCCCTGCACAAGCATCATCTCAGCACCCAAGGCGCCCGCCTCAAGCGGCAGGCGCTTGTCATGCTGGCCTCCGTTGCACTCGGGGGACTGGCAGTGCCCCACGTGATGCTGGGCCGCGACGCGATGCTCGCCACCAGCACCTACTACTGGGCCAGGACCAAGCTCTGGGCCGTGTCCGGCTGGGAGGCGGACACAGGGATCGACGTTCACTATCCCGACCATATCGAAGAAGGACGATCAGCGCGCCAGATCATTGCCCATCCCTATTTCCGGCGGCGCGTCGATTTGGTCTGGGCCTGGGCCAGGCGGGGATGTTGGCTTGGCTTCGGCACCTGGCTTGTGGGCCTGATCGCCTTGCGCGGCGCGTTGGCGCGGCGGCGCGAGCGCCTGCTGGCCGATCGCTGGATCGGCGGAACGCAAGTGGTGGACGAGAAGCAGCTTGCCAAGCTGACCGGCAGGCAAGCTGACGCCCGCACCCTGTCGATCGGCAAGGTTCCGATCCCCGCTCGTCTGGAAACACGCCACATGGCGATGATCGGCACGACCGGCAGTGGCAAGACCACGGCTTTGCGGCAATTGCTCGATCGCATCGAGGCGCGCGGCGAAGCCGCCCTTGTCTACGACACCAGCGGCGAGTTCATTGCGCACTATTATGATCCGGCGCGCGGCGACGTGATCCTCAACCCGTTCGATGCCCGCTGCGCCTTCTGGTCGCCCTTTGCCGAGATCGCACATCCGGCGGACGCCGACCGCATCGCCCACCAGCTGATCACCGAGACCGGGCAACATGACAGCGATGTGTGGCTCGATACCAGCCGCATCCTGGTCGCCAATATGATCCGGGCTCTGTGGCTGGAGAACAGGCGCACCCTCCCCGACCTGCTCCATGCCCTGAAGAACCGGCCCAAGGACGACCTCAAGGAATGGCTCGCCACCAGTTCGTCGGCCCGCACCTTTGCCGACGATGCCGACCGGGCCACGGGCAGCGTGCTGTTCATGTTGGCAAAGGCAGCGGACCTGATTCAATTCCTGCGTGCCGAGGACGGCAAGGCGAAGCCTTTTGCCTTCCGCAGCTTCATTGAAGCGCTCGACCGGCATCCCGGTGCGCGACCCTGGATATTCGTGCCGAGGAAGGAGGACTATTTCGAGGCCTCGAAACCCCTGCTCGCCTGCTGGCTGGAATGCGCGGCCAGCGCGGTGCTGGGCCTCCGCCCTTCCGAGGACCGGCGCATCTGGTTCGTGCTGGACGAGCTTGCCGACCTGCCCCGTGTCGACAATCTGGCGCGGCTTCTGCCCGAGGGGCGCAAGTTCGGCGCGGCGGTCGTGCTGACCTTCCAGGCACTGGGGCAGATGCAGCATCGCTATGGACCGCAGATTGCGGAATCCATGCTGGGCTGCTGCAACACCAAGCTGTTCCTGCAGACCATCGACAGTGACACCCGCCAATGGGCTAGCCAGACCATCGGTACTTCAGAGATGGAAATCCGGACCAAGACCGACATGCTAGGCGATGGCGACGAAGGCCACCGCATCAATCTGGGGCGGATGCGCGAGGTGCGGCCTGCCGTCATGGAGAGCCAGCTCCGCCTTGCGCGGCACGAGGGATATCTCCTGCTCCCCGACGGATTGCCGGTGGCGAGGATCAGGCTGACCGCCGATCATATCGCGAGGCGGGGCAAACCCCACCAGCCGGGGTTTATCGCCGCCGATCCGGCGACCATGCTCTGGGGACAGGCTGCGCACCCAGCGCCGCCGTCACCAGCGCCGTCCTCACCCTCCCCGAAGCCTGACAGTCAGGGACCGGTGTGATGGTGGCTTCCGCCTCTGCCCTCACCAGTTCGGCGCAGGCCAGCAGCTATTACGAGGCCGACGACTATTATGCCGAGGGCGGACTATCGCCCTCCCAATGGCAGGGGGCTGGCGCGGAGGCGCTGGGCCTGTCGGGCGAAGTGGATCGCGATGAGTTCCGCGCTCTGCTCGACGGCAGGATCGGCGACCAGCAGCTTGGCACCTTCCGCGACGGGCAGTTGGAGCATCGTCCCGGTTGGGACGTGACCTTGAGCGCGCCCAAGTCGGTGTCGATCATGGCCGAGGTCGCGGGTGACCGGCGCTTGATCGAGGCGCATGGTGAGGCCGTAAAAACCGCCATGGCCCATGTCGAACGCCATATGGCCGCCACGCGTATCCGCGATGGCGGCACGGTCGCCCGCGAGGCGACCGGCAATCTGGTGATCGCCAGCTTCCAGCACGGCACCAGCCGCGCCCAGGACCCGCAGCTTCATACCCACAATGTCATCATGAACGCGACGCAGGGCGAGGACGGTGCCTGGCGCAGCCTCGAACCGCGCGCGATCTATCAGCTTCAGAAGCAGATCGGGGCGATCTACCGGCAGGAACTGGCCTTAAAGGTCCGGGAACTGGGCTATGAGATCGAGGTGGACAAGCAGTCCATGTTCGAGGTCAGGGGTGTCTCCAACCAAGTCATCGAGGCGTTCAGCACCCGCAGCGCCGAGATCGCGGCGGCGCTGGCGGAGCGTGGTACGTCCCGCGAGACCGCCAGCGCCATCGAGAAGCAGGTTGCCACGCTCGACACCCGTGAGGCCAAGATTGCTGCCGATCCTGCCGCCCTTGTGGCGGAGTGGCGGGAGACAGCGGCCAAAGTAGGGTTCGGTATCGAAGCGAGATTGGCGATGGTTCGGGAGGCCGAAGCCAGGGCCGCCGATCCGGCTTATCGCGCAACCATGGAATTGCAGGACAACAGCGCCGCAGCCCGTGCTGTCGCCCATGCCGCCGACAAGCTGGGTGAGCGGCAGTCGGTATTTTCCGCTGCCGCCTTGCAGGAGGAAGCGGGACGGATCGGACTGGGGCGGATCGGGTACGCCCAGATCGGGGCGGCCATCGATGCCGCGACGAAACAGGGTGACTTGATCGACCGCATCCATATCGACCGGCGCGGGGCGGAGTTCGCCGGGTTTACCACGCGGCAGAACGTCGAGACCGAAGCCAGGATGATCAGGATCGAGGCGGAGGGGCGCAATGCGCTTGCCGCTATCGCCTCGCCGCTTGCCGCCGCCAGGGCGGTTGCCAGCACAGCGGCGCAGGCCGAGCGTACAGGTCATGGCTGGAATCCTGATCAGCGGGCCGCTACCACGCAGTTGCTGACCAGCCGCAACCGGATCACCGCCGTTCAGGGCTATGCCGGCACCGCCAAGACCACGACCGTGCTGGCGACTTTCGCCCGCGAGGCCGAAGCGCGCGGGATAGCCGTGACGGCCCTGGCTCCGACCGCGTCGGCGGCGATGGTATTGGGCGAGGCGCTGGGCACGCGCGGCGATACCGTTGCCGGGCACCTGCTGTCGCCAGAGCGTGGCGATCCCACCCGGCCCACTGCGTGGATCGTGGACGAGGCGTCCCTGTTGTCGGCGCGCGATACCGCGCGGCTGTTCGACCTCGCCGCGAAGCATGATGCCCGCATCGTGCTGGTCGGAGACGTGAAGCAGCTGGGGTCGGTCGAGGCGGGTGCTGCCTTTGCCCAGTTGCAAGGCGCTGGCATGGAAACCGCCAGGCTGGCCGAGATCGTGCGGCAAACCAATCTCGCCACCAAGGAGGCTGTGCTGGCGTCGATCGAGGGGGATGCCAGGAAGGCGCTGGCCGCGCTGGACCGGAGTGGTGGGCAGATCATCGAGAGTGTCGATCGGGCTGCACGCTTCGCCGCTATCGCAGAGCGGTTTGCGGCGCTGGACAAGGCAGGACGTGCCCGCACGATCGTGATCGAGCCATCCCGTGAGGGGCGCGATGCGCTGACAGCCGACATTCGCGCGGCGCTTACCCGATCGGGTGCGCTGACCGGGCCAGCCGTACCGGCGGAAGCCCTCGTCAACAAGGGGCTGACCCGCGCGGAGGCGCGCGATCCCTTGAGTTACGACAAGGGCGATGTGGTCCGCTTCACCCGTGGCTATGCCGACAAGGGCGTTGTGCGGGGTGAAGCCTATCGCGTCGAGCTCATCGACCCGGCCACGGCCGCCATAGCGCTCAAGGCGGAGGACGGGCGTGAGGTGGACTGGCGCTTGCGGCAATGGGGTGCGGGTCATGCCCAGGCCTTCTCGGCCCAACCGATCGACCTGAAAGCCGGTGATGCCATCCGCTTCACCCGCAACGACCGTGAGGCGGGGCGAATTAATGGCGCGCGTGCCGAAGTGATCGCCGTGGATCAGCAGGCTCGCACAGCCACCATCCAGACCTGGCGAGGAGCGACCGAAACGCTCCGTCTCGATTCCGCCCGCGATCGGCATATTGCCCATGGCTATGTCGATACCGCCTTTGCCGCGCAGGGGCGCACCGCCGATCATGTCATCATCCATGCCGACAGTAAGGCGGCCAATCTGGTGGACCAGAAGTCCTTTTACGTCGGGATATCCCGGGCGAAGGAAACCGCCACTATCTTCACCAACGATCGTGGCAAGCTGGTTGCCGCGATTGGTGAACGGGCCGGGCAGGTGCAAACTGCCATCGCTCAGGCGGCGGCATCCGGGCTGGCGGCGGGCAACGCGAAGGGAGCTGGTCTTGTGTGAGGCTTGGGTTACGCCCACAAGCCTAAAGGGGCGCCGTAAATCAGTTGTCTTATCCCGTTTTTCTAACCCACCGTTTGTTTGCTTCATCGAAGGAATGACCGGGGCTGCGGACGAAAGAGCCGGGTTCTCATGCCAATGGGGCGGGTGTGGGTACGGCGTGGGGACGGTGTGACCAGGGCTGGCGCGCGCAATTGTTGAGGGGCTGATTTCGGCGAGGTTGTCGGACAATCCGGTTTGTCCCCTTCCAGGCGCCGATTGGCTCAAGCTGTCCTTCATTTATCACGCTTGAACCCGGCTCGTGAATGGGAAGCGCGGCGTATATACGAGCTTCATGCCGACAGACCATTCGATGATGTGAAGGCACTGTTCGTGCTAACCTAGGCGCTACTTGTTGTCCTAGCCATCGTCGCTGCTGTGCAGACCGCTGGGCTCCTTGGAAAGCGAAGCGAGTTGTGCTGAGCTCGACGGGGCCGTTTCCGCCGTTCGAACTTTCGGCGACCTGGGCACGGCGACCACGAGAGATCGCATCGGATAGAGAGCCGGAATGACCGAGACGCCCGTCCCCGATATCCAGCAGCAATTGGCTACGATCAAGCGTCGAATGGCCAAGGCCCTGAAGGGCTTCAGCAGCGAATATCCGAAAGGGGCCAATGAACGCGCCATGATGGCCCATTCACCCGATCGCGCGCTGTTTCCGGTTCCCGAGCTGGTGCTTTTCGGGCTGCACACGATCATGGGCTTTCGCGCGAGCGGGCCCTGGGAAAAGGTGCGCTGGACCGTCTTCGCGACGGTCGATGGAGAGCCGTTCGGCTTCACGCTTCGGAAATTCGGCTTCCGCATCCTCGCACCCCGCGATGTGACCCCCAAACTTCTGGCGCGTGTGTCGGGGCAATTGTCGGGCTCATTGAAGCTACTGGAACCGCTACTCAAACTCTATGCAACGGCACAGATCGCCGAAGGCAATCTGACGCTACAGAACCGCTGGCGAATGTACGAGGATCGGTATCGCTATTTCCGCGCCCTGGCGGACGAGGCCTTCGCTTTCGAACCGCCAGAGATCGCAACGGTAGCAGGGAACAAGGCGAACGACGTCGGCCACCTTCAGGCCGCGGTGGCGAGTATCAACCGGAAGGGTAAAGCGGACAGCCACGGCTTCTACGCCTCCGGTGCGATGGTCGACGCCTGGTTCAGCGGGCTCGAGCACCGCATGCTGTTACTGCGCGCGTTCCTCGGCCAGCCGCTCGCAAATGGTGCGTTTCCGGCTTTCCTCTCCGCGAAATGGGACGAACGGTTCGCAATGCTGTTCGCCGGCGGGGTCGACGCCCTCGCCGGGAGCCTGCTCGGCAAGCTCCGCGATGTAAAGGCCGTGATCCGCAACCCACTCGCGCACGGCGGCGTCGAAAATGATGGCGGCGCTTTCTATTTCCATCTTCCCAAGATCGGTGCGATCCCTGCCAATCTGTCGCGCTATCGCGGGCGGCTGGAGATGAGCTTCTTTCCGATTGCCGCTAGCACGCATGAACAGACCTGTCGGCTTTTTGATGATGTTGACGCGATGCTGACCAGCGGCCCGTTCGCATTGCCCAACGAGTTCGTGCTTTGGGGCATCGACCCGCAATTCGACGCGAAGAGTATCGCCGAATATGGCGAGGCGATCAGCCAGGGCAGTGCAGCAGTCGAGGCGCTGGTCGACCATCTCGGCCGGCTCTGGGAGCGGCACGTGAACATGGACTATTGAGGCCGGGAAAGGGACAACGACAATGGCCGACATTCCCTATGGCAACCGCCGCGCTGACATCCTCACCCAGCTCTCCCAGAGGGAAAGGCTGGTGTTTATCGCTGAAGGCCTGCCGATCATCGCGGCCAGCGCGCGAAGTTTCTGGGATGCGGCGCAGCTGCTCGAACAAGGCTCACGCGAGCAGAATGTCCTCGAAGGCTTCGCGGTCGAGGAAGCCGCCAAAGTGCTGATCCTGGTGGACTTGGTGCGCTGCCCATCGAAGCACATCGCGCGGCGAGTCAAGGGGATCGTGAAGACGTTCTACGACCATCTCAGCCGAATGATCTACGCCGACGCCCAAGGCTGGCGGCCGGTCGATGTCACCCAGCTTCAGACCTATGTCGATCAGGAGCGGCAGGGGCACTATCTTGAAGGCTATGTCGGCGAATATATCGTTCCAAACTGGAGGCTCTACAGCCGCGAGTCCACGATGTACGCCGACATCGAGGTCCATGAGGACGGCAAGCCACAATGGTCTGCACCGCGCGGCGATGGGTGCTCGCTGCAGATGTTTGGCGGACCACCGCTTCCGCTGCTGCTAACCGAAGCAATGGCGGCGCTTGGCATGTTCACGGTGAAGGGCGTGCGCATCGTCCACCAGACTTGGCAGGCGCTCGATTTCATCGACATCCAGCATTTCGACGACCATCGCCGTCTGTTTCGGGAAATGCTCGATAAGCTGCTCGCCGCGAAACTGCCGTCCGACGATGCGACCGACGATCATGTCTGGCAGCTCAACAGCCACTGGCAGTTGCCGATGTACAATCTTCAGTTCGGTAAGATTCCGGTCGAGTTGGAGGTGCTCGAAGCCGAACGCGATGCGGCGCTGTGGCATGAAGTCGGCATCTAAACCCGAGCGCTCAGGCCGAATCGAGCCTCCGCAGCGCCTCGAGCGCGCGCCGTGCATGGCGGGGGTCATCTGCGAGCCGTTGCAGGCGGGCGACGTCGCTGCGATCGCCGAACGTCTCTAAGATTTGGAACGCGTAGCCAGGCGCGCTGTCGCGCGCTTGCGCAAAGCGAAAATGTTGCGGCTCCCCGCCCTCGTCGAGAAAGCGTCTCGCGACTGCCAGCCATTGTGGCGTATAGGCGCGGAGCAGGCTCGGTCGGGGCGTAGCGGGCGGTTCGCTCCAATGATGTTCGATGAGGCTTTGCTCGAGTTCGCAGAAACACCCCATGACTACGCCCGGGGGCAACCGATTCAGCGTTACCCAGATTTGCGCAGGCGGTTCGCGTCCCACGCCACCGGATGTCGCGTAAAGCAGGGCGCGCAGCAGAATCAAGGCGTGTCGCGTATCCGTATGCCCGTCCTGCGCCGGCAGTGCTAGCTGATGGCGGCCCAGGAAGCGCGTCGCCACCGTGAAGGCGCTCCACTCTTCTTGCGGGAATACATTTTGCGAGTCCGGCAAGCGGGCGAACTCCTGCATGATCACGCCATCGATCGGGTCATCGAACGATGCGATTTCTCGGATGACCCAGGACAGGTTGACGCACTTTCGGGCATTCTCGCAGCGCGCGGCCCGGCGGAGCAGCAGGCGACGCTTTTCCGTGGTCAGAGCCTCGAATTCGTCGCCATAGATATGATCATAAGGGTGATCGAACATCGCTACGGCGACGGTCAGGGCGAGGCCGAGAATAAATTCATCCTCGTACGGTCCGGTTGCCCGTTCGAACTCGTCTCGAATGCCCTCCCTGGCCCCCTCAGCCGAATCCTCGAGCCCTCCTAGAAATTTCAGCGCGTCAATGACCGCCGTGCTGATCCAGATGCCTTCGCGGTTGGCATCGATCGTCTCTATCGCTTCGATGAGGGCGCTGAGCCGGGTGGGACTTGCCTGCCGCACGAATGTCGCGGCGTGAAGGATCGCGAGTTTCACCTGGGCCGGCTCCCATCGGAACCGCTCGATGACCAGTCGCGCAAGCCCGTCGGCAACGTCGTCGACATCCAAGTGATCGAGAAACAGGCGCCGTCGCTCGAGATAAAAATGCAGCTGCCCTGACGTGAGGCGCATCATGTCATGGGGTGTGTTGTGCAGTGGCGAATCGACGATGTCGAAAACTCCGCTTCCGGCCATCTGGCTAATCTGGGCAAGGCCACTTTGTTTGCCGAACCCGGAATAGGCCAGCCGGAACGCGTTGCTCTTCAGCGCGGTTATCCCGGCTGCGGTCGCGGCATCGGACAGGCGCCGTCGCTCATCGAGGAGCACGGCATCCATGGACGCGCACAGGTCGAAGAAGCGCTCGATCCGATGCCCGGTGCCCACCTCCCGCGCGAGCGCATTAATCCGCGCTTCCTCGGGCGCCGAGCGTAGTCGGACCGAACCGTCTTCCCAGTCGACCGATGGATTGTCGCCGGCGACAAGCATCAAACGCAGACCGGCGATCTCCGCGTCGATCTCGCTCTCCGTCTGGGTGAGCAGATTGTCCGCGACCTGCGCCGCGATCGGTCCTGCCAAGCCACGGGCAGCGTCGTACAGAAGCGCTGAATCGCTCGTCGTTTCGAGCACCGTCTTCACGATCGCCGTATCCTCGATCACCGACACGATATCGGCCGCGATCGCTTCGAGCGCGGGCAATGCCAGCATGAGCGAGAATTTCTCGCCCGCTGTGGCGGCGAATTGAGCATAGGCGAAGGCAGCGCAGGCATTGAGAAGGATCTCGTGCGCGAATGAGACGCGGCCGCCGCGCCTGACGAGGAGGTTGGCGGCAAAAATCGCGTCGATCTCCGCGTGCCCGACGCCCTTCGCCGCCAAAAGCTCGTCGAAGGCAGTCTCATTGATCGAGAAGCTGGTGCTTTCGATCAACGTCTGCGCGAGGAGGCGCATACCTGCCGAACCCGATCGCTGCGCGTTGCCCAAACGATACCGGATGAACTGTTCGACCAGAAGCTGGCGCGACGCGTCGGCGGACACAGAAGCGCCGATTTCGGCAACGATCGTCGCCTCGAACCCGCTGACGACGGCATTCAGCAACGCACCAAGATTCGCGCCGAGCGATCCAAGGTGCGCCTTGGCAATCCGTTCCTTGAGGGCGAGGGTTGGCGCGCGGATCGCGATTGCCTTCAGCCCCGACAGCTGTGGCGGCACTGACGCCTGCCCCGTGACGATGACGCGGGCATCGAGTTGCCGAGCGATTGCGCGGAGCCCGCGCAGCGCCGCGTCGCGCGGCGCTGCGAGTTCGTTGATCCCGTCGAGTACGATCAGAACCGGCGTGCCAGTCACGCGGACCGCTTTAAAGATGGCTGCAGCGCGCACGTCGATGACGAGGGCCAATTCGCGCTTGATCAATCTCGACCAGGCCCCGTCGAAGTCTTTCGCCACGAGGTAGAGGACGCATTGGCCCGCTCGGGCGGCCTGGCTTCCCAGCCACCGTGCCGCCAATGTTTTTCCACAGCCCGACGGGCCCTCGATATAGCATCCCGGTGCCTGGTCGAGAGCGGCCAGGAGCGTTGCGCGCTGTTCCTCGCTCTCCGGCAGCCAGGCCTCGCCGTCGCGCGCGAGCTCGCTCGCGATCCTGTCGCGATAGTCTCGCATCACGGCGAAAGCGGGGCCGAGCGCTTGACCGCCCATCACCTCTGCGAGCGTTGCGGCCCGCAGCGACCGGCGTGTCGCGAAGGCGCGCCAATCGTCAAGAGTCCAGGGATTTTGCGGCTTGCCAGAGGCTGTCGGATCGAACCGGTCAAGGTCGGTGATCACGACTTTGAAATCGCCGTCCGTGAGCGCTGAGCCTTGCGGCAGCGGCGTCGCGAAGACCACGGCTGCGTCCGGGTAGAAGTCGGCGACGTCTGCGCTTTCGCGCATGGCGTCCCGCAGGCGGTTCTTTTGCCCGAGCGCTTGCTGATATCCGTTGGTATAGCGTCGCCATTCGCCGGAGACATGAAGCCGTTCCCAATCTCCATCGAGGCCACCACGTACCGGGAGGCGGGACGTTTTCACTTCGACCACCACGGCATGGCGCGTTGTAATGACAACGCTGTCGATCTGTCGGCCGGCGAGTTGAAAATTGGCAAGGAGGATGAACGGCTCTCCTGCCGCTGTCAGTGCGGTATGGATTTGTGCGAGCGCGCGCCGTTCGGACCATTCGTCGATGGCATCGCCTATGAAGATCTCGCCAAGATGTGCCGCCGCCATTCAGCGACCATAGCACCCACCGAAAGTTCTGCACCCTCGCGATGTACGAATGGCCGGCGCCTGGAAGAGCGTGAGCCGATTCAGCGTCCGGAATTTGGGCACTAGCCGCCGCGGACCTGCTCGGCGGCTCGCGACCAGCTTGAGACAATCCGCGGTCCGCTTTTAAAAGTCTGTCCGCGTCGAAACCGGTCATTCACTTCAATCGAGCGGCCGGACCAGATGTGCGCCCGCCACTTTGTGGTCAAGATTCGGATGCGCTTATCAGAAGCGGCCGTCGCGAGCGGAGCCGTCGGGGGAGGGATAGAGGCTGTCGCTGTCGAATGCCGAAGAGGTCGAGAGAAGAATGATTGCCGAGCGATCCGACTGAAGGTGGGATCGCTCGGCAACGGACGATGCTCCGTGGTGGAGCGGCCCTATGCCGCCCCCACCGCCTGGAGCCCTGATCAATAGTTGGTCGGGCTAGGCGCCAAGCGTTCAACTCGGGCGGCGCGATTTGATGAGTTCGTTGTCGTTCCGTTCGGTCCACAAGTCGAGCGGGATTCCTCGGAAGAAGGCGCTTATTGAAAAGCTATGCCGTACTGGTCCGGTGCAAAAACGGTTCAAGCGACGATAGCCTCAAACGCCGCTTTTGACGGAAATCAGATCGGGAAGTGTCCGGCCTTGGTTTCGACCGTGATCCAGCGCGTTTCAGTGAAGCTGTCGATGCCCTGGCGCCCGCCGAAGCGGCCGTAACCCGAGGCGCCGACGCCGCCAAAGGGCATTTGCGCCTCGTCGTGGACGGTCGGCCCGTTGACATGGCAGATGCCCGAATGGATCTGGCGTGCCACGCTCAGGCCGCGCGCGGTGTCGCGCGTGAACACGGCCGCCGACAGGCCATAGTCGCTGTCGTTGGCGAGTTCGATGGCATGGGCCTCGTCCCGCGCGCGGATCACTGCCACGACTGGACCGAAACTCTCTTCTCCGTACAGCTTCATGTCTGCCGTAACCCCGGCCACCACGGTAGCGGGCATCAACACGCTGTCCGCTTTGCCGCCGGCAGCGACGGTCGCTCCCTTGGCGACGGCGTCCTCGATCAGGCCGTTGACGTGATCGACGGTCTTGCGGTCGATCACCGCGCCCAGCGGGGTCGTGCCCTCGCGCGGGTCACCGGAGGGCATGCTGCCCGCCTTCGCCGCGAACTTTTCGATGAAGGCGTCGGCCACCGCCTCGACGACGATGATCCGTTCCGTGCTCATGCAAATCTGACCTTGATTCATGAAGGCGCCGAAGGCTGCTGCTTTCACCGCTTCTTCAAGGTCGGCATCCTCCAGCACCAGCAGAGGCGCCTTGCCGCCCAGTTCGAGCAGACAGGGCTTCAGATGTTCCGCGGCTCGCTTGGCAATGATCCGGCCGACATTGGTGGACCCGGTGAAGTTGATCCGCTTCACTTCGGGCGCATCGATCAGCGCGCCGACCACGTCGGCGGCGTCCTCGGGCGCATTCGTCACCACATTGACGACGCCCTCCGGGAACCCGGCTTCGGCAAAAGCCTCGATAATGAGCGCATGGGTGCGCGGGCATAGTTCGCTGGCCTTGAGGATCACGCAGTTGCCGCAGGCCAGCGGCACGGCGATCGCCCGCACGCCCAGGATGATCGGGGCATTCCAGGGCGCGATGCCCAAGATCACACCGACCGGCTCCTTCAGCGCCATGGCGAGGCAACCCGGCTTGTCGCTGGGGATTACCTCGCCTGCGATCTGCGTGGTGATAGCGGCGGCCTCGCGCACCATGCCGGTCGCCAGCGTCAGGTTGAACATCGCCCAGCCCGCCGTCGAGCCGGTCTCCGCCATCATCGCCGCGACGAAATCGTCCTTGCGCGCCGCCAGCGCATCGGCCGCCTTCATCAGCACGGCGCGGCGGGCATTGGGGCCCTGCGCCGCCCAGGCGGGAAACGCCGCCGCCGCGCGCGCGGCGATCGGCGGCACGTCGGCGGCCTTCAGCGCGGGCGCGGAAGAGGCGACTTCGCCGGTGATCGGATTGATGCGGTTGAATTCCATGACACTCTCCCAAGATCGATTATGGACGGGACGGAAGGGATCGACCCGAAGGTTCAGCCCCACTGTGCCGTTCGGCAGTTGTCCGCGATCACCCTCGCACGATCAGCGCGTCCAGCGCGGTCACGCCTTGGCCGACCGGGCCGATTATGACGGGATTGAGATCGAGCTCTTGAAGGTCGGGCTCCGCGAGCAGGACGGCGCTAACCGTGCGGATCAGCCGAGCCAGCGCCAGAACGTCGAGCGCAGGCGCGCCGCGATAGCCGCTCAGCAGGGCCGCGCTCTTGAGCTGCATGAGCTCGCTCTCGATCTCCGCTTCCGACAGATCAGGCGTGATCAGCCGCACGTCATGCAGGATTTCGGCGGTTACTCCGCCGAACCCGGCCAAAACTACCGGCCCCCACTCGGGATCATTGCGCCCGCCCACGATCATCTCGACCCCGCGCAGCCCCATCGCCTCGATCAGAACACCGTCCAGAACGACTGAGGCGTCGTAAGCTGCCACGGCGTCGTGCATCCGAGCCCAGGCCGCGCGCACAGCGGCTGCATCGAGCAGGTTAAGGGCCACGCCGCCAGCATCGCTCTTATGGCTGAGCGCGGCCGCCTGCGCCTTCATCGCAACCGGAAAGCCCAGCGCCTCGGCCGCGCTTACCGCTGCGTCAGCATCGGCCGCAAACCGTCCCTGAGGGAAAGGCACGCCCACCTGCGCCAACAGGGATTTGGCGCGATATTCGGGAATGACGCCTTGATAGGCATCGAACCCCGGCAAAGCTGTCGGTGTCGGGCTGTTATCGACGTCGATCCGCCCGACCTGCCGCCCCAGCCGGGCGAGTGCGCGAAAAGCGCGTTCGTTCGACGGAAAACACGGAATGCCGCGCGCGCGCAGGTCGGCGATGAAATCAGGGGGAATAGCCGCTCCCTCGTCCAGGCCGGCAAAGACCAAAGGTTTGGCCAACTCGTCGCCACCAAGCGATGCCAGGATTGCCGGAACCTTGATCCCGCTGGTCACCGGATCGCCCTGGATAATCCCGCATATGATCGCACCGACGCGAGGATCATCGAACAAGGCAGACAGCGCCCGGGTGTAGATCGCGGGTTCGCTAAGCCCCTGCGCGGTTATGTCGAGCGGATTGCTGACCGGGACGAAGGGCGGCAGTGCGGCGCGCAGCGCGGGGCTGTCGTCGTCGCCCAGCGCGGCAAGCGGCAAGCCAAGCTCTTCGGCGAGGTCGAGCGTCAGCGCCTTGAAGGCGCCGGACTCTCCGAGCACGGCAAGGTCAGGGCGGGTCAGCGCAGGGCAGCGCACCAACAGTTCGGCGATGTCGCCCAGTTCCTCGATCGTCTCGGCGAAGATCACGCCGGCACGCCGCACCTTTGCCCGCATCAGCGGATAGTCGCCAGCCATGGCGCCGGTGTGGGTCGCGGCGCTTTCGCGCGCCGCGCTCGACTTGCCCGGATGGAGCAGCACGATCTGCTTGCCCGCAGCGCGAATTTTCTTCGCCACCTCCAGGAAGCGGCGAGGATCGCGGAATTGCTCGACGATCATCGCCACCACGTCGGTGTTGGGTTCGTCTACCAGCCAGTCGACATAATCCTCGACCGTCGACGCCGCCTCATTGCCGGTGGACACCGAATAGCTGAGGGCAACGTCGCGCGCCTGCAACGTCGTGCCCAGCACGGCCGCCATCGCGCCGGATTGCGACACGATCCCGATCGCCTTGCGCCCTGCCGGAGCGAGGCAGCGTGTTTCGACGAAGGTCAGCGGAACGCTGTCGACATGGTTGACCATGCCAAGGCAATTGGGGCCCTCCAGCACCATGCCCGATTCCGACGCAATCCGGGCGATCTCCGCCTGTTCGATCAGCCCTTCCTCGCCGCCTTCCGCGAAACCGGCGGAAAAGACGATCGCGGCGCCGCATTTGCGTTCGGCAAGCCTGCGGATCGCGTCGAGCACAGCCACACGCGGGATGGCAAGCACGGCCGCATCCACTCCCTCGGGCAGATCGTCGATCGAACTAAGGCACGCGCGCCCGCCGATCGTGTCCCGGTTCGGGTTGATCGGATAGATTGGGCCTGAAAAACCGTGACGGTCGAGATTCCCCAATAAGGACGCACCCAGAGCCCCGGGCTTGTCGCTGGCGCCGACAACCGCGATGGATCGCGGCCGCAGCAGGCGCGTTATCATCGCAGCGCTGAGCGTTTCTCCCATATGCCCTTCTCCCCGCTCCTGCTTACTTGGCCACCTTCGATGCGTCGAACGCACCCAGCCCCGGCTTGAAGGTCTTTGCATCGAGGAACTGGCGGGTCGCCTCCTTGCGTGCCTCCAGCCCGCCCATGCCGTTCAGTGCCTCTTGCGCGCGGATCAGATAGTCCATCGCGTTGTCGAAGGTCATCTCGGTCATGCGGCGCATCGCCCATTTGGTGGCGCGCAGCGCGTTGGGATCTTTCTTGAGCAGGACGCCGGCGATCTCCTCCACGCGCGCGCGCAGTTGATCCGCGGGCACGCTTTCAGTCACCAGACCCTGCTCGGCCGCTTGTTTCCCGGTCAGATTCTCGCCCATCATGGCGTGGTAGATCGCCTTGCGAAACGGCATCAGTTCCTGCGCCACCTTGCTGGCGCCGCCGCCCGGCAAAATGCCCCAGTTGATCTCGGAAAGACCGAAAGTCGCATCATCGGCGGCGACCACGATGTCCAGCGCGTGGAGCGGACCGTAGGCGCCACCAAAGGCCCAGCCATTGACCATGCCGATGGTTGGCTTTTCATACCAGCGCAGCCGGTCCCACCAGGAATAGGCCTCGCGCTGGCTCTTGCGGATCGCGCCGATCCCGAGCGCCTCATTCTCGCGGAAATACTCTTGGAGGTCCATACCGGCCGAGAAGGCGTCGCCCTCGCCGGTCAGTACGAGCACGCCCACATCTTCGCGGAACTCAAGGCTCTCCAGCACGCGCATCATCTGCCGATTGAGCTTCGGGCTCATGCAATTGCGCTTTTCCGGCCGATTGTACGAGACCCACGCAACCCGCGCCTCGACGTGGACGGCGACAGTATCCTCTTCTGCGCGCTCGGTCATCTCACTCTCTCATGCAAATCTGAATTGCTATGTTGCATAACTTTAATTTTGCTATAGTCAATAGCGATATCTGGAGTTAGGCAAGGCCATGGAAAAGAATGATGCGGTGAATGAATTGTCGGAGGGCGGGGCTGCCGCGTCGCTGGTCGATCCATTGTCGACCCTGCCCGGCTACCTGCTCCGCCGCGCGGCAAATACTATGATGACGGAACTCGCCGCCCGCCTTGCCGCCCTGGACCTGCGGATTTCAGAGGCGACCGTGCTGCTGCTGCTGGATGCCCGAACGGACCTGACCTCTGCGGATATAGGGAAGATACTCGACATCCAGCGCGCCAACATGGTGCCGCTGCTCGCACGTCTTGAAGGCGCGGGATTGATACGGCGCGAACCGCTCGATCGGAAGTCGCTGGCGATCCTGCTTACCGATGAAGGCCGAACCTGCCGCGCCCGGGTAGACACCATCACGCGGGAGTTCGAGAATGATCTGCTTGCCCGCATTCCCGCGGATCACCGGCCGCACCTGGTCCCCGCGCTGCAGGCCTTGCTCAGATGAAAGGATGTAAGGGCTCAATTGACTGACACGGCATCGTGTCGGCGTCGGAGGCGCATAAAAAGCGCTCGGTTAACGAGTCAGGGCCCCAACTTCACAAGTTTTTCGACTCGGTGCCCCATAAAATTCAGGAGAGAAGCATGACCACACCCTTCAACCAGATACTTGCATTCCCCTATTACGCCGAGCCGACGTTGTACGTGGCCGTTGGTGATGTGCTGCGGCCATGGGAATATAACGGTTGGAAGCCCGAGAGCCTGTCCTGGAAGCAGAGCTGCTATATCCACACCGGTCTCTCGGGCCCCGTCGTATGCGTGGACGGCCCGGACGCCGACGCCTTCGTGGCACAGCTTTGCACCAACAACCTGGCGACCTTCCCGGAAGGGACGATGCGACACGCGGTGATGTGCACCGAGGAAGGACTGATCGCCGCGCACGGAATCTTGCAGCGCTATGACGACGGGCATTACCGCCACTTCGCGGGCGGACCATGGGCACTCTACCAAGGTCTTCAGGGCAAGTTCGACGTGCGGGTCTGGATGGAGGACAGCTATCTGACGCAGATTGCCGGGCCGCGGTCGCTGGAGGCGCTGCAACGGGCCACCGGCGAAGATCTCAGCGACATCAAGTTCCTGCGCTATCGCAAGACGCAGATCGCGGGCAAGACGGTCGAGGTGGGCCGCATCGGTATGTCGGGCAACCTGGCCTATGAGGTGCGCGGGCCGATCGCGGATGGTCCGGCGGTGTACGACGCCATCTATCAGGCAAACAAGGATATCGGGATCGAGCGCCTTGGCTGGCGCACCTATCTCGTCAATCATGTCGAAGGCGGTTTTCCGCAGGCCAACTGGACCTTCGGCATGGCCGTGGTCAACGATCAGGGCTTCCGCGACTGGGTAGGCGAGGACCATTTCGCGCTCCACTCCCAGCGAACGGGCAGTTACGATCCCGCCGACCTTCGCGCACGCCAGCGCAATCCGTTCGAGGTGAACTGGGACAAGGCGGTGCGGTTCGATCACGAATTCATCGGCCGCAAGGCGCTCGAACAGGTCGCGGCTTCCCCCGATCAGCGGCGCACGGTGACGCTCCGCTGGAATGCTGATGACGTGATAGACATCTATGCCTCGCTCTATCGTCCGGGCGAGGAGTATCGGACGATGGATCTGCCGACAACGCCCACCTGGGGGCATGGCATGCTCGAACATGCCGATCGTCTGCTCGCCGGGGACAAACTGGTGGGTATGTCCTCAGGCTCGATCTACAGCTACTATTTCAGAGAAAATCTCTCGATGGGCTGCGTCGATGTCAGCCACTCGGAGCCAGGCACGGAATTGATCGTGCAGTGGGGCGATTACGGCAAGCGCATCAAGGATGTGCGCGTGACGGTCGACCGGTTCCCCTATCTTGACGAGAAACGGAACAACGAGGCGTAACCAGGCTCGGCACTGTCTGCCTGACCTTTCAGGCGGACAGTGGCAGCCGGGGTCCCACCTTGGCAAGATCGTGCGACCTCCAAACCACTCGCTATCGCAATTGTTCGATTTCGACGCTGGTTTCGACGCAGGGCTCAGCGCGCTGGTGCGGGGTTCGCGTTCCGGGCTTGATGGGGGGATCAGCCGGCGCGGTACACCGCACGCGCACTGGCGACGCCGTTCACCAATGCGCCGGGCTTTTCGACGATGACCTCGACTCGATCGACCGATCCGGCGGCGAGGCAGCCGCCCGCAAGGCGCGCGCAGAAGGTTTCGATGAGCACGATATGCTCATTCGCCAGGGCTTCGGCCAAGGCGACCACGCCTTCATAGTCGATCGTCGCGCTGAGCTGATCGGTGGGCGCGCGCTTCAGCCGGAGCGAAACCATCACCCGCAACATCTGGCGGCGATCCATTTCATGGGCATGCGCGCCGATACGCGCCGCCAGTCGCAGGTCGTGGACCCTGACTTCGATACCCTCGTCATGGACGGCGCCGGTCATTCGTGCTGCTCGCGTAGCCGCGCTCGCAGCACGGTCAGCGTCACGGCGCAAATCGCCGAGCCCGAACCCATGACGAGCGCGACGATCGGGAAGCCGTATCCAGCCGTGAACAACAGACCGGCAAGCGCCGGCGCGGCGGCCGAGATTCCCCGGCCCACGCCGATCACGGCCCCCGTCGCGCCGGCACGCAGGTGGGTCGGGAACAGCGTCGCGACGAGGCTATAGTGGCCGACAACTGCCGCGTTGGCACATAGACCCGCTACAAACGCCCCGGCCGAGAGGATCGTCAGGTCCGCCGGCATGGAACCGAAGCCTGCCATCGCCATCGATGCAAGCGCCGCAATGGCGATCGTCAAGCCAAGCACCGATAGGCGTTCCGTCAACAGACCGAACAGCAGACAACCCACAATGCCGCCGCTGCTTGCCCAGACGAGCACCGAAGCGGCCTGCGGCGCGCTGAAGCCCATGTCGACGATGACGGGCGCCGTCCACTTGAACAGGAAGATGAAGGTGGTGATATTGGTAAGATAGGCGATCGTCAGCAATATCGTGGTCCAGCGAAACGCCGGCGCAAAAATCTCCGCAAACCCCGTTTTGCGCGCACCGGCTGGACGTTCAGGGATGTGCAACGCTGCAAGCGGCTCATGCCCCATGCGGGCGAGCAGCCGATTGACGCGCGGCAAGGCAGCATGGCCGCGCTTGTGAACCTCGAACTCGATCGAATCCGGCGCCAGCCAGAGCACGAGCGGCGCCATGAGCGTCGTACAGAGCGCACCGAACAGAAACACCTCGTGCCAGCCATAGGCGCGGAGCAGCTGGACCGCGACCATGCCGCCCAGCACGCTTCCGATCGGAAAGCCGACCGCCATCAGGACGACGACGAGCGGTCGCCGCCGTTCATTGGCCGCTTCGGCAACGCCCGCGTTGGTTGCGGCGAGCATCCCGCCGATGCCGAAGCCAGTGAGCAAGCGGCCGATCGACAGCACAGCCACGTCAGGCGCGAACGCCGATCCGAACATCCCTATACTCATGCAGGCAAGGCAAAGCAGGATCGTCCAGCGGCGGCCACGCGCATCCGCCAGGCCGCCGAGCAACAGCGAGCCGAGCGTCATGCCGACCAGCTCCAGCGACATGACGACCCCGAGTTCGGCGCGTGTGAGGCCCCATTCCGCAAGGATACCGGGTGCCGCGAAACTGATCGCCAGCGCATCGAAGCCATCGAGCGCATTCAGGCCGAACATCACCGCCACCACCGCCCACTGCATGCGCGACATGGGCGAGCGCTTGAGGATCTCGACGGGATCCTGAGCCAATCGGGGAACCTGCACGTTCACGCGAAGGCCGCGAAATGGGCGATAGGCCCGGCGCCCTGCACCGCCTCGGCATGGTGCAATACGGCTCGTCCCTCGATCCGGTCCAGCCAATAGCGGCCCGCGGCACGCATACGGGCTGAGGCCTCATGATCTCCCAGTTGCGCTACGAAGCGCGCCGCGATCCATCCGGCGCTGGCCAGCATGGCGAGGTCAAGGAACGCGGCAGCGCCAGCGTCCTGGTCAGCGGGGTCAGCCGCCTTCAAGGTCGATGCCGCACCCTCCAGCAAGTCAAGACAGCGTGCCAACGGCGTTTCTGCGCCATCGGCGCGGGCCACCGCCAGAAACGCCTGTAGCCCGGCGTCGTCGCGGATCACGCGGCGCTGCAGCAGGTCGATCGCCTGGATGCCGGAGGTGCCTTCGAACACGGACAGCACGCGGGCGTCTCGCAGCGCCTGCTCGACCGGCCATTCAGCGGTGTAGCCCGCGCCGCCCAGCACTTGGATCGCGCCGCTCGCATTGGCGAACGCGCAGTCCGCACCGAACGTCTTGGCGATCGGCAGGAACCATTGGACCAGCGCGGCACAGCGCTCGCGATCGGCCGGATCCTCGCTATGGGCGGCCAGCTCGGCAAGATTGGCGATGTTCAGCATCAAGCCGCGAAGCAATTGCGTGTGCGCGGTCAGTTCGAGCAGTTGCCGGCGAACGTCGGCGTGGGCGACGATCGGCTGCGGATCGCCGGGTTTGCCGCCCTGCCGCCGCTCGCGCGCATAGGAGAGCGCCACGTCCGACGCGGAACAAGCGATACCCAGCCCCATCGCACTGACCGCCAGGCGCATCTGCGTGATCATCACGAACATCTGCGCGAGCCCGCGCCCACGCTCGCCGATCAAGGTCGCTGGCGCCTCGTCGAACGCCAGCGTGCAGGTTGGGGAGCCATGCAGGCCGAGCTTGTCCTCGATGCGCAGCACTTGCACGCCGTCCTGCCCGGCCACGCGCGTATCTACCAGAAACAGGCTGATCTCCGGCCGCGTCGCCGTCCCATCGTCGCTGCGTGCCAGCACGCAATGCACAATGGCGTCGGTCAGGTCGTGATCGCCATAGCTGATCCAGCATTTTTCACCCGAGATGCGCCAACCATCCGGCGCCGCGCGCGCACGGGTGCGCATCTGAAGGACATCGCTTCCCGCCCCCGCTTCCGAAATGCAGATCGTCGCGCCCAACTCGCCCGAGGCCAGAGCAGGGAGCAAGGCTTGTTTGACGTCCGGCGCGGCGAAGGCCGCGATCAGCCGGGCGGCGGAACGCTGCGGAACGGGAAGCATGCCGAAGGCGGGGCAAGCGCGGTCGAAAATCTCCTGCACCGCAAGGCAGAGCGGCAGCGGCAGTTGCTGGCCGCCATAGCCCGCCTCATGATCGATCGAGGACCAGCCATTGGCGACGAATGCCGCCCAGGCCTCGCGATGGCCTGGCGCCGTGTGGACGCGCCCGCCCCGAAGCTGCGCACCTTGGGCGTCCATCGCGCGATTGAGCGGTTCCAGCGTATCGGTGGCGAACGCCGCCGCCTGTTCTAGGATGGCGACGATGGTCCCCTCGTCGAGCACGGCATAGCTTTCCCGCAGGCGCACGACCTCGTCGAAGCGAAAGGAAGCGCGCAACTGCTCGGCGCTTTGCGAAAGATCGAAATGGGGCAGGTGCGCACGCATGGTCGGATCAGCGCGCCATGTTGACGATGCGGGCGTCGACGAACTCCTTGAGTCCGGCCTGGCCCTGCTCGCGGCCCAGCCCCGATTGCTTGACCCCGCCGAACGGCACGTCGAACCGCAGGTCGAGATGCTTGTTGATCCACACCGTGCCGGTTTCGATCCCGCGCGCGACGGCCGCAGCCTTGTCCAGATCCTTGCCCCAAACCGTCCCGCCCAGCCCATAGTCGCTGGCGTTAGCGCGTGCGATCACGTCCTCGATCGTGTCATAGCTGAGCAGCGGCACCAGCGGCCCGAACTGCTCCTCGGTCACCAGCCGCGCGTCGTCAGCCAAGTCGCGCACGATCGCCGGCTGAATGAAATAGCCCGGCCGGTTGAGCCGCGCGCCGCCGGTCAGGACGGTGCCTTCGCTTTGCGTCGCTGCCATCAGATCCTGCAGCTTGTCGAACTGCATCTTGTTCTGGATCGGCCCCATCTTCGTGCCGGGCTCAAGCCCGTCACCAAGCACGGTCGCCGAAGCCAGCGCCGCCAGTCGCTCGCCAATGTCATCGAGCATCGCGTTAGGCACGTAGAGCCGCTTAGCCGCCATGCAGGTCTGCCCCGCGTTGAACGTGGCGGCGCCATAGATCTTGGCAGCGACCTCGGCCGGATCGGCGTCGTCAAGCACGATGGCGACGTCGTTTCCACCCAGTTCCAGCGTCAGCCGCTTGAGCGTCGACGCAGCACTCGCCATTACCTTGCGCCCGGTGGCGGTCGATCCGGTGAAGCTGATTTTGGCGACATCGGGATGCGAGGACAGCATGCCGCCCAGATCGTTCGCATCGACGATGACGTTGAACACGCCCGGCGGCAGGATGCCGACAGCCACCTCGCCGAGCAACGCGGCAGTGAGCGGAGTGGTCGGGGCGGGCTTGGCGACGACGGTATTGCCCGTGCTGAGTGCGATCGATACCTTGATCGCCAGCAGGATCATCGGGAAATTCCACGGCACGATACAGCCGACCACGCCGAGCGGCGCATAATGTTCGACGACCAGCGCGTTGGGTTCATCGACCAGTGTTTCGGGATGCAGCACCTGCGCGCCGAAATGGCGGAACGCCGCGATGGCGCCGCCGACCTCGAACTGGGCTTCGGCGAGTGGCTTGCCCTGCTCCTGCGTCAGCAGTCGCGCAAAGTCCTCGAAACGCGCTTCCATCGCATCGGCCAATTTGTGCAGCAATTCCTGCCGCCGCGGCTGACCGCCGTCGCGCCAGGTCGGAAAGGCACGTTTCGCCGCCGCGATCGCGCGTTCCAGCTGCGCTGCATCGGCGCGCGCGCACGTCGCAAAAGGCTCGCCCGTCGCCGGGTTGATCACCGCCAGGCTATCGGCGCCGTCCACCAGATCACCATCGATCAGTAGCTTGAATTCCATGGTTATTCCTCTCCGATGATAGAGCGCGCAGCGCGCAACGTGTTTTCCAGGAGACAGGCAATCGTCATCGGCCCGACGCCCCCCGGCACGGGGGTGACCGCGCGGGCATGGCCAAGCGCGTCCATCACCGAGTCGCCAACTATGATCGGACGGCCGTCTGGTCCGATGATGCGATTGATGCCGACATCGATCACGACCGCGCCGGGCTTCACCCAGTCGCCGCGAACCAGCCCCGGGCTGCCGGCGGCCACCACCAGGATGTCGGCGGCGCGCACGATGTCGGGTAGCCCGCGCGTATGGATGTGCGTCACCGTCACCGTCGCCTCGCGTTCGAGCAACAGCAGCGCGACCGGCTTGCCGACGATATTGGATTTGCCGATCACGACGGCGTTCAGCCCGTGATAGTCGTCGATCACGCGATCGAGCAGCTTCATGCAGCCAAGCGGGGTGCAGGGCACCAACCCGCCGCCGCCCGACGACAAGCGACCGACGTTGACGGGATGAAATCCGTCGACATCCTTTTCCGGCGCGATGCGATCCAGCACGAGCAGCGGATCGATCTGCGCCGGCAACGGCAGTTGGACGAGGATGCCGTGCACATCGGCGTTCGCGTTAAGCTCGTCGATCAGGACGAGCAGCGCGGCCTGCGGCGTGTCGACAGCCAGCCGGTATTCGAACGAGCGTATGCCGGCTGCCGCCGTCGCCGCCAGCTTGCGGCGCACATAGATGCCGCTGGCCGGATCGTCGCCGACCAGCACGACCGCGAGGCCCGGCACGATGCCGCTGCGCGAGCGCAATGCCGCCACGCCCGCGCCGACCTCGGCGACGAGCTGAGCGGCTATCGCCTTGCCGTCGATCAGTTCCATGGCGCTATTGCTCGAACACAACGGTCTTGTGGCCGTTGATCAGCACGCGATCCTCCAGATAGGCCCTGACCGCGCGGGCGAGCACGCGCCGCTCGATATCCCGGCCCTTGCGCACCAGTTCGTCCGGGCTGTCGGCATGGCTGATCGGCTCGACATCCTGATGAATGATCGGCCCCTCATCGAGATCGGAAGTAACGAAGTGCGCCGTCGCGCCGATCATCTTGACCCCGCGCGCATGGGCCTGGTGATAGGGCTTGGCCCCCTTGAACCCGGGCAGGAAGCTGTGGTGGATATTGATGCAGCGCCCCGACAAAAATCCCGCCAGATCGTCTGACAGGATCTGCATGTAGCGCGCCAGCACGATCAGGTCGGCGCCAGTTTCGTCGACGATCTGCTTGATCTGCGCTTCCTGCTTCGCCTTGGTGTCACGCGTCACGGGAAGATAATGGAACGGGATGCCTTCGATGATCGACAGGCTCAACGCCTCGCGCGGGTGATTGCAGACGATGCCGACGATATCCATTGGCAGTTCGCCGATGCGCTGGCGATACAGCAAATCGCCAAGGCAATGATCGAACTTGCTGACGAGCAGCAGCACTTTCTTGCGCGCGTCGCTCGGCCGCATCGTCCATTGCAGTCCGAAATCGGCGCCGACCGCGGCGATGAGCGCGCGGCATTCATCCTCCTGGCGAGCGTCGATGCGAAATTCAACGCGCATGAAGAAGTTGCCCGTTTCCGGGTCGTCGAACTGCTGCGCACTGCGGATGTTGCCGCCCGAGTTGCGCAGCGCCACGGCCACGGCCGCCACGATGCCGGGGCGGTCGATGCACGAAAGCGATAGGATGAAATCGCGGGTCATTGGGACCTTCCTGTCAATCAAAGAAGAGCAAAATAGCGGATGGTGTTGCCGGTTTTCTGGCGTGAGCCGATGCCCACGACGACGGTGCGGGTCAGCCAGTCATAAGGGCCGGCGCTCACCTCGAAGGTTGGCGTCGTGCGCAGATAATAGTCCTCGAACGGCACTTCCGGCCCGTCCTCGAACATCCACTTCTGAATGCGCGGCAGGACGTCCGGCGCACGACCGGCGAGATAGCCGACGTTGCGCATCAGGATCAGCGTCCCGTCATCGGCTTCGAGCATATAGCGGGCGTCGAGCCCAAGCACCTTGTCGGGGCGGAACTGCGCCCAGTCCGCGCCGCTTTGCGGCACGATGCGGCCATTGAGATGCGGTCCGCGGATGATGCCGGCGTCGACATAGGTTGCGCCGCGACCGAACCCGGCCGGCGTATCATGAATGGTCTGGACGTCGCGCCAGGTCAGCGCGATCTCAAAGAGGAACTCGAAACGCGGCGCGTCCGGCAGCGAGGTTTCAGCGAAATAGGCCAAGCGATGTCTCCAATTATCTCTTCAAAAGCTCACCGCACCGCCGTCGACGAGCAGGTCGATGCCGGTGACGTAGGAGGAGTCATCGGAGGCGAGATAAAGTACGCTTCGCGCCGCCTCCTGCGCCGTGCCGAAACGACCCATCGGGACTTGTTCGCAGATCATCTGCCGGAAGTCCGCTATCTCCGCCTCGCTCATTTCTCCGCGCGTAATCAGCGGCGTATCGATCGGACCCGGGCTGAAGCAATTGACCCGGATGCCGCGCTTGACCAGTTCAGCCCCGAAGGTACGGGCGAGCGCGCGCAGCCCGGCCTTGCTCGCGCCATAGACGCTGTTGCCGGGTATCCCCGTGCAATGTCCCATCGAGGAGGTGAGCACGATCGATCCGCCCTCCCCCATCAGTTCGATCGCGTGTTTGACCGCGAAGTACGGCCCCTTCAGATTGACGGCGAACATCTGGTCGTAGAAGGCTTCATCGACCTGTTCGATGGTGCGGAACGCGCCGATGCCGGCGTTGACGAACAGCACATCGATGCGGCCATGTTCGGCCTTGATCTGCTGCATCAGCGCCTGCGTGGCGGCGATGTCGGATATGTCGGAACGAAAGACCTGGCCGTCGTCGCCAAGATCGGACCGGACCTGTGCCAATGTATCGGGATCGCGGCCCGTGACGATCACGAAGGCACCTTCCTGCGCGAAGGCCAGCGCACTGGCGCGGCCAATACCGCTGCTGCCGCCGAGGACAACAACCGTTCGCCCTGCGAACCGTTTACAACCGCTCGAGACGGGCTCCATTTCAGAACACTCCGTTATTATTTGCGGAGCGGCCAGTCAGTTCCTGCGACGCATCCCAGTGCTCGGCGATCAGGCCGTCCTCAACCCTGAAGATGTCGATCACGGCGACGCCGGGCGTGCCGGGTGTTATGACCACATGCACATGCGCGATGACATGATCGCCATCGGCGAACATTCGTTTCACGTCATGGTGGGCGTCGGGCGAAACAGAGTTGGCCCACACCAGGAACGCCTTCAGCCCCGCAGCGCCGGTTTCCGCCATCGGGCTGTGCTGGATATAGTCGGGGCGGAAATAGCGATCGACATGCGCCGGGTCGAGCGGTTCCAGCACCTCGTCATAAACGGTTCGGACGAGGGCCAGATTGGCCCGTTCGATCGGCGTATAATTCTTCACGCCGTTCGCTCCAGGCGTCTGCGAACGGACGAATGGCGCTTCCTCACGCATCGACTGACAGCCGCGGGATCGCGTTGACATCGATGTCCTTGTTGTTGGCGAGGTCCATATAGGGCGTGCGCGCGACAGTGACGCGAACCTCCTTTTGCGGTCCGCCCGGCGCTCCCCATAGCAGGGTCAGTTGCTTGCCCTCGACGGCGTGCTCGCGCTGGATGAAACCGAGCGAGATCATCCGCTTGTAGTATACGCTGCGGATCCGCCCGGCCGATGAGCCGATCGCAGCCCCATCGAACAAGACCTTGTCCGCATGATAGTGGAAGCCGTTGGGGTTCACGAAGTAATTGTCGGACGGACGGTCGTCGATTGGCTCGTAAGCCACGGCATCGCGCCCGCGATATTGCGAGGCGACGATATCGGCGACATCCTCGGCATTCCATTCCAAGGTCACCATCGCGTTCGGCGGATTGTCGGCAATCCGCTCGAGCGCGGCGCGGCCGGGAAAGTCATGATCGAACCGGACGAGCGATCCCCAGTCGACATCGTAAGGCGTCTTGAACCGCGCCTCCAGTTCGTCACCCATGCTGCCGACCAGCTGTCGATTATAATTGAAGAACATCGCCATCGGCTGAGTCATGCAATAGGCCGCGAGTTCCGGCTCCTCGAACCACGGCATCGGGAAGTGGATGAAGATGTTGGCGAAGCCGGCTTCGGTGTGGTTCAGCAGATAGGCCATCCGCCCGAGCTTGCTGGCGCCCAGCGGTGCGCCGACGTCCCACAGCTTCTTGAACACCGTGTCCAGCTGGTCCATCGGGCCGTGCAGTTCATAGGCGAGCGACCCGGCCATGCCGAGGCGCAGGACGCGCACCTCGATGCCGCCGAAATCCACCACCCTGTGCGCGGCGAATTTGATGTCGTGCATGTCGCTGCCGGAAGCCCGCTCCAGAATCTCCAGCGATTTGGGGCCGGCGATCTGGATGAAGAATTCGGTGCCGGAAAGGTTCGTACCCGAGACGTCCATGTCTGTTCGCGACACATGGAAATCGATGATCGGCATGAGCCAATAGGTCCGGAAATGATCCTCGCCGATCTTCATGACCACGCCATCGGCCAGCATCTGGCCCTTGTCGTTGCACATGACAGCATGGCGGATCGAGCCGACCTTCATCTTCATGAAGTTGTTGATGCACAGCGATGTCAGGAAGCGGGCGGCATCCGGCCCCTGCACGTCATAGATCGGGGATTCGTTGAGCGGCGTCCCGATCCAGGCGCTCGTCTTCGAAGCAAGGATTTCGTTCCGGTAGCCCTGATATTCCAGCGGCGCGACATACAGACCGCCCGCGTTGAGAAACGTCGATACGCCCTCGTTCACATTCTCAAGCATCTGAAACATCCTCCATGTCTGCGGCAGGCGGCAGGCTGATCCGAGTTGCCGCCGTGCGAATGGTCTCCAAATGTTGCTCGAGCAGCGCGCGGAGCGCCTTGGGCCGGCGGCCGGTCAGCTGCTCAAAATCGTCGCTGATGACGGCGAAATCGCCGTCGCGCACCGCAACCTCGAAGCTGACCATGTCGTCGGAATTCCAGGGGAAATTGTTGACCGAAAGATCGTCAACCGGCTGTCGCGGTATGCCCAGCCCATCAAACATCGCGTAGAGCCCGGCCTCGTCGGTCGGCGTGAACCTGACCGGGATCGCGGTGAGTTCGGAGACAAGCGCCGCCACTTCTCGGTAGCTGACGAGCTCGGGGCCGGTGATTTGATAGACCTGGTTTTCGTGGCCATCGCCTTGCAGCACGGCCACGGCCGCCGCCACGCAATCGTCCCGGCAGACAAACGCCATGTGGCCATCGCCGGCGAGGCTCGTCATTTCGCCGCTCGCGAGCATCAGCGGCGCCATCGCCTCAACCACAGCCTCGGCATATTGCGCGTCGCGCAGCACCGTCCAGGCAAGGCCCGAGTCCCGCAGCATCCGTTCGGTGATGACGTGATCCTTGACCGCGAGCGAGGGATTGCTCTCCACCGCACCGATGAAGGATGTGTAGACGATGTGCTGCACACCGGCGCGTTTCGCCGCGTCGATTGCGGCGCGGTGCTGCGGTTCGCGAAAGCCCACCCGCGTACCGCTGATCATCAGCATTCGTTCCGCGCCGGCCAGCGCCTCTATCAGCCCATCCGCGTCGTCGAAATCGCCCCGCCGCACATCGACGCCCTGCGCGGCGCGGTCGGCCAGCTTATCCGGGCTGCGCGTCACGAGGATCAAGCGATCGGGCGAGACGCCGCCTTCGATCAGAAGACGGGTCGCTTCACGGCCAAACTGACCCGACGCGCCGGTGATCACGATTTTCTTCATTTCAGATGTCCCCTTTTGCCGCATCGAGCAGTGCCCGCGGCACCCAGCTGCCGTGCACCTGCTCACAGGTGACGAACGGCATGAACACCTTCGCGATCGGCCCGGCTTCCACACGATCGGCCTCGACCACCCATAGCTCCTGCGCGAAATGACCTTCCGCGATGACCCGATCGACCATCATCAGCAGCCAACCGCCATGCGTCGGATCATTCGCCGAAACATGCACCGGCTCGTTGAAGCCGAGCCCTGGCCCGTCGGAAAAGTTTGTCAGCGATCCATCGCGCCAGTCGACCCGTATCAGCGAATTGAACAGCACGCCGACCGGGCCGTTGGCGACCAGTGTCAGCTTTGTGGGATCAACCGAAAGATACCATCCGCGTGTATATTCGCGGCCCAGATCGCCCGGCGCGATGACCGGCATCTCGCCGAACGGACCGATCTTGGTTTCGGCAATGCCTGCTCCGGGATTGGCAAGATCGAGGGTCCACCGCGTCAGTCCGCCATCGACAGGCAGATTGATGCCGGAATGCTCGGCGATGAAGGGGATGAGGTTGGTGACGGCCATTGCCTGATCCAGATGGATCTTGGTTCCTTCGGCATAGGCGTTCATCACATGGTAGCTGTGGACCCCCGGAGGACCGCTGAACCACTGCATATCCTCGACGCGGCCGTAGCGCGGCATCACGCCGATAAAGCTCTCGCCTTGCTGATCGTGCACCCAGTGCGGGCCGCCAGCGCGCAGCCGCTCAAGATCGGACTTGGTCGGATAGACCATGAAGATCGCATGTTCCTCGGTGATCGCGAAATCATGCATCATCGAGCAATAGGGCGCATCGAACCATTGCTCGGACACAAGCTCACCCTCTGGCGAGACGATGCAATAGGCGATCGTCGGTGTCGCCAGCCCGGCCGCTTCGTATCCGAACAGGAACAGCTCGCCCGTCACGGGATCGATCTTGGGGTGCGCCGTCAGCGTCTGAGAACGGAGCCGGCCGCGATAGTCCCATCGGCCGATCGTCTCCAGTGTCGTCGGGTCGATACGATAGGGCAGGCCGTCTTCCTTCGACATGAACAGGCGGCCGGCATGGTAATAGGGTGTCGTATTGGCCACGGTGCGATCGACGCCCGCAACGCTGGGATCATCGGTGAACGGATTGCGATACACGCCGAACAGACTGCGCCCCGCCTTACGCTCAGCCAGAAACCGTTCGGTCTGGACGTAGCGGACGCCGCAGCTCACGCGGCCGTCCTTGAACTCGACCTTGCCGATCACCCCGTCGCGCGACAGCACGACATCGTCCGCGCGCAGGGGGACATAGGCGGGGTCGTGAAGTGCGCGGAAAAAGGCGCCGTCGATCTCCGCCGGTATCTCGCCCTCGACATAGAGGTCGTGGGCGGTCGCCTCGAGATGGGTCGGGCGGTTCAAGCCGGTGTAGTGCACCGTGTCGGGATATGTGGGCTGGACGGTCACGAAACTCTCCATCAGCCCGCGTTTGCGGCCTGCTCGTTGAAGCGGAAATAGTCGGTGAAGTCGGCCTGCTGGCCCAGCGCGGCGAGTGCAGCCTGCATCTGACGATGCGTCGCCTCGATCATTGGCAGCTTGAGACCAAGTTCATCGCGCAGCTTGTCAGCGAGCGCCACATCCTTGGCCATCAGCGGGAGGCCGAAGCCAAGCGCAAACTTGCCCGGCAGCACCTGGCTCGGGAACAGGCCCTCGGAAATACCGCTGCGACCGCTCGATGCGTTGATGACTTCCAGCAACGCCGCCGGATCGAGCCCGAAGCGGGCGCCCATGTCGACACCCTCCGACGTGACGGCGAAGATCGCTGCGGCGATCGCATTGTTGATCGCCTTTGCCGCATGGCCAGCGCCCAGGCCGCCCACCCGCATCAGCTTCCCACTGAGTGCTTCAAGCAAGGGTTGCGCGGTCGCAAATGCCGCCTCGTCCGTCCCGCCGACCATCAAGGTCAACTTCCCCTCAGCCGCGAGCGGCACACCGCCAGAAACGGGCGCGTCGATCAGCGAAATGCCATGCTCCTTGAGTGCTTCGCCAAGTGCAACGGTGCCTCCGGCGTCGGACGAACTGGTATCGACGACGATGCCGCCCTCCCCCAGCGCATCGGCGACCCCGCCCGACCCAAGGATCACGTCGCGTACGATATGCCCGTTCGGAAGCATCGTGACGACGACCGCCGCGCCGCGCGCCGCCTCGGCCGGGCTTGACGCCCATGCATCGCCGAACGTGTCGGCAAGGTCGGTGTTGGCGTCATTGACTCGAAGATCGAACCCCTGCGCCAGCAAATGGGTGGCCATCGGCCGGCCCATCGCGCCCAATCCGATAAAGGCGATCCTCATGCTGGTTTCGCCGCATCGAGCTCGGCCAGTGCCGCTTCGGCAGCCCTAAGGGCCGTGAAGGATGCCGGCACACCGCAATAGATCATCGCGTGCAGGACAAGCTCGCGGATTTCATCGACGGTAAGGCCGTTGGCGATCCCGCCTTTGACGTGCATCTTGATCTCGACTTCCTTGCCCATCGCGATCAGCATGGACAGGGTCGCCAAGCTCCGGTCTCGCCTGCCCATTCCCTCGCGGTTCCAGGTTTCGCCAAAACAGTAGCGGGTCATGATGTCATGGAACGGCTTGGCGAAATCACTCGCGTTTGCAACCGCCAACTCGGCAAGTTCCGGACCGAACATGTCGCGGCGCACCTGCATGCCTTTTTCGAAGAGATCACTCACAAGCCGTTCCTTAGATTGAGGGTTCAGAAGTCGTAGCGCAGGTCAAAGAAGACCTGACGGCCGGGCAGTGTCGCCGAATAATGGCCGTAGAATGCGTCGCCCACCGAAGGGCCGCTGAAGCCGCGCACGGCCTTGTTCGCGAGGTTCTTGCCTGACACCGAAAATGTCAGCCCCTTGGTCTGCGCCAGCGCGATCGATGCGTCGAACAGTTCGTAGCCCGGCGTGCGGTCGAGCGGATTTTGTGCCGACTGATATTGCGCACTGCTCTGGTGATAGACACGCCCGCTGAAACGCAACGCCCAATCATCGTTCAACGGCACATTGTATGCGAGTGAAGCGCTGCCCGAGAAATCGGGAACGGCATCGAGGCGTCCGCCCCGCGCATTGCCGGTAGCCGGGTCCGCGCAGAACGTGCTGCCGATCGGGCAGGCGCCCGGATAGTCGCCATAGCGTGCATGCAGGTACGCCGCGTTGGCGCTGAACGTCAGGCCCGGTGCGACGATCCAGGTCAGGTCGCCTTCAATGCCCTTCGATGTCGCTTCAGCCGCGTTCGTCGTTTGCAGCGCGCCGCTCGGCAGCGATATCGTTGCCTGCAGGTTCTTGTATTTGGTGCGGAACGCAGCAAGGTTGAGCCGCAGCGTCGGGCTGCTATATTTCAGGCCGACTTCGAAATTATACGCGCGTTCGGCGGAATATTCGAAAATGTCGGTCGCAAAGCCGTTCTCAGGCACGACGCCCGACTTGTCTTGGTCGTTGAACCCCCCTGCCTTGGTCCCAGTGGTGTATGAACCATAGACGGACAATCCGCGATCGAACTTGTAGTTGAGGCTGACCGAGGGATTGAACGACTTGAACGTGCGCGAACGCGAGATGCTGGTGGGACGATACGTGGTGGTGTCGGCGGGGTTGAACCACTGGAAAAAGCCGAACGGCGGTCCAGCGAGGATGAACAGGCTCGCCGGGTCGAAGTTATAGCCTCTCAGCGGCTGCCCGAACGATGTCGGCGCGATCACATAGTCGCCCTGCTTGCGGATCGACGAGTAGCGACCACCGATCACAGCGTTGAACTTGTCGGTGAGGTTGATCGTGCCTTGCGCGAACGCGGAATAGCCGTTGGTGGTCTGGTCGAGACCATTGCGTGCCCCGGCAGTCAGCCCGGGTACGCCGAACCCGGCGAAATCGATGTCGGTTCCCTGGTCGATCTTGTCCTTTTGATGATAATAAGTAAGGCCGACGATGTAGTCGATGAAGTTGGAGCCGTTCGAAACCAGCCGTACTTCCTGATAGAATTGCTTGAAGTCTTCGTTCGCGAACGTGCCGCCGATCTGCACCGGATGGTTCGATCCCTGCACATACTGAGAGAAGTCAAACGTCGAGTAACCGGTCGATGACGCCAGCGTCACGCTGCCCAGATCATAATTGATGTTAAGCGCGACATTGTCGGAGGTGATCCGCGTGAAGGCGCGATCGTCGGGCGTCGATTTACGGAAGTCGAAGACACCGTCCTCAATAGCAGGGGGAAAGGTCACGGCACCGAGCGATGTCAACTGGAACGTGGTCCCATGCACCCGCTTGTGCCCATGCTCGTAAGACAGATCGAAACGCAGGTCGCTGTTCGGCGTCCAACTGGCGATCACCCGGCCGAGGCCGCTGTCGGCGCGGCCATCATCCTTATCGGTGACGGTATTGTAGACATATCCGCCATCGCGGTTGAGCTTGCCGGCGAAGCGCACGCTGAACGTGTCGCCGAGCGGTACGCTGATGCCGCCCTCGAAATTATACCCGTCATAAGCCGCTTCGTATCCGGCGGTGACGTAGCCCTCAAACTCGCGACCCGGGCGCTTGTTGACGATATTGATCGCGCCGGCGTTCGCGTTGACTCCAAACAGCACCGATTGGGGGCCGCGCACTACTTCGACACGCTCGACGTCGAAGAAGGGGTTGAGGAACTGATTGGCGCGACCGGCATAGATGCCGTCGACATAAGTCGCGACGGACTGTTCGAACGCGCGGCCGCCGGCGCCCGAGCCAAGGCCACGGATGGCAACGAACGGCTGGAATGGCGAGCGCTGCACCACGAGGTTCGGCACGGCTGAGCCAAGCGTCTCGACACTGTTGATTTTCTGCGCCGCGAGCTGGTCGGCGCCAAGCACCGCGACCGCGACAGGCACGTCCTGCAGCGTCTGCTGACGACGCTGGGCGGTAACGATGATGTCGGCCAGTTGATCGTCGGGTCCTTGCGTTGCCGGGGCAGGATCGGCGGGCGCCGTTTGTGCGCTCGCTACAGCCGGAACCAGCATCGTGCCCGCCGCCAGCGCGGCCTTCGTGATTTTTATGAACATTGCCCTCTCCCTTATTTTTCGTGTTGTTGTCAGTCGGTCAGAAGATGAGTGATTTCAGCTCCGTAAATGCTGCCATGCCTTCACGCCCCCCTTCGCGTCCGATTCCGGACATCTTGAATCCGCCAAATGGCAGGGACGGATCGAACAGGAAGCCGTTATGCGCCACCGTGCCCGTGCGCACCGCGCGGGCGACGCGATAGCCGCGATCCGGATCGGCGCAGAACACAGCGCCGTACAATCCGAAGTCGCTGTCATTGGCGATGGCGATCGCCGCCGCCTCGTCATCAGCCTCCAGCACCGTCAACACCGGGCCGAATATTTCCTCCCGGGCAATCCGCATCGATGGATCGACCCGCACGAACAACGTCGGATCGAAATACCAGCCTGCGTCCATGCCTCTGGTGCGGCTGCCGCCAAGCGCCAGTGTGGCGCCCTCGGTTTGAGCGTCGCTGACAAACTGTTCGACGCGATCGCGTTGGCGCCGCATCGCCAGCGGCCCCATGCGCGCCGCCGGATCGTCGGGGTGGCCGACCGTCACCTTGGCAAGCTCGGCTTGCAACGCCTCGACCAGTCGTTCGTGAATGCTGCGGACCGCCACCACGCGGCTCAGCGTAGCGCAGACCTGCCCGGCCGAAAGCGTGATGACCTGCGCCAGCGTGGCGGCCGTGAGGGCGATGTCCGCATCTTCGAGCACTATGGCTGCAGATTTGCCGCCAAGCTCCAGCGTGCAGCGCGCGAACCGCTCAGCGCAAGCCACGCCGATCGTTCGGCCGGCCGCCACGCTGCCGGTGAAGCTCACCTTGTCGATCGCCCGATGCCGCACCAGCCGGTCGGATGCGGTGCGATTGGCGCAGACCAGATTGACGACGCCCGGCGGCAGGCCGGCCGCTTCGGCGGCCTCGGCAAGTATATACGCTTCGAGCGGCGTCTCCGGCGCCGGCTTCATGACGACCGTGCAGCCGGCCATCAACGCAGGTGCGACTTTGCCGGCGAGGATACCGAAGGGGTTATTCCAAGGCGCGATCGCCGCGACGACGCCGGCCGGCTCGCGCACCACCATGGCCTTGGCGCTGCCGTCGATCCGGGTAGTTTCACGGACCCAGTCGAAGTCGTCGCCCAGACCGGCGTAATAATCGAACCAGAATTTGCCGCCGCCCGTGACGAAGGGCGCGGCCGATGCGAGTGCGCCGATCTGATCGACCCAGGCACGTGCCACCTCCGGCATACGCGGCTCAAGAGCCTTTGACAGACGCCGAAGATATTCGCCGCGCTCCTGCGGACTGAGGCGCGGCCAGGGACCGTCGTCGAATGCCTTGCGCGCAGCGATCGCCGCTCGGTCCACGTCGTCCTCACTGGCTTCGGCTATTCGCGCGATGACCGCTTCGCTGTGCGCGGAGACGACGTCTATCGTGCCGCCGGTGGCAGATACCCATTCGCCGCCGATAAACAACTTGTCGGGGTGGGCTATATCGATGCGGGTGGTCACGAGAAGGTCTCCAGATGCGATTGTATGTCTGCGGGACTCCGCGACGGTGGCAGTTCGGCGCGGGGCAGATTTCGCCCGAGCATCATGTCGGCAGCCTTTTCGCCGATCATCATGGCAGGTGCGCTGGTGTTGCCACGGATGATGGTCGGCATGATCGAGGCGTCGGCGATCCGAAGGCCGTCGATACCGTGAACCCGCAACGTGCTATCGACTACGCTCGAGGCCGGGTCGTTCCCCATCGCGCACGTGCCGACCGGATGGGCGCTCGACACCAGCGAGTTCGCAATGAACCGGTCGATTTCCGCTTCGTCCGCAACGTTGGCGCCGGGCATCAACTCTGGGCCGACCAGCGTCTGCATGGCGGCGCTGCCGAAAAAGCGCCGGACGAACGCGAACATTTCACGGGCCGCCTGGCGGTCACGAGCATCCAGCAGGAAGTTGGATTTTACTGCCGGCGACTGCAGCGGATCGCTGGATTTGAGCTCGACCACGCCGCGCCCCTGCGGATCAAGCTGCAGGATGCCTACCCCGATCGTGTCCGGTGATGCCTTGCGCCATCCCGGTAGCCAGGGCCGGCTCATCGGCGAGCCGAATGAAACCTGAAACTGCGTGTCCGGACGCGCGGCCGGATCATTGCGGTTGATGAAGCCCTGGATGCCAAGCGGCGCCTCATCCAATAATCCACCGATGCGCAGCAGCCAGGCCAACGCCGATCCCGCGAGCCGATCGAGCCGCAGCCGTTGCTCGAACCCCAGTGGCGCGGATGCGGCATAGCCCATCTGCACCATGGGATGATCCTGCAGATTGCATCCGACCGCGGGCAGATCGGCTACGACGCCGAGACCATGGCGACGCAAGGCATCAGCCGCGCCGATCCCTGACAGCAGCAAAAGATGGGGCGAATTGAATGTTCCGGCCGCAAGCACGATCTCATCCGCCTGCAAGACTTCCGGTCCCTGAGGCTGAAGCAATTCAACGCCAGTTGCCCTGCCATGGTCCACAATGATGCGCGAAACCTGTGCCTGACGGCGGATCGCGAGGTGGCGCTCGACCTGCGGCAGCTTCAGATAAGCGGTCGCCGAACTTTCACGGCGCGTGCGGCGCACGGTGAAGTCCGGAATGCCAAAGCCGGCTTGGCTAGCGCCGTTGAAATCCTGATTTTCGTCGAAGCCTAGTTCGCGCGCAGCGGCGAGCAGGGAGTCGTAGAGCCGAGGAACGCGGCGGTTCGACGTGACAGCCACCGGGCCGCCGCCGCCATGCCACTGCGTTGAGCCGCGCCAATTCGCTTCGCTGCGCCGAAAATAGGGCAGAACATCGGCATAGCTCCAGCCATCGAGACCCTGCGCGTGCCAGCCGTCATAATCTTCACGCTGGCCGCGAGAATACATCATGCCGTTGATCGAAGCGGTGCCGCCCATCAGCCGCCCGCGCGGCATATCCAGACCGCGTCCGCCCAGTTGCTGCTCTGATTCCCCCTGATAGCCCCAGCCGAAGCGCGGATCGATCGATGCCATCGGCCAGGCGACAGGAGCCGTGATCAGCGGGTGGCGGTTGCCGCTGCCCGCTTCGAGCAGCAACACGCGCCGCTCGCCCGATGCTGCAAGCCGACCCGCCAAGGCGCAGCCGGCACTACCAGCACCGATCACGATCACGTCAGGACGACGCATCGCCTCAGCGACCTTTGCCAAAGTAAAAGACGGGCGAAAAACGCACTATGCCTCTCCAAACTGCGGTACGACTTGCTCGTCTCGTCAGCAAAACAGGCATAGGCTGGTACAGCCCTTGTCGGGAATACGGCTGCGGGCTATTGGGTGTACGGAAATTCCGAATACCAGGCGTCAAGAAAAGATGATCACCGTACGTCAGCTCGAGATTCTCGCCGCCGTGATCGAGCATGGTAGCTTCCGGCGATGCGGGCAGAAGCTGAATATTTCGCCGGTATCGGTAAGCGAGCATATGCGGGCGCTTGAAACGCAGTTGGGCGTCGAGCTGTTCGTCCGGTCCCCCGGCGGCGCGGTTACGCCCACGGCGGCGGGCGCGCGGGCGTTCGACTCAGTTCACGAGCTTTTGGCCGACGTTCAGGACTTTATCAGCTTCGTGGTGGGCGACAGCGCACGGCAGGAGCCTATCCGCATCGCAATGCACGGCTTCATGATGCGCAATCTGGCGAGCGCGGTGGCTGCATTCGATGCGGTGCATGAGCGCCAGCTGAGTTTTATCAGTGACGATGGCGCACCGGAGGATCTGCACCGCCGCGTCATCGCGGGCCAATTGGACGCGGCCTATTTTTACGCGGTCGAAGGCGCATATGGCCTTGGCCAGACCGTCGGTCATGAGCAATTGGCGATCTATGTCGGTGAGGGTCATCCTCTGGCTGCTGAGATCAACGTAACCGCAGCGCAGTTGAACGCGACGCCAATCATCGGCTTGGCACCCGAAAAGCCGCTGCGGCACATGGTCGACGAAGCGCTCCGTCGGCACGGCGTCGTCCATTCAAATCATGTCGTCGAAACATCGGAGTTCGGGCTGATCCTGAGCAGTCTGCATCGCAACCTGGGCTTCACCTGCATGTTCGAGAGCATCCAAGGGGAGGAAAAGCAAGCGACGGGCCTGTCGATCGTACGCTGCGAGACGCCGATATTGCCATTGGAAATTCGTCGAATGACCCGGCGAACGGCGCTCCGGTTTCAAGACGTGCGTGATGCTCTCCGGTTGGCCGAGCAGACCTTCACGCGGGCGTGACTGTATGACGGCGGAACGAGCGAAGGGTCGTGCTGTGTCAAGCGCCTGTGCCGCTCCTCGCATCCGTGAGGAAACGCGCTTTCGCCAGGCATTCGGCCAACTCATCCTCGGCGACTGAATCTACGACGATGGCCGAACCAATTCCCATGTGGGGTGGTCGGCCAAAGCTGGAATCGATGGTCCGTATAGCGACGTTGAAGGCGGACGAGCCGTCCGGCGCCAGATATCCAATCGAACCTGTATAAATTCCGCGCGACCTGCGCTCGGTCTCGGCGATGATCTCCATGGCGCGGATTTTTGGGGCACCTGTCACCGATCCGCAGGGAAACATCGACGTCAACAACCTGACCGCGTCGCAATCGCCTGCAAGACGTGAAGTGATGGTGGAAGTCATCTGGTGAACCGTCGGATAAGTTTCGACGTCAAACAGCGATGTCACCTTCACACTTCCCGGCGTTGACACCCGCGACAGGTCGTTTCGCAACAAATCCACGATCATCAGGTTCTCTGCCCGATCTTTCGGGTTTGCGGCGAGAAGCCGGGCAGCCGCCATGTCGGCTACAACCTCACGTTGCCGTGCAGCCGTGCCTTTCATCGGCCTGACGCAAACCCTGCCTTGATCCAAGGTGAAGAAGTTCTCGGGCGACAAGCTTACGATCGTCTGAGACGCGGTTTCAACCAGTGCGCCCCAGCCTGCCCGCTGCCTGGGTCGAAGTTGCCAATATAGTTCCGCCAGGGCGTCGGGTGGAACATCCACGACCGCATCGAAGGTGAAATTGGCCTGATAAATGTCGCCTGCAGAGATATAGGTCGCAATCCTTTTCAGCTCTTGGTTGTAGCGCGCAGCGTCGGTGAGGGGACGAAACAATGGCGGTTCATAGCGGGGGCGCCGCCGAAAAGTGTGCGGCTCGTACACCCTTGGCGTATCGAACTCTCCGAACCACAATAAGGGGGTGTCCGATTGCACAGCCAACTGAGACATTTTCGGTTCGAACGCCATTCCTGCCTCATAGGCAAGATAACCAGCGAGATATCGGCCTCGCGAGAGCGCGAAACGCATCCGATCCAAACAGGGCGCGACATCATCCATCCGCTCAGCCTGAATGATCCCCTGTGGTTCGGTGAACAGAAAGGCGTGTGCATCGCCGCGGGCATCGCTGCGCGCATCGTCTAGAAGAACGAAAGGCGCTTTCGTGTCGCGCATGACATGAGCTTTACGTGCGCGATCCCCCCGCGCAATTCGCGCCAGCCCGGTCTGCGCCCAGCCTGAGGGCGCCTTGGGCGAGGTCATGCGCCCTGCCGCCGCCCGGTATATTCATCACGCATACGCCGATCCTCGCCTCATGCTCCTAATCAGCCTTGCGGGTAGCCACTGCTCCTCAACTGGATAATCATTGTTGGTGGCAGGTCGCCGTAATGCTCACGGCTCAGGACCAGCCATCTTGCTCATCCAAGCTGGCGGCGAGTTCGCCGATCACGCGATAACATTCGATCACGCTGGCGACGGAGCCGATCGGCTCGCGACCTTCGCGGATTGCGGCGATGAACTCGCGATCCTGTAATTCGATGCCGTTCATGCTGACATCGACCTGCGACACGTCGATCGGCTCTTCCTTGCCATTCACGAGATCGTCGTAGCGCGCGATGTAGGTTCCGGTGTCGCCGATATAGCGGAAGAAGGTGCCCAGCGGACCGTCATTGTTGAACGACAGCGCCAGGGTCAGGATCTGGCGCCTGTCGGTTTTCAGCTGGATCGATTGGTCCATTGCAATCCCGAGTTCCGGATGGCGAGGACCTTGCAGGATATTGGCCTTTACCACTTTGGCGCCGGTCATATACTGGAAGATGTCGATTGAATGCGCCGAATGGTGCCACAGTAGATGGTCGGTCCAGCTGCGCGGCTCGCCCTTGGCGTTGATGTTCTTGCGACGGAAGAAGAATGTCTCGATGTCCATCGCCTGGATCGTGAACTCGCCGGCGTCGATCTTCTTTTTCACCCACTGGTGGCTGGGATTGAAGCGGCGCGTGTGGCCGACCATGCAGACGAGCCCGGTTTCCTGCTGCTTGGCCAGGACCGCCTGCGCTTCGTCCCAAGAGTCCGCTACAGGAATTTCCACCTCTACATGCTTGCCGGCATCCATTGCCTGGATCGCCTGCCGCCCATGCAGCGGCGTAGGTGTCGTGAGGATCACGGCATCGATGTCATCGCGTTTCAGCACCTCGTCGTAGCTGTCGCTTACATCGGCGATACCGTGTTTCGCGGCCAGCCTTTGGGCTTCCTCGTGCGAAGCGCTGACGACCACCGCGACTTCCGCGCCCTCTATGGCTTTCAGCGCGTCGAGGTGTTTCTCGCCGAATGCACCGGCGCCGACCAGAGCGATACGCATGTCCGTTCAATCCTTATCTTCAAGAGTGTTTGCAAAAGCGGGCCAGACGCAAATCCTCCGGCTCGCCGGGCTTAGTCTCTCAGCATGGTTCGAGCACAAGATGCCCGATAGCGGTGTTGCTGCACGGAACATGATAATGACGATGGAGCAGCCGGGTCCGGGGGCCCAGCGCGCCCCGCATGATCAGCCACATCACCATCTCGATCCCCTCGGATCCCGTCTCGCGCAGATATTCGATGTGTGGGATGTGGCGAGCGGCCTCGCTCTCGCCGATGAGGCTGTCCATGAACTTGTTGTCCCACGCGGCGTTGATCAGGCCGGCACGCTGCCCCTGAAGCTGGTGGCTCATGCCGCCAGTGCCCCAGATCTGGACATCGAGTTCCTCCGGGAAACTTTCGACTGCCCGCCGGATCGCCTCACCCAGCATCCAGCAGCGGTTGCCCGAAGGAACGGGATAGGTGACGACGTTTACGGCGAGCGGAATGACCTTCGCCGGCCAAGCGGCGGGCGTCCCGAACATCATGGACAGCGGAACGGTCAGCCCGTGATCGACATCCATCTGGTTGATGATGGTCATGTCGAACTCTTCGAGAATCAGGCTTTGCGCGATGTGCCAGGCGAGGTCCGGATGCCCGAACACGTCCGGCACGGCGCGAGGGCCCCAGCCCTCATCCGCAGGTTTGAAATGCTCGCCGGTGCCAATCGCGAAGGTCGGGATGATATTGGCGTCGAATGCGGAGGCGTGATCATTGTAGACCAGCAGGATGACATCCGGCTTCCGTTCCGCTTCCCAGCGTTTCGTCCATTCATAGCCGGCAAAAATGGGATCGAAGTAAGGATTCCGCGTCTTGTCCTGATCCACGGCGACGCCAAGGAGGGGAACATGGCTGGTGGCGATTCCGGCGCTGATGCGGGCCATGTCAGCGCGAATCCTTGATCGAGCGGGCACCATCGGGCGAGCGCCCCCCTGTATTCATCATCGCCTGATAATCTTCGACGCTCATGCCGGTCATCGTGCTCACCGCCTGGACGAAGCTGAGGCCATCGGTCGAAAATACCTTCGCGAGGAAGTAGATGTTGCCGCCAAGATCGAGAAGCCGGTTGTAGTCGCGGGCCAGCACAGCCTGCTTCTGCTCGTCGCTCATCGGCCACTGGTCGAGATAGGCCGCCTCATCGGCTTTCCACACCTCGCGGTTTTCCGCCTTCATCAGGCTCATGGCAAACTGGTTGAGATGATAGCCCTGCCTGGCCCGCTTCGCAGTGTAGACCCGCGTTCCGGGTATATCGTCGAACTCGGCCAGATAGTCGTGGATGTCGGCCTTCTCGCTCATGCCCCGCTCCATTCGAACGCCAGCTCGCCTTCCCGGAAGGCGAAACGATTGAGATGACTGGCGATCACCTCCTTCATCTGTTCCGCGCTCGCCGTGTCGGCGGTCACCAGGGTAATCGCGATCCCGCCATCCTTGGCATCGAAAGTCGCTTGGGTCTCCGCGCTGAACGGCACCGTGCCGCGACCATCCGCATAGCTCGTCGCGAATTTGTGCCCCCAGTGCTTCACGAGCTGCCGGATATACCGATCAGCCGATGCCGTGTGGGCGCGCCCATGCGTGATCATGCCAGTTCCCGCTCGAAGCCGGTGGTTGTGCGCTTGATCGCTCGGGTGATCATCTGGCGGGACCGGGTTCCACCTTCGTCGATACGATAAGCCGAGAGTTTGAGTTCGGGGTTGGCTTTGATCGCCCGCTGCTGTGCTTCCAGGACCACCTTATCCTGCGCGAAGACGCCGCCCTGCTGGGCCTTGAAGCGGGCGGTGAAGCCCGCGTCGCCAATATCGAAATTCCGGGCCATGCCCCAGAAATAATGGTGCGTATCAGCGCTTTCCGGCGTCATGAAGTCGACCACCATGCCGCGCACGCCATGGTCATGGTCCGCGAGGGTTGCCCCGGCTCCCGATGGCGCCACACCCACGTCGATCATGACCGCGCTCGGAAGGAGGAAGCGGCATATCTGCCAGCGATCGACCGGCCCTTCACGCTTGAGCGCTTCCTTCCAGAAAGGCGGCGCCTCGATTCCCGGCATCCATCGTTCGACCACGACCTCGTCTCCATCGACGCGGGTCGCGATCGGTGCCTCCATTATTTCGGGCTGACCTATCGATCCTGCGTGGACGTGGGTTTCGTGGGTCAGATCCATGAGGTTGTCGACCATCAGGCGATAATCGCAAGCGACATGGTAATAACCCCCGTCGAACACCCAGCCTTCGGCGGAACAAGGCCAAAGGTCAGGAATAAGTGCGGGGTCCGCCTGCGCCCTGTCGCCGATCCAAACCCACACGAAGCGGTGCTTTTCCGCCACGACATATGTTTCCACGCAAATCCTGCGGTTGACCGCCTCGGATTTGAGCGGCATCTCCTCGGCCACACCGTCGGGCCCAATCTTGAGCCCGTGATATTTGCAACGGATTGAATCGCCTTCGCGCAGCCCCATCGACAGCGGCAACAGCCGATGGGGGCAGGCGTCGCGCATTGCCACCACCGATCGATCGAGCCGGCGGTAAAAGACCATTGGCACGCCGCAGATCGTCCGCGCGAGCGGCGCGGTGTCGATCTCCGCGTCCCATCCGGCAACATACCAGGCATTTGAGATCCAGGTTGGTTCCACCGCCATTTTCTAAAGCCCTCGCGCTTTGAGCTGCCGATCGAGCCGCGGGAAAACCCTGCGCGCGTTCCCCTCGAAGATCGCGTGCCGCTCGGCCTCGGAAATATCCAGCGCATCGACATAGCGCTTGGTATCGTCGAAATAGTGCCCCGTTGTCGGATCGATTCCGCGCACCGCGCCGATCATCTCGCTGCCGAACAGGATGTTCTTGGCGTCGATCACATCCGCCAGCAGATCGACGCCCGGCTGGTGGTAGACGCACGTATCGAAAAACACGTTGTTCATCAGGTGGGTCTGCAGGTCCGGCTTCTTCAGCATGTCGGCCAGGCCCCGATACCGTCCCCAATGGTAAGGCACCGCGCCGCCTCCATGCGGGATGATGAAGCGCAGGGTTGGAAAGCGGCTGAACAGATCCCCTTCCAGCAATTGCATGAACGCGATGGTGTCGGCGGCGATGTAATAGCCGCCGGTCGCGTGCATCGCCGGATTGCAGGAGCCCGACACATGGATCATCGCCGGAACGTCTAGCTCGCACATCGCCTCGTAAAACGGAAACCAGTAAGCATCGGTCAGCGGCGGGTGTCTGAAATAGCCGCCGCCCGGATCCGGATTGAGATTGCACCCGATAAAGCCCATGTCGACGCAGCGCCGCAATTCGGCGATGGAGCTCGCCATGCTTGCTTCGGGCGATTGCGGCAGCATGCAAACCCCCACGAATGTCTCGGGAAACAGGCCGACCACCCGCGCGATCAGGTCGTTGCACACTTGCGCCCACTTGACCGCGACGGTCTGGTCGCCGACGTGCGGCGCCATCGCGCTGGCACGGGGCGAGAAGATCGTCAGGTCGGCGCCACGCTCCTTGATCAGGCGCAACTGGTTGGCCTCTATCGTCTCGCGGATTTCGGCATCCGAAATCGTCGGGTAGGCAGGCGCCGCCTCGCCTGCCTTGAAGCCTGCCTTCTGCTGCTCGCGCCAGGCGTCGTGCGCCGCTGGCAGGACCGTGTAGTGACCGTGACAGTCGATGATCATGGCTCTTGCTCTTGTCCTTTGCACGCTGCGGCGCGCTGGCGCAGCACGGTGCCGTTCGTCATCAGCGGCGCAACGCCCAGCGCCGTCAGCGTCTTCGCCGCTTCTTCCATTTCCGCGGCGCGCCGCAGACCGTGCGTTGCCATGCGCTCCAGATTGTACGCGGCCCGCTCGGCCCACGGTCTGGGTTTCTCGCTGGCGTCGAGCGAGGCCAGGACCTCCTCGGTGACCCCGGCGCGCTCCGCAGCGGCCATCATTTCGTCGGTCAGCGCCTCGACCCCTTTGACCATCACCGACCGGATCATCTTTATGGCGCTGGCGCGCCCCACTTCCGCCCCCACCACGCGCAGATTTTCGAAACCGATGCCGCGCAACATCCGGAGAGCCTCCTCCGCAGCGTCGCCGGAAATCAGCAGCGGTACGCCCAAACGTGCCGGCTCGACCGGGGCCAGAACCGCTACGTCGATGTAGCGCCCCCCTGCCGCTTCGATTGCACTGGCGGCTGCCCGCTTGGTTTCGGGCGCTACCGAGTTCATGTCACACCACAGGGCACCCGGCGCCAACAGCGGCGCATAGGTCTCCGCAGCGTGCAGCGACTGGTCGGCGGTGACCAGAGAGAGCACCAGCGGCGCGCTAGCGAGAACTTCTGCCGGTGCGGCCGAAGTATGGAGACCTGACGACGCTGCGGCCTCCCGCCGTTCAGGGATATGGTCCCAAACTGCCACCCCATCCAGCCATCGGCCCGCCGTAGCGAAGGTCGATCCGGCCTCTCCATATCCAATCAAGGCGTGGGTGCGCTGCATGGCTGGAGGGTGGCTCTCCAGCGCTTGAACCACAAATCGAAAAGCGCGCCCGGTGATAAGCTCAGGCTAAACCTGATATTGCGTTAAGCATCCCGGCCGCATTTTAGTATGATGATCGGCTGTTGCGCCAAGAGCGCGCCAGGACACTCAATCCTCGCGGATTTCTCAACCAGACACAGCTCTAAGATCCGCGAGAAATTCTGCCTGTATCGTGGTCGGTCGCCAAGATGCGCGGCTGGTCACGCCGACCGTTCGCTCCTGCGCAGTGGGCGCGTTCCCGAGCGTGACCAGCCATCCAGCCTCCAGCTCGACAGCCACCTGATCTGGCGAGAGCATGGTCAGCAGATCGCTTTCGATCAGCAATTGCCGGATCGCCATCACCGAACCGGATTCGATCGGCACCGGCGGCACGGCCACTCCGGCATCCTCGAACATCCGTCGCCAGCTTTCGCGCAGGGGCGCGCCCGGCGCCGCTATGACCCAGGGGTGCTCTGCAAGCCGTTCCAGCGTTGGCGCCCCCCCCTCAAGCGGATGCCCCTTACGTGCGATGACCGCCGGCCGGTCGTGAAATAACGGCTCCTGTACGAGGTCGGGCTCTATCAACGGCTCGCGCAGCGCGCCGACCATCAGGTCGACCGCCCCATTACGCAGCGGCTCGACCAGTTCCGCGCGCGAGCCTTCGACAATCGAAATCTGCACTTGCGGATGACGCCGCAAAAATCGGGCGACGGCGGCCGGGACAATTTTGGCGCGTGAAAGGGGCATCGCGGCAACCACGATCCGCCGCGTCTCATATCCCTTTAAGGCGTCGAGTTCGGCCAGACCCGCCTCGATTTCAACGCGTGCGAGGCGAAACGATCGCGCCAGCGCCGCTCCTGCTTCGGTCATGACGACGATCCTGCCGCGCCGGTCGACAAGCTTGCGTCGCAACGACAGCGACAAGTCGCTGACCGCGCGATGGAGGGATGGCACGGACAGTCCGGTGAGAACCTCCGCCCCAGTGTAGCTTCCGCTATCGGCCAGCGCGAGCACGGCGCGCATTCGTGACATCGTAACGTGCGGGTTGGCGATATATTCCAGCGCGGCACGGATGCGCGGCACTAACAGCAAGCCTGCATCGGTCAGCACCATGCCATCTTGGCACCGGTCAAACAACGGCGTGCCCAGCACCCCCTCGATCCTCGCGAGAGCCTGCGTCATCGCGGGCTGGGTCAGGTTGACGGCCTGTGCGGCCGCGCTCATTCTGCCGAGTTCGGCGATTTTGACGACCCCCCGAAGATGTCGCAGATTCAAATCCCAGAGCCGCATGCCGCCACGTTTAGCGAAAACTAATCGCCTGGCCAAGGTTCGGTATTCCCCCTTCGAACGCATGCCTTCACACAGGCGGCTGTTCCAAGACTTTCATTTGGAGGCAGGTCCATGAGCGGTATCGTCGTTCAGAACATAGCGCGAGCCGATCCCGAAGTGATAGATGGCCTCGCCGCCTGCGGGGTCGCCACGGTTCACGAGGCGCAAGGCCGCACGGGCCTGCTCGCGAGCTATATTCGGCCGATCTATACGGGTGCTCGCATCGCCGGCAGCGCCGTTACGATCAGCGCCCCGCCCGGCGACAACTGGATGGTCCATGTCGCGATCGAACAGCTTCAGGCGGGCGACATCCTCCTTCTCGCCCCCACCAGCCCTTGCGAAGACGGCTATTTCGGCGACTTGCTCGCCACCAGTGCGCAATCCCGCGGCTGCCGCGGCCTCATCATCGACGCCGGGGTTCGCGACATTCGGGATCTGACCGAGATGAAATTCCCGGTCTGGTCGAAAGCCATCTTCGCGCAGGGCACGGTCAAGAACACGCTGGGTTCGGTGAACGTGCCGGTCGTTTGCGCCAACGCGCTGGTCAATCCCGGAGACGTGCTCGTCGCCGACGATGACGGCGTCTGCGTCGTTCCTCGGGAAAAGACCGAAGCCGTCCTTGAGGCAGCGCGGAAGCGGGAGGCCAAGGAAGTAGAGAAGCGAACCAAGCTCACCTCCGGCGTGCTCGGGCTGGACATCTACAAGATGCGCGAGAGGCTTGCCGACCAGGGTTTGAAGTATGTGTGATGTCCCCTACGCTCGCGAGCTTTCATGATGGCAGACGGCGTCCCCTGCATGTGGATGCGCGGCGGCACATCCAAGGGCGGTTATTTCCTCAAGGCCGATCTGCCTCAGGACAAAGCGGCGCGCGACGCGTTTCTGCTGGCTGTCATGGGCAGCCCCGACCCTCGCCAGATCGATGGCATGGGCGGCGCCGATCCGCTGACCAGCAAGGTCGCCGTCGTCAGCCGGTCGACGCGTCCGGGGATCGATGTCGATTACCTGTTCCTTCAGGTTTTCGTCGATCAGGCGATCGTTACCGACGCTCAGAATTGCGGCAACATCCTGGCCGGCGTGGGCCCGTTCGCTATCGAGCGCGGGCTTGTCTCGGCACAAGATGACGAAACCCGCGTCGTCATCTTCATGGAGAACACCGGGCAAGTTGCAGTGGCGACGGTCCAGACCCCCGGAGCGGTGGTCACATATGACGGGAACGCGGCGATCGATGGCGTTCCTGGCACGCACGCACCGATCCCTATCGAGTTTCGCGATACCGCCGGATCATCCTGCGGCGCCTTGTTGCCGAGCGATCGCCCGGTCGAGGTGGTGAACGGCGTTCCGGTAACCTTGATCGACAATGGCATGCCCTGCGTGGTGATGAAGGCGGCGGATCTCGGGATCACCGGCTATGAGGACCGTGAAACGCTCGACGCGGACAGTGCACTCAAGGCAAGGATAGAGGCGATCCGCCTTGCAGTGGGCGAGCGGATGAACCTCGGCGACGTGCGCGAAAAGTCCGTGCCCAAGATGATGCTGGTCGCGCCGCCGAAAGATGGCGGCGCAGTCTGCGTGCGCAGCTTCATTCCACACAGAGCGCACGCGACCATCGGGGTTCTTGGCGCCGTTTCCGTGGCCACGGCTTGCCTGGTTCCCGGTTCACCCGCAGCAGACGTGGCGGTGGTGCCCAAAGGTTCCCGCAAGACAATTTCGGTCGAGCATCCCACCGGCGAAATGAGCTGCGTGCTGGAAACCAACGACATAGGAGATGTCGTGAGCGCCGCGCTGCTCCGCACCGCCCGTAAGTTGATGGATGGCCGGGTGTTTGGCCGGCCCGATCATCAGTCCGACCATCGTTGAACCACTGTCTGATCGGATGACCCACATGACCCGACGCATCGTCTCATGGCACCCAAGCCCCTCAAGGCCCGCTTTCGCTCCTCCGCCGGGCGCGGTGGATGCCCATTGCCACGTGTTCGGACCGATGGCGCAGTTCCCGTTCAGCGCCAAGGCAAAATATCTTCCGGAGGATGCCGGACCGGAAATGCTGTTCGCCTTGCGCGATCGTCTCGGATTCTCGCGCAATGTGATCGTCCAGGCGAGTTGCCATGGCACCGACAATTCAGCCATGCTCGACGCCATCGCGCGATCGCGAGACCCGGATGGCATTCCCCTCGCTCGCGGCGTTGCCGTCGTCGATCCGGCCATATCGGAAGACGAACTGTCCCGGCTGCATGAAGGCGGCATCCGCGGTGTCCGCTTCAATTTCCTCAAGCGCCTCGTCGATGATGCGCCCAAGGACAAGTTCCTTGAGGTAGCTCGCCGTCTGCCGCCCGGATGGCACGTGGTGATCTATTTCGAGGCGGATATACTCGGTGAACTCCGGCCATTCATCGACGCGGTCCCGGTGCCGCTGGTCATCGACCATATGGGCCGGCCCGACGTGCGCCAGGGCCCGGATGGGGCCGATATGACGGCGTTCCGGCGCCTGCTCGACTCGCGGCCGGACATCTGGTTCAAGGCGACCTGTCCCGACCGGCTGGATGCCAGAAAGGAAGGCGGCAAGGGATTTCCCTGGTCCGATTTTGCACGCTCGGTCGCGCCGCTTGTTGCCGATTATCCGGATCGCTGTCTGTGGGGAACGGATTGGCCGCATCCAAACATGGAGACCGAAATTCCTGATGACGGACATCTCGTCGACATGATCCCGCAGATCGCGCCCACCGCCGACCTCCAGCATCGCCTTCTCATAACGAACCCCACCACGCTTTACTGGACTGATTAGCTTCGCGTACTTGGTGCTCGCCGTTTTACCGACGCGCTACGACGCGCTTGGTCGGTTCATCGCCCGTCCCAGCTCGCGCTGCAACAGTTCGACCGCTTGCGCCACCTTGGGCAGCAGATGCCGGCGCTGGGGATAGACGGCCCATATCGGCTCGTCGTCAGGCTGCGCATCCTCCAGCAGCAACTCCACCATGCCATGCTTGAGATAGGGCAATATGTAGAAGTCGGGCAGTTGGCAGACGCCGAACCCCGCGACGCACGCCTCGATCACCGCATGGCCGCTGTTGCAGCGGAACCGCCCCTTGGCCTGGTGGACGATCTCCCGGTTGCCATGCCTGAAGTGCCAGGTCGTCGCCGTGCCGACGATGCAATCATGGTCAGCCAAAGCTTCGACCCCATCGGGGCGGCCGGCGCTGCTCAGATAGCTGGGCGCGGCACAGGTGTAGAGCGTACGCGACGCAACCCGGGTCGCGATCAGACGGGGGTCGGCGACCGTCCCGGTGCGGATCGCGAGATCATAGCCTTCGCTCGCCAGGTCGACGACCCGGTTAGACAGGTCGATCGACACCGACAGGCGCGGATGCTGTCCCGCGAAGCGGCGCAGGATCGGCGCGACAAACCGCTCGCCCATGGCCGTCGAGCAGGTCACCCGCAATTCACCCTGCGGTTCGCCGCGTTCGCAAATCAGCGCGATCGCTTCGTCCCGTTCCTGCGCGATCCTCTCGCACCGCTCAAAAAAGGCCTGTCCGGTATCGGTGAGCCGAACGTTGCGGGTGGTGCGATGAAACAGCTGCGCTTCGACCCGCCGCTCCAGCGCCATGATCGCGCGGCTGACATGGGTAGTGGACATGCCGAGCGCCCGCGCTCCCTTGGTGAAAGAGCCGGTGACCGCGACGCTCAGAAACTCATCTATGCCGTCCCACTTCGACATGATTATCCCACATAGAAAAAAATGGTTTTCAGAAAAACTATATTATCCCCGGAAAGCTATACGAGTATCCAGTCAGCCCGTCGAGGCCTCACGCCCGGTCCCGCAAAGAGCTGGAGACAAAATGAAAACCCGTGCTGCCGTCGCTTTTGAAGCCAAGAAGCCTTTGGAAATCGTCGAACTCGACCTGGAAGGGCCGAAGTCCGGCGAGGTACTGATCGAGATCATGGCAACGGGCATCTGCCATACCGACGCCTATACGCTCGAAGGTTTCGACAGCGAGGGCATCTTCCCTTCGATCCTCGGCCATGAAGGCGCGGGCATCGTGCGGGAGGTCGGCGCGGGCGTCACGTCGGTGAAGCCAGGCGACCATGTCATCCCGCTCTACACGCCGGAATGCCGCCAGTGCAAAAGCTGCCTGTCGGGCAAGACCAACCTGTGCACCGCCATTCGCGCGACGCAAGGCAAGGGGCTGATGCCCGACGGCACGACCCGCTTCTCCTACAGGGGCCAGCCCATCTATCATTACATGGGCTGCTCGACCTTCTCCAACTTCACCGTACTGCCCGAAATCGCGGTGGCGAAGATCCGGGAGGACGCGCCTTTCCAGTCGAGCTGCTATGTCGGCTGCGGCGTCACCACCGGTGTCGGGGCGGTGGTCAATACCGCCAAGGTGCAGGTGGGCGAGAATGTCGTCGTCTTCGGCCTCGGCGGCATCGGCCTCAACGTGATCCAGGGCGCCAAGATGGTGGGCGCGGACAAGATCATTGGTATCGACATCAACCCCGAACGCGAGGAATGGGGTCGCCGTTTCGGCATGACCCACTTCATCAACAGCAAGGATCTGTCGCGCGAGGAGACTGTCGCCAAAATCGTCGAAGTGACGGACGGCGGTGCGGATTACAGTTTCGACGCCACCGGCAATACCGAAGTCATGCGCACCGCGCTCGAATGCTGCCATCGCGGCTGGGGCGAGAGCATCATCATCGGCGTCGCCGAAGCCGGCAAGGAGATTGCCACCCGTCCGTTTCAGCTCGTGACCGGCCGCGTGTGGAAGGGCACGGCCTTCGGCGGCGCGAAGGGCCGGACCGACGTCCCAAAGATCGTCGACTGGTATATGAACGGCAAGATAGAGATCGACCCCATGATCACCCATGTCCTGACCCTGGAGGAGATCAACAAGGGCTTCGACCTGATGCACGCAGGCGAAAGCATCCGCTCGGTCGTTCTCTACTGACAGAGCAGATCAGCGCCAACGACGCTTTCGGCGGCAGGCGTGCGCCGACCTCGCCTCGTTTTTGTCGCGCCCGACGCCTCGCCGCGCGGAAAGGGCGTGACGGACGATCCTGCGGGCGACGATGATCCGGCCCGGCCGCAGGGCGCGCACGTGCCTGCCCTTTTCCGGGAGCGACGCGGCTTGCACGCTGCACCATGACGAAGCGCTGTAAGAAACGCCGGAGAGCGGCCACATGATGCGCTTCCGGCGCAAAACGATGACAAACGGCTAGCCATCCGGCTACCAGCAGCCCTTCTCGGCGCCGCCAATCTCATTCCCCCGCAATGATAAAGAGGCGCGCGACTTGCCGTGGCAGAGCACAACCTCGCCTTGCGCGACCGTTGAATTGATCCACCCGCAAGACCGCAAGCGATTTAACAGGCCCTAAGCCTGGCTCGTTCCATAGCGACTGTCCTGTAGCACCTCGGCTTCGTAAAACATGATGGCGGGCTGCACCGGTAGATTGCTCGCATCCGCCTGCGCTGCGACCGCTTCTGGCGACTTCATCGAAGCCTCCCACTGCGCACGAGAATCGCATTCGACCTCGAAGATGCAGAACCACTCGCTCGGTCCGGCGGGTGTCTGCGGCTCAAACGCGTAGGAAGCACGACCCCCGTTGGGGATGGCCCGGCATAACGGCACATGCCGTTCGATATAATGCTTCCTGAACGCCTGAGGATCGTCTGGACGGGGATACAGAAATGTGACCTTGAACATGATGGTATCGCCTTATCTCTGAGCTTGGGTCAGGCGGACTCGGTCTGCCTGGCGGCAGTGGCCCCTCGTTCCTCCGCGCTCAGCTGATCCAAGACCTTGCGGAACAACGACAGGCCCCGATCCGCCTGGATCCAGCCCATCGTGCCCGGCGGCCCGGTGTCGATCATGCGCTGTTGCGCTTCGATCATGGCGGTATCCTCCCGGAAGGCCTCGTCGACCATCCCGAATATGGCCGCGGCAGCTTCCGGACTCATGTCGGTTTTCCGGTGCGCACCCGAATAGATGTATCGTGTCGATCGCTCCGTCAGGGGAGTGACCGCCTGGATACTGAACGTGTCGCTGATACATTCCAGATCCTTGGACGGCTCGGTAAAGTTCAGCCGCTCCGCGGTGCCGGCCGGATAGGTCCGGAAATGATTGATGAAGATGCCGGGCACCAGATACGAAAACCACATCCACTGGTCGGTGATGGGCGCGTCCGGCGCCTGCATTGCGGTGCGCCCGATCGACCAGTTGTTGTTGCTCACACCGCGCGGCAAGGGCTGAGCGCCGGCGCCGGTCACCACATTGGGCTCGTCGTCCCCTTCAACCTTACGCCCGATCGTCTTCTCATGCACGAAGGCGACGTGCGACAGATCGAGTAGATTGTCGTTGATGAGGTTGTAGTTCGCGGCATAGTTCAGTTCGCCGCGATGCATATAGACATCCTCGCGATCGAGCAGACTTACATCGGGAATGAGCGACATATCCGCCTGTTCAGGCTCGCCCATCCATATCCAGGCCCATTGGTGACGCTCAACCACCGGGTAGGTGCGCGCCTTGAGCGCCCCCGGCGCGCTTGCCTGACCGGGCACCTCCACGCAGCGGCCGTTCGTTCCAAAGCGTACGCCATGGTACATGCAGCGGATCGTGTCGTCTTCGATCCGTCCGAGCGACAAGGGCGCCCAACGATGCGGGCAGCGATCCTCCAGCGCGACGAGCGTGCCATCCTCCCGCCGCATCATCACAAGCGGTTCGTCGATGATCCGACGGGTGTATAACTTTCCCGTTTCAAATTCCGATGTCCAGCCGGCTACATACCAGGCGCTCTTCAAGAACATCGCTAATCCTCTCCACTTGTTTGACCAGTTCGCTTGAACGCGAGACATGCCGCTATCAACCGCGAATCTGGTCGCGCAAGCAAGACCCCAGCCGGCCTCGAGGTTATAACCTTTTGGTTAAATGGTTGTCGTCGATGGGCCGGTCATATCGCCCTGAAATCGTCCGCTGGAGCACATTGATGCGTGATGAAGTCGATGAGCCGCTGGATCTTAGGATCGTGACGTAAAGTGTCCTGAACACACAGACGAACTTCAAAGCCGCTCATTTGAACCGGCAAACGCTTCACGTCGCTTTCTTGAATGCCTTCGCCAGCGACGACGCGCGGAAAGCTGCCGGTGTAACCCAGCCCCCGGCGCAAGGCTTCGATGGTAAGCGCGGGATGTTCCGACTCCAGGGCAACCGGGTAATCCTGGATGCCGATCTGCGCGAGCGAGCGATCCACCAAATCTTGGAAAAGCCTGTCGGAATGGGCGGGAATGAACCCGAATTTCAACAAGTCGGAAGACCCTACTTTGTCCAATGCCGACAGCGGGTGGGACGCCGAAGCATATAGACCTACCGGCTCGGTCCAGAGATGCGATGACGGAAGCTCAGGCGTATGCGAGGGCGCAAGAAAAATGCCTACATCCACGCGCTGCTGCGCGTAAGCGGTTACAAGCTGCTCATAATTCATCGCCCGAACGCTTAAATACGTGTCGGGATGATCTGCGGCGTAACTGGCAAGTGGTCGGGCAATGGCCCATGCGAGGAAAGGGTGGCTGGCCAGCACGATCCGTTGGCGCCCCTTGATCAGACGATCGCCAAGCGCGCCGCCGGCGAGCCGCTCGGCCTTCTCGATCAATTCCTTGGCGAGTTCGAACGTAATGCCGCCATCGCTGGTCAGATTGCCCGTGGAGCCGCGCCTGCGGGTAAACAGCTGCTTGCTCATCTGCTCCTCAAGGGCGCGAATCTGCTTGCTGACCGATGCTTGCGAGATACCAAGCCGCTCCGCTGCAGCCTGAAAGCTACCTGCCTCCACAGCCGCAACGAAAACTTCCAGGCGACGAAGAGAGGTCCGATGCATGATTGCTTCTAGCGAGTCAGTCCAGACATAGCCAATATCATGTCGCTCCACGGGCAAGCCCGCGCATCGCTCCGCGTGGCCTATGAGGTGGAGTCCGTTTTCTGGACAGTGTCAAGCGGATCCACGAATGACTGGTACCAGCGTGACCGGACGTTCCCAGTCGCAGGGCCGAACGGCGGCAAAGTCCCAGCCCCAGGCGTTCATACTCCGCCGTCCCGATGAATGGACTGCGGACAGGGGTTTCGAACGGCCTGATCATTAAGCCATAGCCTTGCAACGATTGCGCTTGCCAAACAACCGCGAATGCCGAAAGAATCTTGGCAATGCGCACCGACATCGACCATCTTCCTGCGGCCAAGCAGCGCGAGCTTGAGCGCATTGTCCAGGTCATTTTCGAGGAATTTCGTGACGCGATCGGGAATGCCACCGGGCCTCGCAAGGGCGCGCGGATCCTCAAGATCGTGCTGTTTGGCAGCCACGCGCGGGGCAACTGGGTCGATGCGCCGCTGTCGGCGAACCAGTACAAGTCCGACTACGATCTCCTCATCATTGTCAGCCAGAAGGCACTGACTGATCGGGCGGCGCACTGGGCAAAGGCCGAGGAACGGCTAATTCGCGCCTACACAATCGAGAAAACGCTGCGCACGCCGGTCAATTTCATCGTCCATTCGTTGCACGAGGTGAATGACGGCCTGGCGCATGGCCGCGTCTTCTTCATGGAAGTCGCAAAGGATGGGATCGCCCTCTACGAGGCGGACGACCGCGAACTAACGACGCCGAAACCGAAAACACCGCAGCAAGCGCTGGACGCCGCGCGGGAGTATTTCGAGGACTGGATGCCGCAAGCCGCCAGTGCGCAAAAAGGCTTCTTGTTTTTTCTTTCTCAGCATGAGCATCGGGATGCAGCCTTCATGCTGCACCAAGCGACTGAACGTCTATACTCCGCCTTGCTGCTCACGTTGACGTTTTATGCGCCCCACAACCACAACATCGCCTTTCTCCGCTCGCTGGCAGAAGGGCTGGACCGCCGCCTCTACGGCATCTGGCCGGAAACCACACACGCCGAACGCGCCAAATTCCAGAAGCTGAAGGAAGCCTACACCAAAGCCCGTTATTCCAAGCACTACCGGATAAGTGCCGAAGAACTGGCATGGCTCGGTGAACGGGTCGAGGAACTGGGCCGCGTAGTCCATCAGGTCTGCTTGGAACGGATCGCCGAACTGGAAGCCGCCGCCGAGAAATAGCGATCCCGCTAGACAGCTTGCCCGGACTCTTCCTGTCTGGCATATTCGGCGGCACGGGATGGAAAGACTGGCGGCCATCTCGCGGATAACCCTGCCAGGCATCATGTAGGTCCGGCCGCCAAGGTCGGGCAGTTGCTGCAAGCCGCGATGGCGGCTCACAGTGGACACCGCTTGCACCATCCGCGCCCGAATGCGCGGACCGCTGGTGTGCGAGCTGCAAATGACACCCTCTACCGACGTTTACGCGCGCGAAGTGGTGATGGCGCGCGTCAATCATTTGGTCCGGCGCAAACAGAATGAGATCGAGCGCATCGCGCGGATCATTCGCGCCTGCTTCGAGCCCGAAAAGGTCCAAGCACCCCGACCGGGGAAGATCAGGCGGATCATCCTGATCGGCCCCTATGCGCGCCGATCATGGTACGAGGACCGGCACACAATCCAGTTCTCGGACTATGAATTCTGGATCGTCGTCAACCACCCCGCCTTCAAGGACGAGCGCTGCTGGCGGCGGGTGCACGAGGTCATCGACAGCGAACTGGGCAACCGTTGCGCGGTCGATTTCGACATCTACTCCAAGGCCGACATCCGCATCGCCGGGATCGAGCGCGACACCTTCGTCCTCGATCGCATCGAGGCGGGCATCACGCTCTACCGCGCCTCGCGCGACGCGCCACTGAATGAACGCGAACGTCGGGAGGCAAGGCAATGACCCCCTCCCGTTCTACGGCAGCCTTCGAGGCACTTTACCGAGCAGAGTATTCGCGGGTTCTGCGTTTCTTCCGAAAGCGGGTGGGCGGAGACGATGCCTCCGACCTCGCGCAGGAGGTTTTTGTGAAGCTGTTCGCTGCGGGCGTTGTCGAACATATCGACAATCCGCCAGCCTATCTCACCCGATGCGCGCGCAACCTTCTCATCAGCCGTGCGCGTCGCAGGGCGTCGGCACACATCGTCACCTGTCCCATCGACGAAGGCCGGGATGCACCGGCGCCTCCCGAGCAGACCTGGAGAATCGAGGAGGGAGACATCCGGAGGGTCTATCGACGGACACTGCTGGCCATGCCACGCAAGACCCGCCGCATCTTCCTCATGCACCGCCTGAAATGCATGACCTATGCGGAGATCTCCGAGCAGGTCGGCATCGGCTACGCTGGCGTCGAATATCATATGACGCGTGCCCTGGCACGGTGCCGCAGGACGGCTTCTGTGCATCGATTGTAGAATGGCTTCCTAGGCTCGCGATTGAGCGCCGCCAGCGGCGCGATATTGCCACAGTTCTTGAAGGAGAAAGAGGCTCTGCCTCTCTCTCCCTGCAAGGTGCCGCTTTGGGGCCGTGGCTCGCTGCGCTGCGCCCGCACCACCCCCGGCACCGGACCTTGCCCCCACTCTCTCCGCCCCTCGCCGGGTCGGCAGGGGTCATGCGCGGCATGACCCGCTGCGCGGATTGGAAGGGAGTAACAGCAATGATCAAGAACACCGGCAAGCAAGACCCTCACAGCCGTATTACCAACCGCATCCTGGCCGAGCTTGAGCAAGGCACCCGCCCCTGGCTGAAGCCGTGGAGCGGCGGCGACATGGCCAAGTCCGGCCAGGTTCGCCCCTTGCGCGCCACCGGCCAGCCCTATCGCGGGATCAACGTGCTTCTCTTGTGGATCGAGGCACAGGCGTCCGGTTTCGTCAGCCCATCATGGATGACCTACAAGCAGGCGCAAGCCTTGGGCGCGCAGGTGCGCAAGGGGGAGCATGGTGCGACAGTCGTCTATTATGGCGACAGCACCAAGACCGTGCATGACGATGTCAGCGGCGAGGATCGAGAACAGGGTTTCCGTTTTCTGAAGACCTATACCGTATTCAACGTGGGGCAGATTGACGGCTTGCCCGAACGGTTCCATATCATACCGGAGCCTGCGCCGGAGGTGGAGCGCATCGAAGCCGCCGAGGCATTCTTTGCCAGCATCCCCGCAACAGTGAACCACGGCGGTGACAAGGCCTATTACATCCCGTCAGCCGACCGCATCCAGCTTCCACCTTTCGCCGCCTTCCATGATGCCCACGGATATTACGCCACCAGGGGCCATGAAACCCTGCATTGGACTCGGCACGAGAGCCGCCTTGATCGCTCATTCGGGCGCGAGAAATGGGGTGATGAAGGCTACGCACGTGAGGAATTGGTGGCGGAGTTAGGGGCTGCCTTCCTTGCCGCTGATCTCGGACTTTGCATCGAGCCACGCCCCGATCACGCCAGTTATATCGCAAGCTGGATCAAGGTGCTGCAAAACGACACCCGCGCCATCGTGCAAGCAGCCGCCCATGCCGAACGCGCGGTGGCCTATCTGCACCAAGTGGCGGCCCCCGACGCGGTCAAAGAAGCGGCTTAGACTAATTGTGATGAGGCCGCCCCAAGCAGGGCGGCCCCTTCGTTTTTCCCACCCACCGGCCCCGCGCGTGGGCCGCTCCCTTCGATCGCGGCCATTTCGTTTCAGGCAGCGAGCGGCGAAACCGAAGCCCGCTTTCCACCCGCACGCGGCGCGACGGAAATCTTCACCCGAACGTCCCGGTTGAGCCGGTCGAGAAGCCGTAACAGCCGGTCGATGGTGAATCGCTCCAGTTTGACCTGGCGGATGCGCGAAAAATCGGCGGCCGATATGCCGGTGCGCGCTTCGGCATCCCGAACCGTCAGCCGCTCGGCATCGAGCGTTTTGACGATTTCAGCGGCAAGGATCGCCCGAAACTGGCGAATGCTGGCATCGGGCTGATCGAAGTCGGCAAAGACATTGCCCGAACCGCGAACCAGTTCGAAATCGTCATCATGGTCAGCCATCGAGCATCTCCTTCAGCCGCTTGATCCGCTCGCGCACGAGATCCATCTCGTGGCGCGGCGTCGCAATTCCCTTGGTCGATTTCTTCTGGAAGGCATGAACCACCCAAATGTCATCGCCCATTTGCAGCGCATAGACGACCCGAAAGGCATCGCCGCGCTCTTTGATCGCCAATTCCCATACACCGGCACCCAGACCGGCAAGCGGCTTGGCAATGTCCGGCGTTCCGCCATCGGCGACCACCGTCAGGGCATCCAATGCCCGATCCATGGCACGCGCAGGGAACGCCTCAAAATCTCTTCGCGCCGCCTTGATCCAAGAGACAGTGCCGAGCGTGTTACGTGATTTCGCCATATGTAGTCAAATCTGCCAACAAGGTCAATCCGCGTGCAGCATCATGCCGCCGCTGCAAATGGCGAGGTGCTGACCAGCACTTCTACGGCTTTCAGCTTATGTTCGGGCGCGAGATGGGCATAGCGCAGCGTCATCGCATAATCGCTATGCCCAAGCAGTTCGCGCACGGTGTTGAGATCGACCCCGCCCATTACCAGCCGCGAGGCGAAATGGTGGCGCATGTCATGCCAGCGGAACGCGGTGATGCCCGCATCCTTGAGCAAATGCCGCCACGAGAAATTGACGCGATCAAACCGCTGGCCCGCGTCGTTCACAAAAACCAGCCCGTCGGTGCTTTCCGCTTGCGCCCGCCAGCCCTGCAAAACGAACATGGCCTCCAGATTGAGCGGGATATGGCGCGTTCGCCGCGACTTCGCGGTCGCACCCGTCACGGTCAGAATACGCCGGTCGAGATCGACATTAGCCCAGGTGAGATCGAAAAGTTCACCGCGACGGCAGCCCGTGTTGATCGAAAGCAGGATCAGCGGCTTTACATGGTCGGTAAAGGCCAACTGCCGCAAGCTCGGCAGCAATTCATACCCGCGCTCGCTCCGCCAACGGTTAGCCGAATCGCGCTCGGCGCGGCGGCGCTCCTCGCGAACATCGAGCGCCGCACGCAAGCGGGCCTCTTCGTCGTAGGAGAGATAGCGGACCTTCGGGCAATCGTCGGTACGCGACTTCTTGACCTTGGCGAGCGGATTGGTCCCGAGCAATTCCCATTCCACCGCGCGGTTGAACGCGGCCTTGATTGAGGAAATATCCCGGTTGATGGTTTCGAGGCTCAACCCGCGTTCGACCTCGCCTGCACGCCAGCGTTCGACATCCAGAGCCGTGATTGCATCGAGGCGCTTGTCCAGCAGGACCTTGAACGCGGTCGCAAGCCGGTTGAGGTTTTGCTTATGCGCTTTTTGATTGGCCTTGGCCCAAAGCCCATAGTCGCCATCGAGAAAGGAGCGGAAAGTCGGCACCTCCCGCTTGGGCTTGCGCGCTTCGATAGGATCAATCCCGCGATAGACTTCAGAGAGTATGACGCGGGCGCTTTCGCGGGCCTCGGACAAACCCACCGCATCGGCCCTGCCCAGCCACACCCGCTTGCCCCGCGCATATTCGCAATAGAACGACTTCACGCCGGCGGGCGTTACGCGCAGGATCAAGCCTTTCAGCCGGGCATCCCTATAATCTTTGACTTTAACGGATATGGGAAATCTATCGACCATGGATTGTGTCAAAGGAGTTCGCATTATTCCGGCCTCGCCTGCCAAAAATTAAATCCCGAATCGCATCGTTCTGGTGGTGCGCTGATGGTGCAACTTGCTGCAACAGAGCGGAACATAACGGGACAATCTGCACCACCAGAGATGTCAACAGACTGGCAGAAAAGGCCCCATTTTTCAAGGTTTATCGTTTAATTTCGGTGCATTAGGAACCATCAAAAAGGCGGGCTGGGGGTGTGGGGGTCGGAGGTTCGAATCCTCTCGTCCCGACCAATATTTCAATGACTTAGCCACACCTACCCGCTGCGAATTGCGGCGCGGGTAGCTCATGGACAGGCGGCGTTGCAGTTCCGATCGCGCGCCTAGCGATCCCGCCTTATATTCCCTCTGTGGCAGATCGAATCACACCTGAAGCGCGTAGCGCCAATATGCGCCGGGTTCGCAATCGGGACACTGGCCCTGAACTTCGCGTTCGCAAGCTGTTGCATCGCGAAGGGTATCGCTTCCGTTTACAACGGACCGATTTGCCCGGACGGCCAGACATTTATTTGCCGAAATACAAGGTTGCGATCTTCGTCCATGGATGCTTTTGGCACGGCCACGAAGGATGTAAGCGATCGAAATTGCCAGAAACGCGCACGGAATTTTGGTCGAACAAGATTGAGACAAACCGCGCGCGAGACGTCAAAGCGACAACACTCCTTCAGGCAGCGGGCGTGGAAGTCGTGACACTGTGGGAATGTCAGCTTAAAGACGATACCACGATAATGCAGCAGGTCGTTGAAGCGACAAAAAGGGACAACGCAAAAGATGGCGAGGCGACCAAGGCAGCTTGAACCCGACTCCCTTCGTCGTAGCTTGATCGAACTACTCACCAATTTTGAACAGCATTTGTTGGAATCTGAACTGCGCGAGCAGGTCCGCGCGCTCATTCCAGCCAACCACCTACTTCGCGATTTAGGCAGTTCGCTCCTACCCGAAGGCGCGCGCCTTTCCGCGCGCGAACGCATCCTGTCTTATCTTCGGCGATTTCCCGGCATTGTAATTGACGGCGACGAATTGATGATCGTTGCCGGTATTAGCGAATACGCGCGCCGGATACGCGAACTGCGGAAAGAGGAAGGTTGGCCGATCTTATCGGGGATAACGGCGAACGAAATGCGTGAGACGAACGACGAAGGTCGTATGCAAGGTGAAAATGAAGAACCGTTCCCCGCGATGCGGCCATCGCAGTATCTATTGTTGGAAGATCGGCAGGATCGAGACGCCGCATATCGTTGGAATCGGGCAAATCAAATTCGCCGTAGTGATGCGGGAGTTAGAGACAAAATCATTCGCTATTTTCGAGAAAATGTTGGCCAGCGTATTACGTCGGAAGAACTTCGATATGTCGCGGGTGACAAAACCGAATGGGCGCGGCGAACTCGTGAATTGCGAACAGAGTTCGGCTGGCCAGTCATCACGAGAAACACGGGCGATCCGACGCTTCCGGTAGGAACTTACGTCTTAGAGAGGGACGAACAAGCGCCGCAACATGATCGCCAAATTCCTGAAATCGTGCGCCGTGAAGTGATGCGAAGAGATAATTGGTCCTGCCGGTGGCGTGGGTGTGGCTGGCCGCACGGTTTCCCCGAACAAGATCATCGCTTTCTCGAAGCGCATCACATCGAACATCATGCACAAGGCGGCAACAACACCGTCGATAACTTGGTAACGCTTTGCAACCTTCACCACGATGAAGTTCATCGAACCGGCGAACTCCACGTCGATTAAGCGGCAGCACGCATCCGTGCATCTAATATCTGCCGAACGACGTTCCCAATCGCGCCTGCCAAGTGCGGCGGAACTGCATTCCCGATTTGCCGAGCAATCTCGACCTTTGAACCCTCAAAAGTGAAGTCATCAGGAAAGCCCATCAACCGCGCGGCTTCGCGGTGGGTGATTGGCCGATGTTGGTCCGGGTGCAGATAACGCCCCTTTTCCGGCTTAAAAAATTCGGTTCGAATTGTAACCGACGGACGGTCCCACCAAAGGCGGCCGAACAGATCGGTCCCGCCAGAGGTCTTTCGAATCCAGCAGTCAGGCGTGATTTCTGGAGCATTGCGTTGAAGGTCGAACCGATTGCCACCGGGCGGAACTGCGCGATAGCGCAGCGCGCTTTTTGCCGTTGGATTTCGCCCGAAGTGCAGATTGAGCGGCGCTTTCTTAATCCGAATCTCCGTGCCCACAGGCGGAGGAAGATCGCCGATCGCATCACGAACAGTTTTCCAAACCGGAAGATTGTTAAGCGACCCCGGAGCAGCATTGGTCCGCAGCGGAGGGAAGCTAACCGCCGACGCCAGATCGCGCTTGTAGCCAACAATTACGGTTCTACGGCGCGTTTGCGGTGCGCCGTAGTCAGCCGCCATCAAAACTTCGCACGTAACGTCAAAGCCAAGGGACGTGGCATATTCGCGGATCGCATCATATTCCGGCGAAGATCGAAGTTCCGCCACATTTTCGATAACGAAAACAGAAGCACCGCTACGCTCAACAATGTCGAGAAATGGCTGCCACAAGGCGCGACGCGCGTCGCCATCGCGACGTTTGTTGAGAAGACTAAAGCCTTGGCAGGGCGGTCCACCGACCACAACGTCTGCCGATGGAATAGGACGACCCGATGAAACCCATTCTTCTATGTCACCGCAAACGGCATGTTCGCCGAAATTTCGACGGTGTGTTGCGACTGCTGATTTATCATTATCCAGCGCCCAAACGCTTTCAAAGCCGCCACAAAACCGCCGATCGGTAAAGCCGAGTGTCATGCCACCGGCTCCGGCGAACAGATCAATCATTCGATAGCTCATCGCACCTCTATCCACATCGACGAGTTCCCGCTTTTCAGTTTCGTATTGGTTCGTATCGTGCGAACTCCGCGCATGCAAGTGTTCTTGCTTTGTGCTACTTCAGCTTTCGAAACCTGTCCACCCCCTGCTCAACCTTACACCGAAATCTTGGTGGTGAAATACGTCGTTGATTTTGCGTCATTTCATCGTTGATATTGCCCACATTCCGTCACCTCAATACGGCGAAGGTATATAGTTCAACGGCGAAGCCCCGACCTACGCCGGTCACTTTGACGACGTAGGCCGGGGTCCAGAGCGACCGGGGAAGGATGACCGGCGGCTAGGGCAGGAAAGGAAGGCGAAGGGCGGCACCGATGCTATGTCGGGACGGGCATACGAGGAGCCACCCTCCACATAGATCGCATCTATGACATCAATAGCGCAATAGCGGCTGGCGCGGTGACGGGGTTTCGCGATGTTGAACCGACCGGACGCCTGATTGACGTCAACGACGTCGTCTTTCCGGGCGCGCTTCAGGGGCCCGTGAAACGGGTAAGCAAGACGAGGACGGTATGGACGGAGTCCGCGTAGGTAAACGATTGATAGGCGCGCAATCGCCGGTAACGGTAGGGTGGGAAAACATCCCGCGCGTGGAGGGCGGGCCGACGAAGCGCTTCGTCTTCACCTGGTTCCAGCCGGCGGTGCTGCTCGCGCTCATCGCATTCTGGTATTATGCGCCCAATTCGATCGCAAAGGCATCTACCGCCATCGGTATCGGCATTGGCTTAAGAGTGCTGCTGCTCGCCCTGGAATGGGTCAATCCGCGTCACGAAAGCTGGCGGCTGACCTGGAAGGAGCTGATCACCGATCTCTTCTATGTAGGGCTTGGCTACACGCTGCTGAACATTGTCGAACATTATATCGGCGCCGACGTGGTGATCGATGCCGTGCAGCAGAATTTCAACTGGGAAAAGATCGCCTGGTTCATGGGCCTGCCGCTGCTCCTCCAGGCATTGCTGATATCGTTCATCTTCGATTTCGGGCAATATTGGATGCATCGCGGCATGCATAACTGGCATCCGCTTTGGCTGACGCACGCGCCGCACCACTACATCACGCAGCTCAATATCAACAAGGGAGCGGTCGGAAACCCGGTCGAACTCTTCCTGATCGGGCTCGGTATCGGCGGCTTCTTTGACTTCCTGCCCCGCGCGGCCTTGCTTGCGGGCACGCTGGGGCTTGCCGTCGGGACCTACCAGCACATCAATGTCCGCTTCAACTCCCCTCGCTGGTGGCGCTTCCTGTTCAACACCACCGAGCATCACAGCGTGCACCATTCCCAGGACTATGAGGGCAGCCGCAGCAACTATTCCAGCACCTGGATCATCATCGACCGCATGTTCGGCACCTGCGTGGACGGCGAAGCGGAACTGTTGGGCATGGAGGGCGGCCGCAGGATGTCGGTCGGTGAAACCATGACCTTCCCCTTCACGGAAGCCTGGAAATCGCTGAAGGCAAAGCTGCGCGGGGATCGTTTCGACGGGCCGACGATAGTGCCCGCGGAATGACAGTGGCGCGGGAATGGGGGAATGCGATGAACCGGCGCTTCATCGACTGGATCTGGAACATCCGGGGTAGCCTGACGCTCGTTCCGGGACAGTCCAGCGACGATGCCTTTCGCCGGCTCGATCCGCTATTCCAGGAAGCGGGCACCAGGCATGAACGGTCGGCCGACACGCTGACCTTCCGCAAGAAGAATCAGGCAGCTCAGGACAAGATGGCGGTCTTCGATGCCGGCATCCTCCAGGTCAGGGAGGATGCAGCCGGCCCGGTGCTCCACTATCGCCTGAAAAGCCGTGCGCTGCTCTTCTGCTTTCTTGCCCCCTTGCTGTTCCTGGGCTTTGCTCAGGCAACGGTGATGATCGGCCAGTGGGAAAAGGCTTCGGCGCAATCGACGGAGAAAAAGCCGGAGAAGAAGAAGGACGTGGCGCTGCCGCAGCATCCCATTGACGCTTTCCTGGGCGCACCGGCCCCCGAAAAGCCGAAGAAGGACAAGGAGAAAAACGCCGAGGACGAAGACAAGCCTTCGCCGACGGCGGCCTATGTGTTCGCAGCCTTGTTCGCCACTCTCTACGTTGTCGGGCGCATCCTTGAAGCGCGGCTGGTCAAGTCGCTGTTCCGCAGGAAGCTTCTGGGCGTGTGAACGCGCGGGCCGCGTGTCCTTCTAGAGCGTAATCCGTTCATGCTGAACCGGTTTACGCTCTTTTTTCTTTTGTTTTCCGCATTTTCCTAGCCAGCAGATGATGCCGTCCGCTTCGAAAATGCTCTAGACGTCCCGCTGCCCGAAAGAATGAAGCGGCATCGCATCGGTCAGGGCAAGATCGCCGGCCGCGATGCGGCGCTTCAGATAAGCGAATGTCTGCGCGGTCTGGTTGAAAAGATGCTCGCCGCCTTTGAGCGGCGCGTAGCGGGGATTTTCGCCCTTCGTCAACGGCGCGACGACATAATCATAATCGCAGGTGTGGAACATGGCGAAAGAATAGCGTTCCTGCCGGACCTTCTTCACGCGGTGTCTGGTCGCCAGATATCGCCCGTTGGACAGGATTTCCATCATGTCGCCAATGTTCATGATCATCGTGCCTTCAACCAGCGGCACATCGATCCATCCCCCTTGCCTGCTGACGATCTGCAATCCGGGCGCCGTCGCGAAGAGCAAGGTGAAGCATTCATAGTCGGTATGCGCGCCGATGCCCGGTCGGTCCTGCGCACTGTCGTCACGGGGATAGTGGATGAGGCGCAACTGGCTGGGCGGATTTAAACGATTTGCGTCGAAATGATCTTCATCCAGGCCCAGCGCCAGCGCAAAGGCTCCGAACAACTGACGGCCGATGTCCATGACGTGGGCATAATAGGCCATGACATCGTCCCGGAAGCCCGCCATCTCCGGCCAGAGATTGGGGCCGAGCAGCGGCCGCCGACCCTCGGCAGGACGATAGTCGCAATTGACGTCATAGGCTTCCTTGAGGTCGCCGACGCCTTCGCCGAAACACTCCTCTCCGACCGGCACATATCCGCTATGGTTTTGCGAAAGGCCGATATAGCTCTTCATCTTGTCGGCCTGCTCCAGCGCAAAATACGCTATCGCCCGGGAATGCAATCTGCGAAACAACGCCCAGTCGAGCTGTTTGCCGCAGATATAAAGAAAGCCCGACTCCGCGCAGGCGCGATCGAGAGCATGCGCTACGGCGATCCGGTCATCGCGCGAGGGGCTTACCAAATCGGATATGTCGATGATGGGCAGCGAACGCATGCCACCCTGTTATGAAACACAGGTCATAAGGGTAAGCTGCGACATGGCGATGATTTACATTGATTTGATCTATGCCGGGGGCGATGAACAGTGATGGAAAGGCGGCCCATGACGGACAGGGGACAGTTGATAGATCGGAAGTTCGCAAGCCGGGTGGACTGGAACCTGATGCGCACTTTCGTCGACATCGTCCGGGCCGGAGGCATTGGCGCGGCGGCCCGGCAACTCAATCGCCAGCAGCCCAGCATCAGCGCCGCACTCAAGCGGCTGGAGGATCATGTCGGCGCCACGCTCCTTCACCGCACCGCCACCGGCGTCGAGATGACAACGGCGGGCAAGGCGTTGATGGTGCTTTGCGAAGACATGCTCGAATCCGCGCAGATGGTGCCGCATCAGATCGCGCAGGCGACCAAGCGCGTTGAAGGTTTCGTTCGCATCCAGATCATATCCGGCCTGATGTCGCCCGAGTTTGACGAGGCGATCGCCAGCTTCCATCGACGCAACCCCGCGATCCATATCGAAATCCGCGTGTCCCCATGGCGTCAGGTGCTTGACGCGCTGGAACAGGGCGAGGTCGAAATCGGCGTGGGTTATGACAGCAGCGTTCGGGGAAGCCTGATGTACGAGCCGTTGCTGGTGGAACGACAGCAACTTTACTGCTCCCGCTACAGTCCTTATTTCGGCTATCGCCTCAGCCGCCTGCATGACCTGAAGGATAAAGCCTTCGTCCTGACGGGCGATGATGAGATCGAAGCGATCACGCATCTGCGCCGCCGCTACCGCCTCGGCACCAGGGTCAGTGGCCTGGCCGAAGACATCAACGAGGCGAAGCGTCTGATAGTCCAGGGGGTGGGCATCGGCTTCCTGCCCGTCCTGGCGGCTGAGCAGGATGTGGCCAAGGAGCGGCTGTGGCCTATCCTGGATACGGATATGGAGCCGTCCTACGACATTTTCCTCCTGTCGCGTTCCGAGCCCGCAAGAGACACCGCGACCCAGCTATTCTGGGATGAGGTGATCCGGCGTTTGCGCGCAAAGGGCAGGGCATAGATTTCATAAATGACTTGCATCGGAATTTTACCCCTCCCCCAATGACGCGCCGCAGCACAGCTTCATGCCAGACCATGGAGCTGAATCATGTGGGCGAAACAACGGTGCACGGCGCCTTCAGGCCGCCGGAATGCAGGAAATTATCTTGGCGGGGTCGCGGCAGCGCTTGACCGTCTGCCGCTCGCATGGGTCGCGGCCAGGGGGCAGGTCATCCTCGCGTCAGCGTCGGGCCGTCAAAAGCCATGATCGACGCGGCCATGACCACCGGATCGGCAGGCAGCATGAAGGACACCATCTTCAACTACCTGCCGCCAGCCATGATTGCAGCGGTCCTGTGTTTCTGGGCCTATGGCCCGACGGCGCTGCTGAACCATGAAGCGACCCTGGCGGTAATGTCCGCGCTCATCACGATCAGCGTGCTCCTGCTCGAACAGGTCCATGAGCGCCATGCCGGTTGGCGCATGAACCGGCAGGAATTTGTCACCGACCTCTTCTACTCGATCCTCAGCGCCACCGTCATCGCATGGGTGTCGCGCAAGATCGGCGATGACCCGCTGGTAGCGGCCAAGGCTTCGCTTGGCATCACGACGCAATGGGCCATGCGCATGCCTTGGCTGGCACAAGTCGCCCTCGTCGTGTTTCTGATCGAATTCGGCCAATATTGGATGCATCGGCTGATGCACAATGTGACGCCGTTCTGGCTCACTCACGCCCCGCATCACCATCTGACGCAGCTGAATGCCGCAAAAGGCGCAGTCGGAAATCCGATCGAGCTGGTGCTGATCAGCCTCAGCATCGTCGCGCTGTTCGACCTGCAGACAACGGCAATATTTGCGGCCATCAATGTCCTTGGCGTCATTTCGACCTTTGCGCACGCCAATGTGCGGTCCGATCCTCCGATCTTCTATTCCTACGTCTTCACGACGATCCGGCACCACAGCCTCCATCATTCGACCGATTATCAAAGCACCCGCTGCAACTACGGTAATTCGCTGATCTTCCTCGACCGCATCTTTGGCACCTATCGTGAGGGCGAAGCGGAACTGGTAGGCCAGGACGAACGCCGCCGCCTGTCGATCTGGGAACAGACGATCTTCCCGTTCGAGCCGCTGATCGCCCGATATAGGGCGCGCAAGGGTTCGGCGGAAACGGGCGGAGACAGCAGCGCCCCAGCCAAGGCAGCGGTCGAACGGCCCGTGCCGGAATCCGTAGAGAGTCCGGTCACGGCATGACGGCCACATGCGCCTTGCGGGTCAGTCCGGCACGCAATGCGCTGGCGCGAGGCGACGTCCAGGCGGCGCGGCAGTTCGCTGCCAGGATGATGGCCAACGATCCCCGCGATGCCGAAGGCCACTTTATCTTCGGCCTCGCGGAATCCACTGATGGCCGGATTGGCGCGGGTATCCAGCATCTGGATCGGGCCGTGACGCTGGACCCTCAAGGGGAATACCGGGCTCAACTCGCCCGGCTGCTCGTCATGATGCGCCGCGACGGCGATGCCGCGGCGATCCTGCACGATGCCGAAAAGGCCCCGCCCTCGGACGCACTGAGCCGCGATACGATTGGCTGCGTCTATGCGCGCCTGGGCGACCATGGCGCCGCGCTAACCCATTTCGAAGAGGCGGTCCGGCTCGATCCGCCAAATATCAATTACCGCTACAATCTGGCAACGACGCTCAATTTTCTCGGTCGCGGCGACGAGGCAGAGACAGTATTGGAGGCGTTGATAGCACTCGCCCCGCAGGACGCGCGGGCGCATCACCTTCTCTCGGCGCTTCGCAAACAAAGGCCGGACAATAATCATGTAGATCGCCTGGCCGGCACGCTTGCCGACGCGAAGGACGGCCGCAGCAGGCTGCTTGTCGGCTATGCGTTGACCAAGGAACTGGAGGATATCGGGCGGCCGGACGAGGCGCTGAAGCAGCTTTGCGCGACCAATGCAGAGCATCGTCGAAACCTGCCTTATGCCTTCGCCCGCGATGCGGCGCTGTTCGACGCCGTGGAAGGCGCGTGGCCGATTGCCGCCGCGTCCGACGCTCCGGAGGACGCGCCCATCTTCATCATCGGCATGCCGCGCACCGGCACCACGCTGGTCGACCGCATCCTTTCTTCCCATCCCCTGGTCGAAAGCGCCGGCGAATTGCAGGCCATGCCGCTTGCCGTGAAGAAGGCGGCCGGAACGAAGACCCCCACGGTCATGGACGCCGACACCATTGCGGCGGCCGCACGCGCTGACATGGGGATGATCGGACGCCACTATCTGGAGCGCGCGGCCCATCACCGCCGGCAGCCCCGATTGCGTTTTATCGACAAGTTTCCGGGCAACTTCTTCTATGCCGGATTCATCGCCCGGGCGCTGCCCGGCGCGAGGATCGTCTGCCTGCGCAGGCATCCCATGGACACGGTGCTCAGCAACTTCCGCAACCTCTTCGCGGTCAGCTCCCGCTATTATGACTATAGCTACGACCTGCTGGACATCGCCGCTTATTATGCCCGCTTCGACCGGCTGATGGGCCTGTGGCGCGAAGCGCTGCCGGGCCGCCTGATCGAATTGCGCTATGAGGATCTGGTTGCCGATCAGGAAGGGGAGAGCCGTCGGCTGCTCGCCCATTGCGGGCTCGACTGGTCGGACAGCTGCCTGTCCTTCCACACCAACCATGCCCCCGTTTCCACGCCCAGCGCCGCCCAGGTGCGCCGCCCCATCTATGCCGACTCGGTCGGGCGATGGAAGCGGCATGCCGACGTTCTGGAACCGGTGCGCCGCTTTTTCGAGCAGGCCGGGGTCGGCATATCATGACAGAAAGGAACCGGGTCATGCCGCCAGCCGCCAGATGGATGTTGATCCCCATGCTCCTCGGTTCGGCCACACCGGCCTTCGCCGCGTCGGAGCCGAGCACGCGGCTGGTGGAATGTTCAACGGGAGATTGCCTGCTTGTGACCGGCCGCCGCGACGACCGGCACGCCCCGGTCAGCATCAATGGCCACAAGGTTGCGGTCAAAGGCGCTTTGCGCTGGCAGACGCGGTTGCCGGTCGAAACATTCCGCGCATGGTCCGCACCCAATGCACGCACGGTGACAGTCTCCGTGGACGGCAGGGAGGCGGAGGCCAGGCTGCCCGTCGGCATGTTTGTCCGGCCGGAGGAATTGACGATGCTCGTCATCAGGCCCAAGTAATATTGAGATAATAAGTCAGTAATAATCGAACAAACTTTATTGCCGTCTTGAAATAATCATTGCCTGCTTCTATGTGATCCGCAGCCGCCGGAGAGCGGCGCTCGTCTGACGCACAGGAGACAATGATGAAGATTGGCCTCGTGGCTCTCGCCACTTTCGCATGCGCGATCCCCGCTTCGGCCTTCGCCGCCGACAACCCATTCGCTCAGGATCAGGCGACTCTCGACCTCAAGGGTCTCGACCTTGCTTCGGCCGACGGGCAGCAGCGCCTTGCCATCCGCATGAATCAGGCCGCCGGCGCCGTATGTGGCGACCGCCTCGCCGGCGTGCATCTCGCAGCCGAAGCAAAAGCCCAGGGGTGCCGTGCCGCCGTACTGGCCGATATCCGCTCCCAGATCGAAGCACGCCTGGCCATGAACGCAAAGCCGGTGCGCGTCGCCGCCCGCTAATGGCTTGGCTGGTTCACCTCCGCCGCCCCGGTCTGCTGGGGCGACGGAGGAAAAGCCTGGTTATTTTGCCAGCTTCTTAGGGTTGGGCCACCATGTCAGCGTGTGCACATCATGCGCTGACGTCCACAATCCCTTTTTCGTAAAGCGCAGCGCCCCGCTGCCTTCTGCCTCGCCGACGCGTGCCTTGACCGTAAGCGTATCGGGGTCGATCGCAACGAAGGTCTGGTCTTCCGTGGTCCGCAGCCACACCATGCCTGCCCCGGTGTCGATGTCGCCATATTTCAGCACTTCGCCGACCTTGACGCGACCGGTGACGTCGCCCGTTACCGGATCGATGCGCGCGACGGTTCCGTCACCCTGCTCCTGAACCCATACGGCCCCTTCTCCGGCGGCCAGAAAGGCCGGCTCTTTGCCGAGCGCCGTGGTATTGGCCACCATATTGGTCGCGGGATCGATGCGCTGGATCGTGCCCGCCTCGCTGCTGACCGCCCACAGAGAACCGAAGCCGAAGGCGAGATAATGGGTTCCCGCGCTGACCGGGATGGTGGCCGTGACCTGGTTGCTGTCAGGATCGACGCGTGAGACCACGCCCTTGTGATCGCTTGCGACCCAGACCGATCCCGCCCCCGCGACGACATTGAGCTCGCCCATGGGATTGGCGATGCCAGTGGGGATGGTGGCGCTTTTTTCCGCCTTGATTCTGTCGATCCTGACGAGCGCCATTTCCTTGCAGTCAGCCACCCACAAAGCATCGCCCAGTATCGCCATCGCGCCGCAGGGTTTGGCCATCGGCACAGAAGCGATCCGGCCCTTGCGCGACCAGCGTTCGACGCGGGCGTCATTGGTCGCCCAGACGCTGTCGCCATCGACCGCCAGAAAATCGGCAAAGCCCGGCACCTGGATCACCTGTTCGCCGTGAGCAGGCGATGCGGCAGCCGCCGTGGCACAGCCCGCCACCAGCATGGCCCCTATGATGGGAAGCTTTGCCATGATCATCCTTCCCGGTTGATATAGGCGCGCCAGCCGCCAAGGGCCGTGATGTCTTCCGCCCCCGTCATCGCGCGTGGTTCGGCCACGAAACCCTTGACGCTGCTGCCGTCCGACAGCGTTACCGTGCCGATGGCAAGCGGCGCGGGCACTTCGGCGACGAAGCTGCCGAATTCGGCAACGCCCAGCTCATAGACTTCCAGCGCGATGGGACCGCCTTCGTCGCTATGCACCAGCGCGGGCTTGGGCGGCACGCTGTCCGCCATCGCGTAAAGCCTGTAATTGGGCGCGGTCTCGAAGGCGCCGACGAAGCGCGCCTCTCGCGACGTAAGCTGCCAGTGCAGCGGCATGTCTTTCAGGTGTGCGCCCACGACGGCGAGTTTCACGGTCTGCATTTTGCCCTCCAGGTCTAGTGGCGGTGGGGAAGGAAGATCGGCGGCGGCGAAATAGGCGTCCGCCACATCGAGCAGGGCACGGTCCGTGTCGGCCGGCCCGATCAGGGTGATGCCAAAGCCCGTGCCATTGGCACGACTGCCCGCAGGAATGGCGACAGCCGCCATGTCGAGCAGGTTGACGAAATTGGTGTAGAGCCCGAGGGCGCTGTTGAGCGCAACAGGCGCGGCGAGCAATTCGGCGATCCGGAAAGTCGTGCCCGTGGTCGGGAACGCCAGCAGGTCGATCTCCGACCATTGCGTGTCGGCATGGCGCTTGAGTTCGGCCAGGCGATAGATGCCATTGAACAGATCGACCGCGCTGATCCCCAGGCCAGGCTCCACCACCGCCCGCACGGTCGGATCGATGGCGTCGGGATTGTCGGCCAGAAGGCCGGACAGAGCGGCGGCGCGCTCCGCGACCCACGGCCCGCCATAGAGGAGCTGCGCGGCTTCCAGCAGCGGCGCGATGTCGATCTCGACCAGTTCTGCCAGACCGCCAAGTCGCTCCAGCGCGCGATCATACAGATATTCCGACTCCGCGTCACCGAACCAGACCCGCTGGTCGCGCCGCGGCACGCCGATCCGCTTGCAAGCGAGCAGTCGGTCCGCCAACGGCTTTGAATAGGCATCCGCAGGATCGAAGCCGGCGATGATCCCGTCCAGCAGGCGCGCGTCGCCGCTATCATTGGCGAAGACGGTAATGCAGTCGAGCGTGCGGCAGGCCGGCACCAGTCCCGAATTGCTCCACCGCCCCTTTGTCGGCTTGAAGCCTATCAAATGCTGGAACGCGGCAGGCACCCGGCCCGACCCGGCTGTGTCCGTTCCCAGTGCGAACGCGACCAGCCCGGCCGCTACCGCTACTGAAGACCCCGAGCTCGATCCCCCGCTCACATAGGCGAGGTTATAGGCGTTCCGGGGACTGCCATAGGGGCTGCGCGTCCCGTTCAGCCCGGTCGCGAACTGATCGAGATTGGTCTTCCCGATACAGATCGCCCCGGCTGAGACGAGGCGATCGACGACAGCTGCGGATGCAACGGGGCTGTATGCGAAGGCGGGACAGGCAGCGGTGGTTTCCGCCCAGGCCACATCGATATTGTCCTTCACCGCGAATGGAACGCCGGCCAGCGGCAGATCTTCGCCGTCTGCCAGCCGAGCGTCGATGGCTTTGGCCGCGACAATCAGATCGTCGGCGCTCGGCCTGCTGATCCATATCTGCGGCTGGACGGCGTCATAGGCGATGAGCCGCCCAAGCGTTTCCTCCATCACGGCAAGGGCGCTGGTCCGCCCGGTCCTGATGTCCCGCACGATGGCGGTCGCGCTGCGGCGGTCGAGCGCGGTCATGCCGAAGCCCCCAGCGCCAGCATCGGCGCGCCCGGCTGCAACGACTGCCGTTCCTGCACGTAGAGAGCCACCACCGTCCCCGTGCCGGGGCTTTGCACTGCGCATTCCATTTTCATTGCCTCAATGATGGCGATGGTGTCGCCGGCCTTCACTTCGTCCCCGACAGCGACCAGCAATTTCCAGATACTCCCGCCAAAGGGTGTTTCGACCAGCGCGGCCCCGTCCGGAATCGCGATCGTTTGCGATCCGGGCGCATCGGCTTCTGAAAGGTCGGTGATGCGGTCGAACTCGCCGCTCCGCTGCCATTCGGCGCGTTCCTCATCAAAAGCCGCCTGTCGACGCGCCTCGAACTCCGCGATGGACGAGGCATTGTCCGCGAGGAAGGCGCGGTAGTCGGCCAGGCGAAATTCCGATTGCTCGATCCTGATGGAGCGCCGTCCGCTGGGGAAGTCGCGACGCCATTCCACCAGCTCTTCCGCACTGACCGGATAAAAGCGAATCTGATCAAAGAAGCGCAGCAGCCAGGGCTTACCCTCGACGAACGCATCGGTCTGGCGATGCGTATTCCACACCTGAATGGTCCGGCCGAATAGCTGATAGCCGCCCGGCCCCTCCATCCCGTAGATGCACATATAGGCGCCGCCGATGCCCACGACATTGGGCGGAGTCCATGTCCGCGCGGGATTATATTTTGTGGTGACCAGCCGGTGCCGCGGATCGACCGGGGTCGCAACCGGCGCGCCGAGATAGACGTCGCCCAGCCCCAGGACCAGATAGTTGGAATCGAAGATCAGCTTCTCTACCGCATCGACGTCGGGCAGGCCGTTCACCCGGCGGATGAACTCGATATTATCGGGACACCACGGCGCGTCGGCGCGGACGCCGCTCATATATTTCTCGATGGTTTTGATCGTGGCCGGGTCGCGCCAGCTCAGCGGGAGATGCACGATGCGGGACGGTATGGTGAAATCCTGAAGGTCGCCCAGCCGCTCTTCGGCAGCGATGAGAGCGGCCAGCGCGGCGCGCTGCTCCAGCCTCTCGCCGTCAAAATGAAGCTGTAGCGACCGGATGCCCGGCACCACGTCGACCACGCCGGGGAGCGCGAGCCGCTCCAGCTCGATCATCAGCGCATGGACCCGGATCCGCAGCTCGATGTCGAGGACGATGGGGCCATATTCGACCAGGATATTACGGTCGCCCTGCTGTCGATAAACGGTGCGAGGACGGCCCGGCACCTCCGGGATATCGGCGAGAATGGGCGAGAGCACGTCGATCGGCCGAGCCGGACCCAGATCGTCCGCCGTTCCCCAGGCTATCCGGCGCTTCTGCAGCCTGTCCGCCGCGGCAGCGTCACCAATGTTGACCGGCACGAACCGGAGCTTGTCACCGGGCGCAAGCTGGCCGATTTTCCAGCGGTCAGCGGCAATCACGACGAAGGGGCAGACGAAGCCTCCCAGCGACGGTCCATCGGGACCCAGGATGATCGGCATGTCGCCGGTAAAGTCGACGGCGCCGATCGCGTAGGGGTTGTCGTGGATATTGGACGGATGAAGGCCCGCCTCCCCACCATCTGCCCGCGCCCACTCCGGCTTGGGGCCGACCAGGCGCACGCCCGTGCGATTGCTGTTGTAATGGACCTGCCATTCAGCGGACACGATTGCCGCTATGTCGGCTTGGGTGAAGAAGTCGGGCGCGCCGTGCGGGCCATAGAGCACACGCACCGCCCATTCGGTGGGAAGGTCGGGCAGCGTGATCGAAGGCAGCGGCCCATCCGTCTCGCCATCTGCCAGGTGCAACGTATCGCCCGCCAGCAAGCGGCGCGCGGCATGCCCCCCGAACTGACCGAGTTCAAAGGTGCTGCGGCTGCCCAGATAGGGCGCGATGTCGAGGCCGCCGGCGAACAGGATATAGCCACGCAACCCCCCGCCCGAAGCGCGACCGAGCGCCAGTGTCTGACCCGCGCGCACGGCGATCGCCACGCCGCGCGGAGCCGGTTCACCGTCGAGCGTCGCGCCGAAATCGGCGCCCATCAGGCAGATGCGCGCATCCGCCGTGAAGACCAGCGTCGGGCCGGTGACCGTGACTTCCAGGCCCGCCGTCCCTTCTGGGTTGCCCAGCAGCCTGTTCCCCAGGCGGAAAGACTGGTCGTCCATCGGTCCCGACGGGGGCACGCCGACCGCCCAGAGCTTCTGGCGTCCGGGCCAGTCCTGCACGGTGGTAGCGGTGCCGCCGCTGATGACGCGAACGCTGCGGCTGTTGGAGGCGATACCCTCCAACAGACGCGTCGACACCTCTCCGCTGACAAAGGCGGGGGCGCGGACCACATCGCGCAGCCAGCGCAGGTTCGTCTCGATTCCGTCCACCCGGCTCTGATCAAGCGCGGACTGCATCCTTTCGATGGCTTCGGCACGGGTCGGTGCATGGACGATCAGCTTGGCGAGCATGGGATCGTACCAGCTGCTGACCTCGCTGCCCGCCATGCACCATGTCTCGGCGCGTATGCCCGCCGGAAACTCGACTGCGGTCAGCGCCCCCGAAGTGGGCCGGTAGTCCAGCGCGGGGTCTTCGGCATAGAGCCGCACCTGAACCGAATGTCCCTGCGGCACGGGCGGATCGGCATCGAGAAAGGCGTAATCGCCCGCGCCGCCCCGGATCATCCATTCGACAAGATCGATCCCCATCACCTCTTCGGTAACGCCATGTTCGACCTGAAGCCGCGTGTTCATCTCGAGGAAGAAGAACTCCTCGCGCTCCGCATCATAGAGAAACTCGACCGTTCCCGCCGATCTGTAGTTCGCAGCCTGACCAAGGCGCGTTGCGGCCGCGATCAGATCGTGGCGCACGACGTCGGGCAGCAACGGGGCGGGCGCTTCTTCGACCACCTTCTGGTTACGGCGCTGAAGCGAACAGTCGCGCTCGCCGAGCGGCATGATCCGGCCCTGCCCGTCACCGAACAGCTGCACTTCGATGTGGCGCGCGCGGCGGATGTAGCGTTCAAGGAAGATGCCGGCGTCGCCGAAATTGCTTTGCCCCTGCCGGGCAACGGCGGCGAAACCTTCGCGGACCGCGGCCTCGTCCTCGCAAATGCGCATGCCGATGCCGCCGCCCCCGGCCGTCGCCTTCAATATCACGGGAAAACCGATTTCGCAGGCGGCGGCGACCGCCTCTTCCTCGCCGGTCAGCAGTCCGGTGCCCGGCGCCAGCGGAACGCCATGCGCGGCGGCCAGAGCGCGTGCGCTGTGCTTGAGGCCGAAGGTGCGGATATTGTCCGGCGTGGGTCCGATGAAGATAATGCCGGCAGCCGCGCAGGCCTCCGCAAACTCCACATTTTCGGCAAGGAAGCCGTAGCCGGGATGAATCGCCCCCGCGCCGGTTGCGCGGGCGGCTTCGATAATGGCGGCGATGTTGAGATAGCTGTCGGACGCCCGCGCCGCGCCGATGCAGACCGCCTCGTCCGCCTGCGCCACGTGCAGCGAGCCTTCATCCGCTTCGGAATAGACCGCGACGGAACGCAGGCCCATGCGCCGCAATGTGCGAATGATGCGGGTGGCAATCGCCCCGCGGTTGGCGATCAGAACCGTGTCGACGCTCATGCGGTCACGATCATGCGGACGGGGGTGGGATTGAAGCCGTTGCACGGATTGTTGATCTGCGGGCAATTCGACACGACGACGATGACGTTCATTTCCGCTTTCAGATCCACCGTAAGGCCGGGCGCGGAGATGCCATCGACGATCCCCAGGGATCCGTCCTCCTCGACCGGCACGTTCATGAAAAAGTTGATGTTGGAGACGATGTCGCGCTTGCCGCGCCCCTCCCGCAGGTTCGCCTCCAGAAAATTCTCGACGCACGCATGTTCCGCCTTGGTGTGGTGGCCATAGCGCAGGGTATTGGATTCGCACGAACAGGCGCCGCCGATCGTGTCATGATAATCGACCGACGTGGACACGATGGTCATCATCGGTCTCCCCTCGTTCGACCGCAGCACCGTTCCCTCGCGCAGGAACAGGTTCCCCTGCGCCGACACGGTGTCCTGCGCGCTGTAGCGTTCGGCATCGTCCTCCGCGGCATAGAGGAGAAAGTCGACCGCCTGATTGCCCTCCAGATCGACGATGCGCAGCGTCTGGCCGGCAGCGACATGGTGCAGCCATGGCGCCCGCGCAGGCACGATGACATCGTGGACGACCGGGCCCGAAAGGCCCGACAAATGGGGATCGATGCTCATGTGGGAAGCTGTTCCTTCCTGTCAGCGGTAATAGTCTTCGACATTCAGGAAGGCGCGCAGTCCTTCCGGCGTCGCGTTGCGTATGGGATCGTCCTCGGACGTCACCGGCCCGCGCCAGGCCGTCGCCCGCAGCGGAGTGACCGTGTAGGCATCCCTCGGGTCCAGGACGTGCGGGCAGTTGGCGATAACCATGATCACCTCCATCTCCGCCCGCAGCAGGACGCTGCGGCCCGCAGGAAAGGGCCCGACGAGCGGCGTTATCGCGCCGTCGGCTTCGATCTTCGCGCCCTTGAACAAATTGATGCAGGGGTGAACGTCGCGCCGCTGGAGCCCATGCTTCGCCACGCCGAGCAGGAAGCGGTCGCGCCCGTTCGGATAAGGTCCGCTGTTCGCGCCGGAGCCATATTTGGCGGCGTTGGTCGCCGCGTTCGACGTTCCGCAGAATGTGTCGTGCGTGCCGGCGCCATCTTCCGATATGCTCATGAGCACCCGGCCCATGTCCGAAAGGAGAAGCTTGCCCTCGCCCAGATAGGCGTTCCATTGCACCTTCACGGTATCGGCCACGTTCAGCCGTTCGGTCGGCATGTCCGCGTTGAACAGCAGGATCGACGCGCAAGCGTCGCCCGCCGGGTCGATCAGCCGCAGGCGCGCGCCGCGCGGTAGCCGCCTGGTGGCATAGCCGCCGGCCGCGACGGTTTCTTCCCACAGCAGGTCGGCCGCGGCGACACCGGGCGGAAGGTCATCCGCCACCGGCGGCAACACCGGCATGGCTTCGACCACCCTGCCCGCCATGGCACGGGCATGATCGCGGGCGTCCGATGGACTGGCCAGAATTTCGGTCATGCGGCATTCTCCTTGCAGCCGTTTTCTTCCTGCTCATACAGCGGCGGAAGCAGCGCGGTGGTCGTGACGAGTTGGAGTTGCTGGACGCCGCGCACCCGGCGCAGCGCGTCGCATAACTCCTTCAGCAATGTCGCAGGGCCTTGGACCAGCAGCACTTCGAGCGACTGATCCCCCTCAAGGAACACATGCTGGGAGGAGATCACCTCCTTGAGATAGTCGGCCTGGGTCTGGGCAAGCTGATGCCGGACCCGGCCCCTGTCACCCCGGTAGACCAGGGTGATCGTGCCTGCCAGCATCTCGTCAGGCCGGGTCAGCGCCTCATGTTCCGCCAACGCGTGGCGGATCAACTCGGCGATGAGTTGCGAGCGCGAGGGTAGCCCACGCTCCGTCACCATCGCGTCGAGCTGGCGGAACAGATCGCTGGGCAAGCTCATGCTGAGCCTCGCCAGGCTTGCGCCTTCGCTAGCCATTGCCAATTGCCTCCTCATCATCCTGCGGGCTCGCGTCGTCTGCGACATCTTCGCCGGCCGCGGGTTCAGTGCGGCGGAGCGGCAGATCATAGACCGCAGTGGCGCCGAAACGGTGGGGGGCGTGGGGATCGTGGCGCCGCTTGTCGAGCGTCAGCACCCGCGTTCCCAATGTGAAGGCTTCCCGAATATCGTGCGTCACCATGATGATCGTCAGTGCATAGTCGCGCCACAGCCGCGTGATCAGCGCATGCATATCTGCCCGGATGCCCGGATCCAGCGCACCGAACGGCTCGTCCAGCAGCAGGATGCGTGGCCGTTTGATCAACGCCTGGGCAATGGCCAGCCGCTGCTGCATGCCCCCTGACATCTGTGCAGGATACAGGTGCAGCGCGTCGCCCAGCCCCACCGCTCGCAGCATCTCCTCCGCCTCCGCAGCGGCCGCCCGGCGCGCGCCGCCGAACAGGCGCGCGGTCAGCGGCGCCTTGGCGCATTCCAGGCCGAAGATCGTGTTGCGCAGCGCCGAAAGGTGCGGGAAAACCGAATATCGCTGGAACACCACGCCGCGATCGGGGCCGCATTCCGGCGTCAGCGGCTCCCCGTCGAGCAGGATGGTTCCCCGGGTGGGCACTTCCTGGCCCAGCACGACGCGCAGCAGGCTGCTCTTTCCCGCGCCGGATGGCCCGATGATCGACACGAAGGAACCGGCCTCAATGTCCAGGTCGACCTTTTCGAGCACGATCTTGTCGCCATATTCGACCCAGATGTTGCGGAGGGAGAGGAGCGCGCTCAACGGCCGGCTCCATGCGCCCAGGGGAACGCCCGTCGGCTGGCGAGGGTCAACGCTCCGTCCATCAGGATGGCCAGGATCGCGATCCAGGCAACATAGGGGATGATCACGTCCATCGACAGATAGCGGCGGACCAGGAAAATCCGGTAGCCAAGGCCGACGTCGGACGCGATGGCTTCGGCAGAAATCAGGAAGACCCAGGCAGGACCCAGCGCCAGGCGCATCGCGTGCAGCAGCCGGGGCATCGCCTGCGGCAGCGCAACCCGGATCATGATCTGCCAGGAACTCGCCCCCAGCGTCTGCGCCTTGACGATCTGCTCGCGCGGCAGGTCCGAAACATGCGCCGCGATGTCGCGCATCATGACCGGCGCTATGCCTATGACGATCAGGGCAACCTTCGCCGTTTCGCCCAAGCCCAATGCGATGAACAAAATGGGCAGCAGGGCGATGGGCGGGATGACGGCGATCGCCGTCACCAGGGGGCCGAAGGTGGCGCGCGCGGGCGGAAGCACGCCCAGCACCAGACCGGCGACCAGAGCGGTGAGCGTCGCGATGCCCAGTCCGATGCCAAGCCGCTGAAGGCTTGCCACCGTATCGGCCCAGAAGACGAACTGGCCCGTCAACTGATCCGCCTGAAACAGCAGCGCCGCCATGGCATCGCGCATGCTGCCGGGCAGCGGCAGGATCTTGTCCATGGGATTTTCGGCATGGCGCTGCGCTGCCAGCACAAGATAGAGCAAGAGCAGCAACAATATAGGCAGCGCGCCCAGTAGTATCCGGTTACCCTGGCGCGGATGGCGGTTTACCCAACGCATCTTCACATCACTTTCGATTGGATCGAAACGAACCGGTCAGAGCTTCCCGTCGGCCGCCAACTTCATGAAGCTGTCGTCGAACCGCAGCGTCACGCGTTGCGGATCGCCCAGCGTCTTGCCTCCGGGGAAGGCAATGCCCACGGCGTCGGCGGATGATGCACCCTTGAACAACCCCATGGAAAAGCTGAAATCCCGCACCTGCGTCATGGTCTTGACCAGCGCCGGAGCCGTCGTGGCGGTCAGCGCCGACTTGGGATCGGCATAGAGGTGCGTGGTCGACAGCTGGCTATCGAAACTGTCAGGCGTCGCGCCGGCCAGCTTCGCCATCGCGGCGCGGGCCGCCTTTCCTTCGGCGTCCTGCCGCTGCATCAGCGAAACAGTCTCGTACCAGATGCCCGTCAGCGCCTTGCCCAGATTTGGATTGGCCTTCAGCGTTGCCGTATCGACGACCATCAGGTCGAGTATCTCGCCCGGGATCTGGGCGGAACTGAAAACCTGGGCGACCCCCGGTTGATCCTTCATCACGGAAAGCTGCGGGTTCCAGGCAACCGCCGCCTTGGCTTGCGGGCTCCCGAACGCGCCCACGATATCCGCATCCGACGTATTCACGGTTCTGACGTCGGTCGGCTTGAGGCCCGCGGTCTGAAGCCCCCGCGCCAGCAGATAGTGAGAGACGGACAGCTCGACGAGATAGACCTGCTGCCCCTTGATCGCGCTCAGCTGGTTGGCGCCTTTCAGCAAAATGCCGTCATTGCCGTTGGAATAGTCGCCCACGATGATGGCGCTGCTGTCCTTGCCGCCGGCGGCGGGAATGGTCAGCGCGTCCATATTGGTGACGGTCACGCCGTCAAATCTGCCCGCCGTATATTGATTGACCGATTCAACATAGTCGTTCACCTGCACGACGTTGATCTTGATCCCGTATTTGTCGGCCCACTTCTTCACGATGCCTGCCTGCTGCGCATAGGGCCATGGCATCCAGCCGGCATAGATCGACCAGCCGATGCTGAACTCCTTCCGCTGCTCCGCGCCGGTGTCCGGCCCCTTCGAACAGGACATGAGCAATAGGGCACCGGCAAGCATTGCGATCCTGCCAGCCTTGCCAATCAGCCTTACCATGATTCGATCCCCTTTCGCATCGCAGCATCACAGGCTTCAATTCTGATGTCCATGCAAAAATATTACAAGTGAAAAGAACAGTAATAACGACCGATATGGCGCCGACCTGATAATCGCGCCCTGTTCCGGGGCTGCCGCCCGCTCCTTCAGACGGCGCGGCCATGGCGATCGGCCAGCGAATCGGAGCTTTCCGTTTACCTCGCTTGCGGCTGCCGAGCCGGCGCAGTCGCGAATCAGTTCAATCACTCCATCACGGCGGCGGATCGCCGGCGACACAGGATTGCCACCGCTATGGCGCTGCCCGGGTCACCGATCAGCGGCGAAAAACCAACGGATTTACGCAGTGCAGCATAACATGCGCTCATACTGAGCAGGTGCGGAAATATTACGCTTGACGCGTTGGGTAATATCCATACCGTATCAAGGGTTGAAACGGCGTTGCGCCGGAACGGGGAAAGAATCCCCTGGGACGAATGATTCTAAGCGAGGGCAAGTGGATCGACGTCGAGTCAGCGATGCAGCAATGTCGGGCGACATGCCCGGCGTCTTCTGCCTCGCCGGTTCATCGGAATGGACAGCATGCCAGCCGGAAAACGGCGGGTGCGGGAATAGCCGGGACCACGGCCCGTCAACCGATGGCGAATATGACAAGGCGCCCGCCTAGCGAGAGCGTCAATAGGAGAGATGTCACTTAAGGCTTAACGGCAAGGGGGTCGGAGTGACTATGCAATTATTTCGGAACACGCTGTTAGGCGCGACCATTCTCATGGGCGTCGGAACCACTCCGGCTTTCGCGCAAGGCGCTACGCAAGATGGCGGCGACGCCAACGAAATTGTGGTGACGGGCACACGCCGCGAAGTCACCATTCAAGACGTGCCGATCAATATCACCGCGATCGGCGCTGAACAATTGTCGAGGCAACGGATCGACGACGTTCGCGATCTCGCGGACTTCACGCCCGGCATGACGATTTCCGATACCGGCCCCGGCTCCACGGGGACAATCGTGCTGCGCGGCCTCAACGCGTCGGATGGCGATGCGACCGGCGCATCCTATGACGATGCGCTTGGCGTCTATCTGGGCGAGGTTCCGCTCTATTACGATTTCAAGCTGCTCGACATCGCGCGGGTAGAAACGTTGCTCGGGCCGCAAGGCACGCTCTATGGCCTCGGCACGCTGGCCGGCGCCATCCGCAACATACCCAATCGCCCCGACCTGACGGACATCAGCGGCGAAGTACATAGCCGCCTCTATGCCAAAAACCATGGCGAAAAGGCGGGCTTCCAGATGGACGGGGTCATCAACATCCCGATCATCCGCGATCATGTCGCGTTCCGTTCGGCCACCGGCTATTATTATGATCCCGGCTTCATTGACTCGCCTCTGCTGCTGCAGGAACCCGGCGTCTCGCTACCGCAGCCCAGCGGGCCGGGCGGCGTCACGGATGCGGATTATGCCGCGAACCTGACCAAGCGCAAGGACGTCAACTTCGAAAAGACATTCACCACGCGCAATCAGCTGCTCGTCCAGTTCAGCCCGGATCTCTCGGTCAATTTTACTTACGCATTCCAGCGGACGAAAACCGACGGCGGCCAGTATAACAGCGCCGGTGTACTGGGGACCGGCAAGTACGAAAATGGTGCTCGCTATATCGAACCGGTGAACCGCCGGGCCCATCTGGGCAGCATGGAAGTCAATGCGAATATTGCAGACTTTGCCGACCTGGTGGCGACGACCGCCTATACCGATGTTCGCAATGTCCGCAGTTCGGACAACACGGACCTTCTTCTGGACCTCGACTATGGCTATGAAAGCTTCCCGGCTTTCTCGAGCTACAATGAAAGCGTGAACAGTCGGAAGCAGTTCAACCAGGAAGTCCGCTTCGTCTCACACCATGGCGGTCCTTTCAGTTGGGTGATCGGCGGCTTCTACAACGAACAGAAGCTGCAGAACGACTACCACGAGATACTTCCCGGCCATCCCTGGGTCGATCTGACGACGAATCCCCAAGAGATCGAATATGCGTCCTACACAACTTCGAAGGTCACCGAAAAGGCGGTGTTCGGGGAAGGCACGTTCCGCATCACGCCGGAATGGCAGGTAACGGCGGGCGGCCGCTGGTTCCAGTATAAATCGAACATCAAGGGACGCGCGGTCATCCCGCTGCTGGGCGATCCGCTCAGCCCCTATGATGCCGAACCGGCGGGCGGCTCAGCAAAGAAAAGCGGCACCGTGTGGAAGTTCAACACGTCCTACAACTTCACCGACGACGTCATGCTCTACGCTACTTACAGCAAGGGATATCGCATCGGTGGTCCGAACTCGGTCGCGCCCTGCCCGCCTGTTCTGAACCCGCCTCCTGCGCAGAATGTCTGCGCCTTGCCAAACGAGCTTCAATATGGGCCGGACACCACCAAGAATGCGGAAATAGGCATCCGCACCCAGCTGTTCGATCGCAAGCTGACCTTCAACTTCAACGTGTTCCAGATCAAATGGGATGGCATCCAGGTCGATTCCGCGACTCTGAACGGCATCGTCGGCATTACGGTCAACGGGGGCAAGGCGAAGTCCGAAGGGTTTGAAGCGTCATTCCAGCTTCACCCCGTTCCCGGTTTGTCGATCCAGGGAACCTATTCCTACGTCAATGCCAAGCTGACCGAGGACGTATCGAAAGTCATCGCGGTCAACGATCCCGCCGGTATTTATCCCAGCGACCCCATTCAGTTGGATGCCTTGTCCGGCGATCGCCTCCCCGGATCGGCCAAGAACAGCGGCAGCCTGGGCGCGACCTACGCCTATCCTGTCAGGGACGGCAGCATAGTCGCCAACTGGACGGCGACTTATCGCGGCAATGTCGTGACCCGGCTGGGTTGGGATCGCGCTTACGGCGACAAGCTGCCCAGCTATGTCCTGCATCGGGCGTCGTTGAATTACGAAACCGACAAATACAGCGTCGGCCTGTTCGCGAACAATATCTTCGACAAATATGCGGTGGCTTCAGTCGCCAATGACCGGTCGCGGGTGGGCCTCAATGATGGCGTTCTGCTCCGTTACTACAGGCAAACCGTCATCAATCCGCGCACATTCGGCATCGAAGCGCGGATCAAATACTGAAGCTGACGAAAGGGCGGGGCGCATTCTTCGAAGGATTGCGCCCCTTCTGTCGAAACAGCCCTCCTCATTCCGCACTTGATTTCAAGGATGACGGAAGCGCAACGCATCGATGGAGACGAAAATTCATGTTGGTGGAGATTGCCAGAGCGGTCGTGGCAGCCACGCTGCTTTGTGGTACGCCAACGGTCACGGCTGCAACGGCAAAGCCTCCCGGACTTTTCCCCGAGCGCTGGATCGACGGCACGCTGGCGCAGGAGCCTGAAGTCCAGGTTCAGGCGCTCGACGGCGACACCTTCGTCATACGGCAGTCGATCAAGACCAACTTCGAAGCCCCCTTCCTCTATCTTCTTTTCGGGCGGGACAAGGCGTTGCTGGTCGACACGGGCGCGCAGGGCGGTCAAATCAGGCCGGTAATCGACCGCCTGGTCGCGCAATGGCTCTCAGCGAAAGGGCGCACGCGAATTCCGCTCGTGGTGGCGCACAGTCACAGCCATGGCGATCATGTCGCTGGCGACGCAGCATTTCGGGATCGGCCCGATACCACCGTCATCGGCCTGGAGGCGCAGGATGTGGCTCGGTTCTTCGGCATAGCAAAGTGGCCGGAGGAGCTGGCTCGCTTTGACCTTGGCGGGCGATCCCTCACCGTCATACCGACACCCGGGCATCAGGCCGCCGCCATCATGATCTATGACCCCCGACTGAATATCCTGCTGTCGGGCGACACGCTGTATCCCGGCCGGCTTTACGTCCCTGTCAACTTCCTGGCGGAAAACCGCGCCAGCGTGGATCGCGTGGCTGCTTTTGCGGCAAGCCACCCGATCCGCGCGGTGCTCGGCGCCCATATCGAAATGACGCGCACTCATGGCCAGGATTACCCGCACGAGGCACCGGCGCACCCGGACGAACATCCGCTGGAACTGCCGAAGCGCAGCATCGACGAACTGCACAAGGGCCTTCGGGCGCCGCTGGACACCCCCGATCGGCCGCAGGTTCACGACCATTTCATCATCTACCCGGTTGCCCCGCGACCGAACTGACGAGACGCCCGAAAGGACTGACACTCATGGTCGACTGGCCCAGGCTGAAGCTATCGCGCCGCGGCGTTCTCGCCGGAACGACGGTCACGGCTGTGGCGGTAGGGGCGCCCGCCTTCACGGAAGCATCCGCACCTCCGGCCGCCCAGCCTGTTCCCACGGCGTCGGTCACCTTCTCCGTCAACGGACGCGAGCGGCGGTTGGCGCTGGACCCGCGCACCACCTTGCTCGACGCCCTGCGCGAACATCTTCATCTGACCGGGACCAAGAAGGGCTGCGATCATGGCCAGTGCGGCGCCTGCACGGTCATCGTCCAGGGCAAGCGGATCAATTCCTGCCTCAGCCTCGCCGTCATGCACGAAGGCCACGAAATCACCACGATCGAAGGACTGGGCACGCCGGACAGGCTGCATCCGATGCAGGCGGCGTTCATCAGGCATGACGGCTATCAGTGCGGCTACTGCACGCCCGGCCAGATCTGTTCGGCGGTCGCGGTTCTGGACGAGATTGCGCGCGGGATTCCCAGCCACGTTCAGGACGATCTGACCGCCAGCCCACGCGCCACGGCCCAAGAAATGCGGGAACGGATGAGCGGCAATATCTGCCGCTGCGGCGCTTATTCCAATATCGCCGAGGCGATGGCGGACGTGGCTGGAGACAATGCGTGAGAGCCTTTACCTACGAACGCGCGACCGACCCTGTCGCAGCCGCAAGGGCCGTGGCGCAACGCCCGGGTGCGCGGTACATCGCCGGGGGCACAAACCTGCTGGACCTCATGAAGCTGGAGGTGGAAACGCCGACACATCTCGTCGATGTGCAGGACCTGGGCTTCACCAGGATCGAAAGGACGCCCCAAGGCGGCCTGCGGATCGGGGCGCTCGTCACCAATACCGATCTGGCCGCCGACGACCATGTGCGCCGCGACTATGCCGTTTTGTCACGCGCGATCCTTGCCGGCGCTTCGGGACAGTTGCGCAATAAGGCGACGACCGGCGGCAACCTGCTCCAGCGCACCCGCTGTCCCTATTTCTATGACACCAACATGGCCTGCAACAAGCGACGGCCAGGTTCGGGATGCGCTGCCATCGGCGGCTATTCCCGCCAGCTCGGCGTCGTGGGGGTAAGCACGTCCTGTATCGCGACGTTCCCCGGCGACATGGCCGTGGCCCTGCGCGTGCTCGACGCCATGGTGGAAACGATCGACGCGCACGGGCAGACGCGATCCATCCCCATTGCCGGTTTCCACCGCCTTTGGGAGGACAAGCCGCAACAGGATACGGTGTTGGCGCCCGGCGAACTCATCACCGCCGTCACGCTGCCCCCTCCACTGGGCGGCCAGCATTTCTATGAAAAGGTGCGCGACCGCGCATCCTATGCCTTCGCGCTCGTATCGGTCGCCGCCGTGATCCAGCCCGATGGCACCGGTCGCGTCGCATTTGGTGGGGTTGCGCCAAAACCCTGGCGCGTCGAAGCCGCCGAGGCGCTGCTGCCCCAAGGGGCGGATGCCGTGACCCGGCAGGCCTTTGAAGGCGCGACGCCGACCAAGGACAATGACTTCAAGCTGCCGCTCGCGACACGGGCGCTGGCCTACGTCATCGCGCAAGCCAAGGCCTGATCGCATGAAGTTCAATGTTCCCGCCACCAACAATCCCATCGACAGGATGTCCGTCGTCGGCCGCGCGCAGGATCGCATCGACGGTCCGCTCAAGACCACGGGTCTTGCGCCCTACGCTTATGAACATCGCGAAGCGGCGAACCCCGCCTATGGCTATGTGATCGGCGCGGCGATAGCCAAGGGCAGTTTCCGCTGGCTGAACCTGGACGCTGTCAGGGCAGCGCCCGGCGTCATCTCGGTGGTCACCGCGGAGGATGCCGGCACGCTGGGCAAAGGACAGTTCAACACGGTGAAGCTGCTCGGCGGGCCGGAGGTCGATCACTATCACCAGGCCATCGCCATCGTCGTTGCGGAGACATTTGAACAGGCGCGCGCCGCCGCCGCCATGGCGCGGGTCGACTATGACCGCGCGCAAGGGCGGTTCGATCTGGACCGGGCGTTGAAGGCCGCTCCTATCGTCGGCAATGGCGGCCAGCCGGCGACGGTCGGCGATTTCGGGGCCGCCTTCGCCGCCGCGCCGGTGAAGATCGATGCCGAATATACGACGCCTGACCAGACCCATGCGATGATGGAGCCGTTCGCGTCCATCGCGGCGTGGCAGGGCGATGAACTGACGATCTGGACATCGAACCAGATGATCGACTGGGGTCGGGGCGATCTTGCCCGCACGCTCGGCATGCCGAAGGAAAAAATCCGCTTCCTGTCACCCTATATCGGCGGCGGCTTCGGCGGCAAATTGTTCCTGCGAACAGACGCCGTCCTCGCCGCGCTGGGCGCCAGGGCGGCGGCACGCCCGGTGAAGGTCGCGCTGCCGCGGCCCTTCATCGCGAACAACAGCACACACCGCCCGGCAACGCGCCAGCGCATTCGCATCGGGGCGACGCCCGATGGTACGATCACCGCCATCGCGCATGAGAGCGGTTCGGGCGATCAGCCCGGCGGCGGCCCGGAAACAGCGACCGGACAGACCGAACTTCTCTATGCGGGTGCGAACCGGCTGACGGCGTTGCGGCTGGCGGTGCTCGACCTGCCCGAAGGCAACGCCATGCGCGCTCCGGGGGAAGCGCCGGGCATGATGGCGCTTGAAGTCGCCATGGACGAAATGGCCGAAAAACTCGGAATGGATCCCGTCGCCTTCCGGATCAAGAATGACACCCAGGTCGACCCCGCCAGACCCGAGCGGCGGTTTTCGCAGCGCCAGCTCGTCCGCTGCTTTTCGGAAGGCGCCGAACAATTTGGCTGGTCGCGCAGAAATGCCGTCCCGGGCAAGGTGCGCGACGGGCGCTGGCTGGTCGGCATGGGCGTCGCAGCCGCCTTTCGCAACCACATCAATCGGACCAGTGGCGCGCGCGTCCATCTCGACCCCGATGGCCTTGTGACGGTCGAAACGGACATGACCGATATCGGCACGGGCAGCTATACTATCATTGCCCAGACCGTGGCGGAGATGATGGGCGTCCCGATCGCTTCGGTCAAAGTGAAGCTCGGCAGTTCAGCCTTTCCCGTCGCTGCGGGTTCGGGTGGCCAATGGGGTGCGGCCAATGCCACGGCAGGCGTCTATGCGGCCTGCGTGAAATTGCGGGAGGCGGTTCTTCAAAGTCTGGGCTTCGACGCATCGGACGCCCTGTTCGAAGACGGCCATGTGCGCAGCGGCAACCGATCGACGGAACTTCGCAAGGCGGCTGCGGCAGGAAGATTGACGGCCGAAGACCGCATCGAATTCGGGGAACTGGCGGAAAAGTGGCAGATTTCCACTTTCGGCGCGCATTTCGTCGAGGTTGGCGTCGATGCCTATACCGGCGCCACGCGCATCCGCCGGATGCTCGCGGTCTGTGCAGCCGGCAGGATCATCAACCCGAAGTCGGCGCGCAGTCAGGTGATCGGCGCGATGACCATGGGGGTTGGCGGCGCCTTGATGGAGGAACTGGCCGTCGACCGTCGTTTCGGCTTTTTCGTGAACCACGATCTGGCTTCCTATGAAGTGCCCGTTCATGCCGACATCCCGCATCAAGACGTGGTCTTCCTGGAGGAGGCGGACGACAAGGCCAACCCGATGAAGGCGAAGGGCGTAGGGGAACTCGGGCTGTGCGGTGTCGCCGCGGCCATCGCCAACGCCATCTACAATGCCACCGGCGTCCGCGTGCGCGACTATCCGATCACCCTCGACAAGCATCTTAACCAGCTGCCGCCGCTGACATGACGGGTCTGACATGCAAAGGCGCGCGCCTGGGGGCGACACTGCTGCTCACGGTGATGGGTTCCGCATCCGCTCAGGTGCCTGCGGTATCTGAAGAGTTGGCCCAGTCCTCTGGACAGGCCCCGATGGCAATCCGGGCGCCCGCACCGGCAGCTTACCTTGTGCCGGAAGACTTCAAAGTTCCCACGCACGTCGAAGCGGCGGATTTCAAGATTGTGCCGCTCGGCCCCGACCTGGCGAAAATAGACTACGCCGCTTACATGTCGTCGATCAGACATTTGCAGGAAACCTTCACGCGCAGCACCGACTGGCCGCATGAAGGCATCTCCGACGCCGACGCCATGCGCGACATGGAGGCCGAACAGGCCAGATTCAGGAACCGCACCTCCTTCGCCTATGCCGTGCTTACGCCCGACGGCAGCCGGGAACGCGGCTGTATGTACATTTCCCCCAGTGACGTGGAGGGCTATGATGCGGTGGTCAGGCTTTGGGTGACCAGGCCCGAATATGACGCGGGCTTCGATGCGGCGCTTTATCAATGGGTGACCCAATGGGTCCGAAGGGATTGGCCGTTCGTCAATGTCGCTTATCCCGGGCGCAGCATCGAATGGAGCCGTTGGGACGCCATGGTTGCAGCGCGCTAGGCCGCGTGGACAAATTTGAGCCAGTATCTGGCCGTGGCCAGATGGACCATGCCGAGGAAGCTGTCGGCCAGTTGGTCGTAGCGTGTGGCGATGGCGCGGTTGATTTTGAGATGGCCGAACATGCGCTCGATGCGGTTCCGCTGCTTGTAGAGCGCTCGGTCATGCTCGATCTTCACGCGGCGGTTTGATCTGCCGGGAATGACGGCCTCGATCTTCCGTTCAACAAGGTCGGCACGGATTGCGTCGGCGTCATAGCCATTGTCGGCAAGCAGCGCCTCCGGTGCGCGTTCGGGCAGGTCGATCAGGTCGTCATGGGCCTTGCAGTCTGCCGCTTCGCCAACCGTTAGGTGGAAGGCGAGCGGTCGTCCAAGGGCGTCAGCCAGGCAGTGAAGTTTACTGGTAAACCCGCCCCGCGAGCGGCCAAGAGCGCGTCGATGAGCCCCCCTTTTCCGCCCGCTGCCGAGACGTGGGCGCGGACCGTGGTGCTGTCGATGCTGTAGTGGCCGGTGTCCGCCATGATCTCGGCCAGCGTTACCGCCACGGCCTCCCAAACACCGGCTTCGCTCCATCGCCGAAACCGGCGATAGATGGTATTCCAACTGCCATATTTGGGCGGCACGTCGCGCCACGGCGCTCCACAGCGGAGCCGCCAGAGGATGCCGTTGATGATCGAGCGGTTCTGCTCGGGGCGCCTGCCTCGGCCACGGTTCGCAGGCTCAATTGGCAGCAAGCCCTTCAGAACGCGCCATTCTGCTTCGGTGAGATCGCCCCTCCTTAAACCTGCCTCCAAAAAGCAGCCTTGAATCAAGCCCCCGATGCTACGTCAACGGATCTCGTATGGCTTGGCAATTACAGACCGTTTTCGAAATGCGCCGAAAAAGTCGTTCTTGCCTCGCTGTCCGAAATGACATGCGCTTCACGCTCATTCTCTTCCCACCATGCCCCGCATGTCTGGCATCGTCGCAAATGCGCGTGAGCCTTCAGACTTGTCGTGACATGTTCAGGCAGGTCGCTGCGACCCGACAAAATCCCGCGCCGACAAGCTTCGCAGCCGCTGTCGTTCCAATTGCTCATCCTTCGATCTTACGCACCTGAGTGCGCCTTGCAACGATCACGCGCTGAAAAATGGAAGGAGAATTTGTCCACGCCGCCTAATACCAAGAGCGTTATTGGCCATTTCAAATTGGATGCCGGCTTGGCGGCTACGGCAGATATACGAACGGGCCGACGATCCATTCTAAATTATCTTATTAGTCCCATAAATGAAACAGTTCTCGAATCAGTGCATGAAAGATAGATAAAATAGTGCTGATTATCTTGACAAGAAAAGGCAAATGCACATGGCAAAATTCACCTTGCACTGTCAAAATTACCCAAAAGTTAAAATTAATATTTTCGCAGCAAGTGTTATATTAGTGGTATTTTTGCTTGGAGGTTGTGGACTTTCCAAGGATCCTACTTGCAGAGCAAGTGAACAAGCACTTCCGAGCGTTAGAGATATGGCCCAAGAAAGCCGAGAGATATGGCTACCAATCGCGGAGGTCCCCCCAAATGATGGTAATGTGGAAAATCATATTGTAAATGGCTGCTGCTCTGTTCATCCTCTCAAATCGAGCGTTTACTCACGGATATTCACACGTCCATATTATCAAGCTTCATACATTCTGCAAACTCGGATTGTTTTTGACGGCCAAGATGGCAGAAAGGTCCGAACATCTAGAATAATCTTCAATAGATGCCTGAAAAGATTGAGCCAGATTTCGGAAACGCATTATTTGAAGGAAGATTTTATCAATGAATCAGATAACATATCAATACATAATAAATAATTACTTGTATGGCGATGAGCAGATGCCACTGTCGCCAGATCAGAGACTTCGATCTTCTCAACTCGATGGCTATGCGATTGAGCGGTACGTTGACACTACGTCATACATGAATACAGTAGGTCGTTTTGCTCATCTTGCAGGTGCTGATATCGTTTCCAGTTTTTTAATGGCGATGAGTAGCCCCTAGTTTTCTAGACGCCTTCCACTTTCAAAAATCTGCTGCCGTTCGAACTCGACGGGCGACAGCATGCCGTTCCTGACCTGCTTGCGCACCGGGTTGTAGAACATCTCGACGTAATCGAACACGTCCTGACGGGCTTCCTCGCGGGTTTTGTATGTTCGACGCCGGATGCGCTCGCGCTTGAGCGAGGAGAAGAAGCTCCCGGCAACCGCGTTGTCATGGCAATTGCCGCGCCGGCTCATTGAGTGCTCAAGATTGTGAGCGCGGATGAACGCAGCCCAGTCCATGCTGGTGAGCTGCGAGCCCTGGTCCGAGTGGATCAGCACCCGGTGCTTTGGTTTGCGCCGCCATACCGCCATGTGCAACGCCTGCAGCACCACATCGCTGGTCTGTCGGCTCTGCATCGACCAACCCACCACGCGGCGGGAATACAGGTCGATCACGACAGCCAGATAGGCAAAGCCTTCCAGGGTACGAATGTAAGTGATGTCGGTCACCCAGGCCCGGTCTGGCGCAGCCACGTCGAACTGGCGATCCAGCGTGTTGTCGACCACCAGGGACGGCTTGCCACCGTAGCTGCCGGGCCTGCGCTTGTAGCCGATCTGTGCCCTGATGCCCGCCAGTCTGGTCAGCCGGGCAACGCGGTTCGGGCAGCAAGTCTCGCCCTGATCCAGCAGGTCATCATGCAGCTTGCGGTAGCCATAGACCTTGCCGCTGTCGTTCCAAGCTTTGCGGATCAGATCGGTCTGCCGTGCATCTTCTCGAGCCCGCTGACTAAGCGGGCTCTTCTGCCAGGCATAGAAGCCGCTGGGCTGGATGCGCAGGCACCGACACATCAACCGAACCCTGAACTGGTTCCGATGCTCGGCAACAAACGCGTATCTCACTTTGCATCCCTGGCGAAATACGCGGTGGCTTTTTTTAGGATGTCGCGCTCCTCGGTCACCCGGGCCAGCTCACGCTTCAACTGGCCGATCTCAGCATCCTTGCTGGCATCGCCCAACACTTGCCTGCCCAACTGCCGCTTCCAAGCATACAGCGAGTGCTGACTGACGCCGAGCCGCTGCGAGACCTCGGCTACCGGATATCCGCGCTCGGTGATCTGGGCCACCGCATCACGCTTGAACTCATCACTGACGTTGGGCTTCCCCATCGTCGCCTCCTGTCCTCAAAATTAGGACCAAAGGCGTCCAGAAATCTAGGGGCTACTCGGCATCAGCATCCGCGCGTTGTTTCCAGGCCAAGTTCAGCGGCCCGATATCGCTCTCCCAAATCCGATCAGCATGGGCTGTGAGTTCACCATCTTTCAGCGCTTCTGCCAACATCGCCTTGGTAAGTACCGATCCACCATGATGCGGGCGTAGAAGTTTGAGGGCATCGTATGCGTTAATCCAGTCTGCTTCCGATGACATTTTTAATTAGTCTCCCATTCGCGCACGGTACGGCGCGATTGGACACGGCGACCATATTGCATCGGGGAAAGCAAGCAATGAAGTTGGTGAGCATGTTAGGAGCCAACGCTCGAATTGTCCGCGGCAAACCGCCAGCGACCGCATTGATATATTTGACGGATATTTGATGGTTCTGGTCAAGGTACATGTAAGTCCTTGATAGTGCTGGTGACCCCTACGGGAATCGAACCCGTGTTTCAGCCGTGAAAGGGCCGCGTCCTGACCGCTAGACGAAGGGGCCACTCGACGCGCCGTCCAATGGGCGACGCGATGAAGCGAGGCGGGCATTAGGAGCAGACGCCGTGGCGGTCAACCCCTAATGCGCAAGGAAATTGCGCGTCGTCTCAATCCGCCCAGGCCGCGTCCTCCAGATGCAGTTCGACCGCGGGGCGGCTGCCCCAATCGTCGATCTTCGCCTTGCCCGCGACCCACAGGCGCCGGTCGCGCGGCGCCCCCAATATGGCCTGTCCCATGGCGCTTTCCGCCTTGCGGAAGGCGATCGTCTTGATCGAACGGCCGTCCTCGCCGCTCATGATCGCGCGCAGATGGCCATTGCCCACGATATCGGCCTTGACCACCCGCATCGGACCGGCGGCGACCAGCGGCGCCGGCCAGCCCGCGCCATAGGGGCCACCCTGCTCGATCGCCGCCACGAAGTCGGGATTGACGCCGGCGGGTGCCAGGACCGCATCGATCAACAGGGCGCGGTCGTCGCGCGCCCGGGCCACCGCGGCCGACAACCGGTCGTCCAGGAAATCGGCGAGCGCATCGACCTTGTCGGTTTCGACCGTCAGCCCCGCCGCCATCGCATGGCCGCCCCCCGCCACCAGCAACCCGCTGTCCTTGGCCGCCAGCACCGCCGCGCCCAGGTCGACGCCGGAAATGGAGCGGCCCGACCCCTTGCCCTGTCCCGCTTCGTCCAGCGCGATGACGATGGCGGGACGGCCCGCCTTTTCCTTGATCCGCCCGGCGACGATGCCGATCACGCCGGGGTGCCAGCCTGCCCCCGCGATCACCGCCACGGCGCGGTTGCCCTGCGCGGCCAGCAGGGCTTCGGCCTGTTCCTGCACCGTCGCTTCGATCGCGCGCCGTTCCTCGTTATACTGGTCGAGCTGCGCGGCGATGCGCGCCGCTTCGGCCGGATCGTCCGTGGTCAGCAACCGCACGCCCAGATCCGCCTGACCCACCCGGCCACCGGCATTGATGCGCGGGCCGAGCGCGAAGCCGAGGTCGTGGCACAGCGGCGCACGGGTCAGCCGGCTGGCGTCGATCAGCGCCGACAGGCCGATATTGCCGCGCTTGGCCATGACCTTCAGCCCCTGCGCCACGAACGCGCGATTGAGCCCCTTGAGCTGCGCCACGTCGGCCACGGTGCCCAGGGCGACGATGTCGAGCAGCGCCATCAGCGCCGGTTCGGCACGACCCGCGAACCAGCCGCGCCCGCGCAGCACCCGCACCAGCGCCGCGCCGAGCAGGAAGGCGACACCCACCGCCGCCAGATGCCCGTGCGCCGCGGCCTCTTCATTTTCGTCCAGCCGGTTGGGATTGACCAGGGCAAAGGCATCGGGCAGTTCCGTCGCGCATTTATGATGGTCCACCACCACCACGTCGACGCCCGTCGCCCTGGCCATGGCCAGGGCCTCGAACGCCTGCGCGCCGCAATCGACGGTCACGATCAGGCTGGCGCCCTCCCGCGCCAGCCGCACCAGCGCCTCGCCGGACGGGCCATAGCCCTCCATCAGCCGGTCGGGAATGTAGGGCCGCGCATCCAGCCCCAGGTCGCGCAGCAGCCGGATCAGCAGCGCCGCGCTGGTCGCACCGTCGACGTCATAATCGCCGAAGATGCGCACGTCCTCGCCGCGCTGCACCGCGTCGGCGATCCGTTCGGCGGCTGCGTCCATGTCGCGGAACAGGCTGGGATCGGGCATGAAGTCCCGGATCGTCGGGTTGCGATGCGCGTCCACCGCATCGCGCGGGCAGCCGCGCGCCAGCAGCAGTTGCGCGACCAGGTCGTCGGGACGGCCGGCCGGATCGTTCGCGCCGGCACCGCGCCACCGCCATGGCTGGCCCGACAGGGATCGCGAGATATTGAGCGCAAATGTCATGATCCGCTTCTAGACGTCGGTCCGCCCGGTGGAAAGCACAGGAAAACATGCCATCTGCGGAACCCTCGCAACCCGTTGAGCGTATGGGTTCTTTGCCGGGCAAAGAACAGGGCGCGGCGCGAAAGGGGCTGCGCACTATAATGACGGGACGGCAGGGATATTATGTCCGGCGCATAGTGACCGCCCTGCTGCTTTCCGTCTCGCCGCTGCCCCTGGCCGCCCAGACGCCGCCGGCGACGGCCGAACCTTCGGCAGCCGAGGAGCCGATCCTGCCCGACGACCAGTTCGAAGCCCGCCTGCCGAAGGTGGAGGGGACGGACCCGAATGCCCCGCTACCCTCGATCGACGACTGGATCGACCAGCAGATGCCGCAGCAATCGACCGGGCCGGTCGATCTTCCCCCCGCCGTCGATCCGGCCGAGGAACAGGAACTGGCCCTGCCGCTGCCGCCGCTCGACAGCGTGACCGTGCCGGCCAATGCGGCATCGGACGACGACCCTGACGAGAAGCTGCCCGAAATCAGGTATGCCACCAGCATCGAAGGGTTCGGCAAGACCGGGCTGGAGGACGAGTTCCGCGCCGAATCCGCGCTGATCGACGGCAAGGGCCGGGCGGACACCGCCGCCATGGTGCAGGCCCGCGCGCAGGAGGATGAGAAGCTGGCCGTGCGCCTTTTCTATTCGCAGGGCTATTATGACGCGACCGCGCTCGCCAGCCTGGACCAGGCGGGCGACGGCACGCTGAACGCCATCGTCTCCGTCACGCCGGGCAAGCGCTACAAGCTGGGCGCGATCGTGATCAATTCCGGGCCGACCGGGCCGACCGGGCTGGTCCGCGACAGCCTGCCGCTCAAGACCGGCGACTATATCGTCGCGACCGACGTGGAAGGGGCGGAAGCGAACATCGGGGTCAAGCTGCCGGAAAACGGCTATCCCTTCGCCCAGGTCGGGCAGCGCGACATCCTGCTCGACCCCGCGACCGTCACGGGCGACTATACGCTGCCGGTCGAGACCGGCCCGCGCGGTACGTTCCGCGCCATCACCACCAGCGGCGAGAAGCAGGCCTTCGGCGCCGACCATATGGAGGTGATGAAGCGGTACAAGCCGGGCCAGATATACGACAGCCGCAAGGTCGACGACCTGCGCAAGGCACTGGTCGCGACCGGGCTGTTTTCCAGTGTCGCGGTCGACCCGGTGCGCACCGGCGAAGCCGGACCGGACGGCACCGAATATGTCGACCTGCATGTCGACCAGCAGGCGGGGCCGCCGCGCACGCTGGCCGCAGAAGCGGGATATGGCACGGGTCAGGGCTTCCGCGCCGAAGGCACATGGACCCACCGCAACCTTTTCCCGCCCGAAGGCGCGCTGATCCTGGGCCTGATCGCGGGCACGCAGGAACAGGGTGCCTCGGCGACCTTCCGCCGGTCAAACGCGGGCAAGCGCGACAGGACGTTCCAGACAGGCCTGATGCTCAACCATCAGGACTATGACGCCTATGAAGCCTTCACCGCCGGCATCAACATCGGCTGGTCGCGCCAGTCGACGCCGATATTCCAGAAACGGTGGACCTACAGCTACGGCGCCGAAATACTGGGCACGAACGAACAGGTGGTGATCGATCCCGCCACCGGCGAAAAGGACCGGCGCACCTATTTCATCGCCGGCCTGCCGGTGCAGATCGGCTATGATCTGTCCAACGACCTGCTGAACCCGACAAAGGGGTTCCGCGCCAATCTGCGGGCCGAACCGGAAGGATCGCTCCAGGGCAAATTCTCGCCTTATCTGCGCGCCACTTTCGACCTTTCGGGCTATTATCCCGTGTCCGACAGCCTGGTCATCGCCGCGCGCACGCGGCTGGGCACCATCAGCGGCGTCAGCCGCGACGACGTGGCGCCGTCGCGCCGCATCTATGCCGGCGGCGGCGGATCGGTGCGCGGCTTCGGCTATCAGGAACTGGGGCCGAAGGATGTGAACAACGATCCCATCGGCGGCCGGTCGGTCAACGAATTCGCGGTCGAAGGACGCTATCGCTTCGGCAATTACGGCGTCGTGGCCTTTGTCGACGCGGGCCAGGTCTATGACAGCGCGATCCCCAAATTTTCCGACATGCGGTACGGCGTCGGCGTCGGCGGCCGGTTCTACACCGATTTCGGGCCGTTCCGGGCCGACATCGCCATGCCGATCAACCGGCAACCGGGCGAATCCAAATTCGCCGTCTATATCGGCATAGGGCAGGCCTTCTGATGGCGCAGGACGACACCCCGCCCCCCGCCACCGATGCGACCGGCGAAGCACCGGGCGAAACGGTGGTGATCCGCGAACGACGCCCGCTCTGGCAAAAAATCGCCTTCGGATTCGCGGGCCTGGTCGTTTTCCTGCTGGTGCTGGTCGCCGGCCTGCTGCTCGGCCTCAATACCCAGCAGGGCAAATCCTTCCTGATCCGCCAGATCGCCGCGCTCCAGATGCAATCGGGCATGCAGATTGAGGTCGGGCGGATCGAAGGTTCGATCTACAGCGACATGGTGATCCACGACCTGATCCTGCGCGATCCCAAGGGCGTGTTCGCGGTCAGCCCGCGCGTCCATGTCATCTGGAAACCGTTTCGTTACGCCAACAACCATCTGTCGGTCAGCCTGCTCGAAACCCCGTTGGTGGTGCTCGCGCGCAGCCCGCAGTTCAATGTGACGGAAAGCGACCCCAACGCCCCGATCCTGCCCGACCTCGACATCGACGTCGACCGGCTGAAGATCGGCAAGTTTCTGCTCGCAAAGCCGGTCATCGGGCAGAAGCGGGAAATCGCCATCGACGGCGTGACGCATATCGCCGACGGCCGCGCCCAGCTGGAAGCGAGCGCCATCGTCGACAGCGGCGACCGATTGCAGGCGAAACTGGACGCGGTGCCGTCGCAGAACCGCCTTGCCATGAACGGCACGCTGACCGCGCCGCGCGGCGGCGTCATCGCCGCGATGTCGGGCCTGACCGACGGCGTGACCGCGACGCTGGACGGCAAGGGCAGCTGGCAGGCCTGGAACGGACGGATCGTCGCCACCTCGCCGAAGGGCGAGCTGGCCGATATCGCGCTGGCCGCCCGCGACGGCAATTTCACCGCGCGGGGACCGCTGCGCCCGGGGCTGGTTTTCGCCGGCACGGTCGACCGGTTGACCGCTCCGCAACTGGACGTGGACCTGTTCGCGGGCCTGAACGAACGGCGCGTGAACCTCAAGGGCACGCTGCGCTCGCCCGCGATGTCGGCCGATGCGCAGGGCCTTGTCGACCTGGGCAAGAGCCGGTTCAGCGCGTTGCGGATCAATGCCGCGCTGCTGACGCCGGGCGCGATCATGGACAAGGTGAAGGGCCGGGACGTGCGCGCGTCGGTCATACTGGACGGGCCGATGGCAACGCCGTTCATCGACTATGACCTCAGCGCCAAATATCTCGCCTTCGACGCGAGCGGCATCGAAAATCTGAAGGCCGGCGGGCGCGCTGTGATCGACGCCGACCGCATCCGCATTCCGGTGAACGCGACCGCGACCCGCGTGACCGGCCTCAACGCGGCGGCGGGCGGCCTGCTCCGGAATCTGCGGGTGAAGGGCGATTTCGCCTATGCCGCCGGCAAGCTGATCAGCGACAATCTCAAGATCGACAGCGACAAGGTGGATGCCACTGCGATCGTCCTCGCGGACCTCGACAATGCCGTCTATCGCGGCGCGCTGAAAGGACGGGTCAACGACTACCGGATCGACGGGGTCGGCATCGTCAATCTGAACACCGATGTCGAACTGGTGCCCGGGCCCAGGGGCGGCTTCGGCCTGTCCGGGCGCTTCGGCGTGCGCACCGCGCGCTGGGACAATGCGTCCGTGCGCGACTTCCTGGGCGGCAATGCGGTCATGTCCGGGCAGATCGGCATGACGCCCGAAGGCAAGTTCACCCTCGCCGGACTGAAGGGAGCGGCGCCGAATTTCACCATCCGGTCAGGGTCGGGCAGCTATGACACGGACGGGCAGATCGCCTTCGACGCGAGCGCCTTCTCGAAACAATATGGCCCGCTGGCGCTGACCGTGCGCGGGACGGCGGAGCGGCCGCAGGCGGTGCTGCGCGCCGCCCGTCCCAATGTCGGCGTGCAGCTGACCGACGTCGTCGCCCGGCTGAACGGCGAAACGGGCGGCTATCGCCTCGAAGCGACCGGCGGATCGCCCTATGGTCCCTTCTTCGCCAATGTGCTGATCCACTCCGCACAGGGGCCGTTGACCATCGACGTGACGAAGGCCCGCTTCGCCGGCGTCGACATGCAGGGCCGTATCCAGCAGAGCGCGGCCGGTCCCTTCACCGGGCAGCTTGCGATGAACGGGTCCGGCATAACCGGCGACGTGCGCCTGGCAGCCGTGGGCAAGGCGCAGGGTGTCGACGTCAACGCCACGGCCAGCAATGCGAAGCTGCCCGGCGATACCGACGTCGTCATCGGCCGGGCGATCGTGACCGCGTCCATGGTGCTGACCGATCAGCCGCAGATCCGCGCGGATGCGCAGATCGGCAATGCCGCCTATGGCGACTATGTCGTGCGCAAGGCACGCGCCAGGCTCAATTATCAGGGCGGGCGCGGGCGGGCGCAACTGGTCGCCGACGGCTCGAGCGGGATACCCTTCTCCATCGCGTTGAACGCCGCGTTGCGGCCCGATCTTTACGCCGTGGCCCTGCAAGGCAAGGCGGCCAATATCGACTTCCGCCTCGCCCGGCCCGCGATCATCCGCACCGAAGCCGGCGGCTACCGCCTCGAACCTGCGACGCTGGTCCTGCCGCAGGGCAAGGTCGACCTGGCCGGCCGCTTCGGCGGCACCACCGCCATGCAGGCCCGCTTCAAGGATTTCGATCTCGCCATCGCCAACATCGCCGCGCCCGGCCTTGGCATCAGCGGCCGCGCGACCGGCACGCTCGACTACAGCCAGACCGGCAACGCCTTCCCGACCGCCACGACGCGCCTCGCCATCAACGATTTCCGCCGGTCCAGCCTCACCGCCGTGTCCGACCCGGTGTCGATGAACGTGGAAGGGACGCTGTCGTCGGCGGGCGGCGACATGCGCGGGCTCATCCGCCGTGGCGGCACGACGCTTGGCCGCTTCACCGCGACTCTGGCGCCGCCGGGGTCGGGGGCGGACTGGACCGAACGGTTGCAGAACGCGCCGCTGGGCGGCGGCATCCGCTATGCCGGTCCCGCCGACGTGCTCTTCTCCTTCGCGGGTCTCGCCGACCAGCAACTGACCGGCGGCCTTGCCGTCGCGGCGGATTTCAGCGGCCGGCTGGGCGATCCGCGCCTCACCGGCGTGGTGCGCGCCAACAGCCTCACCTACGAGAATGAAAGCTTCGGCACCCGCGTGACGCAGATGCGGCTCGACGGCCGCTTCACCAACGACCGCCTCGAAATCCGCTATTTTTCCGGCCGGGCGGGCGACGGCACGGTGCAGGCTTCGGGCGATGTCGGGCTGGCGGCGGACAGCGGCTTCCCGATGAACATCGCGATCAAGCTCGACCGTGCCCGCCTGGCCCGCAGCGAAGCGATCACCAGCGTCGTCAGCGGCACGCTCGCCATCACCAACAGCGCGGCCGACGGCGGACTGATCAAGGGCGACCTGCGCCTGCCCGAAACCCGCTACCGCGTTGCCTGGCAGGGCGGCACGGAAATCCGCCAGCTTACCGGCGTGCGGCGCAAGGGCGAGGGCACCGACCTGCTCGACCAGCGGATCGCGGACCGCAAGGCCGCCGCCGCGCCCAAACCGTGGAAGCTCGACCTTCGCGTGCGCGCCGACAATGAAATCTACGTGACCGGCATGGGCCTCGATTCCGAATGGAAGACGGACATGCGGATCACCGGAACGGCCACCGACCCGCGCGTCGTCGGCCAGGTTCAGGTGCTGCGCGGCCGCTACAGCTTCTCGGGCCATCAGTTCGACCTCGAACAGGGGCTGATCAGCTTCAACGGGCCGATGACCAACCCGACCCTGGCGATCAAGGCGGAAACCCGCATCGACACCGTGACTGCGGGTATCCAGGTGACCGGCAGCGCCCAGCGCCCCGACATCGCCTTCATCTCCACGCCCACCCTGCCGCAGGACGAAATCCTTTCGCGCATCCTGTTCGGCGACAATGTCGCCAACCTGTCCGCGCTCCAGGCGGTCCAGCTCGCCGCCGCGCTGAACGGCCTGCGCGGCGGCAGCGGCGGGCTCAACCCCATGGGCAAGCTCCAGAACGCGTCGGGCATCGACCGGATCGGCATCGTCGGCGGCGACGAAGCGACCGGGCGCGGCACGTCGCTGGCGGTCGGCCAGCATATCTCCAACAATATCTATGTGGAGGTCATCACCGACTCCAAGGGCTTTACCGCCACCCAGTTGGAAATCGCCCTGTCGAAAACGCTCAGCCTGCTGTCAAAGACCGGCACCAACGCCGGATCGTCGGCCAACCTGCGCTATTCGAAGGATTATTGAGGGGCAGGCCGCGCCCCCCGTCCTGCGGTCATTTGCGCAGCAGGAACACCGCATGTTCGGCAAACAGGTTGGCGTTCGCATGGGTGGTTTCCCGGTCGCCCTTCAGGAACCATTGCCCGTCGATATGCCAGCCGCGCTCGCGCACCAGCGCGCGGAAATCGTCCACCGTCACATGATGGATGTTCAGCGTGTCGTACCAGGTGTCGGGCAACAGCCGCGTCACCGGCATCCGCCCGCCCCACATCAGCGACAGCCGCCCGCGCCAATGGGCGAAATTGGGAAAGGACACGAAGGCCTGCCGCCCGATGCGCAGCAATTCCTCCACCACCCGGTCGGGCCGCCGCGTCGTCTGGAGCGTCTGGCTCAATATCGCATAGTCGAAACTGACGTCGGGATAATAGGCCAGGTCGGTGTCGGCATCGCCCTGCACAACCGACAGGCCGCGTCCCACGGCGGCGGCGACGTTGGACCCGTCAATCTCCAGCCCCCGGGCGTCCACGCCGCTGTCGTCGCGCAACGCCGCCATCAGCGCGCCGTCGCCGCATCCCACGTCCAGCACCCGCGCGCCCTGTCGCACCGTGCGCGCGATCAGCGCCAGGTCGGGGCGCAGCGCCCCGCTCATGCCCGCCCGCCGCGCAGGAACCCGTCCACCACGCGATTGAGTTCCGGGCTTTCCAGCAGGAAGGCGTCGTGGCCGAAGGGGCTGGACAGCTCCACGAAGCTCGCCTGCGCCCCGCCGGCGTTCAGCGCATGGACGATCACGCGCGATTCCGCGGTCGGATACAGCCAGTCGGTGTCGAAGCTGACCAGGCAGAAACGGGCGCGCGTCGCGGCAAAGGCCCGCGCCAGCGACCCGCCATGGTCCTCGGCGATGTCATAATAATCCATCGCCCGGGTGATGTAGAGGTAGCTGTTCGCGTCGAACCGGTCGACGAAGCTCAGCCCCTGATGCCGCAAATAGCTTTCCACCTGGAAATCCGCGTCGAATCCGAACGTCTTGGCGTCGCGCCCCTGAAGCCGCCGCCCGAATTTCTCGGTCAGCCCCGCCTCGGACAGATAGGTGATGTGCGCCGCCATCCGCGCCACGGCCAGCCCCGCGCTCGGCACCTGCCCATCGGCATAATAATCGCCGCCGCGCCAGTTCGGGTCGGCCATGATCGCCTGCCGGCCGACTTCGTGGAACGCGATATTCTGCGCGCTGTGGCGCGCGGTCGATGCGATCACGACGCAGCGTTCCACCCGGTCGGGAAAAAGGGTGGGCCAGGTCAGCGCCTGCATCCCGCCCATCGACCCGCCGATCACCGCCGCCAGCCGCTCTACCCCCAGATGGTCGAGCAGGGCCGCCTGCGCGCGCACCATGTCGGCGATCGTCAGCACCGGAAAGCGCATCGCATACGGGTCGCCGGTCGCGGGGTCGACGCTCGCCGGGCCGGACGATCCCATGCAACTGCCGATGACGTTGGAACAGACGATGAAATGCCGCGCCGGGTCGACCGGCCTGCCCTCCCCCACCATGCGCCACCACCATCCCGGCTTGCCGGTGACGGGGTGGTCTGACGCCACATATTGGTCGCCGGTCAGCGCGTGGCAGATCAGGATGACGTTGGACTTGTCCGCGTTCATCGCCCCGTAGGTTTCATAGGCGATGTCGACCGGCCCCAGGCGCGCGCCGCTGGACAGGGGCAGCGGGCCGGGCAGGCATGTCTGCCGGCGCAGGCCGAAACGGCTGTCATCGGGGATCGGGACGCTGGCCATGGTCGCGCCGCGCTAGGACCGGCGACCGGCGCTGTCAATCTGGCACCGCTGCCCGGCGGCGCGGTCGGCGTAGCCCAACCCCGTGGGGAAAGGAGCGTCGCCGGGTTCCTCGGCACGCAAAAGACCTGACACCGACCCATTCAAGGAATCGCCGGGGTGGGTGGCAAGCGGACTGGCAGCTATCAGAGAAAAATTCTGCGAAGCTGGCATTACCGCCCAATCAAAACTGCTTCTTCGGCCTCCCGATTGATTAAGCGCGCGATGCTGACACGGAATAAGTCAAGGTCGGGGTAGTTGGTATTGAACCACCCTCGTATGCGGCAGGTCGGCTCATGGTCATCAGCAATCTCATAGCGAACCGCAAGGTCGCCACGATTGTTCGCAGGGGCAATTTCAAGGCGCAGGATTAAGTCGTCCCCTTCCTGCATCTCATAACCCCACTGCACTGCGATCGGATGATCTATCGTGATAGGAAAGGCGCTCAAAGCCTCGCCAAACTCCTTCACGTCCTGCCATTGAACCCAGAATCCTCCTTTGCCTGAAAAGCGATCGTTTTCAACGTCGATGGACAGGCGACCGAAATCGTCTGTCAGCCGCTTAGGGTCGAAGAAACTGGCATCGTATTGATAGCGGAGGGTCAGCTTGCTCATGGGCCTATGCTTCGCACTCTGACCTAATACCAACCTCCAATGATCCTGACTCACGTTGGGGATTCCCAAAGCGATGAATGTCTGAATCTATGGGTGCCGGTTGGAGGGCATTGCCATGGGT